>NZ_SMKX01000133.1 GCF_004349055.1 Kribbella antibiotica
TGGCCAGACCCACCGCCACCGCCTCAACCGAGGCGGCGACCGGCAAGCCAACAAAGCGCTCTACGTGATCGTCATCAGCCGACTCCGCCACGATCCACGCACCCAGGCCTACGCAGCGAAACGCACCACCGAAGGCCTGTCAAAGAAAGACATCATCCGCTGCCTCAAACGCCTCATCGCCCGCGAGATCTACTACGTCCTACGCCAACCAAACCCCAAGCCAACCGCTGCTTGACATCCATAGGAGCATCCAACCTCGGCAAGCACGGGGATTCCCCGCCTGCAGCCCGCTGGCGACAGCGCGATCCGGGAGGTTGGTGAGTGGCTGGGGTCCGGGTACGCGTTCCAGCGGACAAACTGGTCGGCTGCGCTGAGCAACTTTCCGGTCCGTGGCTACGTCTTTGAGGTGTAGCCCATCTGGATTGCGAGGCTGAGATGACCGTCCCCGTCATCAGCATCACGGACCTGTCCGACAACGTCGATCTCCTGATGGGGTTCGGCCTGCCCGAGGTCGACCTCCGGGCGGTGATCCTGGACGGTCCCCGCGATCCCGGGCTGGCCGTGGTCACCCGGCTGAACGCGATCTTCGGGCGGAACGTCCCGGTCGCCTGGGGTCCGGCCGGCCGGATGCGCGACTCCAACGACAGGATGTACGACGCTCCGCCGTCCCAGCAGCGGGGGATCGACCTGCTCGTTCACGCTCTGGCGGACAGCCCGGAACCGGTACACCTCCTGTCGTTCGGATCGGCCCGGCCGATGGCGGTCGCGTTCAACCGCGCCCCGGAGATCTTCCGGGAGAAGGTCGCCCGGATCCATCTTTCGGCGGTCGTGCAGGACTCGATTGCGTTGGCTCGCATCGTCGGCTCCGGCCTGCCGCTGTCGCTCTACCCCTGTCCGAACACCGTCTGGACCCTCCCAGACCTGCAGTGGGTCGAGAGCCTGCACCCTTGGCTCCGACGACACCTGGCAGCTTGCTCAGGCTCACTTGAAGTCCTCGACATGGATGCCCCGGCCGACGCGATGGCCGATTTCTACGACCGCAGGCATTCGGTCCGCGAAACCGCGGTCTGGATGGAGGTAGCCGGCCAGGTCCTGGTACGTCGTACCGACGGCACGCACGAGATCGTCGCCGCGCCGGACGTCGCGTCCGGGGACAAAGTGGTGCACACCGAGCAGCTCGCTTGCGTGGCGAGTATCGACGCGACCGGGCAGTACTCGTTCGAGCTGGGCGGTGACGGCCGGACGACGGTCTTCGTCCGCGACGATCCGTTCGAGTACGAAGAGGCCATGATCGAGGCCATGCCGGCGCTCTACCGCTCGTTCCAGCCCAGCCTGCTGAGCTAGGGCCTAAACCCTTGGGAAGCATCCGGCACGCCATGATCTACTCGTCCGATGCTTCCTGCCTGGCTGCCACCCGTCGTCCTCGAAGCCACCCAGGCACCTTCGCTTGATGCATTGCACGGCGAACTACTGCGCCAGTGGGCGTCCTCCGAGGTCTGGCGGTTGTCGTACGGCCTGCGCAGTGTGATCGCGAAACGCGGCACCGACACCCAGTCCGGCGAAGCCGCGTCGTACGAGCGGTTCGTGATCCCGTTCGACCTGCCGGCGCCACGACTCCTGTACGGCGACAGCGAGGTCATGGTGCTCGAGGATGTCGGCCGAGTGACGCTGGAGCAGGAGCCAACGGCCGAGGGCTTCATCGCCGCGGCCGGCCTGCTCGCCTCAATCCGTACGGCGCCTGCCACCGGGCCGAGCGGTTTCCCGCCCGAGCGCGCCAAAGAACTGGCGGATCGGATCGGCGTCGACGTCGCACCGCTGACGGAGGCGTTGGATCGGTTGCATCGGGAGGCGCCGTCGCGGGTGGTCCACGGAGACTTCGTCCCGAAGAACCTGGTCACCGATGGAGTCCGCTGGACTGCCGTCGACTGGCCGCTCACCTATCTCGCACCGCACTTGAGTGACCTCTACACGCTGATCCGCGAGGCCGTTGCCCTCGGCCACGACCGCGGGTCGATAGTTGCCGAGTACGTCGCAGTTTCGGGTGCTGATCCGTTCCTCGTCGACCGGCAGTTCTTGGTCGGAGGAGGGGCTTTCTGCCTGCGAGCGCTGAATTTCCTGATCACCGAGGGTTTGCAGACCATCCCCGAATCGGCGAGTTGGGTTGATCCGCTGCTGGCTGAGCTCACCGATCTCGTCGAGCAGCTGTCATGAGGCTGCTCGTTCTCGGCGGCACGAAGAACCTCGGCCGGCACGTTGTCGAGGCGGCGCTGCGTTTGGGGCACGACGTCACGCTCTTCAACCGCGGTACGACGAACCCTTCGCTCTTCCCCGATGTACGGCGCATCGTCGGCGACCGTGCTGATCCGTCAGCGCTGGCCGCGGGCGAGTGGGACCGCGTGATCGACATGTCCGGGCTCGTCGTGCGCGATGTGGGGTTGAGTGCCGAGGTGCTGCGGGACCGGGTCGGCCACTACACCTTCATGTCCACGATCGGGGTGTATACGGACAAGGTGACGCCCGGACAGGACGAGTCGGGGGCGTTGTTGCCTTGGCCGGTTGGTGCCCCGGACAACGAGTTCAGGATGGACCTCTACGGGCCGTCGAAGGTTCGCTGCGAATCGTTGCTCGCAGCCACCTTCGGGTCGCGGACGACCGCCGTACGGTCGGGGTTTGTGGTTGGGCCTTACAACCCGGACTTCGGAAACTGGGGTACGGCGCTTGCCCAGGGCACCCGAATGGAGTGTGCGGCGCGGCCCGGCCAACCGGTCCAGTACGTCGATGCGCGGGACCTGGCCGATTTCCTGCTGCTGGAAGTGTCCGGGGCGTTCAACGTCGTCGGGCCGTCGCAGCCGATGGCCGAACTCGCCGCGGCCTGGCAGTCCGTCGTACCGGCTGCACTGCCGATGGACTGGGAGCCTGCCGTCGATCGCTTTCATCTGGAGGATGACGGGCTCTTCCAGCTGGACAACGCGCGGGCGCTGGAAGCCGGGTTGCGGCTGCGGCCGGACGCTGAGGCCGCTCGGGACTACGTGGCCTGGATTCGAGATGGAAACGTACCCCCTGACCCGCCGCACTGAAATGTTCTAACATTGCCGCCGTGATCCTTGAGACAGGTGGAGGGCCGGGTGGCCCGACCAGCCCGCAGGCGGGTTTCAGTAGCGTGGATGCGGTCCGTTACGCCGGGACAACCGGTGAGCGGCACGCAGTATCGCTGAGCGTGACCGCGGGGGTGGTCGAGCGGGGTGAACGGTTGCGCTACAAGGTGTATCCGGAGCTGGACGAGCGGCTCGAGTACGACGCGACGTACGTCGCGGTGGACCTCGTGTTCACCGACGGGACGCGGTTGTCGGAGGTCGGCGCGACCGATCAGTACGGGAATGCCTTCCACGCGTCTGGGCAGGGAGCTGCGAAGGTCCTCTACGCCAACCAGTGGAACGACGTCCAGGTGGGTCTCGATGTCGCGGCCGGCAAGACGGTCGCGGACGTCGTACTGACTGTTGACGCACCGACCTCCGGTACGGCGTTCGCGGGGTGGATCGACGATGTCGAGCTCGGACCGGCTCCGCCGCGACTCGATGGGTCGGACCTGGCGGCGTATGTCGATTCCCGGCGCGGGACCAACACGAGTTTCGCGTTTTCCCGCGGCAACAACTTGCCGATCACGGCTTGGCCGAACGGGTTCAACTTCATCACGCCGGTGACGGACGCGTCGACGTACCGGTGGGCGTATGAGTATCACCGGCTGAACAACGCCGACAACCTGACTGAGCTGCAGGGGTTGACGTTCTCGCACCAGCCGAGCCCGTGGATGGGCGACCGGGATCAGCTGACGATCATGCCGGTTGCCGCGGCTACGCCCCTGGGCGACCCGAAGCAGCGGGCCGCGGCGTTCAGGCACGATGACGAGGTTGCGCGGCCGGATCTCTACTCGGTGCGCTTCACGAACGGCCTGTCGGCTGAGTTGGCGCCGACGGATCATGGCGCGATCTTCCGCTTCAGCTTTCCTTCCGATGCTGCAGGGCGGCACCTGGTCTTCGACACGATCGACGAGAACGGTTCCTTCGCCTACGACGGCGGCGCGTTGACGGGCTGGGTCGAGAACGGCGCGGAGGCCGGGCGGACCCGGATGTTCTGCTACGGCGTGTTTTCGGAAGTCGCGACCTTTGGCGCGGCCGACGGCGGGCGGGCGAATGCGCGGGCCTGCACCTTTGACGTTGACGAGGTGACGCTGCGGATCGCGACGTCGTTCATCAGTGTGGAACAAGCCCAGCACAACTTGTCGCTGGAGTTGGAGGGCCGGTCGTTCGAGGAGATTCAGCAGGCTGCCAACGCGATCTGGAACGAGCGGCTGGCGGTGATCCGGCCGGAGGGCGCGACCGAACCGCAGCTGCGCACGGTCTACGGCAACCTTTACCGACTCAACCTCTACCCGAACTCGCACTTCGAGAACACGGGCACGGCCGAGGAGCCGTCGTACGGGTATGCCAGTCCGGTCACCCCGACCGTCGACGGCAAGGCGGTGGTGAAGCCCGGGAAGATGTATGTGAACAGCGGCTTCTGGGACACGTACCGGACGGCGTGGCCGGCGTACGCGTTCCTCTACCCGACGCTGAGCGCTGAGCTGGTGGACGGGTTTGTGCAGCAGTACCGCGATGGTGGGTGGATCGCGCGGTGGTCGTCGCCGGGGTATGCGGACTGTATGACGGGGACCTCGTCCGACGTCTCGTTCGCGGATGCTTATCTGCGCGGGGTCGAGCTGCCGGATCCGCTGGCCACGTATGACGCGGGGCTGCGGAACGCGACCGTCGTACCGACGGAGACGGAGGTTGGGCGGAAGGGGGCCACGACCGGGTTCTTCAACGGGTATGTCAGCAACGACACCGAAGAGAGCGTGTCGTGGTCGCTCGAGGCGTATCTGAACGACTTCGGGCTTGCGGCGATGGCTTCTCGGCTGGCTGATGACGTTTCTGTTCCGGCTGAGCGGCGAGAGCGGTTGCGCGAGGAAGCGGCGTACCTGTATCGGCGTTCGCAGAACTACGTGCTGCTGTTCGACCCGGCGATCAACTTCTTCCAGGGCCGCCGGGCCGATGGGGAGTTCGCTCAGACGCCGGAGGAGTTCGACCCGTGCGAATGGGGCGGCGACTTCACCGAGACCGACGGATGGAACTTCGCCTTCCATGTCGCGCATGACCCGGTGGGGTTGGCCGGTCTGTACGGCGGTCCGGCCGGGCTCGAGGCCAAGCTGGACGAGTTCTTCGCGACGCCGGAACTGGCGACCAAGAAGGGCACCTACGACATCGTCATCCACGAGATGCTCGAGGCGCAGGCCGTCCGGATGGGGCAGTTCGGTTTCAGCAACCAGCCGGCGCATCACATCGCGTGGATGTACAACTACGCGGGCGCTCCGCACAAGACGCAGGCCATCGCGCGCGAAGTCCTCGACCGCCTGTACGTCGGGGAGCAGATCGGCCAGGGATATCCGGGCGACGAGGACAACGGGGAGATGTCGGCCTGGTATCTCTTTGCTGCGCTGGGTCTTTACCCGTTGCGAGTGGGTGCGCCCGAGTACGCGATCGGGTCGCCGCTGTTCCCGCGCGTCACGGTTTCGCCGATCGGCGGTACGCCGTTGGTGATCACAGCCTCGGATGCTTCGCACCCTTATGTTCAGGAGGTGCGGGTCGACGGTAAGTCGTTGCCGGTGGCATCGATCACTGATGCTGCCTTGCAGGCTGCGTCGACTGTTGAGTTCGTGCTGGGCGCCGAGCCGTCCGACTGGGGCTCGTTGCAGTCCCCGCCGTCGCTGTCCTCGGCGGTGCCGGCGCCGCTTGTCGATCTGATCCCGGCCGGAGGTCCGCTCTTCGACAACACCTCGGCGACCGAGGCTTCCGTCGACTCCGTTGTCTCGTGGTCATTGGCTGAGTCGGCCACTGCCGCCTTCTACACCCTCACCTCGGCAGGTGCGGTTGGCAGCGACCCGACTGGCTGGCGGCTCGAGGCCTCCGTCGACGGGTCGACTTGGTCGGTCCTGGACGAGCGGGCTGGTGAGATTTTCACCTGGCGCCACCAGGTCCGCCCCTTCCAGATCCCGACACCCGGCGATTACCAGCACTACCGCCTGACCTTCCCCACCCCGGTCACGCTCACCCAGATCGAGCTCCTGCACTGAAAGGTGTACACAAGGACTGTTAGTAGTCGGCCCGGCAATGGATTCCGCACCCGCGCTACGCCTGTGGATGTCAGTCCCGGGGCACTACTAACAGTCCGTCTGTACGCCTGCTCGGTGGAGGCGGGCCTCGGCTTGCTCGCGGAGGGCGGTGAGGGCGACGGGTGGTTGGTTCCAGAGGATCTCGGCGCGGGCGTTGTGGAGAGCTGGCCAGAGGCTGGCTGCCCAGGCGACCTCTAGCTCGTCCGGTGTTAGGTGGGGGAAGACGTTCAGGAACGCTTCTGAGCTGGCTAGTGGGGCGAGGGTGGGTGTCTGGTTGCTGGCGAAGGCTCCTGCGGCGGCACCGATTAAGGCTGCCTCTGGCAGCCAGGCCACGCTGTCCCAGTCGTGGATCAGGTACGGCGTCTCGCCGTTCCAGCGGAGGTTCTGTGCCTCCCAGTCCGCGTGGCCGAGGACGTTTCGTAGGTTGGTGTTCAGCAGTCGTTGTCGCGTGCGGATTGCGATCGCCACCAAGTCCGGTGGCAGCTCATTCGCGCCCGGCCGGGTGTCGTGCAGGGGGTTCGGCGGCCATTCGCCGGGGCCGTTGTGATCCCAGTGCACCCATTCCGGATTGGGGAGCGGTGGGGTCAGCTGCAGGCCGGCGGTCACCCGCATCGCCGCGGCATACAGTCGGGCCGAACGTTCCGCCGTACGGGGGTCGTTGCCTGGAGCAACCTCGCCGCCGGGCCGCCACTCTTCGGCACGGACGGCCAGGCCGTTCACGATGCTGATGTCGGTCAGTGGTCGAGCGCAGGGCAGCCCGGCCTCAACAACCGCCTGATGCACGGCCAGGCAGGTCGCCGCTCGCCGACTCGCATCCGGTCGTCGTTTGACCACAACCTCGCGCCCGTCGTCCAGGCGAAGCCCCCACACCTCACTGACCGCTGAGGCTTCGAGCAGCACCTCTACCGGCTGGGCACCAAGCTTCTGGGTGCACCACTCCACCAGCCAAGGCTCAAGGGGCATCGGCCTAGGAGGCGAGGCGTTCGCGGCTGCGGCGGGGGGTGGGTTTGGCGGGTGGGTTGATCTCGGTCCAGACCTCGTCGAGGGAGAGACCGAGGATGTCGGCGATCGCCGCGATGGTCGGGAAGGCGGGGGTGGCGACGCGGCCGGACTCGATTTTGCGCAGGGTCTCGGGGGAGACCCCGGCCGCGAGCGCGATGTCGAGCATCGAGCGGTCACCCCGGGCGCGACGGAGCAGCGCGCCGAGACGCTGTCCACGCTCGATCTCGGTGGGGGTGAGCGGCAACCTGACCATGACAGGGATTATAGTACCGGGATAGTTATTGGTTTGCGTGAGAGGGACGCCTGCATGATCGAGATCTTGAGTCCGGCTGAAGTCGACCGAGCGCGGAAGACCGGTGCCTTGGTCGGCACCATCCTGCAGACGCTGAAGGGCCGGGCCGAGGTCGGCACCAACCTGCTCGACATCGACCAGTGGACCAAGGCGATGATCACCGACGCCGGGGCGCAGTCCTGCTACGTCGACTACGAGGCTTCGTTCGGCCGCGGCCCGTTCGGTCACTACATCTGTACGGCGGTCAATGACGCCGTACTGCACGGCAAGCCGACCAACTACACCCTCGCCGACGGTGATCTCCTCACCCTCGACCTCGCCGTACTCCTCGACGGCGTAGCCGCCGACGCCGCCATCAGCTTCGTCGTCGGCGACACCCAGCCCGCCGAAAGCCTCGCCCTCATCGCCGCCACTGAACGCGCCCTCGCCGCCGGCATCGCCGCCGCCACCCCCGGCGCCCGCGTCGGCGACATCTCGAACGCCATCGGCACCGTCCTCAAAGCCGCCGGCTACCCCATCAACCTCGACTTCGGCGGCCACGGCATCGGCTCGACCATGCACCAAGACCCCCATGTAGCCAACACCGGCCGCCCCGGCCGAGGCTACAAACTCCGCCCCGGCCTCCTCCTGGCCCTGGAGCCCTGGGTCATGCAAGACACCGCCGACCTCATCACCGACCCCGACGGCTGGACCCTCCGCAGCGCCACCGGCGCCCGCACAGCCCACACCGAACACACCATCGCCATCACCGAAACCGGCCCCGAAATCCTCACGCTCCCCGCGAACTGACGCGCGGCAGCCGAGCGCCAGTACGACTTTGAGCACGGGCCAGTCACGGATCCGGCCGGAAAGTGACTGGTGGGTGCTCAAAGCGGGCCGGGTGCACGGCTTTGAGCACGGTTCAGGCGTTTCGGCGGGTGTCGGGTGACTGATGGGTGCTCAAGGGTGGCTGCCGCTGCGCGGCGGTGTCGTTATCTGCGAGGTGCTGAGGTGGCTCGGATGTGGAGTTCGGTGCGGAGGGTGACGGTGGAGGGTGGGCGGCCGGGGGAGGCGATTCGGTCTTTGAGGAGCGTGCCGGCGGTTCGGCCGAGTTCGTAGGTGGGTTGGGCGACGGTGGTGAGGCTGGGGACGACCAGGTCGGCCCAGGGGATGTCGTCGAAGCCGACGACGGCGATGTCGTGGGGGGCTCGGAGGCCTTTTTTGGCGAGGCATTCGAGGGCGCCGACGGTCATCAGGTTGTTGGCGGCGAAGAGGGCTTCGGGGGGTTCGGGGAGGGCGAGGAGGCTTTCCATGGCGGCGTAGCCGCCGGCTTCGCGGAAGTCGGCGTGCCGGACGAGGTCTTTGTCGTAGCTGATGCCGGCCGCTTTGAGGGCCGAGCGGTAGCCGGCGAGGCGGTCCATCGCGGTGCTGACTTTGCGCGGCCCGGTGATGCAGGCGATGCGGCGGTAGCCGCCGTCGATGAGGTGTTTGACGCCTTCGTGGGCGCCGTGTTCGTTGTCCACCAGCACGGTGTCCGCCTCGACGCCCTCGACGCGGCGGTCGATCAGAACCATCGGGGTATTCGCGTCCGCGAGCTGCTGCACGCCCTCGGCGGTCGCGGTCGGCGAGATCACGACCCCGGCCATCTGCTCGGTCAGTACGGCGGACGCGTACGCCGCCTCCTTCTCCGGATCCTCATCGGAGTTGCACAGCACCACGTGGTAGCCCTCGGTCTGCGCAACATCCTCGAGCCCGCGCACGAGCGAGGTGAAGAACGGGTTCTCGATATCGGAGATCACCACGGCCCACAGGTTCGTCCGGGACTTGCGCAGGTTCCGGGCGACGCCGTTCGGGCGGTACCCGAGTTCGGCCACCGCCGTGCGCACCTTCTCGGACAGCTCCGGGTCCACGTTCCGCCGGCCGCTGAGCACGCGGGAGACCGTGGCGGGGGACACCCCGGACCTCCGCGCGACGTCGTAGATCGTCGTCATACCCGCCCCCTGCTGGAGATCGTTGGCCCGTGAGGACCGAACTCTAACTCCAAACGGTCTCACAGCGAGTCAGGCTCCAGTAATGCAAGTGCCGCAGCGCGGACGGGCGCCGATACGGCGGCGCCGTTCACGGTTGTGGACAGCGCGCCGGCGGCGTTGGCCAGCCGTACGGCGGCCACCAGGTCTGCTCCCGATGCCAGCGAAGCGGCGAGTGAGCCACAGAAGGCATCCCCGGCCCCGACCGTGTCGACGGCTCTGACCAAATGCGGGGAAACCCACACCTCGGCACCGGATGAACGGTCGACCACAAACGCTCCTCGCGCCCCGAGCGTCACCACGCACCCCCGCAGATCCCACTCGTCCGCGAGCTTGCGGGCAATCACCGGCACCTGCGTCTCGTCGTCACAGTCCAGCCCGGTCAGCGCGGCCGCCTCGACCTCGTTCGGCACCAGGATGTCCACGTCCGCCATCAACCGCACGTCGATCGGACCAACCGGCGCCGGTGTCAGGATCGTCGTCACCCCAGCGGCCGCGGCCAGCTGCAAAGCAACAGCGCTCGCCTCGATCGGCAGCTCCAACTGAACGCTGAGCACGCGACTAGCCGCCAGAACATCGGCCGCCGCTTCGACATCCGCCGGTGTGATCGCTGCGTTGGCCCGGGACACGATGATGATCGAGTTTCCGCCGTCGGGAAGGACGAGCGGCAGGCCGACCCCGGTCCCGAGCGACGGGTGCCGGACGATCCGCGACACATCGACGCCGTCCCCGGTGAGCAGTTCGACGAACTCCTCGCCGTACCGGTCGCTTCCGATGGTCCCGACGATCGCCGTCCGCGCACCCATCCGCGCGGCGGCGATCGCCTGGTTGACGCCCTTCCCGCCGAGGAACTCCGCGAATCCCGTTCCGTGCAACGTCTCCCCGGGCATCGGCCGTCGCTCCGCGCTCGCCACGAGGTCCTTCATGAACGACCCGAGCACGCACACGTCGTACTTCACCGGTCCTCCCCGGCCAGACGCTTGCCCAAGGCACCAGACGGATGGAAGCGCGCGAAGTCGTGCTGACTGAACTCCCGCAGTACGACGAGCGCGCACGCCAGCGCATCGCCCATCGCGAGCGACGCCGTGGTGGACGCGGTCGGCGCAAGATTCAGCGGATCGGCTTCGCGCAACACCATCGTGTCCAGCGTGTACGTCGCCAGCCGGGCGAGCGTCGAGTCCTCAGCGCCGGTCATCGCGATCACCGGGATGTCGCGCTCCCGCAGCATCCGCGCGAACGCGCAAACCTCGGCGGTCTCCCCGGACGCGGACAGTGCGAGCACGAGATCGCGGGTCGTGACCGCGCCGGAATCCCCGTGCAACGCATCACCGGAGTGGATGAAAGTGGCCGGCGTGCCGGTGCTCGCCAGCGTGGCCGCGATCTTCCGCCCGACCAGCCCGGACTTGCCGAGACCGGTGACCACGAGGTGCCCCTCGCAGGCCGCAACAGCGATCAGTACGTCGAGGAAGACGCCGTCGAGGCGGTCGGCCAGCGCCGACACGGCCGCGGCCTCGGTCTCGATCGCCATCCGTGCCGCCTGCAGGCCACGCTCCACCCGCTCGGGCACAACGGGCATCCCGGCACCCCGATTCTGAGAAATCGATTTCCAATGAGTAGGCGCAGGATAGGGATCGCGGTGGAGCAGTGTCAACGGTTCAATCATGGTCGAATCCCTTGCCTGCGGGCAGAAAGCCCGGAGTCGACGACATTGGCCCGGCGCCCGCTCTTGACCACCTCGGGCCTCGATCGTAGATTGCGAGAAATCGATTGCCCACATTCCCTGGAGCAGCTGATGGCCGCAACACCTTCCCCTGCGCGACTTCGCCGCCGTACCGTCCTGGGCGCCCTCGCCGCCGCGCCGCTGCTCTCGGCCTGTGATGGTTCGGCCGGCGACGGCAAGGAGCTGTCGTTCTGGAACTTCTACGGCCCGTCCGACGATCAGGGCCCGCAGAGCAAGTGGTTCGTGGCGATGGTCGACGAGTGGAACAAGAACAACGACGTCAAGGTCAAGCTGCGCTACATCCCCGGCAAGGACTACCTGAATGGGACCACGCTGCAGACCGCGTTCCAGTCCGGTCAGGGCCCTGACATCTTCCTGATCAGCCCGGGTGACTTCCTGCGCTACTACAACGGAAATGTCCTGCAGGACCTCGGCTCCGCGCTGTCGGCCGAGTCCAAGGCTGACTACCTGCCGGGCTTGCTTGAGGCGCGCAGCGTCGACGGCAAGGTCTACGGCCTGCCGATGGAGATCGAGCCACTCGCCATGTATTACAGCGAAACTGCCTTCGAGAAGGCCGGGCTCTCCGAAGCCGATCTGCCGAAGACTTGGGATCAAACGCTAGCGGTCGCTGAGAAACTCACCGGCAAAGACCGGTACGGCGTGATGTTCGAAACCCTGCCCGGCTATTACCAGAACTTCACCTGGTACCCGTTCCTCTGGCAAGGTGACGGCGCCCCGATCAAGGACGGCAAAGTCGCGTTCGATTCGTCGGCCGCCGTACAGGCGTTGAAGTTCTGGCAGGACACCATTCAGCACAAGGTTGCCCCGCGCAAGGCTCTCGGTGACGGCGGTGGTGACGTCGTCTCGAACCTCGGCTCCGGCGCGGCCGCGATGCAGCAGAGCGGCATCTGGGCGGTCGCCGACCTGCGCGCCAAGGCCAAGAACTTCAAGTATGGCGTCATTCCGCACCCCATGCCGGATGGCGGCCGGCCCGCGACCGACCTCGGCGGCTGGGCGTTTGTCGCCAACTCCAAGGGCAAGAATCCGGAGGCGGCGGCCAAGTTCATCGCGTGGGCGCTCGGCTCGACCGATGCGGCCGGGATCGAGCGGCAGCGGCAGTGGAACACGGTGGTGAAGACGAACGTGCCGCCGCGCAAGTCGGTCCAGGCGGCGGCCGATGCCAAGGGTGCGTTCGACGACGGTGCGCTGAAGAAGTTCGTCAGTGAGATCGCGCCGACCGGGAAGCCTGAGCCGCGCTTCCCGCCGGAGGTCTATCAGCCGATCGCCGACGCGATCCAGGCCTGCCAGTTGAACGCCACCGATCCGGCCAAGGCCGCGGCTGACGCAGCAGGGCGGATCGACACCTTCCTGAAAACCTACCAGGGCGCGCCGATCAGCTGATGGGACGGCGTGCGATGACCAGGAAGCGGCGGGAGGCATTGGCGGCGTACGCGTTCCTTGCGCCCGATGCCCTTGGTTTGCTGACGTTTGTCGTCATCCCGATGGTGCTTGCGTTCGGCGTCGCGTTCTTCAAGGTCGATGGCTTCGGCAACTATCAGTACACCGGTCTGTCGAACTACAAGCTGATGTTCGGCGACGACCAGCTGCTCGCCTCGCTGAAGGTCACCGCGGTCTACGTGGTGACCTTTGTCCCGATCGCGTTCGTGGTCAGCTTTGCGCTGGCGATGCTGGTCCGCAATCACTTCAAGGGCATCGGCTGGGTGCGCGCGGCGTTCTTCCTGCCGAACGTGGTCAGCCTCGTTGTGGTCGGCTTGATCTGGCAGTTCCTGCTGGTGGACAAGCGCGGCGCGCTCTCCAAGCTGCTCGCGCCACTCGGCCTCGGCGACGTCTCCTTTCTCGGTACGCCGTCGCTTGCCCTCGGCACCTATGTGGTGATCAGCGTCTGGTTCCTGATGGGGTATCAGATGCTCGTTTTCCTGGCTGGGCTGAAGGACGTACCGCGCGAATTGGAGGATGCGGCCGCGATCGACGGCGCGAGCTCGTGGCAACGGTTCCGGTTTGTGATCTGGCCGTTGCTCCGCCCGACCAGCTTCTTCGTCGTGGTCAACTCGACGATCGGTGCCGTGACTGGTCTGCAGGCGTTCGACCTGGTCTTCGTGCTGACCAAGGGCGGTCCGGCCCGGGCGACAAGCACTGTCGTGCTCTACATCTACGAGCAGGCGTTCACCTTCAACAACCTGGGGTACGCCGCCGCGCTGACGACCGTGGTCGTCGCGATTCTCGTGCTCTGTACCGGCCTGATGTTCGGCGTCACCCGAGGAGGCCGATTCGATGAGGATTAAGTTTCTGCCGATCCTGGCCCACGTGCTCGCGATCATCGCGGTGTTACCACTGCTCTGGATTGTGATCAGTGCTCTCAAACCGGCCGAGGACGTCTTCGATTTCGGCTGGCCGTCGAGCTGGACACTCGGCAATCTCCAGTACGTGCTGCTGAAGATCCCGATGCCGCGGTTCATGCTGAACTCTGCGATCGTGTCGATCACGGTCACTGTGGTCGCACTGTTCTTCCACTCGATGGCGGCCTACGCCCTGGCCCGGCTGCGGTTCCCTGGTCGTGGGCTGATCTTCTCCGGCATCATGTCGACGCTACTCGTCTCGCTACCGGTGATCCTGGTGCCGCTGTTCCTGGTCGCCAAGCAGCTCGGACTGCTGGACAGCTACGCCGGACTGATCGTGCCGAGCATCTTCCATGCCTTCGGCATCTTCCTGCTCCGCCAGTACTACCTGAACATCCCGCGTGAGCTGGAGGAGGCAGCCGACCTGGACGGCTGCGGCTACTGGCGTCGGTACTGGAGTGTCATCCTCCCGCTCAGCCGTCCAGCGCTTGCATCGCTGTCGGTGCTGTTCTTCCTGGCCAACTGGAACGCGTTCCTCTGGCCGCTGACCATCACTCGGAACCCAGACCTCCGCGTCATCCAGCTGGGCGTCTCCGGCATGCAGGGTCAGTACGCCTCAGCCTGGAACCTGATCCTCGCGGCCGCAGTGATCGCGGCTATCCCGACAGTGGTGGTCTTTGTGGCCGGTCAGCGCCGGCTGGTCGATGCGATGAAGACAACCGGTCTCAAGTGAGTGCGGCGACCATGCGCTGGCGGGCCTCGTAGTAGTGCTCAGGGTTGAGCACCGGCCGGTTGAAGCGCAGTGAGCGATCGGGGTCGATGAGGTCGAGTGCTGCGTCAAGACCGTGGCTGGTGCGGACAGCCTGCAGCGCACGGTGGTCCCAGATGGCTTGGGCGAAGACCCGGTGCCGGAGCGACGGCCACGGCGTACCGTCTGTGCCGGGGTAGACGATGAACGGGTCTCCGGACGGGAACGCGCCGCCGGCTGAGGTTTCCGTGAACGGATCGACCTGCCGGACGGAGTACTGGCTGTACCAGAAGTTGAAACCCCAGTGCAGGAAGCCATCCACGCCGGCTGCGAAGAGCTGATGCCCGATGGCGCGGTTGCGGGCGGAGGGCATGCCGATGAAGCGGTTGGCGACGTCACGGTTCTGGCTGACGCAGTAGTAGACCCATAGCCGCTCCGGGCGGTCGGCGAGGAACGGCTCAACGTGGTCGGTCGCGACTACCGGCAGCTCGACCGCACCCGAGGTCCAGAACGAGTGCTCGCTCAGCGCATCGACGACTGTCCAGCCTTTCAGCAGATCGGCGACGGATGCCTTCGCAGCGAGATAGCTGGCGAGTCCTTCCTCACCTGACGGCTCATCGGAGATGTGGAAGACCACATGCTCGCGGTCCCACTCCTCGTCGAGCACTGCCTGGAGTGCTGGCAGCAGAGCCTGCATCAGGTCCCGGTACCGCGGGTCAGTCGCGTCGACGTCCCAGCCGAAGGTGCGCTGACCGCTCACCAGAATGCCTGGTGTGGCCTTCGCGCCCCATTGAGTGAAGAGGTGCGCGACCTCGACGCCAGTGATCCCGTTGCGACGACACAACTCGAGCCAGCGCCGCAGTTGGTCGAAGCCGAACTCGTACCCGTCGTCAGTAGCAGTGATGTCGATCAGCTGTACGACGGTCCGATACGAGTCGACCGCAGTGTCGAGCGGCGGCGTCCACACCGGGGTGAGCAGCGACGTCGCCCCCATCTCGGCGGCCGAAGCCATGAACCGGTCGATCAGGCTCCAGTGCTCTGCACTGAAAACCGGTACGCCGTAGTGGTCGGCCAGTGCGTCGACGTGCATCCAGTGGCTCGACACGATGTCGAGTGGCGGTAGCTCCACTCCTGTGAGCTCAACAGTCACCGCCTGTCGGTACAGCTCGGTTCCGGCCGAGCTCAGCACGACTGTGAGCTCATGAGCGTCAGCCCGCGCTGGGTCGGTGGTCCTGACGTCGAACCACAGTGCAGCCCAACTGTCCGGCCGCACCGGAATCTCTCCGTTCGACACTGGCCGCAGTACATCCGGATAGAGCCCTGGCTCGTCCCACTGGTAGCCGTCATCGTGCTCCGGGAAGGCGAGCAGATCGCACTGGACGAGCTCCACGCTCGCCACCGCGACGAGGTCGGCGGCGGCACCCTCCACTCGGACGTGGAGTGGGCTCGGGGTGAGCGGTGCTCGATAGGCGAGCTGGAACGAGGCCGGCTCGCCCAGGAACGCCGAGAACCGGGTTGCCGCATCAGCCGGCCGCGGATCCTGGGCTGGGTGCACCTTGGCGAGGGCATCACAGAGCACGAACTTCCAGTGCGCATTCATGCCTACATCATTCAGATATGTGCAGCACTGCGCAACGGTTAGGGGTAGGGCAGGAGCTCTGGTTCTGGGCCCTCGACCGGTGTGGTGGTCGGGCGCCCGGCGTACCAGGCGGTGAGTGAGGTGAGCGTGCCGGTCAGAACGCGCTCCTCGCCGGTGCCGTCCTCCCAGACCGGGCCGTCGGACGGTTGCAGGACCAGGTGGACGCCCTTCGGCGTGCGAGGGCGGAGGAAGTCGAGCAGATGGGCGCAGAAAGTGGCAGGCCACTCGTCTGGCGTCGCACCGAGGCCTAGATCGCTGGTGTGGATCTCCAGCTCGCGCCAGGTGGCATCGATGCCGTGAGCGAGGGTGCTGTTGCGATGTGAGATCGGCCGCGACCAGTCGTCTGGGCCGACGCGGTCCCAGGCAGCCAGGAGCCCGGTGACGGCTTGGCTGAGGTCCTCGACGAGCACTGCGGCCGGGCGGTCGGCGCCCGCGTCGATGGCAGCGTTCCGGGCGGGGCGGCCGCCGTCGTAGACCTCGACGAGCTCGCCACGGAGGGCGTACTCGACCTGGCGGGTGAAGGCGTACGAGAAGTTCGCTACGTGGGTGATCAGGTGTCCGCGTGTCCAACCGGGCAGCAGAGAGTCGCCGCGGGCGGTGGTCTCGTCCAGGCCGTCCACGAGCTCGGTCAGCCGAGCCGCAGCGGTCTTCACGTCGATCAGGGCCACAAGCGCTCCTTCGTCCAGGTATCGGTCAGGCGGTACCGCAGGCGGAGGTGACGGCGGTCCGGATCCGCCTGCCAGAACTCCACCTCGTCAGCGCGCAGCGTGTACAGCGTCCAGTCTGCGGCGACGAGGCCTGGATCGGCAGTCAGTTTCGCGGTCTGCTCCGCCACAGCGGTCGCAACCTCAGCCGGATCAGCCAGTACGTCGCTCTGTCGCGCCGCCAGTGCCATGGCGCGGGATGACACCGGCCGGCTCAAGAAGTCACGTGCTGAGTCGTCTGGGGCAGCAGGTTCGACCTGACCCAGGATGCGCACCTGGCGGCCGAGCGGAATCCAGTAGAACGTCAGAGCGGCGTACGGCGAGGCAGCCAGCTCGGTGCCCTTCGGGGCGGTCGCTGTCGAGGCGAACTGCCAGCCGGCCTCGGTCACGTCCTTCAGGATCAGCACCCGCGCGTTCGGCCGTCCGTCAGTGCGCACCGTGGAGACGGTGGCCGCCAGCGGCTCGGGCACGTGCTGATCGACCGCAGTCAGCAACCAGTCCACGAACAGCTCATGCGGCGACTCCGGAGCCGCCGCCGGATCGAACTGCGGGGGAGCGCCGGTCAGAGTCGGCACAGCGCGCAGCCGGGTCCGCAGGTCAGTCACACCCTCGACCCTAAGTCAGATCGAGCTCCCAAATTTGAGGCACGGCGTGGTTAGCCTGATGGCATGACGGTGGCTCGGTTCAAGGACTTGTGCGTCGACGCGAACGCGACGAGCACCATGGTGGCGTTCTGGGCCGGGGTGCTCGGGCTGACGGTGCCGGCCGACAATCCGACTGTGCTGGTCGGCGACACGCCCGAGAAGACGATCTGGATCAACACAGTCAGCGATGTCCGCGCGGAGAAGAACCGGGTGCATCTCGATGTGCACACGGGGTCGATCGAGGACTTGGTCGCGGCCGGGGCGACCGTGCGAGCGGAGCACTCGCACTGGACAGTGCTGACGGACCCGGAGGGCGGAGAGTTCTGCGGCTTCGTGCGGCAGGGCGACCCGGCGTACCGGCTGATCGAGTTGGTGGTCGACTCGGTCGACCCGAAGGCGCAGGCCGAGTGGTGGGCCGGAGTGGTCGGTGGCGAGGTCAAGAGTTCGGCGGACGAGCCGTGGTACTGGCTGGAGAACGTTCCCGGTCTGCCGTTCGGCTACTGGGTGTTCATCCCCGTGCCCGAGCCGAAGAGCGTGAAGAACCGTGTGCACTGGGATGTCACCGCCTCCGCCCTCCAGCCGGTGCTGGACGCCGGTGCCACGCTGCTGCGGCCCAAGGACGACGAGATCGGCTGGCACATCTGCGCCGACCCCGAAGGCAACGAGTTCTGCGTCTTCGTCCAGCATTGACCCATGACTCTTGATCTGACCGTGTCCGGACCCGACCTGACCGAGGCGCTGGTCAACATCTCGTCGGTCAGTGGGACCGAGGAGCCGCTGGCCGACCAGGTGGAGGCGGCGCTCTCGGCGTACTCGCATCTGAAGGTCTTTCGGCACGGGAACACCGTGGTGGCGCGGACCGATTTCGGACGGGCCGAGCGGATCGTCATCGCCGGGCACCTGGACACAGTGCCGCTGAACGCCAACCTGCCGGCTCGCCGCGCGGACGGGCTGATCCACGGGCTCGGGGCGTGCGACATGAAGGGCGGAGTCGCGGTCGGGCTGCGGCTGGCAGCCACGCTGACCGAGCCGAACCGGGACGTCACCTACGTGTTCTATGACTGCGAAGAGATCGAGTCCGAGCGCAACGGGCTGTTCAAGCTGACCCAGTCCAACCCGGAGCTGCTTGAGGGCGTGTTCGCGGTTGTGATGGAGCCCTCAAACGCCGTGGTCGAGGCGGGCTGCCAGGGGACGATGCGGATCGAGGTCACCACCCATGGTGAGCGGGCGCACTCGGCGCGGTCCTGGATGGGCGTCAACGCGATCCACGCGGCCGGAGAGATTCTCGCTCGACTGGCGGCGTACGAGCCGCGGCGGGTGCCGATCGACGGGCTGGAGTACCGCGAGGGGCTGAACGCGGTCGCAATCACCGGTGGGGTCGCAGGGAACGTCGTACCGGATCTGTGCACGGTGGAGATCAACTACCGGTTCGCACCGAGCCGGTCGGAGGCCGAGGCCGAGGCGCACCTGCGTGAGGTCTTCGACGGGTACGACATCGCTGTCACGGACTCTGCTCCTGGTGGGCTGCCCGGGCTGGAGCGGCCGGCTGCGGCCGCGTTCCTGCAGGTGGTCGGGGGAGAGCCGAAGCCGAAGTTCGGATGGACCGACGTCGCACGGTTCACGCTGCTCGGCGTACCGGCGGTGAACTACGGGCCCGGTGACCCCCTGTATGCGCACAAGCAGGATGAATTCGTGCCGGAGGCCGACATCGAGCTGTGTGAACAACGGTTGAGGAGTTGGTTGACCGACCCGGCATAAGCGGGTCTGTCGCGTCCCCAGGTCCTAATCTGGGGACATGGAAGAACAACCCTCGATCCACCCCGACCGTGCGGTCGGTCACCAGCAGCGCGGCCCGATCGTCATGCGGCGGAACCAGGTGCAGCAGTCCACCTCCGAGCAGCGGCTGCTGGACAGCCGTGGGCCGTCGGACTGGGTACACACCGATCCGTGGCGGGTGCTCCGGATCCAGTCGGAGTTCATCGAGGGCTTCGGCATGCTCGCCGAGCTCGGTGCGGCGATCAGCGTGTTCGGGTCGGCGCGGACGAAGCCGGACGACCCGATGTACCTCGCCGCCGAGGAGCTGGCGCGGAAGCTGGTCGAGTCCGGGTACGCCGTGATCACCGGTGGTGGACCGGGTGTCATGGAGGCGGCGAACAAGGGCGCGTCCGAGGCCGGTGGCGTCTCGGTCGGGCTCGGGATCGAACTGCCCTTCGAGAACGGCCTGAACGAGTGGGTCGACATCGGGATGAACTTCCGGTACTTCTTCACGCGCAAGACGATGTTCGTGAAGTACGCGCAGGGGTTCGTGGTGATGCCGGGTGGATTCGGCACGCTGGACGAGCTGTTCGAGGCGCTGACGCTGGCGCAGACCCGCAAGGTGACGTCGTTCCCGGTCGTGCTGTTCGGGTCGTCGTACTGGGGTGGGCTGGCCGACTGGCTGCGCGAGACGATGCTCGCCGACGGGAAGATCTCGGCCGCCGATCTCGACATGTTCACGATCACCGACTCCGTGGACGAGGCCGTGAGCTACATCATCAAGTCCGCCGAGCTCGCCGACGCCGCCGCCGAAGAGGCCGCGTCGACGGCTGCCGACCAGGTCGCCCAGGCGGAGAATCCGGCCGCCCGCGAACGCCGCGAGGAGCGCCGGCTCGGCTCGGACGGGAGCTAGAGCCGAGACTCGAAGACCCGCCGATTTAGCGGCTGACTGGATCGGCATGGCACGATCGGTCCCGTGATGTGGTTCTTCGGGTTGATCGTGGTGTTGTTGATCGGGGCCGTCGCCGTAGTGGCCTCGGGACGTTGGGGTGCCATGAGCCCGGCGTACGACGACCGCCCCGACATGACTGTCCCTGCGCGGCAGGCGCTGACCGCGACCGAGATCGAGTCGGTCCGGTTCGCCGTCGGCGTCCGCGGTTACCGGATGGACGAGGTCGACACCCTGCTCGAACGGGTCGCCCGGGAGGTCGCCGAACGCGACCGCCGGATCGCCGACCTCGAGCGGGCGGTCGCCCCCATCCTCGACACCCCCGACGGCGACGGTTTCGCCTCGCGGACCCGCTACACCGCCGCCGACTTCGACGACACCGGCTCCCAGGAGCCGATCCTCGTCGGCGGCGACTTCCCGATCTACACCACCGCTGAGCAGCCCGCGGTGATCGACGACGTCACGCCTATGCCGGAGTCTCAGACCGCCGAGGCTGGTGCTGCTGAGAAGCCGACCGCCGACCAGGTGTCGACAGCCGAGCCCCAGGCCGTCACCCACCAGACGCCCGAGTCGCAGGCATCCAACGCCCAGGCGTCTGCGCCCCTGGCCGCCAACTCTCAGGCCCCTGCGACTCAGTCTCCCCAGGCCCCGCCTGCCGCTGCCCCGACCGGCTTCACCCCGGGAGCAGTAGCCCCGCCTCGCGCGCCCGTCGCCGCGGCTCCCGGCTACACGCTTCCGGCTGTCGCCGTCCCGGCGCCGCAGGAACAGCGCTCCGAGGCCGCCGAGCAGCCCTCGGTCTCCGAACCCAAGCTCAGCTGGCCGGAGCCCGCCGGAGCCCAGCAGCCGCCCGCTGAGCCCACGCCGGAGCCAGCGCCAGCAGCCGCCAGCGCCGCAGACGAGTACGAGCGCCTCCAAGCCGAGACCCGCGCGCTCCTCGAAGCCACCACCGGCAGCCTCCCGACCATTCGCATCACAGAGCAGCCCGCACCGCCGGTGCCCGAGCAGGCAGCAGCGCCTCAGCCGCCCGCCCCGCAGACCCCCGAGCAGGCATCGCACCAGCAGCCCGCACCTCAGGCGCCCGCACAGCAGCCGGCCAGCGACTCGTGGTTCCAAGAGCAGCCGGCCGCGCCGTACCAGCAGCAGTCGCAGGGCCAGCCCGCGCCTCAGCAGTCCGAGGAGCAGCACGCGCCGTACCAGCAGCCTGCACCCCCGCGGCAGCCTCCGGCGGGCGCACAGCCGGCCCCAGCGCCGCACTGGGTCCAGGGTGCCAACGGGCAGCCGCAAGAGGGTGAGGAGCCGGCGGAGTGGCAGGCCTGGGATCCGCCTCCGGCGGCAGACCAAGGTGGACGACACAGCGCGCCGCCCGAGCAGTCGTCGTACAGACGTCCTAACTGAGGGCCACGCCCAGGCCTCGGCGGTCGAGTAGCGGCTCGCACTTTTTGTCGGTGGCGTGGGGTTGACTGACGCCATGGTCATTACGCAAGGGGATCTGCCGCCGGCCAAGGATGTCGCGGCATGACGGTCATCGGCGAGGACGGGCAACCGCGGTGTGGGTGGGCGACCTCGGCGCCGGAGTATGTCGCGTATCACGACAACGAGTGGGGCAAGGAGATCCGCGACGACCGCGGGCTGTTCGAGCGGATGACGCTCGAGGGGTTCCAGTCGGGGCTGTCGTGGATCACGATCCTGCGCAAGCGGGAGAACTTCCGGGCCGCGTTCGATCACTTCGATCCCGAAGCGATCGCGAAGTACGGCAGCGACGACTTCGACCGGCTGATGGCCGACGCGGGGATCGTGCGGAACCGGCTGAAGGTCAACGCCACGATCTCCAACGCGCGTGCCTTGCTCGAGCTCGGCGACGGCGAGTTCACCGACCTGCTGTGGAGCTTCCGGCCGGCCAAGCAGAAGGTGCCGAAGAAGCTCGGTGACGTCCCCGCCACGACCCCGGAATCGGTCGCGATGTCGAAGGCGCTGAAAAAGAACGGGTTTGTTTTTGTCGGCCCGACGACGGCCTACGCATTGATGCAGGCAACAGGCATCGTGAACGATCATTTGGCCACCTGTATCGCCCGCTGACCAGGGCGTTTGCATGGCTCAAATGCACGTGCAGAACGCACGAAATCGTGCAATTCGCGTTGACTGAAAGACAAACGGCTGAACGAGTTGTGTAAGCGGTACGTGACGTGATGTGGTGTTCAACGGACTCCCCGGCTGTCAGGTGGTTGTCCGGTCGTGACTCGCCCGACCGGAAAATGGTCGGGGAGTCCACCAACGTGAGGAAGCCGACCGTCACCGCCCGGTGAAGGTCGGCTTTTCTTTGGCCACGAACGACGAGACCGCGTTCTTGTGGTCCTCGGTGCCACCGGTCAGCTGCATCTTTCCGGCCTCGAACGCGAGCGACTCAGCCAGCGTGTGCGTCGCCGAGTACGCGACCGACTGCCGCACCGACGCATAGGCAACCGTCGGCCCGGCCGCGAGCTTGCTCGCCAGCTCAGCAGCGGCCGCCGCCAGTCCCTCAGCCGGTACGACGGACGACGCCAGCCCGAGCTCGAGTGATTCCGCGGCCGGGATGGTCCGCGGGAAGTACAGCAGCTCCAAAGCCTTCGCCTGACCGATCAGCCGCGGCAGGGTCCACGAGATCCCGGTGTCGCACGACAGCGCGATCCCGGTGAACGCGAGGTTGAACCCGGCCGTCTCCGCCACGATCCGGAAGTCGCACGCGAACGCCAGCGACGCGCCCGCCCCGGCCGCCACCCCGTTCACCGCAGCGATCACCGGCTTGGGCATCTCGGCCAGCGCGAGCGCCATCGGCGCGAAATGGTCCGGCACCGTGCTCCAGAGGGCCTCGGTGTCGTTGGCCGCCAGCAGCCCGATGTGCTCCTTCAGGTCCTGCCCGACGCAGAACGCCCGCCCGGTCCCGGTCAGCACCACGACCCGTACGGCGTCGTCCTCGGCCGCCGCCAGGATCGTGTCGCGCAGCAGCACCTTGGTCGCGATGTCGAGCGCGTTCATCGCGTCCGGCCGATTCAGGGTGATGGTGGCGACACCTTCGGACACGTCGTACGTGACGGAGTCACTCATCGTGGTCAGCTCCTTGACAGTGGGTGAGGAAATTCAGTGCGTCGTCAGGCAGTCGTCGACGAAACGCCCGGCCGCGGGGCTCAGTCGTTCGGCGTGGAAATCGAAGTATGCGGCGGCCCGGGTGCCGGCCCAGCCGGCCGGGAGCAGCTCGGCCGGAAGACCCGGATCGAGGAACAGGAACTTGCGCCATTCGTGGACGAGTTCGGAGCGGACGGCGAACGCCTGCTCGTCGGTCGTACCGTCCCCGGCCGCGTCTACCAGAGCCTTGGCCTCGATCAGCCAGGCGTCGTACGACGCGCCCAGCTCGTCGAGTTTCCAGACCCGCCGGGCGAACTCGATCGCACCGTCGTCGACCGGCGCCCGGAACCGGTCCGCGGTGATCCCTTCGACCTCGAGAATCTGGTCGACCTCGGTGTCGTTGCGCAGCCCGACCCAGGCGCCGTCGGACAGCGGAGCCCAACCCAGGAAGGCGAGTTGGCTGGCCAGCTGGTCGCGGTGGCGGGCGTTCGGGACCTCGTGCAGGATGCCCAGATGCCAGTGCCGGTCCCAGCCCGGGACCCCGTCGCGATCGGTGCCGTCGGCCCCGGTCCGGTAGATCCGGGCGGCCGCGTCGTCGAGGCGGCGGCGCGCCCGGGCCGACAACGCGTATCCGGGCTGGCCGTCGATCCGGACCGGCTCCAGCCAGGCCTGCCGGACCATCCGCGACACGGCGGTCCGGACGGCCGGCGGATGGACGCCGAGCGGTGCGAGCAGGCGCACGAGAGCGGCCACCGGTGCCCGCGCTCCACGCGCGCGCAGGTGGTCGCCGTACAGGTCGAAAAGGGCTGAACGGGCGTGCACAAAACCCCACTCTGCCGTATGGTGCGCGCCTTCGGCCTGTCATCGGGGATAATGGGTCCAGATACACACTGCGATACGCGCCGACGGCGCATCACCGCACGGCCCCGGCGACGGTCGGCTGCGTGGTGTCGTCGCTCAACACCGAACTGGGAAGGGGTGCGCGCATGGCGGCGATGAAGCCGCGGACGGGCGATGGTCCGCTCGAGGTCACCAAGGAGGGCCGCGGGATCGTGATGCGGGTTCCGCTCGAAGGCGGCGGCCGGCTCGTGGTCGAGCTGAACGCCGACGAGGCGACCGATCTCGGTAACGCACTGAAGGCTGTCGTCGGCTGACGACTCTCCGGGGTGCCTCTTCCGCACTCCAGTCATTCCTTCGACCCCGGTGGGTGCCCTTTGCGGCACCAGCCGGGGTCGTTACGGTTGGCCAGCAGTTTCTTTTGACACTTGACCAGTGAGGACCCTCCAGTGGCTCGCCGCACCAGCACCTTCGCGTACCCGACGATTCCGGCCGTGGCTTGGCAGCCCGGTCTGCCGGTGCACGGTGCACCTGGCTGGGTGATCGTGGTCGGGTCGGCTGGTCTGCCGGCCGCGGCGAAGGAGGCGGGGGAGCGGCTCGGGGTCGACCTGGACCGCTTGCTCGAGGTGCAGCAGGAGGCCGGCTTCAGCGCGTCGGCCGGTTCGACCGTGGCCTACCCGCTGCTGTCGGGCGAGGTCAGCGAGGTGCTGCTGGTCGGTGCCGGCGACGGGACGGCGAAGGAACTGCGCCACGCCGGCGCGGCGATCGCCCGGTTCGGTCGCGGCAAGGACGAGCTCACCACGGTCGTTGCCGAGGGCATTGACGACCAGGCGCTGCAGGCCTTCGCCGAGGGCGTCGTCCTCGGCTCGTTCAGCTACACCCTGAAGACGGTCGACACCGGCAAACCGGTGGTCGGCGCCATCACCGTGACTGACGGCTCCACCGCCGAGCGGCAGACCGTCGTCGACCGCGGCATCGTGATCGGCCGCACCGGCTGGCTGGCCCGCCAGTTCGCGATCACCCCCTCGAACGAGAAGGACCCGGCCTGGCTGGCCGCCCGCGCCACCGAGCTCGCCGCGTCCACCGGCCTCGAGGTGACGGTCTGGGACGAGAAGAGGCTCGCCGCCGACGGTTTCGGCGGCATCCTCGCCGTCGGCCAGGGCTCGACCCGCCCGCCCCGCTTCATCCGGATGGACTACGTCCCCGACGGCGCCACCGACAAGACGCCGTACGTCGTCCTGGTCGGCAAGGGCATCACCTACGACACCGGCGGCCTGTCGCTGAAGCCCCGCGAAGGCATGGTGTCGATGAAGCGCGACATGACCGGCGGCGGTTCGGTCATCGCCACGATGTCCGCGCTCCGCGAGCTGGGCGCGAAGATCCGGGTCACCGGCCTGATCTGCTCGGCGGAGAACATGCCGTCAGGATCGGCGTACCGGCCTGACGACGTGATCCGTCACTTCGGCGGCCGCACCACCGAGGTCAAGAACACCGACGCCGAAGGCCGCCTGGTGATGGCCGACGGCCTCGCGTACGCCGTACAGGAGCTGAAGCCCGACGTCCTCGTCGACATCTCCACCCTCACCGGCGCCATCAAGGTCTCCCTCGGCTCGATGCTGTACGGCGGCCTCTTCGCCACCGACGACGCCCTGGCCGCCAACCTCACCGAGGCCGGCCGCCTCTCCGGCGAAGAGCTCTGGCGGATGCCCCTGGCCGACCAGTACCAGGACCTCATCTCCACCCCCATCGCCGACGCCGTCAACTCCTCCAAGGGCCCCGGCTCCATCACCGCCGCCCTCTTCCTCAAAGCCTTCACCGGCAACCTCCCCTGGGCCCACCTGGACCTGTCCTCCATCGCCGAGTCCCCCGCCGACCGCCACGAGTACTCGGCAGGCGCCACCGGCGCCGGCGCCCGCCTCCTAACCACCTGGCTAACCACCGAAACCCCCACCGCCAACATCCCC
>NZ_SMKX01000134.1 GCF_004349055.1 Kribbella antibiotica
GCCGCGAGGGGGATGGGGCGCGGGGAGAGGGTGACGCTCCCAGCGATCCCGCGACGCCGGCCGACGATTGCGCCACCTCCGGCGGCTGCGCGCCCGCCTCCCGGTCCACTTGCGCTTTGCCTGCTGGGGATCAGGCGCTTCCCGCTACCGCTCCGGTCGCAGACGGCTGGGACCTCAGCCGCCGGGTGGCCGTCCCGCGGTCGGCTGCCTTCGGGCCAGGGGTTGTCGACCGCGACGGCTTCCGGCACTGCTTTGCGCAATCCCCCACCGGCGCGGTCTTCGCGGCGTACAACGTGCTTGCCGCCTTGGCAGACCAGACCAAGGCGGCCGCGACCGCCCGCAAGCTGCTGCTGCCCGGTACGGCGACCGACGCGCTTCTGCGGGAGCTCGCCAAGGAAACCCCGTCGGCCGGTTCCGAGCCGACGCAACTGGCCGGCTACCGGATCCTCGCCGCGAATCGCGACCAGGTGACGGTGATGCTCGCCGTACCGGTCGAAGCGCAGTACATGAGTCTCACCGTGACGATGGTCTGGCACGACCACGACTGGCGACTCCAGCCACCGCCACCGGGTGATGCCGTCGGTGCCCCGTTCGTCCAGGTGCGCAGTCTTGCGGACTTCGTGAAGTGGAGTGGTCTCTGATGTGCGGATCGTTGGACGTCGGCTGCCAGATCAAGGAAGGCTTCATCTCGGTCGCGGAGTCCGGGCTGGACGCGATCGCCCGGCAGGTTGCCCAGGCCGCTCTCGACTCGATCCACGCGAACGCGACGTTCTGGCTGAAGGTGCCGAGCGCAACGATCGCGTACCAGTCCCAGGGCTGGGCCGAAACGCCAACGGTGGCTTATTTGCAGCACCGGACGACCTGGGTTGTCGGCGCCATCTTCACGCTGGCGATCATCATCGCGGGGGTCCGGACCGTCTGGGAGCAGCGGGCCAAACCGTTGCAGGAGTTACTCAAAACCATGGTGCTGTTCGTGGTGGTCTGCGGCGCCGGATCGGCCATCCTGCAGGCGTTGACCGGCTTCTCCGACTCCTTCGCGTTGTGGCTCGTCGAGGGTGCCTCGGGCGGCAACGTCGAGGACGGGCTGAAGGGCATCGTCTCGAAAGGCGGCTTCAGTGACGTCGGTGTCGCGGCCGGGCAGGTCGTGATGACGATCGGCCTCACCGTCACCGTGATGATCGCCTCGCTGATCCAGATCGTGCTGCTGCTGATCCGGTCCGCGATGCTGATCCTGCTCGCCGGGACGTTCCCGCTCGCGGCCGCGGCGACGAATACTGAGGTTGGGAAGGCCTGGTTCCGCAAGTTCTGCGGCTGGGCGCTCGCCTTCATCGCCTACAAGCCGGCCGCAGCGCTCATCTACGCGGCCGCGATGAAGCTCAATCAGTCCGCTCTGATGCCTGGCGACAACCAGTTGGTCCGCGCGATGACCGGGATCATGATGCTGATGCTCGCGGTGTTCGCCTTACCCGCGCTGCTGCGGTTCGCCGTGCCGTTGACCGCAGCGGTGGCCGGCGGGAGTTCCGCGATGGGTGGCGCGGTCGCGGACCCAGGTGGGCTTGCATCCGGGGCGATCAACGTCGGCCGCGCGAAGCTCGGCTCCGGTGGCGGCTCGGGTGGCGGCGGCGGAGGTGGCATGGGGGCCGGCGCGGGCGGCGGCGGTGCGACGGGCGCGAAGACTGTTGGGAGCGCGGGTCTCGGTGCTGCGGGTGCTGCAGTCGCGGCGGCGAGCAAGGTCGGTGGCGCGGCGGCTGGTGCTGCCTCGCACTCCGCTGGCGAGGGTGGTGGCGGCGGAGGTGGTGGTTCGCCGAGCTCGTCGCCGAGTGGTTCGGGTGGTGGTGGTTCGGGCGGAGGTGGTTCGCGCGGCTCCGGCGGCGGCTCCCGTGGTGGGTCATCCGGCGGTGGTTCCTCCGGTGGCTCTCAGGGTGGCGGAGGCCCGTACGGCGGCTCGTCGGGCGGGGGCGGTCCCTCGGGCTCGTCGGGCGGTCGTTCCTTCGCGGCCAGTGCGCCCTCCGACTACGACGGCCCGGCAGGTGGTTGGTGATGGAATCGAGTTTCCTCAGGCAGTCCAGCCTTGAACGATGGCGGGCATGCACCTTGAGCGGATCGCCCTCATCTCGGACGTCCATGGCAATCTCACCGCCCTCGAAGCGGTCCTCGCGGATATCGAGTCCCGCGGTATCACCCGGATCTTCAACCTCGGCGATTACGTCGGCAAAGGCCCGCGCGGCCAGGCTGTGGTCGATCGCTGCCGCGAAGTGTGCGAGGTGAACATCGTCGGCAACTGGGACGACTTCCTCCCGGACCCCGATCGCGAATGGCCGGCCGGCGGCAGCATGCTCTGGTGGCAGCAAGAGCTCCGCGACGATCAGCGGGTCTGGCTGCGCAACCTTCCGTTCAGCCACGACTTTCAACTGAGCGGCCGGCGGATCCGCATCTTCCACGCTTCCGCGACCAGCGTGCACACCCGCGTCCACTTCGACCACGACGCAACGGCGTACCGGAGCCTGTTCGAGAACACGCCGGCCACCGGCGACGGTCCGGTGCCGGATGTCGTTGCCTACGGCGACATCCACGACGCCTACTACGAAGTCGATTTCGGCCGCACGCTGATCAACGCCGGCTCGGTCGGCAACAGCCTGCAGGACCCGACACCGGTCTACACGATCCTCGAAGGCGGCGCGGACGCGACAGCGCCGTTCGGCATCCAGTTCGTCCGCGTCCCGTACGACGCCCAAGCCGAGCTGGCCGCCGCCCGCGAACTGGGTGCACCCGAACTCGACGGCTACGAGGCGGAGATCATCCACGGCATCTATCGCGGCACCTTCTACGCCGGCAGAACCCCGTCGTACCACCGAGACTGACTCCCTGGCAAGGACTGTTCGAGCCAGGTTTCAGTGGTTCTTCGCCCTGAATCGGCGTGCTCGAATGCGAGGTATGACCCCGCCGACGATCGCCCGCCGCGGAATCCTGCAACTCGCCGCCGCGGCCGGAATCCTGCCCTTCCTGCCCGCCACCAAAGCTCTGGCCCAGACCACAAAGGCAATTGCCGCGCCCTGCTCGGCGCTGCCGATCATCTCCGGACCCGAGTTCCCGATCGGCGCGTTCTGGCCGCCGTCGATGCAGGAAAATCGGTTCAACACCCTGGAGAAGTTCCAGGAGATGAAGGACGCCGGATTCACCTTCACCTTCCACGGCAGGGAGAACGACGATCCCGGGCAGGTGCCGTTCGTGCACACCTCGCTGGACTTCACCGACCAGGTCGGACTGAAAGCGCTGGTCGTCGCCAGCCCCGAGAACTCCTTGGCGCGTCGCCAGGAATTCACCCGGCACCCGTCGTTCATCGGCTTCCGGCTGGCCGACGAGCCGAGCCCGGACAAGTTCCCGCGGCTCGCGACCGGCTCGGCCAAGCTGCGCGAGGCGGCCCCGAATCTGCTGCTGAACATCAATCTGCTCCCCGACTTCGGGGGCTGGCGGGACTACATCCACGAGTTCGCCAGCACCGTGCAGCCACACATGTTGTCGTACGACCGCTATCCGCTGTTCAAGGACCACGATTTCACCGGCTACTGCGCCGAGTGGCAGGAGTTTCGCGCCGCCGGCCTGGGCCTCGGGGTACCGACCTGGATCTACATCCTGTCGGTCCCGCACGGGCCGTACCGGTCGCCAACGGCCGCCGAGCTCGCCTGGCAGGTCAACGTCAGC
The DNA here is from genome assembly GCF_004349055.1 of Kribbella antibiotica. Classification (GTDB taxonomy): domain Bacteria; phylum Actinomycetota; class Actinomycetes; order Propionibacteriales; family Kribbellaceae; genus Kribbella; species Kribbella antibiotica. The sequence continues at coordinate 3,703 of NZ_SMKX01000134.1, forward strand.
CTGGCCTACGGCTGCAAGGGCATCCAGTACTTCACGTACTCGACGCCAGACGCAAGAGAGGGAGGAGACTACGGCCCGGCGCTGATCGACGTCGACGGCAACCGGACTCCGCTCTACGACGCAGCCAAGACGCTGCACGCCAGCTGGCTCGCTCCCGCCGGTGCGGAGCTCCTGCCGCTCGTGTCGGAGCGGGTCGTGCACGCGAACGGCTCAGTCCCGTCGAGTGTGCAGCCCTTCAGCCCGGACGCGTTCCTGACCGGCACCTCCGGCAATCCGGTTGTCCTCGGGACCTTCCGCAGTAAGGACCGCAAGCCGCGGACCAGATGGTTGCTGGTGGCAAACTGGTCGCACTCGGCCTCTGCTCAAGCCACCATCAACGTCAACACGTCAACGGTGACTGGCATCTCGCGCTTCGACCCGACGACCAGGACCTACACCGCCCAGCCGACCGCGGCCGCCATCACGGTCTCGCTCGCCCCAGGCGCAGCCGCGTTCTACCGGCTGGACGCGGCCGGTGCCTCACTCGATCCGCAGGCGCAGCTCGTCCTGGCTTCGGACAGCGCAGTGCATCACGCCATCCAGCAGGCCGACGACAGCTGGGCCGGCCCGAACCCGCTGGGCGGTCCGGCCCGTCTGGTGGCGGCATCCGAGTTCAACGGTGCGTTGAATGTGATGGAGATGACCGGTGACGTGATCTATCACCGCGTGCGCGCCGTGGACGGCAGTTGGAGCGCCCGGAACCTGTTCGGCGAACTCAGAGGTGTGTCGTCGATGACCGCCGCGGTAGTGCTCGGCAGCCTGCAGGTCGCCTTCGCCTCGGGCGGAGTCGTCTATCACGTGATGCAGGTCCCGGACGGCCGCTGGGAAGGCCCGAACCGGCTCGGCGATGCCGCGAACCTGGTGGCCGGCACCGAACTCCACGGCACCTTCCAGCTGATCCAGGTCGAGGCTTCCGGGCGGATCTATCACCGGGTACGGCGGGGCAACGGCACCTGGAGTTCGCGGAACCTGTTCGTCACGATGGCCGGTGTCACCTCGGTCGCCGTCACTGTGGTCGGCGAAGAGATGATGGTCGTGATCGCCGCGGGTGGCCAGTTGCACTACGCGATTCAGCACACCGACGGCAGTTGGCAGTGGCCGACACAGACCGGTGACGCGGCCGACCAGGTCGCGGCATCCTCGGTCGGTGGGGAACTCCAGATCACGGCGATCTCCGGTGGTCAGGCGTACACCCGGCGTCGGCGCGCGGACGGCACGCTGACCGCTAGGGCCGCCGTACCGGGGGCTCCGGGGAACCTCACCGCGTTGGCGTCCGCCGGACGCTCGGTGGAGCACTGCCCGTAGCAAGAATTGGCCGCAGCCGGACAGCAGGATCACTTGCTGTCCGGCGCGCGGTCTGTAGGTATTCGAGCGAGGTTTCACCGATGGAACGCCGACTGCAGGCGTGCTCGAATGCGGTTCATGACGGACGATTCCAGCGCGACTGCCCCGCACACGATCAACCGCCGCGGCATTCTGAAGCTCGCCGCCGCGGCGGGAATCCTGCCCTTCCTGCCCGCCACCACGGCGCTGGCCAAGACGACGGAGGCGGCGGTGGCGGCCTGCTCGCCGGTGCCGTTGCTGTCCGGACCGGAGTTTCCGATCGGCTCGTTCTGGCCGCCGTCGATGCAGGAACGGTTCAATACCCTGGAGCGGTTCCAGGAGCTGAAGAACGCCGGATTCACCTTCTCGTTCGTCGGTGCGAGCGATGAGGACGATACGGCGTACGTGCATTCGACGCTGTCGTACGCCGATCAGGTCGGGCTGAAGGCGCTGGTCGTCAACGGGCCTGAGCGGGCACTGCAGACGTATCGCGACTATGCGCGGCACCCGTCGTTCGTCGGGTACCGGCTGGCTGATGAGCCCGGGCCGCTGGCCTTCCCGGCGCTCGCGACCGCCACCGCTGCGTTCCAGCGGGAAGCTCCGCACCTGATGCCGTACTTGAACATGTACCCCGGCGACGGTGAAGGCTGGCGGCGCTACGTGCACGGCTTCACCGAGAAACTCCGGCCGGTGGTCCTGTCGTACGACCGCTATCCGTTGCTCAGCGGCGGCCTCGAGGACGGCGGCTACTTTGCTGCCTGGCAAGAGATGCGGGCCGTCGGGCTCGGGACCGGGCGGCCGACGTGGATCTACATCCAATCCCTTGCCTACAACAACCATCGGAAGCCGACGCCGCCGGAGCTCGCCTGGCAGGTCAACATCAGCCTCGCCTACGGCTGCAAGGGTGTGCAGTACTTCTGCTACCAGACACCACGGTCGTCTGGTGGCGAGGTGTTCGGCCCGGCGCTGCTCGATTTCGACGGCAACCGCACCGACCTGTACGACGCCTCCAAGGACCTGAACACCAAGTGGCTCAGCCCAGTCGGAGCGCAGCTCAAACCGCTCGTTTCGGAGCATGTCGTGCACGCCAATGAGCCGTCGCCTCCGGCCGGCGCAGCCGCGTTCACGCCGGACACCTTCCTGCGTAGTACCTCCGGTGACGCTGTCGTCCTCGGCCGCTTCCGCAGTACGGACCGCACGTCGAAGACCCGGTGGCTGCTGATCGCCAACCGCTCACACGGCACGGTCGCGCAGGCCGTCGTGAACGTGAACACTGACACGGTGAAGGCGATCTCACAGTTCGATCCCTTCACCGGAACCTATGCGCAGCAGGGATATCCGGAGTTCATGACGGTCCGGCTACCCGCCGGCGCGGCGGCGCTCTTCCGCCTGGATGCGCCTGGCGCCTTCGTGGATCCGCAGGTTCAGCTCGTCCTGGTGGCGAGCGGCGCGGCCCACCACACCATCCAGGAGACCGGCGGCAACTGGCTCGGCCCGAACCCGCTCGGCTCGACAGCTCGCCTGGTCGGCATAGCGGAGTACAACGGAGCGCTGCACGTGATGGAGCTCGCCGGCGACACGATCTATCACCGAGTGCGCACGGTGGACGGCGCCTGGGGCAGCCGAAACGAGTTCAGCCGGATCGCCGGCATCTCGTCGCTCGCGACCTCAGTGGTCATCGGTTCGCTGCAAGCCGTCTTCGCGGTCAACGGCATCATCTTCCACACCATGCAGCACCCCGACGGTACCTGGGACGGCCCCAACCGCCTCGGCGATGCCGCTCAACTGGTCGCCGCGACGGACATTCACGACGTACTGAACGTCATCTCCGTCGCCGGCTCCCAGATCTACCACCGCGTCCGCTTCGGCGACGGCACCTGGGGCTCGCGAAACCTGTTCACCACCCTGAACGGCATCACCTCCATCGACGTCACCCACGTCGCCGGCGAAATGATGATCGTCATCGCCGCAGGCGGCCAGCTCTACTACGCCGTCCAGCACACCGACGGCAGCTGGCAATGGCCAACCCAGACCGGCGACGCGGCTGACCAGGTCACGGCCTCCGCAGTAGGCGGCGAACTACAGATCACTGCCGTCGCCGCAGGCCAGCCATTCATCCGCCGCCGCCGCGCCGACGGCACGCTCACCCCGCGCGCGGTCCTGCCGCCACTGACTGGCGTCACCGCTCTGAGCTCGACCAGCCGGTCCCCGGAGTCCTGCCCCTAAAGGCGGTTGGGTTCCACCCTCGCCAGCTTCCGGCGAGGGTGATCCTTCCCCACGCGTGCTCCGCAGCCGCCATTCGTCGCTCCGCTCCTCACCGCGTCCACTACGCACGCTCCCGCCCGCCCCGGCGGTGCGTGCTGTCGCGCGCTCCTTCTCCTGCCGCACGCCGGTGGCCCCGGCACGGCCGCGCCCAAACCCCCGCCCTGCAAGGCAGGCCGAGATCCTCAGAACTCGTCCACCCGAGGAAGTACTTGCGTCGCCAGGTTGATCAGGTCTCTCGCCTTCTCGATATCGGCGAGAACCTCGTCGGTCGTCACCTCAGGGTTCGAGGACGAGGCGTACTCCACTTGATTGCGTCTGGCCCGCATTCGATTGAACGGCCTGATGAGCTTCCCCAAGGGGGGATCGAACTGCGCCATGGCTGCATCGAACAGTACGACATGGCCACCTTTCGCAGTGGCTCGCAGTCCTTGTGCTTCAAGGATTCCGGCGATTGACTTACGTGCGGCGTCATACGTGAGGACGTATGCACCCAAGGGGTCGGCCTCGCTGATCAGCGAGGCAGAAACGAGGTGCCGGCGAGCATCCGCCACGAGAATCTCAGCTTGTTCCAGCGAGGCAGTGACCCGCTCCAGACGGCCTTCACTGAGCAGGAACTGAATTGCTCCGCTGCCCTTGTCCCACGTCATACTGCATCACCCTTGAGGTCCAACTCGACCATTGGTCGAGATTTCACGTGTTTCAGAAACGGGTCACGAGGGTCAGCATCGGTCCACACGCTCGGCTTGACTGAGCGGATACTGACTTCGCGACGGAGACGCCGACGAGCTTCGTCAGCGATGTCGAACAGTTGATCCGGATCCGGGGCACCGATGACCAGGACATCCACGTCGTTCGGCTCTGCTCCGGGTTCGCCCTGATAGCGCGCCGCCCAGGATCCATAGATCAAACCGCTGTCGACGCCAGCCACATCTGATAGGAGTTGCTCGAGCACCGGTCGTGGACCGTAGGTCAACGCGACCAGAAGAGACAGCGGTTCATAGAGGACGGATCTCCGGTTGGCCCACACCACTCGAGCCCGGCCAACTCGCTCCTCTGTCAGCAAACCGCTCTCGCGCATCCGGTCAACTTCACGCGCGATGGTCGGCAAGGACACATCCAGTTCCTTGGCCAGTTCGGTCAGCGTGTAGCGCCGGTCCGGATCCAGATAGAACCGGGCCAGCAGCTCACCCACCGTGCCGGACCTCAGAATCGGCAGGAGCGCCGACGGCGATACTTTCATAAAACAGATGATAACTAACGTTTAATGAAAGTTAGGCCTCAAGCCTCGCCCTCCGCCCTGGGGCTCCGGGCCACTGCTACGAGCGTGAGTTCCAGGATGGCTCGCTGCGTCGTCGTTGCGCGAACTTGCTCTTCCGGGTCTGACGCTGCGCGTTGTTGCTGGTCATCATAGTTGCGGAAAGTTGCGCGAGGCTGCCGCAGCGCTACTCGCGGCGGCCAGCCACAGGGCGGTCAGTGCGGGCGGCAGCCCGCGAGGGGCGCGGTAGCGCGCAAAGCTAGGGGTGGGTGGGGCGCCTGCGGAGCACGCGACGAAGGAGTGGGGCGTAGCTGGCGCGGGGGATAGATGCGCGAGGGCTAGAAGCGCGGGGATCGATCAGAGAAACGAGATCTCCGAACCGACGATCCGGTACCCCGCGGCCAGGAAAGCGCGGAACGATGCGGCGTTGCCGGGCGTGACCTGCGCCCAGATGTGCGCGTCAGCAGGGATCAGTGCGCGTGCGGCCAGCGCGAGCCGGCGGCCATGCCCTTGACCCTGCACCGCATCGGGGACCTCGATCGCGCACTCGAGGCGACCGGCCACACCTCGGCCGACGATGACGACTCCGCCGTACGGGTCGACGTACCCGCGGACGTCGTCGCGGAACTCCAACGCGCGGACCAGGCGTGGGTGACCGCGGTCAGCGAGCTCCACAAGGTCCGGTACGGCGGGATCAGCGAGCGCCGGTGCGAGCAGCATCGCGTCGAGGCAGTGCGCGTGCCGGCCGATTGCGGCACCGAGTGCGGTCAGGAACGGTGGGGAGACCGGCTCGGCGGGATCTTCGGGCGGTAGCTGCTCCGCGACCCAGGCCGGGTCGACGTCCGCAGCGATCACGGTGTGGCCGGTGAAGGCCATCACGCAGGAGTCCCGGGCGGACGGCGGTGAGACGACTGTCACGCCCAGATCCGCAATTGGGAACGTTCCGCCTTCGACGCTGCGCAGAATGTCGGCGAGAGTTGTCATCACGAGCCATTGTGGTGGAGAACCCACCGAACGCACGGAGGCGACACATGCGGACACCGCAGCGGGTACCGGCCGGCGGCCTGCCCGACGAGGTCACGATCTACGAGGTCGGGCCGCGCGACGGGTTGCAGAACGAGTCGGCGATCGTCGACGTCAAGGTGAAGGCGGAGTTCATCCGCCGGCTGGTCGAGGCCGGCTTGCGGACCGTCGAGACGACCAGCTTCGTGCATCCGAAGTGGGTCCCTCAGCTCGCCGACGCGACCGAACTGCTCGCCCAGCTCGACCTGCCGGACGACGTTCGCGCGCCGGTCCTGGTCCCGAACGAGCGCGGTCTGGATCGCGCGCTGGCCGCCGGCGTCCGCGAGATCGCGATCTTCGCCAGCGCCACCGAGACGTTCGCTGCGAAGAACCTGAACTCGACTGTCGACGAGCAGTTCGCGATGTTCACCCCGACTGTCCAGCGTGCATTGGCCGAGGGCTTGAGCGTCCGCGGCTACGTGTCGATGTGCTACGGCGATCCGTGGGAGGGCGACGTACCGATCGAGCAGGTCGTCAAGGTCGGCGCCCGCCTGGTCGACCTCGGCTGCCACGAGCTGTCCCTGGGCGACACCATCGGCGTTGCGACGCCCGGCCACGTCACCGCGCTGATCAGCGCTTTCACCGCTGCGGGCGTCCCCATCGACAAGCTGGCCGTGCACTTCCACGACACGTACGGCCAGGCCCTCGCCAACACCCTCACCGCCTTCCGGGAAGGCGTCACCACCGTCGACAGCTCAGCCGGCGGCCTCGGCGGCTGCCCGTACGCCGAATCGGCCACCGGCAACCTCGCCACCGAAGACCTGCTCTGGCAGCTCAACGGACTCGGCATCAAAACCGGCGTCGACCTCCCCAAACTGGTCGAAACCAGCGTCTGGATGGCCGAGCAGCTGGGCAAGCCCTCCCCGAGCCGCGTCGTACAGGCCCTCGCCGGCTGACATTGCACGTTCCTGCAACGGTGGATGTTGTAGACCACTTTGACCTGCACCTCCGGCTAGCGTTTGTCGCTCCTTCGGGCAACGGAAGGGGCTGGGGGCGATGGATGTCGGAGTGGAGACGCGCTCGTTCGGGGAGCTGCTGCGGCGCTTTCGAGGTGCCGCCCAGCTGACCCAAACGCGTTTGGCCGAGCGGTCTGGAGTAGGTGCCGATACGATCCGCAGCTTGGAGTCCGGGCGGCGGAAGTCACCGCGCGAGGTCACCCTGCAGTCGCTGGCTGATGCGCTCGGTCTGTCCCGTGCTGAGCGGGTCACGTTCGCCGCGGCCGGTGCGGACCGGACGTCCGTCCCGCACGAGCTGCCTGCCGACGTTCAGGACTTCACCGGCCGGGCCGACGAGGTCCGCCGATTGGTCTACCTGCTGGCTGTGCCTGGGATGATCGCCATCACTGGTCCGGCTGGTGCCGGCAAGACAGCGTTGGCCGTGCACGCGGCGCGTAAGGTCGCGTTCCCGGCCGGTGAGGTCTTCCGCCGCGGAGCGCTCGGTCCGGTCGTGCCGGCCGCGGGTTCGCTCCTTGTCCTCGATGACGTCGCGACGACCAAACAGGTGCCTAAGGCAACAAAAGTAACGATTGTCGTGACGAGTCGCCAACCGGTCTGCGAGGTGGCCACCGACAGGCAAATTGTCCTTGGTGCGTTACCCGTTGAGGATTCGGTGCGGTTGCTCCATCAGCTCGCCGGCGCCGACCGGTGGCAGTCTGATCCGGCGGCGACCCAAGAGATCGTCGAGCTGTGCGGAGGCCTGCCGACGGCGTTGCGGCGAGCGGCTGCCCGGATGGTGGGCCGACCGTCGTGGTCACCCGCGGACCTTCGAGGCTGGCTCCAGATCAACAGAACGGCAGGTACGGCGTGAGTGGAGTGCCCGAGCTGTTGCGGCGGTTCCGAAGTGCGGCTGGGCTGACACAGGAGCAGCTCGCCGAGCGATCCGGGCTCAGCGTGGAAGCGATTCGCACGCTTGAGATTGGTCGTCGGCGCAGTCCTCGGGCGCGCACCGTGAGCAGCTTGGCCGACGCGTTGGAGCTTGGCGCGGACGACAGACGCCGGTTCGAGGCGGCCGCCCGGCACGGAGGCGAGAGCCCCGACGGGCTGCCGGCCGGAGTCACGGATTTCGTCGGCCGGGCCGAGCCGGTGCGCACGCTGACCGACCTGCTGCTGCGGAGCCACGGACCGGCCGAGCCGACGAGCGTGGTGATCTCCGCGGTGACGGGCATGGGCGGCATCGGGAAGACCACGCTGGCGATCCACGTCGGCCACCTCGTCGCGAACCAGTTCCCGGACGGCCGGATCTACCTGAATCTGCGCGGCGAGGCGAAGCCGATCGCTGCGCTCGATGCACTGAGCTTCCTCCTGCAGGCTCTCCGAGTGCCGCCCGAGGAAGTGCCGGATGAGCTGGCCGCGGCGACAGCTCGCTATCGGACCACCATCGCGGGGCGCCGCGTCCTCGTCGTACTGGACGACGCGGCGAACGCTGAGCAGGTGGCACCACTGATCCCTGGTACGGCGGGGTCCGCTGTAGTGGTGACCAGCCGGCGCCTGCTCGACCAGCTTCCCGGTGCGCTGCACCTCCGGCTCGACGTCCTGTCCGACGCTGAAGCGTTGTTGCTGCTCGGTGAAGTGATCGGTACGGCGCGGGTGGTTGCTGAGCCAGAAGCGGCGCTGGCCGTCGCGAGGGCCTGTGGCAACCTGCCGCTCGCCGTCCGAATCGCTGGGACACGGCTGCCGGCCGGCCGGCCCGTACAGGAACTCGCGGACCGGCTGGCTGACGAGCGCACCCGGCTCGGCGAGCTCGCTGCCGGGGAGACCGGTGTCCGGACATCGATCGCGCTGTCGATCCACGACCTGAGATCGGTCCCTGCCGATCAGGGTGCTGCGGCCGCGTTCGGCGTACTGGCTCTGCTTGAGCCGGGTGAGTTCCCGCTACGGGTCGCGGCCGCGGTGCTGGGCCGCACACTCGACGACACCGAAGAGATGCTCGACCGGCTCGTCGATACCCATCTGCTGGAGGCACCGGCCTTGCATCGCTACCGTCTGCACGACCTCGTGCGAGCGGTTGGCCGCGAAGGGACGACCGCGGAGGACCGGCGAGTCGTCCGCGAGAAGGTGCTCGGGTGCTACCTGGCGATGCTGTGGCGAGCCGATGAACTGACAGGAGAGAGCCCGCTGAGCGCGAGCTGGCGTGACGCTGACTGGGCTGCTGAGGCACGGGACCTGACCGAGCTCGACGAGGTAGTCGACTGGCTGGACGCCGATCGAAGTGCCCTCGTCGAGCTGGTACGGCGTGCTGCCCGGGGGACCGCGGAGGACCGGCAGACCGCGGTCCGGCTCGCCGTCGGGATGAACGCGTTCGGCCGTGCTCGGCAGCGGTGGTTGGAGTGGCGTGACGTGAACCGGGCGGCGGCCACGGTGGTCGACCTGCAATCCGACCCTGTCGGTACGGCGCTGGTGCGGTTCGACCTGGGCCTGGCGCTGGGCGAACTCGGCGACAACTATTCCGCGGGCGCGGACCAGATGGCCATGGCCACCGAGGCCGCGCGGCAGATCGGATCACGGCTGTTCCTGATCAGCGCGCTGGTGAATCTCACTCATCTGCTCGAGCGCGCCGACCGTGCGAAGGAGGGATTCCCCGTCGTCCACGAGGCCATCGAGCTGATCGAAACCGAACCTGCTGCGGCCTACCTCGGTCCGTGGGCGCGACTGGCACTCGGCATGCTGCACGGACGCATTGGTGAAACCGAGCGTCAACTGGAGTCGTTCGAGGCGGCGATCGTATTCGCCAAGGACGATCCGTCAGCCCTGCGCCGGGTGCACATCAGCGCGGCGACGTCGCTGCGGGAGAGTGGCCGGGCGACCGCGGCGGTTCCCCTGCTGCTCGCGGGGATGGACGTGATCCGCGCGAGCGCCATGCCGGGACTGGTGGCGGAGGCGCTGGACGAGTTGGCCACTGGATACCGGGAGATCGGTCGGTATCCGGAAGCGGTGGACACCTACCTCGAGGCACTGGAGATCGCGCTGCAGGGGGAGCTGTGGCATCGCGAGGCGAGGGTTCGTACCGGTCTTGGACACACCTATCTCGCACTCGGCCGGCGCGCCGAGGCCGAGGAGCAGCAGCGGCTCGCAGCAGTGGTCTACGCGGCACATGAGGTCGCGGTGCCCGCCTGACGCCGGTGGTGTACCGCTTTGTCCCTGTTGACTCTCGGTGCGACGGGCGACGCTGTCCGTGGCGCTCATGGTGGGTGCCACAAACGGACAGAGGTGACTGATGAAGGTTCGCAGGGGGATCGGGATCACAGCGGTTCTGGCGCTGGCCGTACCGGGTCTGGTGGCCATCACCCCGGTGACGGCGCACGCCGTACCGCAGATCTGCAAGCCCGGTGAGAAGTTTGCGAAGGTCAACAGGATCACGGTTTCCAACGCCCCTACCCATATGGAGGGCATCTCGCTGGCGCCCGGGGTCGGCTTCAACCGACAGGTCGCGCTCAGGAAGGACAGGACCTTCTCCGCCGGTATCGATACCACCGCCGAGGCGTCGGCGAAGGCCGGCGTCATCCTTGCAAAGGCGAGCGCCACGCTCAATGTGAAGCTGGCGGTCGCCGGATCGTGGACCACGTCGAAGTCGGTGACCGACACGTGGACGATCGCCTCGTCGTCCAAGCACCGCAGGTACATCCTGTGGTCCGGGACCCGGGTGTACGGCGGCCGCTACTCGTACAACCTGTGCATCGACGGCGGGCGTAAGTGGTCCGTTACGCCCGGCAAATGGCGGTCGTTCCGGACGCAGTGGCAGGGCTCTTCCTTGTGCGGCGCCGGGTACAAGAAAGGCACGATGGAGTACAACGCCGCCATCCTGGGTGGCTGCTGAGCCCGACCTCAGGGCTCGATCGGGCGGCGAGTCCGGCGGATGAGGCTCTTGTCGGCGTACTGACCGATTCGGTACGTCGACCAGCCGTCGACCGTCGCGCCGACGGCGCCGCCCAGGAGGGGGACGCGGCGGGTGACCGTGATGGCCATCCGTTTGCCGCCGACTCGGGCGATCAACTCGGCGACGACCTCGGTGGAGACCTGGCGGTCTAGCTCGGGATCGAAGACGGGGGCGGTGGCGATGGCGAGGGGCGAGGTCACCAGGCTGGACTTCTTCAGGCGGTCGGTGACGCCGTCCTCGCCGAGCAGGCAGGTGATGACTGCCGTCCGGACGCGGGGGTCGTCGAGGTCGTAGCCGCGCAGGTGCGCGATCGCGGCGACCATGCGGGCCTGGACGATGGCCAGGCCGGTCATGTTCGCCGGGAGGGCGACCGGGAGCGTGACGAGGCCGCCGATGCTGGTGACGAAACCCTGAACCCCGGCGAGGCGGATGTGCTGGTCGACCACGGCGTCGATGGCGAGCTGGACGTCACCGCCGACCTTTTCGAGTTTGTTGTCCGCGACCCGCTCGGCACTCGGGAAGCGCTGGTACCCGTCGATGGCGAACTCGAGGATCTGGCGCAGTACGCCCGCTGCAGCTTGTGGCGCGAACCGCTGGGCAGCGGGCGCGAGACTGCTGGCAACGAACCTGGCTACTCCGGCCACGGTGCTCCTTCCCGCCGAACCCCACGCGTCGGAGACCCAGGCGTACCTTCAACTCTACGTGCCCCAGGTGCCCGCGCCACTCGGGACAAACCCTCGGTGTCCCCTGGGATCTGGCATGGGACAGGATGGGCGGGTGCCTGTCGAGCCTGCTGCGTCTGTGTGGGAGTTCCCGCCGGTGTCGGTCGCCGGTGACAGCGACGTGGTCGCCGGTGGCGCGGATCTGGCTCCGGGGACGGTATTGGCGGCGTACCGGCAAGGTCTGTTCCCGATGCCGGATCACCGGGCGTCGGTGCTGTGGTGGTCGCCCGTGGACCGCGGGGTGATCGAGGTGGCCGGGTATCGGCCGACGCGGACGGTACGGCGGGCCCGGGGGAAGTTCGAGATTCGGGTGAACACGGCGTTCGATCAGGTGATTCGCGCGTGCGCCGACCCGCGTCGTACGGGGGCATGGATCGATCGGGACGTCATCGCGTCGTACACCGAACTACACCGGCTCGGCTGGGTGCACTCGGTCGAGGCGTGGGACGGCGACGAGCTCGCAGGCGGCCTGTACGGCGTTGCGATCGGCGGACTGTTCGCCGGGGAGTCGATGTTCCATCACAAGACCGATGGTTCGAAGGCCGCGGTGGCGGGGTTGATCGAGTTGCTGGACGACGAGCACGCCGCTGATCGGGTGTTCGACATCCAGTGGGTGACCGACCATCTCGCGACGATGGGGGCGATCTCGATCCCGCGTGCGGACTATGTACGGCGGGTGCGGCGGGCGCTCGATCTGCCGCTGCCGACGGCGTTCAGTTGAGTACTGCCGTTCAGTTGAGTACTGCCGTTCAGCTGATTCCGACGTAGGCGGCCATCTGGCGGCTGGTTTCGGCGAAGAAGTCGTCGGCCGGGTCCATCGATCCGACCAGCTGTCCGAAGAGCTCGAAGCTGATCATCCCGAACAACTGCGTCCAGGCGATCGCCAGCCGCAGCAGCATCCACTTCGGTACGCCGGGAGCCAGGCCGGCCAGTACATCGACTTGCTCAGCCAATCGGCCGGTGGGCTCGGGCGCGTTCAGTTCAGTCAGCCAACCCTCCGCATGGGCTTGGCTGAGGATGCGCATCAGGACCAGCGGGACCCGTGCCGCGGGCTGCACTGTGTCCTGCGGGGCTTGGTAGCCGGCGATTGGTGAGCCGTAGATCAGCGCGTATTCGTGGCGATTGGCCCGGGACCAGTCGCGGACGGCGGCGTACACAGCGATCCACGCTTCGCGGGGATGCGGGTACTCCTGCTGCGCTGCCTTCTCGGCTGCTTCGCCCAGTGCGTTGTACGCGTCGATGATCAGCGCGGTCAGCAGCTCGTCCCGGCTGGGGAAGTAGCGGTAGAGCGCTGACGACACCATCCCGAGCTCTCGCGAGATCGCCCGGAGCGACAAGCTCTCCGCTCCGCTGCTCTCCAACTGCCGTCGCGCAGCCGCCTTGATCTCGTCCGTCAACTCGGCTCGGGCCCGCTCGCGGGCAGTGCGTGGAGCGCTCATGAGGGCCAGTCTGCCACAAAACCGAGAGCACTGCTCTTGACAGTGAGCAGTGCTCGCGTGTTCACTGATCACAATAGAGAGCACTGCTCTCGCAAACCGCTCAGAAGGAGCCCCGGCGATGACCGAGTACAAGCAGACCTACGACAGCAAGCGCGTCTTCAAGGGCGGCGAGGGCAGCATGCGCGTCTTCAACCGCGCGGTCGCCGGCCTGACCAAGCTCGGTGTCAGCCTGATGGGCAGTCGCGTTCTGTCGGTCCGCGGCCGCAAGTCCGGCGAATGGCGCAGCACCCCCGTCAACCTGTTGATCCTGGACGGCCAGCGCTACCTGGTGGCGCCGCGCGGCCACACCCAGTGGGTCCGCAACCTCCGCGCCACCCCCGAGGCCCGCCTGCAGCTCGGCCGCGGTACCGAAACCTTCCAGGCCGAAGAGCTCGCCGACACCGAGAAGCTCGACATCCTCCGCCTCTACCTGAAGAAGTGGTCCTGGGAAGTAGGCGCCTTCTTCGAGGGTGACGTCACCAAGAACTCCCCCGACGAGGTGCTCCAGCACATCGCCCCCGGCGTCCCCGCCTTCCGTATCAGTCCGGCCTGACCCACCTCCGCCACCCCTAGCCGCCGTACCGACCCGTGAGCATCGATCAGCCATCCCCGCGGCTCAAAAGTGGTTGATGGGTACTCAAAGCAGCACACCCGCCCACCCTTGAGCACGGCTCAGTCATCGCAGCGCCCCGAGAATGGCTGACCCGAACTCAAAGCGTCGCCGCGCAATCGTGCAACGCAGCGCTGCACAAATTCCGAACCACCATTTCTGCAAGCCGCACTTGCAGAAACCTGCCTCCCCGGCCGGATGTGCGACGGCGCGAGGTGGTCGCCGGCCACGGTGGCCTCGCTCGACGCGTTGCGTCCAGCGGCCTCGACTGGCGGGAGTGTGTCGCCGGTAATCGATGGATAACGGCACGGCGGTCACACTCGGAGGTCCACTCCTTGCGCTCCCGGCCAGCCGACCCCAACCGCGGTGGCCTTGAGCACGGCTCAGTCATCCGCGGTGCCGAAAAGTGCCTGATGGGTGCTCAAGGCGGGGCAGGCGCGTCGCCTTGAGCACGGGTCAGTCATCGCAGCGCCCCGAGAATGGCTGGTTGGGGACTCAAGGCTCCGCCCATCAATCGTGCAACGCGGCGCTGCACGATTCCGCACGGCCATTTGTGCAAGCGGCGCTTGCACAAATGGCTGAACGCGCTTCGCTAACTGTCACCGGTGGTCGGCCTCGAGATCGCCCTGCTGTTGGTCGGACGTCTCCGGCCGGCGGCCCCTGTAACGAATACTGAACCGGTCGCGTCTCAGACGTCCCGCCGTAGTGCAGCTACTGCCATAAGGCGAGCTTGTTCCAGCCGGCAGGCGCTCCCAACGACTCGGTGCTGATGTGACCGGACGGCGGGAAGCGAAGGATTAGCTCGGCGGCTCTTCTGGACCAATCGCAGCTCGGATCGATGACACCGATCAGATAAGCCATTACGGCCAGGGCGTTGTACACGCCGAAGCGTGCCTTGGCGCTGTCGTGATCGCTGAGATGATCCAGCGCTGGAATGCTCCCTCTGCTGGATCGCTTGGGCGCTACGACCAGCTTCCGGTTGAACAACCTTGCGTGATGCGCGGCGACGTTGCGCACGTAGTTGAGGCTGGCGATCCAACTCGCCATCACGCGCTTGCTGGGCACGCCGTACCACTGCGCGATCTTCGTCGCGAGTGGGTTGTTGAGACCGGCGTACAGCCGAGCGAGATGTCCGAACTCCATGATCTCGGTCAGTGCCCAGATCGGCATCTTGTTCTCATAGCGATCCCGAAAGTGCGCGACGAAGGCCTCATCGGAGCTGTCTCGGCGCTGCTCGACCCGTTCGATCCACTGATCGAGCTTGCTCGGCAAGCTCTCGCCGGTCTGCGAGTCGGTGCCGTGCTCCGTAAAAGCAGGCCCGAAATTGGCCGGCTCAGTGTGGGCGTAGGCGGACACCTCACCCAGGAGGTGTCCAATGCTCGTTCGCAGTGACACCTCAATGCGCTCGGTTCCGTCGAGCACCAGCATCCGCAATTGGCGATCGAAGTCGATCAACGCTGCGGCGGCGGCAATGGAGGTTCCCGCCTGGTAGTCATCGAGGATGATCAAGGCGTCCTGACCGTCCGGCCCAGCTACCCACTCGGATGACCGAAAGGGAAAGAGGTACCCGGTCAGCCGGTAGTAGCCGACTGCGTTGAGCAAGGACGAAGTCTCATCCCGGTCGCCGACGTCGACGCCTCGCTTGGCGAGTCGTTCAATCTGCTCGGAAACCGATAGCCACGGCTTTTGATACTCCGCCATGACTAGTCCTTCGGGGAAAGAAAATCAGCCCGAGCCGTTAGGCGTCCGGGCTGATCATGATGAGGCCACTGTACCACTGTCTCGCTCGGGCCGTGAGTCCACCGCGGCTGGTCGACGTCGACATCGGTTGTACTCGCCGACGAAGAGCTTGGTCGACGTCCCTGGAAGTCCCTTCCTGCTATGCGCTGTTGTTCGCGGACTCGCTGGGTGAGCTCGCCCAGCGAGTCGTAGGTAGTCCTCGCGCTCCATCTTGTGGTTGAGGCAGTGCAGATAAAGCAGTGCAGTTTCACGTGGTAGAGGAGCAGATCGCAGAAGAACTCCTCGCCGCCGAGCTCGAGCCGGACCTGTTGCCCGATGAAGGCAAATCCCTGGCCGAGCTCCAGCAGAAACTTGCCGACATGGTCGACAAGCCCCCGCTCCACATCTCGTTCCTGCCAGCCGTCGGTCGTGCCGAGGAAGTCGAACAGATACGGGTCGCGGGTCGCTTGCTGGGCGAGGTCGGAGTCACCGGCCGGCATCGCCGTGGCGAAGTTGGAGATCGCCTTGCCGGACCGCTCGTGGAACTGAGCCTCGATGTGGAGCGTGAGCACGCCTCGGCTCCAGCCGCGGTCGACCGCAGCAGCGGCGTACCAGAGGCGCAGTTCCGGCTTGTCGAGCTTGTCGAGGAGCACCATGTGGTGGCCCCAGGGAATTTGTGCAGCAGCGTGCTGCACAAATTCAGGGTCTGGCCAGGCGACCGCGAAAGCGCGCATGTACTTGAGGTTGCGGGGCGAGTAGCCGGTCGCGCCGGGGAACCGGTCCTTGAGGTCGGTGGACAACCGGTCGATGACCCTGCTTCCCCAGCCCTGCTCATCCTGGCGAAGCAGGATCTCGGAGCCGACCGACCAATAGCTCGCAAGCACTTGCTGGTTTGCCGCGGTGACGGCACGGCGGTGGCCGGTGGTGATGTGTTGGCTGATGCTGTCGAGCAGGTCTGGGTACCAGGTGGGCAGGGACGATCGGGCGGGGGCGCTTTCGAAGCGCGGCTTGTCGTTCATAGCGCAACGCTTTCGCGGGACACGCCTGCGACACGAAGGGATTCCAGGGGCATCCCGGGGCAGATCGATCTGCCCCGCCTGGGTCCGGTGCGAGGATGGGTCCATGATCACGCCTGAGCAGTTGAACGCGGCGCCGAAGGTGCTTCTTCATGACCATCTTGACGGGGGGCTGCGGCCTGCGACGGTGGTGGAGTTGGCCAAGGAGGTCGGCCACAAGGTGCCTCGGGAGGATGCGGGGGAGCTGGGGCAGTGGTTTGTGGAGTCGGCGGACTCGGGGTCGTTGGAGCGGTATCTGGAGACGTTCGATCACACGGTCGCGGTGATGCAGACGGCCGAGGCGATCAAGCGGGTGGCCAGTGAGTGTGTGCAGGATCTGGCGGCGGACGGGGTGGTGTATGCGGAGGTGCGGTATGCGCCGGAGCAGCATCTGACCAAGGGGTTGTCGCTGGAGCAGGTGGTGGATGCCGTGCGGGAGGGGTTCGAGCACGGGATGGCGGTGGCGGAGCGGCCGATCGTGGCGCGGCAGTTGCTGACGGCGATGCGGCATCAGGCGCGGTCGATGGAGATCGCGGAGTTGTCGGTGGCTTATCGTGATGCGGGCGTGGTCGGGTTCGACATTGCGGGGGCGGAGGCGGGGTATCCGCCCACCCGGCACCTGGATGCGTTCGAGTACTTGCAGCGGGAGAACGCGCACTTCACGATCCACGCCGGTGAGGCGTTCGGACTGCCGTCGATCTGGCAGGCGATTCAGTGGTGTGGCGCGGACCGGTTGGGCCACGGCGTTCGGATCATCGACGACATCAACCACGACCCCGCGGGCGACAAAGTGGAGCTCGGGCGACTGGCGGCGTACGTGCGGGATCGGCGGATTCCGTTGGAGATGTGCCCGAGCTCGAACCTGCAGACCGGTGCGGCGACGTCGATTGCCGAGCACCCGATCGGGTTGCTGACCAAGCTGCGGTTCCGGGTGACGGTCAACACCGACAACCGACTGATGAGCGGTACGTCGATGAGTCGTGAGCTGGCGTTGCTCGCCGAGGCGTTCGACTACGGGCTGGCCGACTTCCGCTGGTTCGCGATCAACGCGATGAAGTCGGCGTTCATCCCGTTCGACGAGCGGCTCGCGATCATCGACGGCATCATCAAGCCCTGGTACGCCGAAGCCCTGTCTCAAAGCTAGCCGGCCCCAAGCGTAGTAAGACTTTTCCGGCCGTCGACGCCGCAGCATCGATCGCAGCTGCGGCGTCGGCGAGCTCGAACTCACCCGCAATCAACGGCGTCACATCAAGCCCACCGGCCAGCAACGCAACGGCCTCAGTGATCTCGTCGACGAACCGATAAGAACCAGTCCACGTGATCTCCCGCGAAACCAGATCCCCCAGCGCAGCAGGCGTTGGCGTGATCGGCAGGTTCCCCACCTGTACGACGGTTCCGCCGCGAGCCGTGGCGCGTAGCACCGCACCGAGTGCCGCCGAAACGCCGGAAGCCTCGACCACCAAGGGGATTTCGCTAGGCAACCCATCCCGTGCATCGAACAGTTCGTCCGCGCCCAACGCCGAGGCCATAGCCAGCGCATTAGGGTTCACATCAGCACTGAGCACCCGCGCCGCACCACGTGCCTTCAACGCCGCGACCACCAGCGCCCCGATCGACCCAGCGCCATTCACAAACACAGTCTGGCCGCGCACATCCCCCAGCCGACTGACCGCATGCAGCGCAACCCCCAACGGCTCGGCCAGCGCAGCAATCCGCGTGGACAGCCCAGCAGGCAACGCCCGCAGCTGATCAACGCGCACAACCCGGTACGACGAGAATCCGCCGTCCTCATGGGGATCACAGGCCGCCGACCCGAAGTAGCGAACTTCCCGGTGCAAGTTCGTCCGCCCCGCCACCAGCGCAGGCAAGGGCTCCGACGAGGGCGATGCCGGATGCACCGTCACCGCATCGCCGATCGCCCAGGCGGAAACCCCAGCACCCAGTACGGCGATGCGCCCCGCCACCTCGTGGCCGAGCACGAGCGGGTGGCGCAGGACCGCCGTACCGGAGGAGCCGTGGTGTGCATAGGAAATGTCACTGCCGCACACCCCGCCCCACTCCATCGCGACCACGACCTCGCCCGGCCCAGGAGACGGGTCCGGTCGTGACTCGACACGAACATCCCCCGGGCCGTGGACGACAACCGCCTGCATCAGACCGACGCACCGCCGACCGGCATCGTCGCGCCGTTCAGGTAGCTGAACTCCGCACCCGCCAGCCCCAGCACGGCCTGCGCCACTGCGGCCGCCGGCACAGTCCCCGGCACGATCGAGTTCACGCGGACACCCTGTGCGCCGTACTCGGCCGCCGCGGTCCGGATCAGGTCCTGCGCGGCCGGCGAATTGCTGATGATGTGCCCGCCGCCACCCGCGATCAGATGCGGGAGCTCGTACTTCATCGCGAGGAACTGCCCCTGCACGTTCGTGGCCAGCCCATCGCTCCACTCCGCGACCGACCCGACCTGCACGCCTGCGTTGTTGAACGCGATGTCGAGCCGCCCATACCGCCGTACGGCGTCGCTGACGAATCTCTCCACCGAAGATGCGGAACGGACGTCGGTCTCCAGGTACGTCGCCTCGCCGCGAGCTGCCCGGATAGTCCGCTCGACCTCACGACCCAACGCCGTACGGCGCCCGCCGAAGACGACACGTGCTCCCGCGGCAGCGAACGCCCGGGCGGTGGCTGCCCCGATCCCCGACGTTCCGCCGGTGATCAGCACGACCTTCCCGGTGAACTTCCCCGGTGGACGGCCGGCGGTGGACGTTCCACTGGCGGCGATACCGGCGGCGGTGGCGACAGCCCCGCCGAGGACGGCCCGGCGGCTCGCTCTGCTCATGCGCGTTCTCCTCACAGCAACGGTCAGTTGCTCCAAGCGTGCCGCAAAGCAGCGCTCCCCGCGCAGACTAGCGCGGTGAAATCCCGGTAACCACGACGTCAAGCGCCGTACCGAAGGCTTCCTCGAGGGGCTGATCGACCTCGCCCAGGCCCCAGCGGTAGAGGATGCCTAGGTAGCCGTCGAAGATCACGTTACCGGCCGCGATCGGATCCAGATCGGCGCGGATCTCGCCGCGCTCCTGTCCGGTGGCGATCGCGCGGCCGAAGGCCAGCCCGCTTGCGTGCGAGCCGGCGGTGGCCATCACGCCGGAGTGTAGGACCGCGCGCATCATCGCCTGGTTCATGTCTCGGTCCGAATCCCACCAGCGACCGAGCTCGCGGACGACCTCCCGGATGGCGTCGATCGCGCTGAGCTCGTGGGATTCGAGCTTGTCCCCGAGCTTGCCGAGCACAGTCTGCCGTCGTTCCAGGATGAGTGCGAGCAGAAAGTCTTCTTTGCGCGGGAAGTGATTGAACGCCGTGGCCCGGGCGACATCGGCTCGTTCAGCGATCTCGTCGATGGTGGCCGCGCGGTAGCCCTTCTCCGCGAACGCCGCCATCGCAGCGCTCAGCAACCGCTGCCGGAGGGCGACCTTGCTCCGCTCCCGGCGCCCGAGCGGGGAAACATCCGCCGAGTGAACTGTTACCGAGTCAGAGTCCATCTACAGACTATGACATCACTTTGGACTAGAGTCTTAATTCAGAGATGGCTGGGGAGCGCTGGGGGCACACCGCATGGCGATGGTTTGGCTGGTGACCGGCGCGGACAGCGCGCTGGGGCGCTCGATCGTGGCTGCCGCCGCGGCAGCCGGTGCGGTCGTTGTCGCTGCGGCCCGGCATCCCGAGTCTGTGTACGACCTGGTCGGCGCTTTCCCGCAGCAGGTCGAAGCACTGGCGTTCACCCCGGAGCGGTCCGACGAAACGATCGCCGGGATCCTCGGCTACCACCGCCGCCTCGACGTCCTCGTGAACACCACCGAGGATCGCGCGATCGAGGACGCCGTACTGACGTTCTTCAGCCTGCAGCGGTCCGGTGCGATCGTGCGCCCGGACGCCGCGGCTGAGCCCTGGGAGACGGCAGACGCGATCGTCGCCGCTCACACCGAAGCTGGTTCTCGACCCAAGGGATTGCAGCCCCTTGGGTCGAGGACCGTACATGTCAGGTCGAGAGCCAGGACACCGCACGGACTCCGAGCCGCCGGACAGGCTTGAAGGTGGTCAACAGCCGGTACGCCGGTTGTTCGACGTACCGGGTGAGCAGCCAGGCGAGCAGGATCGCCGCAGTGACCGCACCGGCGATCTGGCCGACTCGACCGACGCCTAGCTCCATCAGCTGCCAGGCGACGAGATAGCCGAGCTCCTGGTTGAGCAGGTAGATCCCGAACGAGATCTTGGCCAGGAACTGCACCGGACGCCGGACTGGTTCGAACACTGTCCAGTCCGGTCCGCGTGCGGCGCCGGCGACGACTACCAGCAGGACACCCATGCCCAGTGCGGACGGGAGGTCCTGTGTCTGCGCGTGATGCGCGAACACAGTGGCGACGAGGAGTGCGCCCAGGTGAACCAGACCGATCCGGTGCTTCGACCAGAGCCAGATGGCGATACCTATGGCGAACAGCTGCAGCCTGTGGATGCCGAAGCCGTTCCAGAGCTGGATCACCCAGAGCGGGCTGTTGGCGATCCGGTCGTTCCACTGCAGGATCACCGGCGCCAGGATCATCACCCACAGCAGCACTGTGACCCGCTGACCGCTCAGTGCGCCGCGCGGCCAGAGCACTGCGGCTGTGGTGAACGCCATCAGCTGCAGTGGCAGCGTCCAGTAGGAGCCGTCGATCATCCGCACGGTCGGGTCGAAAGAGCTGGCCAGTGTGAGGTTGCCCCACAGGTCATGCGGGGTGGGCAAGGTCCACTGGTCAGGGCCGAACAGCGTGAGCGCTGTGTAGGTGATGACAACA
Source organism: Kribbella antibiotica (assembly GCF_004349055.1). Taxonomy (GTDB): domain Bacteria; phylum Actinomycetota; class Actinomycetes; order Propionibacteriales; family Kribbellaceae; genus Kribbella; species Kribbella antibiotica. The sequence goes on from NZ_SMKX01000134.1 coordinate 24,932, forward strand.
GCAGCCAGGTACGGCGGGACCACGCGCGCGTACCGCCGCCACAGCCAGCTGATGGTGGAGCCGTCTTTGCGGACGGTCACGCAGACGAAGTAGGCGCTGATCACCAGCAGCGCGCTGGCCCCGACCTGGAACGGATGCGGAGTCAGCGGATGGCCGAGCTCCGGATGCAGGTAGGGACCCATATAGGTCGTGTGGGTGAAGATGACGGCCAGAACGGCGAGGACGCGCACGACGTCCCAGCTCAAGCGGCGCGCAGTCTTTGGGTGAGCAGAGTTTGATTGACGCGGGGTAGTAGCGGGCGGGGACGGCGTGGACACAGAAGCTCCAGCATGGCTCGACTCGCCGAATCAGTTTCGGCCGTGTCCCCCCAGTACCCGTTATCCCCCCTTGGGGTCAGGGGATTGTCGCAACACCTTGAGTTTGGAGGGTGTTGTGAGGAGATCGAGGTTGGCTCCGGGGCGTCGGCAGTTGGTGCTGGATCTGCTGGCGAAGGGGCATAAGCCGATGGAGGT
>NZ_SMKX01000135.1 GCF_004349055.1 Kribbella antibiotica
CCGCTGCCCCGCTGCCCCGCCTGAAGCGCGCGCTCGCGCGCACCACCTGCAGTGGCTAATGCCGCCAGGATCCGGGCTCCCGGCGGGCCGCCGGAGAGGCCGCCGCGGCCACCGAGTCAGCACGACGAGCTGCAGGTGGTACCTGGGCCGGCCCGTTCGGGTTGGACTCCTGCGTGGATTTGCGGCTGGCGCGGACTACCTGCAGTTGCTGATGCCGCTGGACTCGATCCGCCGGCCGTTTGCCGGGGTGCCCGCTTGGCGTGGGCTCCGGCATACCGACTGCAGGTAGTCCATGCCCACCGCCTCTGCCAGCCAGGCGCCCGCCTGAACTCGCGACTCGGGGGCACCATCTGCAGTTGTTCGTGCCGCGCGGTTGGGCGGTCGTCGTGTGCCGGGTCCCGTCGTGTGCGGCGGCATGACGGACTGGAGGTGGTCGGCGCTTGGGGGTCGGCTCGTGTCGCCCCCGGCCTGAATTCGTGGGCTCGCGGGCACCACTTGCAGTTGTTAATGCTACCGCGCGCTGGATCCGCTGGTGTTCGTCGAGACGTCGGGTTCGTGCGCGCCGACACGACGGACTGCAGGTGGTGGGCAGGTGATGGATCAACCCGCGGGGCGCTCCGGTGTGGACTGCGGGCTCAGGCGGACTACTTGCAGTTGTTGGTGTTGCGGCGGCGGCGCCCGCGGGGCTGGTACGACGGGTTGTCGGTGATTCCGGTGGTGGCCTCGGCCGGGATGTGGATCGCGAGGCGCGCGGACTGGCTGCAGTTGGAGGTGCTGCAGTGGCTAGGCGGCGTGGGGAAGGCGGGTGGTGAGTGGGGTGAGGGTTCTGAGGGCGAGTGCGGTTTGGATTCGGTTGATGACCCAGTCCGGCTCGTTGATGATCTGCTGGTAGGTGAAGCGGAGGACCCGCCAGCCGGCGGCGACGAGGTTGTTGTAGCGGCGGCAGTCGGCGTTCAAGGCAGTGGCCGAGCTGTGGAACTCGCGGCCTTCGGCCTCAACGGCGAGCCGGGCCGGCCGATGACCGAGGTCGACGCGGGCGATGAAACCGGTCTCGTCGTAGATCTCGACCTGGGGCTCGAAACCGGTGAGGCCGGCGGTGAGCACGCGACCGCGGAGGATTGATTCGAGGAAGCTTTCCGCGAGTGCTGTCGCGGCGGCTGCGATCAGGAGTGCGTTCGGTCGTCCGGGACCGCGCATGTTCGTCGCTGCCTGGTGGAGTTCGAACTGAGTGACCAGCCTGGCACGAAGAGCGGCGTCGGCGACGGCGAGCCCTTCACCGAACGGGAGGATTCGCGTGCAGTCGGCGACGGTCCGGAGCGGTGTAGTGATCCGCGTACGGCGCTCCTCGGCGGTGACCGTGGCCCAGTGCAGGACGGCCGGGCGGTCGTAGCGCGGGTGACGCCGGGGCGGGAGGATGATGTGCGGCTTGTCCGGCTGATCCAGCAGCGGCAGGCCCCAGAGGTGAGCGGCGCTGAGGTGCGACACCACGCCGTCGTACGCGAGGGCCGCCAAGCGCTCCGGGCCCAAGCCGGGCAACGCGTAGACCCCGCGGGCGACCCGTTCGATTTCGCCGCTCTGCACGGCCCGCTCCAAGGCGGCCCGCGGGACGAGCAGACGCAACTGGGCGGCAGCGGCCGAGCCGTCCAACGAGGCCAGGGTGTCGGCAACAAGAGGCATCCCACCAGCTTGCCAAAATCCGCGGAATCGTGGCTTGAGTTATCCACAGGCCAGCACGAAGAACTGCAGGTACGGGCGTTGGGGCCGATCAAGGCGGGTGGTCTGAGCCTGGGCGGTGGGCCGGTGCCAGACCACCTGCAGTTGTTCGTGTCGGCGGGAAAGCCGCCGCAGGGAATTGTCGGCGGCGAGCGCTAGCGTGCGGAGGTATGAAGACGGTTCTGCATGACTATCTCAAGGGCACTCGGGCTTTGTTGCTGGCGAAGCTGGACGGGTTGAGTGAATACGACCAGCGGCGGCCGTTGGTGGCGTCGGGGTCCAACTTGCTCGGGCTGGTGAAGCACCTGGCGGGCATCGAGTACGTGTATCTGGGCACGAGCGTGGGACGGCCGCCGGCAGAGCAGTTGCCTTGGGACGCGGATGGCTCGGTGTGGGACGGGGCCGACATGTGGGTGCAGCCGACGGAGAGCTCGGAGTACATCACCGGCCTGTACCGCGCGGCTTGTGCGCACAGTGATGAGTCGGTTGCGCTGCTGGAGCTGGATGCGCCGGCTGAAGTTCCGCATTGGGCAGAGGAGAAGCGGCGTACGACGTTTGGGGCGTTGCTGGTGCGGATGGTCGACGAGACCGCGCATCATGCGGGTCACGCCGACATCATCCGGGAGCTGATCGACAACGAAGACAGAACGAGTGAGTACTACCTGACCATTCAGCGTGCGGCGGAAGCCTTCACCAGCCGAGAGGCGTGATCCCCGTGGTGTTCGGGAGGTTTGTGCGCAGGCGGAGGTAGCGAGCGGTGGTCGGCCAGCAGCGGATGGTCTTGGCGTTGGTGTCGGCAAACCGGCCCGTCGTGTGGGCGGAACCCCAGTTGGTGCCGTCGGTGCTGAGGTAGACCTCGTAGGTGCCCGCCTGCTTCGGCACGTAGGTGACCGCGGTGACGGTTCGGGCGGAGCCGAGGTCGAGTTGGAGCTCCTGCGCGTCGGACGAGCGGACCGCGTAGTTGAGGCGGCCGGACGACATCACTGGGTCGCTGATGCTCGCCGTACCGGATTCCAGATGTCCGGCGAAGCGCCGGGTGAAGCCGTCGGTGGTGTCGGCGGTCGCGGTCAGGTCGTACCAGCCAGCGGCGCCGTTCCCCGTGCTCCACCAGTCCTCGACAGTTGCGCCCGCGCCGACCCCGTACGTCCACGGGCCGCCGGCGCGGTTGTTGGTTTGGATGGTGATCACGCAGGCTTTCGAGCCGGAGTTCGTCATCTTCAGCCAGACCAGGTTGTCGGCCGGCGCATACCGCAGTGTGACCTCGGGGTTGGCATTCCCGCTCGAAGTCGCGGTGATCCGGTTCCCGGCAAACCGCCGGACGAAGCCGTTCGGTCCGACAACGCTCAGATCGTAGGCGCCACTCGGCGTACCGGCCTGCCAGTAGTCGGAAACGTTGCTCCCGGCACCTACCGTGTAGCGCCACGGCCCGTCGGTGCGGAAGGCGTTCGCGTACACATAAAAGTGCGCACCCGCCGCCCCAGCGTTGCTGAAGTCGATCCAGAAGTTGTCGGAGGCAACCCGCCCCGACACAGTCAACGTGTACGGCAGCGGTCGTGCAGCACGCGGTCCGGCCTCCGGCACCGGCAAGGCCTGCGCCGAAGGAGGAGCCGGGTACGTCGTCTCCCAGCCGGGCGTCGGGGGAGTCGCGGGCAGCGTCGGGTAGCTGGGGTTCGCCGTCGTCAGATCGAGAGCGGAGGTGAGGTCACCAGCGACCGCGCGTCGCCAAGCAGAGATGTTGGGCTCTGCGATGCCGGACCACTTCTCCAGGAACCGCAGCACGGACGTGTGGTCGAAGACCTGTGAGCACACGTTGCCGCCGCGGCTCCACGGCGAGACGACGAGCATCGGGACCCTGTTCCCGAATCCGATTGCCTCACCGTTGACGATCTCGTCGGCGATACCGGGGGTCGACTGCCCCTGGTCCGCATTCACCGGCGGCATCGGCGGCGGTACGTGATCGAAGAACCCGTCGTTCTCGTCGTAGGTGATCAGGACAACGGTTTTGTTCCACACGGCCGGGTTCGAGGCGAGTTTGTCGAGGATCTCCTTGGTGAAGTTCGCGCCCTCGGCCGGCCCCCACGCCGGGTGTTCACACTTCGGCTCCGGCGCCACGATCCACGACACCGCCGGCAGTCGACCAGCAGCAACGTCGTCCCCAAAAGCAGGGACCAGTTGATCGGCCGCAACCCGTGCCAGACCGCGGTCGTACAACCGACGCTCAGCCGCACTCAAAGTCGCGACCCCCGCGGCCAGTTGCTGCAGCAAACTTGCTCGCTGGGACGCGTTCCCCGGCCGGACGCCCTGGTTGTAGAAGAACTCAAGCTTCTTGTACGGCGTCTGCGCGAGCGCCTTCCGCCCGATGTCGAGGAACTTCTTGAAGTAGTCGAGGGAATTGTCCCCGTAGTTGTCCCACTCCTGGTAGACCTTCCAGGTCTTGCCCGCCGCTTCCAGTCGTTCGGCGTACGTCGTCCACGTGTACCCGGTGTGTCCCGGGTTCTGCCACGCATCGTTGCCGATGGCGCGATTCGACGTACCGGGCTCGAACCCGAGCATCCCGCTGAACAGGTAGAACCGGTTCGGGTTCGTCGGCCCGAGCTCGGAGCAGTGGTACGCGTCGCAGATCGTGAAGGCGTCGGCGAGGGCGTAGTAGAACGGCAGCTCGGACCGCAGATGGGTAGCCATCGTGTACTTCGTCTTCTGCGGAATCCACTGGTCGTTCTTGCCACCGTTCCAAGCGCGGTGGCCGCTGCCCCAGTCGTGCGGCGTGCCGGTCATGTACTGACTCGCGACCGGATAGGGCAGCACGTAGCCAGACCCATTCGGCTGGTGAAAGACGGACCGACCGGTCGACAGCGTCCGGGCCAGCGGATCGTTGAATCCGCGAACCCCGCGGAGCGTACCGAAATAGTGGTCGAAGGAACGGTTCTCCTGCATCAGGATCACCACGTGCTCGATGGTTTCCAGACCACCGGTCGGGGCGGGAGCGGCGAGCGCGCGCTGAAGGCTGGCAGGCAGCGCGGCAAACACACCGGCGCTCACTCCAGCGGCCTTGAGGAAGTCTCTGCGGTCGATCGTCATCGGTACACCTGTTCTGTCGGGGCGGCGGCACAGAGGTGAAGAACGGTCGGTAACGGTGTAAAGCGCTCGGCGGGCCTCGTCAAGATCAAGCAACTGATGTTGCCCTGATAGTCACTTGGCGGCGTACCGAACCGTTCTCTCGCGGTGGCAGCGGTGCTACCGTCACAAGTCAGCGCCCGAGACCCCGGCGACGATCTGACGTCGAGTTGGTCCAAGTACGCTCTCATTCCTTGTGGTCGAGGTCCCCCTCGCTGCCCTTCGCCGATCCGGCGCCGGACCAGCACCTCGGCTCCCGGTCGTTCGGGCGGCTCGGCGGACTTCATTCCTCCGCCGAGTTCGCATTGGTCGCTGTCCGGCACCTCCACTCAGGCAGTGCACCAACCGCTGGATTTCACCGTCGCCTGCAGGGCCCGAACCTGCTGGCGGCGCCCCCACGCCCCCACGCCGACCGCGCGGCCACACCGGATGACTTGACGACTGTGACAGTGACACTGTCACAATGGTCTGCATGGGACCCCTGGAAGGCGTGAAGGTCGTCGAGCTGGCCGGTATCGGCCCGGCGCCGTTCGCCTGCATGCTGCTGGCCGAGCTCGGCGCCGACGTACTGCGGATCGAGCGCCCCGGCGGCGGGCTAGCGATGGGACCGCCCGAGCTCGAGCTCGTCAACCGGGGGCGCCGCAACGTTGCGCTCGACCTGAAGAACCCCGCGGCGATCGATGTCGTACGGCGCCTGGTGGCGGAGGCCGACGTACTGGTCGAAGGGTTCCGGCCGGGGGTTGCGGAGCGGCTCGGCGTAGGCCCCGACGATTGCGCGGCGATCAACCCGCGGCTCGTCTACGGCCGGATGACCGGCTGGGGGCAGGATGGTCCGCTGGCCCAGTCGGCCGGGCACGACATCGACTACCTTGCACTCTCCGGCGCGCTGCACATGATCGGCCGCGCCGGGGGACCGCCGCAGGTCCCGGCCAACATTCTCGGCGACTTCGCCGGCGGTTCGCTCTACCTGGTCGTCGGCGTACTGGCCGCGCTGCACAACGCCCAGCGCACCGGCGAGGGCCAGGTGGTGGACGCCGCGATCGTGGACGGCTCAGCGCACCTGACCACCATGCTGCTCGGTGCACTCGCCGGTGGATCGTGGAAGCAGGAGCGCGGGACGAACATCCTCGATACCGGCGCGCCGTTCTACGACGTGTACGAGACATCCGATGGCCAGCACATGGCGGTCGGCGCGATCGAGCCGCAGTTCTACGCCGAGCTGATCAGCAAGCTCGGCATCGAGGTGCCGGATCGCTACGACCTGGCCAAGTGGCCCGAGTTGCACAAGGTTCTGGCCGAGACGTTCCGGCAGCGGACGCAGGCCGAGTGGACCGAGCTCTTCGACGGCTCCGATGCTTGCGTGGCGCCCGTGCTTCCCCTTGCAGCCAGTCATCCCCACCTCAATGCCCGCGGCACGTTCGTCGACAAGGACGGCGTCCGCCAGGCCGCACCGGCACCCCGCTTCTCCCGTACGCCGACCACTCTCGACCGGCCGCCCGCGCGTGCCGGTGAACACACCCGCGAGGCGCTCGCCGACTGGGGCATCACCGATATCGACGGTCTGTTGCAGGCCGGCGCCGCCGTACAGATCTGAAACGAGGATCCGCCTGTGGAACGCCAGCTCTTCGATGCCGATCACGACGCCTTCCGGGAGACCGTCCGGGCCTTCTGTGACAAGGAGATCGTCCCGCACCACGACAGCTGGGAGGAGGCCGGCATCGTGCCGCGGGAGCTGTGGACCGCAGCCGGCGCGACCGGTCTGCTCGGCTTCATGGTCCCGGAGGAGTACGGCGGCGGTGGGGTGCGCGACTTCCGGTTCAACTCTGTCCTGCTGGAGGAAACGGCTCGGGCTCACGCGAGCGGTGTCGGCTTCTCTCTGCACACCGACATCGTTTCGGCGTACCTGCTCGACTATGCGAACGACGAGCAGAAGGCCCGCTGGTTGCCGGGCTTCTGCTCGGGCGAGACGATCACCGGCATCGCGATGAGCGAGCCCGGCGCGGGCAGCGACCTGCAGGGCATCCAGACCACCGCCCGCCGCGACGGCGACCACTACGTCCTGAACGGCCAGAAGACCTTCATCTCCAACGGCATCCTGGCCGACCTCGTGATCGTGGTCGTCAAGACCGACCCGGAGGCCGGTGCCCAGGGCATCTCGCTGATCGTCGTCGAGCGCGGCATGGAAGGCTTCGAGCGCGGTCGCAACCTCGACAAGATCGGCCTGAAGGCCCAGGACACCGCCGAACTCTTCTTCGACGATGTCCGCGTCCCGGCCGCGAACCTGCTCGGCGAGGAGGGCAAGGGCTTCATCTACCTGATGGAGAAGCTGCCGCAGGAACGCCTCGCCATCGCCGTCATCGCCGCCGCGGCCAGCGAGAACGTCCTCGCCGAAACCATCCGCTACGTCAAGGACCGCAAAGCCTTCGGCCGCCCGATCTCAGCCTTCCAGAACACCCGCTTCGTGATCGCCGAGTTGGCGACCGAGGTCCAGATCGCCCGCGTCTTCGTCGACCGCTGCGTCACCGAACTGAACGCGGGCACCCTCACCGTCGCCGAGGCAGCCATGGCGAAGTGGTGGACCACCGAGCTGCAGAAAAAGGTCGTCGACCGCTGCCTGCAGCTCTACGGCGGCTACGGCTTCATGACCGAATACCCCATCGCCAAGGCCTACCTCGACACCCGCGTCCAAACCATCTACGGCGGCACCACCGAAATCATGAAGGAGATCATCGGAAGAGTCATCCTCAGCTGAGCAGGACCAGCCGCCAGCGCTGGGCGGCTGCACCGGTGCAGGTGTTCTGCACGAGCTTGGCGTCGTCGGCCGTCGATGAAGCGCTGACATCCAGACATTTCGCGGTGTTCGCCGAGGCGACCGTCCAGGTGCCGTCACCGGCTGGCCGGAAGGTCCACTTCTGGTTCGGACCACCCGAGCAGCCCCACTGGATGATCGGCGCTCCGTCGTCCGGCGACCCGTGCCAGACGTCCAGACAGCGGCCGCTGTGCACAGACGTCAGGGAGACGGCCCCACCGCCCGCGTCCCCGATCCGCCAGCGCTGGTTCGGCTGACCCGTCCCGAGGTACTGCACGATTGGTGCCTCGTCCGCACCCGACCCCTGATAGACGTCGGCGTACTTGCCACTGTTGGCGTTGGCCAGGAAATAGGTGTGCCCGGCGCGCGGCGGTGGCTGCCCCACCGACGTACCGCAGACCAGCCGGGCGTCAGCCCAGTCCGCATGGTCCTGCTGGGCGCCGTCACCGCCGTCCGCCACGACCAGATCGACCTGGCGCGCACCCGTGACATCAGCACTGAGCACTTGCGCTGCGGACGCCCTGGTCAGTACGCCGGTAGTCGCCACCGGCAGGCCATCGGCCACCACGGTGAAGGTTGCCGAACCAGGGGCGTTGGCCTCATCGTCGATACCGACTGTCGCGGTGAACGTCGTACAGCGTCCACCGGTATAGAGCGAGACGTCGCCGGCCGAGTGCATACCGAGGCCTTTGGTGAAGGTCTGACCGCGCAGGCTCAACGTCCGCCCGTCGCCAGGCTGAGACTCGCCGACCGACTTGTTCCGCTCGACCGGCCCCCACCCGTTGGCTTCGGCGAGGAAGGGCAGATCGCTCACGGAGACAGGGCTCGACGGTGCGACCGGGCGCGGGAAGAGCGCGGGATCGTACGACGGCGCAGGCACCTTGGACACCGTGAGAGAGGTCTTCGCGTTGCCCAGCGGCACGAGCTTCACCGGACCGAGCCCGGCAGTCGAGCCGTTGAGAGACCAGACAGCGACGGCCAGGCTGTTCCGCCCGTTCGGGTCGAGGATGCCGGGCGGAATCGGGAAGACCCGCTGCGGCCCGCCGCCTGCTCGGCCGAACTGCCAGCCGTTGACGAACAGCAGCGCCCGGTCCGGCAGACCCTCGAAGCTGACTCCAAGGGGTACGTCGTGCCCAGCGGGCAGGGCGAGGTCGACAGTACTGCGATACCAGCCGATGCCCGGCTGTCCCGGCCGGTGCGGCAGTGTCACGCCCGGCCAGCCGGTATCGGGATAGCCGGGCAGTGACCAGCCGGCTCGCTCGCCGCCGAGGCCCCCGGTGTTCATCGGCCCCCGCACCTTGTCGAGGGTGGCGGCGCCTTGGATCCGCCAGTCGATAGTGGCGGCGGACCCCGCCACAGTGGCGACGGTCAGTCCGCGGGGATTCTTGTGGGTCTCGACATCCGAGCCGACGAACATCTCGTCGTGGCCGGTGTTGTCCACCAGGACCGCCAGCACGTTGTCCTGCCCGGCGCGCGTCACCCCGGCCGGAATCGGGAACGACGCCGACACCGCTTCGGGGCCGCCCTCGCCGCCACCCAGATAGGTGCCGTTCAGCCAGACAGCGTACGTCCCAGACTTCCCGGTCCAGACCGTGATCGACGTACTGGTCTCGGCGCCGACACCGGCGAAATGGCCGCGGTACCAGGTGTTGCCGTGGTTGATGGTCGCGGTGCGCTCGAGTGCCCGCGCCCAGGTGGAGTCGTCGTACGACGTCTGCGCCTCGGCGGTGTCGCCCTGGTAGCGCCAGTTCAGCGCAGGCAATGCCCCGATCGCGACGGGTCCACCGACGCTGCCGAGACGGCTGCCCGCGGCGGTCTGGGAGGTCGGGACGGCCGCCCCGTTCCAGCTGATCGCCGACGCAGCCGGTGCCCACACCTCTAGGTCAGTCGCGGTCGTGGTGTCTCCCGTCAATGCGAGCGTGCCGCCAGTCGTCTTCGCCGTACGGACCAACTGGGGTCCACGGATCAGCGCGGTCCCTTGTCGCCAGTACTGCGCCGAATCGGCGTCGGACGTGAGGATCAGCTGCAGCGGCCGCGCCAGTCCGCCACCACTGATCAACACCCGGACTGGCGCCCCGTCGGCATGGCTGTAGTTGAGCCGCAGGTCTCGTCGGGTCGGATCCCAACTCGACTGGGCCGTGCCGGACTGGACGGCCACCTGCGGCTGGCTGGAGAACCGCAGTACGGATTCACCCGACTCGCCGGAGCGACCGTAGAGCACTGCGACGTCGCGATCGGTGGTGACGTGGGTCAGCAGTTCGGAGGTCGAATAGACGAGGTGACTCGCCCCTAGGTCGTGGTCGGCGAGTAGCAGCTTGGAATCACGCCCTGCAAGGCGAATCGTGCCTTGCTGCGGCACGGTGGGGTAAGCGCCGTCGTCGGTGGACAGCCCGATCGTGGTGGTCGCCGTTGCCTTGGAGGTGTGGTCGGCGTGCCGCAGCACGATGGCTTGGGTGCCGGTGTCCGGGTTGCGGCGGACCATGGCGTTGACGGCCGGGTTGGACGGCGCCTGACCAAGAATGCCCGGGTCGGTCTTGGCCAACGGCGCGACCGCTCGGACGAGATAGCCGAGGCGTTTCATCTCGTCGTACTTCGGTCCCAGCCGGCGTGACTCGTCGATGGGGGCGGCGTAGTCGTACGACGAGTAGACGTAACGACCCCACGGCAGCCAGCCCCACGACGTACCGCCGAAGGCCATGTAGAAGTTGGCGACCGTCTCACCCTGGCCGATGAGGTTCTTGAAGAAGACCCGCTCGTACTGCTCGTTCGTGCGCTGCCGGCAGGCGTCGAACCCGTGACCACCTTCGTCGATCGAGCCGCTGCCGTACTCCCAGGTGGCGAGTGGCTTGTTCTCGGCTCCGGCCGGCCTGGTCAGCGTCGGCAACGGTCCCCAGCCGTCGTCGGGACAGCTGAAGCCGTTCGGGTACTCGTCGCGGGTCCCGGGCAGATCGACCGCCCCCACCCCGGTCGTCCACCGCTCCTGGTTCCCGATCGTCGGCACCGTGATCCCGTCGGCCCGGGCCTGATCGATGAGAGCCTGCATGTACGTCGGCCGGTCCAGATAGAACTCGTTCTCGATCTGGTACGCGAGGACGGTGCCGGTGCCGTTGGTGTACTGGTGGCGAGCGATGATCGTGTCGATCCGGTGCAGCCAGTCCTTCGCGGCCGCCAGGTAGTCGGGCGCATCGCTACGAGCCACCCCGGTCTGCAACTTGAGCCACGACGGGAATCCACCCGAGCTCGTCTCCGCGTGGATGTAGGGGCCGGGCCGGGCGATCACGTAGATCCCCACCTCGGCGGCGATATCGAGCAACTTGTCGACGTCGCGGACGCCGGTGAAGTCGTACACCCCGGGCTCGGGGGAGTGGTAGCCCCAGTGGAAGTAGATCGAGGTCGCGTTGAACCCGGCGGCCTTCATCTTCTGCAGGACGTCGCGCCACAGATCCGGACTGGGCAGCCGCCAGTAGTGAAACTCGCCTGCCCAGAGGAACTCCCGCTCCCCGTCCAGAATCACTGAGTACTTGTCGTACCCCACGGTGTGCGCAACCGCCGCCTGCCCGGCTGGCACCCGCCCGGTCGCCGGTCGGCTTGCCGCGGCCGTCGTGGTCGCGAGCAGTCCCACCACCAGCAGCAGGACGGTCCCCAGCGCAATGCTCCACCGGCGCATGGCAGCTCCTAATTCCGATATACCGAAGACATCATCTCCATGCGAGAAAAGCACATCCCAGCCCAGGCGGCAACGACCCTTCGACCCAGCTGGAAATGCGTTCTAGGTAGATCGGATCTACGTAGATCCGATCTACCTAGATTTATCGGGAGCTGACGCAACTACGGCAGATCTGTCAGGACGTCGATGGTGGCGAAGGACTTGAGGGGCTGGACGGTGCCGTTCAGGACCGGTACGACGCTTTTGTCGTTGAGCAGGTAGCGGCGGTAGAAGGCGGACAGGTAGGTGGTCGAGAGCAGGCGTTGGTGGGTCTCGGTGAGCTGCTTGTCGGCGCGGGTGTGGTCGTCGTCGGCGGTGCAGTGGTTGGCAGACGGGCGAGGCGGTTCGGAAGCGGCGTCGTCGTATGCGCCGACCTGACCGCTGCTTGGTGACCATTGGGTGTTGTAGAAGTTGTGGTTCGCGCCGTGGACGTAGTACTCGTAGAACGGCTGCTTGTTGTGGGCGGTGAGATAGCGGAGGTGTCCGTCGACGGCGCGGTCGCAGCTGCCGACGAAGGATGCGACTGGGATGTTGGTGATCCGGTAGTTGGTGAGTTCGGGGTTGTCCGGGTCGTCGTCGGGGGAATAAGGCTCGGCTGCAGCCAGCGGTACGACGGCTTTGATCCGGACTCCGGCCGGCCAGTTCTTCTGGTTCACGTCGGCGGCCTCGAACAGGGTGCCGCGGCCACCGCGGGAGTGGCCCATCAGGCCGACGTTCATCAGGTCGGCGTGGCCCTTGAAGTTCACCGGGAGCTTGCCGGTGAGCGGTCCGCCGCCGGTGGCTGACAACTGCTGCCACATCTGCAGGTGGCGGCTGATGAGCGAGGCCCTGGCAACGTCCTGTTCCTGGCCCATCAGGTTGATCACGCTGTTTGCGTCGATCGAGACGACGATCATGCCTTGCGCGGCGAGCGCCGTACCGGCGTAGTCGTAACCGCGGTAGCTCGGGATGGCCGGCGTACCGTTTGCGCACGGCCAGGCGGCGAGTTTCTCGTAGTCCTGGTCTTCCCAGGCTTGCTTGTCGGCGCAGGTGATCCACAGGCCGTGCGACATCAGGACGACCGGGTACTTATGCCCGGTCAGATCCTTCGGATAGTGAACGACGCCGGTCAGTTCACCCAGCGAGTACGTCGCCGTTCTGACGGAGTGGACGGTCGAGGCCTGGGCGGTGGTTGCCGTCGGCACCAGTAGCGCGGTGAGCGCGGTGACGGCGGTCAGCAGTTTCCTCATGCACGCCTCACGCGGAGGTCTCCAGAATGGTTGTCAGCTGTGGTTGACTGCCCTCAGGATGCTTGAGGGAGGTCAGCCATGGGGATCGTTTCGCCGGGGTTCACCGGTCGTCGGCGCAGTGCGGAGGAGCTTCCGCCCGGGCAGTACCTGACTCACGATTTTCCGGTGCTGTCGGCAGGCCCGACGCCGCAGGTGCGGACGGAACACTGGGAATTCACCGTGACCACGGAGTCCGGTGCGAAGCACAAGTGGGACTGGGCGGCGCTGATGGCGTTGCCGTCCGAGGAGGTCACCAAGGACATCCACTGTGTGACCCGGTGGTCGAAGCTGCAGACGGAGTGGCAGGGCGTCTCGCTCGACACGCTGCTCGCGGATGTCGAGACCGGGGCCGACTTCGCCTTGGTGAGCAGCTACGGCGGTTACACGACCAACCTGCCGCTGGACGATCTGCTCGACGGTCAGGCCTGGATCGCGTACGAGTACGAGGGTGAGCCGATCCATTCCGAGCACGGCGGCCCGGCGCGGTTGCTGGTGCCGCATCTGTACTTCTGGAAGAGCGCGAAGTGGGTCCGCGGGCTCACGCTGTCCGACACCGAGGACTTCGGCTTCTGGGAGACCGCCGGCTATCACGAGTACGGAGACCCATGGAAAGAACAGCGGTACGCCGGCGACTGAGCTGGCAGGTCGCGACCGTCGCCGAGGTGCGGCGGGAGACGGCGACCGCCAGCACCATCGTGCTCGACGTTCCGGACTGGCCCGGTCACCTCGCGGGCCAGCACCTCGATGTCCGGCTCACCGCGGACGACGGCTACCGCGCGTCCCGGTCTTATTCGATCGCTTCCGCCTGGACAGGCACTTCCTCGACGATTGAGCTCACCGTCGAGCAGGTGCCTGATGGCGAAGTCTCGCCGTACCTGGTGGGGGTGTTGAAGCCTGGCGATCCGCTGGAGTTGCGCGGCCCGGTCGGCGGCTGGTTCGTCTGGAAGCCTGAGCAGGAGGGGCCGGTGCAGCTGATCGGTGGCGGCTCCGGCATCGTGCCGCTGCGCGCGATGCTCCAGGCCCACACCGCTAGTACGACGCCAGTCCGGCTGCTGTACTCCGTCCGCCGTCCCGAGTCGGTCATCTACGTGGATGACCTCAAGCACCTGGCCAGCGCCGACAACGTCCACGTCAGTCTCGTCTACACCCGCGAAGCCCCGCCAGGGGAGCCTCGGGTCGGCCGCATCGACGCCGAGGTGATCGATCGCCTCGCCTTCAAGCCAACCGACGACCCGACGACGTATGTCTGCGGCCCGACGCCCTTCGTCGAAACCGTGGCGGACCTATTAGTTGCCGCAGGCCACAATCCAGACCGCATCAGGACCGAACGCTTCGGACCGACAGGAGGCTGAGCGATGACCGACTATCTGGACGGCAACGCCGCCGCCGGCGCACTGAGCGAGGTGTTCGCGGTCGATGTGACGGCCGCGATCGCCCGCTGCGACGGCTGTGGCCAGACCGGTGTCTTCGCCGACACCCGCCTCTACCTGAACGCACCCGGCATGGTGGCCCGCTGTCCAGGCTGCGATCACGTGCTGCTGCGCGTCGTCACTACACCCACCGAGACGTACGTCGACCTCCGCGGCCTGACGTATCTCCGGCTACCTACCTCCTGACCGTCAGCTGAACAATCCCCTGATGTCGTCGGCGTCCAGGCCGGCGCCGAAGGCGTTTCCTTCGTCCATCACGCTGGCGAACAGGGCTGCCTTGCGCTCCTTCAGCTCCATCACCTTCTGTTCGATCGTGTCCTTGGCGATCAAGCGGTAGACCATCACCGTGCGCTGCTGCCCGATCCGGTGGATCCGATCCACCGCCTGCGCCTCGGTGGCCGGGTTCCACCACGGGTCGAGCAGGAAGCAGTAGTCGGCTTCGGCCAGGTTCAGGCCGACACCGCCCGCCTTGAGGCTGATCAGGAACACGGGCGCGTCGCCATCCTTGAACCTCGCCAGCACGTCCGGCCGGTTGCGAGTGCTGCCGTCGAGATAGCAGTACTCCACGCCGTCTGCGTCCAGCCGCTGCCGGACCAGATCAAGGAACGAAGTGAACTGACTGAAGATCACGGCCCGGTGCCCACCACCGATGATGTCGGGGAGCTGCTCCATCAGCGCTTCGATCTTCGCGCTGGGCAGACCGCTGTGGCTATCGTCGACCAATCCGGCGTGCAGGCTGAGCTGCCGCAAGAGAGTCAGCGACCGGAAGATCGTGAACCGATTCTTGTCGAGGTCGGCGACCAGGCCGAGGATCTTCTGCCGCTCACGCTGCAGGTGGGTCTGGTAGAGCTTGCGGTGCCGAGGCTGAAGCTCCACCTCGATCACCTGCTCCTGCTTGGCCGGCAGATCGGCCGCGACCTGCTCCTTGGTCCGGCGCTTGACCAGCGGTTTGATCCGCCGGCGCAGCTGGGCCAGCCGCTCGGAGTCGCTCTGCTTTTCGATCGGGCGGGCGTAGTGCTCGTCGAAGCGCTTGGGGCTGGGGAAGAGGCCGGGCGAGGTGATCGACAGCAGCGACCACAGCTCCATCAGGTTGTTCTCCATCGGCGTGCCGGTGATGGCCAGCTTGAAAGGCGCCGGCAGGCGTCGGCAGCACTGGTAGAGCTTCGACTGGTGGTTCTTGGCGTACTGGGCCTCGTCAAGCACCAGCCCCGACCACGGTCGGTCGGCATACGCATCGATGTCCAGGCGGAGCAGCGTGTAGGAGGTCACCACGACATCGGCGTCGCCGATCGCTTCGTCGAGTGTCTGTCCACGGCGACGCAGGGTGTCGGAGATCGACACGACCTTCAGCCCCGGCGCGAACCGGGCCGCCTCGGACGGCCAGTTCGACACGACGCTCGTGGGCGCGACGATCAGGAACGGCGCGAGCGAGGCCTCGGTCGCTTTGGCATGGGCGATCAAGGCCAGTGTCTGCAGGGTTTTACCGAGCCCCATGTCGTCGGCCAGAATGCCGCCGAGCCCGAACTTCCACAGGAACGCCAGCCAGCGGAATCCGTCCACCTGGTAGGGCCTCAGTGAGGCATGGATCGTGGCGGGCAGCTCTGTCCGGACTGCCGAGTCGACGGACCGCAACGCGGTGAGCTGCAGATTCCAGGCCTTCGCCTGGCGGCCGACCACCCCCAGCGCCTCAAACTCCTCCCACAGCCCGACCTGGTAGCGGCTGATCTTGAGGCTGTCTCCTGGGGAGTCCTGGAGGGCCCGAGCCTCGTCGATCAGGGTCCGGAGCGTCTGCAGCTCCGGCTTGTCCAGGCTGAAGTAGGCCCCGTTGGCCAGCAGGAGATAGGACCGCCCGGCGGTCAGGGCACGGAAGACGTCGACGAAGGGGACCTTCGCGCCCTCGACCGTGATCGTGATCCCTAGGTCGAACCAGTCCGTCGTACCGGCCGGCGCTGAGGTGGAGACCGCGATGGTCAGCGAATCACCCGCCTCGCGATAGTCGACCGGGGTGCCGCTCACCACGATGTCCACGTCAGGCTGCGCAGCCAGGCGCGGAAGCAGTTCGGTGCTGAACTGCATGGTTTCGAGGCCCCGGAAACTGGTCTCGGAGCGGAACTCCTCCGGCAGGTCGAGACCGGTCAGAATCTCGTACTCCTTGTCCGGATCGCGGTACAGGCCGAGCTCGGACGGGCCTGGCTCCAGTGGCACCCGGACTGGCAAGTCGTCGACCTGATAGAGCCAGCTCCAGCTGAGATCGAGCTCGTGAAGATCGCCGTACTCGGCGTGGATACTCAGCTGCGGGCCGGAGACCACCGGCGGCGAGAACGACCCGTCCGACGAGCTGACCGCCGCCACCTGCCGAAGCTGCGGGTAGTACTCGGCGCGGAAGCGGGCGGCTTCGGTCGTGGGGATCCGGATCCCCTGCCCGGCCAGCACCGTCTGCTGGAGCCCCGGCGGCACGGGCCGGGAAAGCCTGGCCAGCTGGAATCGCAGGTCGGCCAGACCTGGTGAGGCTTCCAGCTCTGTCCGGTCTGCCCAGATCAGGCCATGTCCCTCGGAACCGACAAACCCGAGCGGCACCGAGTCTCGTGCTGGTCCGTCACCGTCAGCTGCGAATCGAAGAACTGGCGTGACCAGCAGCGCGTCGCCCGCTGCGTCGTTCGTGACGTCGAGACTGAACTCGGCGCTGTCGTACGGGTCGAGGTCGCCCTGACGTTTCTTGCTGTAGACCAACCGCACACCGGTGGCCAAGGCTTGGTCCAAGAGCGTCCAGAGCTGCTCGGTGTTGAAGTCGGACAGCATGATGAGCTTGTCATCGCTGGCGTAGCTGACGTCTGTTCGGCGCGAGTTGTAGGAGGCATAGAGCTCCTTGAGTACCTGTGCGTGCGCAGCGACCAGCTCGCCGTAGGGGTTGCTCAGCTTGCTCCAGCTCAGGTTTCCCCGTATCCAGCCGGTCTGGCCCGCCTTCACGACGCGCCCCAGCAGCCGAATCCGATCCGGCGCCGACCGCTCCGCAGGATACGAAGAGAGGCCGGTGGACAAGGTCAGCTCGATCGCGAGCGGCGCCGCGTGCGCACGGTCGTTCGCGGCGGCCTTTGGCCGGAGGAGCAGGCCAAGGGAGTCCTCCCAGGTCGGTGGCCGTACCACTACCGGTCGAGGGGGCTTCGGCTTGGCCGGCTGGCGGAAACTTGGCAAGGACGGCTGTGCGACGGCCGGTGCCACTGCGGCGGACGCGATCGCCTCCAGGGCCAACGCGGCGGCATGTTTGCAGTCGAACCTGACCGGGCAGCTGCACTCACCTCGGACATACTCCGCTCGGCCGTCACCAGCCGATGAGAGCTGGACCATCGTCTCGTAGAACTCTTCCAGCCGACCGCGCACCCGACCGTGCAGCACGCTCGCCTCGGGGTCCCACCACATCGACCTGACAGCTCTGCTGCGGGCGTAGTCGAGGCCTTTGGCGTAGGTCGCCGCACCGACGGCTCGCCTCACCTCGGCAGGACTCAGATCACCCACGCTCACCGACTTCATACGTGAACGCTAGCCGCCGCTTCCGACAGATTCGCCAGAAAAGTCTTCGCGGGCCTCCTGAACTTCGGCGATTTCTACCGCTTACCGCGCTTGCTCTGGGTACGGCGGATCGTCTCGCGCTGCGTCTCGCCGACCGCACGCTCGTACGCGATCACGAGCCCTTGGATCGTCACAGGCTTGAACCGCTCGACGAGCTGCTGGATGTGCTCCGGCGCTCCACCCGAATCGCGGTAGTGCGGCCAGACCATCGTCCGGAACACCTCGGTCAGCTCCTCGGCGATCGCCCGGCCGTGTTCGGAGAACACTTTCGTGACGGCCAGTACGGCGTCGACCGGCAGATCGAGGTCGAGCAGCTCGGCGCCGAGCCCGAGATGAGCGGTCGCGACATGGAAGACGTCCTCGTCCGGCGTCGGTTCCACGACACCGAGTGCCACCAAGGCGACGATGTCGTCATCACTCAGGTCGCGACCAGTACGTCGTACCAGCGCGGCCCGATCGAGAGTCTCGGGGAGGTCGCGCATCCACGGGGTGAGCAGGGTGCGGTGTAGCGCGATGTCCTCGGGGGTCGCGTCGGCGGGGATGCGCTCCAGATAGCCCTCGATCGCCGAGAGCGTGAACCCATGCGCCTGGAGCTCCCGGACGAGATCGAGCCGGGCGATGTGCTCGGCGCCGTAATACCCGACCCGGCCGCGCCGTACGGGCGGTGGGATCAGGCCGCGCCCGGCGTAGAACCGCAGCGTCCGGACGGTCATCCCCACCCGCGTCGACAGTTCGTCGACCGTCAGAGTGGCGTCGTCCGGAGAGTCAGGCATGGCGGAGATCATAAACGAGCCCCCTTGACGACCGTGACACCAACACTGTCACAATGCGGGTGACGACTCGACCGACGGGAACATCATGAGTGAAGCCTTCCTGTACGACGCGATCCGGACACCGCGCGGCAAGGGCAAGCCGACCGGCGCCCTGCACGAGGTGAAGCCGATCCAGCTGATCACCGGCCTGCTGGAGGAGTACCGCACCCGCAACCCCCAGCTCGACCCGGCGGTGATCGACGATGTGGTCCTCGGCGTGGTGACGCCGATCGGGGACCAGGGCATGGACATCGCCCGGACCGCCGTCCTGATGGCCGGCTACCCGAACACGACCGGTGGCGTCCAGCTCAACCGGTTCTGCGCCTCCGGTCTGGAGGCCGTCAACCAGGCCGCGCAGCGGATCCGCTCCGGCTGGGAGGACCTGATCCTGGCTGGCGGCGTCGAGTCGATGTCGCGGGTGAAGATGGGTTCGGACGGCGGCGCCTGGGCGATGGACCCGGAGACCGCACTGGCCACCGGCTTCATCCCGCAAGGCATCAGCGCCGACCTGATCGCGACCATGGACGGCTTCTCCCGGACCGACGTCGACACGTACGCCGCAGAGTCGCACGCCCGAGCCGCCAAGGCCTGGGCGAACGGCTACTTCGCGCGTTCCGTCGTACCGGTTGTGGACCGCAACGGTCTGCAGATCCTCGATCACGACGAGCTGGTCCGGCCCGGTACGACGGTTGAGACGCTCGCTGGTCTTCCCGCGTCGTTCGCGGCGATCGGTGAGCACGGTGGTTTCGACGCGGTAGCGCTGGAGGAGTACGTCAAGGTCGAGCGGATCGACCACGTGCACCACGCCGGGAACTCGTCGGGCATCGTCGACGGCGCCGCACTGGTGGCAGTCGGCAGCGCTAAGGCGGGGGAGGCCCTCGGGCAGGCCCCGCGCGGCCGTGTGGTCGCTGTGGGCGTGAGCGGCGCCGACCCGACGATCATGCTGACCGGTCCGGCCCCGGCCGCCCGCAAGGCGCTGGCGAAGGCTGGGCTCGAGGCGTCGGACATCGATCTGTACGAGATGAACGAGGCGTTCGCCGCGGCGGTCCTGCACTTCATGAACGACCTCGGCGTCCCGCACGAGAAGGTGAACGTGAACGGCGGTGCGATCGCGCTCGGGCACCCGCTCGGTGCCACCGGTGCGATGCAGATCGGAATCCTGCTGGACGAGCTGGAGCGGCGCGAGCTCCGCTACGGTCTGGCCACCCTGTGCGTCGGCGGCGGCATGGGCGTCGCGACGATCATCGAGAGGCTTGCGGCATGATCGAGTGGAGCAACATCGAGGGCATCGTCACGCTGACGATGAACGACCCCGACGCGTCGGCGAACACCATGAACGACGCGTACGTCGCGGCGATGGGCGCGACGATCGAGCGTCTGCAGGCCGAGAAGGACTCGATCAAGGGCGTCATCGTCACCAGCGCCAAGTCGACGTTCTTTGCCGGCGGCAACCTGCAGCAGCTGGTGCAGATCCAGCCGGAGCATGCGCAGCAGGTTTTCGACATGGTCGAGGAGGTCAAGCGCCAACTGCGGGTGCTCGAGACCCTCGGCGTACCGGTTGTTGCTGCCATCAACGGTACGGCGCTCGGCGGCGGGCTGGAGATCGCGCTGGCGACGCATCACCGGATCGTTGCCGATGACAACCGGATCGAGATCGGCGTACCGGAGGTGACGCTCGGCCTGCTGCCCGGTGGTGGCGGTGTGACGCGGACCGTCCGGATGCTCGGGTTGCAGGACGCGTTGATGAAGGTCCTGCTGCAGGGGCAGCGGATGAAGCCTGCGCACGCTCAGTCGGTCGGGATCGTCGACGAGGTGGTGCCGGCCGATCAGCTGCTCACGGCGGCGCGCGCCTGGATCACGTCGTACGAGGGCGATGCGAAGCAGCCGTGGGACCGCGACGGTTACAAGATCCCCGGCGGTACGCCGTCGTCGCCGAAGCTGGCCGCGTTCCTGCCGGCCTTCCCGGCGAACCTGCGCAAGCAGCTGAAGGGTGCGCCGTACCCGGCGCCGCGGGCGATCATGAGCGCGGCGATCGAGGGCGCGCAGGTCGACTTCGCCACCGCATCACGAATCGAGTCGCGGTACTTCGTCTCGCTGGCGACCGGTCAGATCGCGAAGAACATGATCAAGGCGTTCTTCTTCGACCTGCAGGCGATCAACGCCGGGGCTTCGCGGCCGGACGGCGTACCGGCGTACAAGGCGCGCAAGGTCGGCGTCCTGGGTGCGGGCATGATGGGCGCCGGAATCGCGTACGAGTGCGCGAAGGCCGGCATGGAGGTCGTCCTCAAGGACATCTCGCTGGAGGCCGCCGAGAAGGGTAAGGCGTACTCGGAGAAGCTGCTCGCCAAGCAGGTGCAGAAGGGCCGCAAGACGCCCGCGCAGGTCGAGGAGTTCCTCAGCCGGATCACGCCGAGCGCCGACCCGAACGACCTCGCCGGTGCCGACCTCGTGATCGAGGCGGTCTTCGAGAGCGAAGAGCTCAAACGGAAGGTCTTCGCCGAGATCGCAGGGGTGATCGAGCCCGACGCACTGCTCTGCTCGAACACGTCGACGCTGCCGATCACCTCGCTCGCCGACGGGATCGACCGGCCGGACGACTTCGTCGGGATGCACTTCTTCTCGCCGGTCGACCGGATGCCCGCGGTCGAGCTGATCGTGGGGGAGAAGACGTCCGACCGAACCCTCGCGAAGGCGTACGACGTCGTACGGCAGATCAAGAAGACGCCGATCGTGGTGAACGACAGCCGCGGCTTCTTCACCTCGCGGGTTTTCGGCACGCTGGTGATGGAGGGCGCCTCGATGGTCGGCGAGGGCGTCGACCCCGTGATGATCGAGCGCGCGGCCTCGCTGGCCGGCTTCCCGGCACCGCCGCTGACGCTGCTGGACGAGGTCACGCTGACGCTGCCGCGGAAGATCCGCGACGGAGCCATCGCGGCCGGTGACAGCGCCGGTCCCTTCAGCGACCACGCCGGGATGGACGTGGTCGGGCGGATGATCGACGAGTTCGATCGCACCGGCAAGGCAGCCGGCGCGGGCTTCTACGACTACCCGGCCGATGGGCCGAAGCGTCTGTGGCCCGGGCTGCGGGAGCACTTCACCGGTACGTCGGACGCCTCGCTCACCGACATCCAGGACCGGTTCACGTTCATCATGTCGCTGGAGACTGTCCGCTGCCTGGACGAGGGCGTGCTCCGCTCGGTCGCCGACGCGAACATCGGCTCGATCTTCGGGATCGGGTTCCCGCCGCTGCTCGGTGGCGCATTGCAGGCGATCAACTCGTACGGCGTCGCGAAGTTCGTTGAAAGAGCAACGGAATTGGCATCGGTCTACGGTGAGCGCTTTGCTCCGACAGAGTCGCTGATCCGGATGGCGGCCGACGGGAAAACGTTTAACTGATCACGGGCCGATACCGTACGCGCAACATTCCACACAATCGAACAAATAGCAGCGCGCCCGGTCTTGCGCCGGGCGCGCTTTTGGGTCAGTGTGCCTGGTACTTCTCCAACGATTCACCCGGCTACGTTCCAGGTGGAGGCTGTTGGAATGTTTGATTTAGTTGTATCGTGTGCGAAATCGGAGATGCTTAACGCTGTTAAGTAACTCGGAACTCCTGGCGCCTCTAACCCCTGCGGCGCTGCTCTGAGGGAAGGTGGAATTCATGCCTGCTCATGTTCCGAACGCTGGTCTGAACCGGCGGGATCTGCTCAAGCGGGCCGGTGGTCTGGCCGCGCTCGCAGCGTTCACAGCGGCCTGCGGTGGCAACACCGGCCGACCGTCCGGTGGAGGTGGCAGCGGCGGCGCGAAGGTCAACCTCGCGCAGTGGTTCCACCAGTACGGCGAAGCCGGCACCCAGCAGGCCGCGATCAAGTACGCGAAGGCCTATACGGATGCGAACGTGGCCGTCCAATGGACCCCTGGTGACTACGGCAGCAAGCTCGCCTCCGGGCTGCTGTCGAGCAACGGTCCGGACGTGTTCGAGAGCCAGCTCAATATCGGCATGGTGAAGAGCAACCAGGTGGTGCCGCTCGACGACATCATCGCCGACGTGAAGAGCGACTTCTCCGAAGGCGACCTGGCCACGAACACGATCGACGGCAAGGTCTACGGCATCCGGATGATCGTCGACCCGCAGGTGATCTACTACCGCAAGTCGATGCTCGACAAGGCCGGCATCAAGCCGCCGGAGACCATCGACGACCTGGTCGCCGCCGCCAAGGAGCTCACCACCGACAAGGTGAAGGGCATCTTCGTCGGCAACGACGGCGGTAACGCCCTCGGCGGTCCCGCGCTGTGGTCGTCCGGCGGCACCTACCTGACCGACGACAAGAAGCCCGGCTTCACCAACGACCGGGCCGCGTCCGCTCTCGGCAAGCTGCACCAGATGTACGCCGACAAGTCCGTCCTGCTGGGTGCCCCGACCGACTGGTGGGATCCGGGCGCCATCAACCAGGGCCTCGTCGCGATGCAGTGGATCGGCATGTGGGCCGTGCCGGGCATGGTGAAGGCGCTCGGCGACGACCTCGGTGTCTTCGCCTTCCCGGCCCTCGACGCGCAGAGCAAGCCGGCTGTGTACTCCGGTGGCTGGACGCAGTTCGTCTCGGCGAAGAGCGCGAACGTCGATGCGGCCAAGAAGTTCGTGAAGTGGCTGTGGATCGACCAGGCCGAGTTCCAGGAGGACTGGTGCCTGAACTACGGCTTCCACATCCCGCCGCGCAAGTCGCTCGCCGCGAAGGCAGCCAAACTGCAGAGCGGCGTCGCCGCCGAGACCGTCAAGCTGACCACGGAGTTCGGCCACACCGACAACCCGTCCTGGACCCCGAAGATGGGGACCGCGTTCACCGATCTTCTGACCAACGTGATCAAGAAGGGAGCTGACCCCTCCGCGGAGATCACGAAGGCCGAGAAGACGGTCGATCAAGAGCTGTCGCGGCTGTTCGGATGAGCAGCAGCGCACAGGACGTCGTACCGACCGAGCCCGTCGCTGCCGGCAAGCGGCGGGTTGGAGGCAAGCGACAGAAGGGTATTGCCGGGACCACCCGGACGTTCTGGCTGTTCGTCGGCCCGTTCGTGGCCGGGCTGCTGATCTTCTCCTACCTGCCGATCATCTGGAGCCTGGTCCTCAGCTTCTTCGAGGCCTACAACACGGTCACCCCGTCGAAGTTCGTCGGTCTGCAGAACTACATCGACATGCTGACCGACCGGAACTTCCTGTCCAGCCTGGGCACCTTCACGGTCTTCGCGGTCTTCATCGTGCCGCTGACGTTCGTGATGTCGCTCGCGCTGGCGCTGCTGGTCAACCAGGTCAAGGTCGCCAAGGCGTTCTTCCGCTCGGTGTTCTTCCTGCCGACAGCCTGCTCGTACGTCGTCGCCTCGCTGATCTGGAAGCTGTCGATCTTCAACGGCGTCCGGTTCGGTCTGGCGAACACCGTGCTCAGCTGGTTCGGCGTGGAGAACATCGCGTGGCTGTCGACCGTCGATCCGCCGTGGTACTGGATCCCGATCATCTCGGTCCGGTTGTGGCTGCAGCTCGGGTTCTACATGATCCTGTTCATCGCGGGCCTGCAGCGGATCAACCCGTCGCTGTACGAGGCGGCGTACGTGGATGGCGCCAAGCCTGGCTGGCAGATCTTCCGCTACATCACGCTGCCGCAGTTGCGCGCGACGTCGGTGTCGGTGCTGATCCTGAACCTGATCGCGGCCTATCAGGCGTTCGACGAGTTCTACAACCTGATCGGCAACGTCAACTACGCCCGGCCGCCACTGGTCTACCTGTACGGGATATCGCTCGGGTCGATCCAGGACCTCGGGCACGGCTCGGCCGGCGCCCTCATCCTGGCCGTCATCATCATGATCGTGACGCAGTTGCAGACGCGCGTCTTCGGCTTCGGAAAGGCAGGTGACTGATGGCCACGGCCGAACGCACCTCAGGCACTTTGGAGCCCATCGGTTACACCCGCAGCCCGCTGGGCCGGGTCGGTGGCGTACTGCGCTGGATCGCCCTGCTGATCGCGGTGGTCCTCTTCCTGCTGCCCTTCTACCTGATCCTCCGCAACGCCCTGTCGACCGAGGCCGACATCACCGCACCGGACTGGACGCTGTTCCCGCCCGAACTGCAGTGGGGCAACATCAAGGAACTCTTCAGCGACACCGAGGTCCCGATCGCGCGGGCGCTGTACAACTCCGCCGTCGTCGGCATCCTCGGCACCGGTGGCCAGATCCTGCTCGCCTCGCTGGCCGGCTACGGCCTGGCGCGCATTCCCTACCGGCACGCCGACAAGGTCTTCTACGCGATCGTCGCCACCCTGATGATCCCGGGCGCGGTCACCTTCATCCCCAGCTTCATCGTCGTCTCGTCGCTCGGCTGGGTCAGCACCCTGCGCGGTCTCATCATCCCCACGCTGTTCAGCGGATTCGCCGCATTCCTGTTCCGGCAATATTTTCTGAATTTTCCCAAAGAGCTCGAAGAAGCGGCCCGCGTCGACGGAGCCGGCTATTTCGGTGTCTTCTGGCGCATCGTCGTCCCGAACTCACTGCCGTTCTTCGCGGCCATCGCCGCCATCACCTTCATCGGCAACTGGAACTCGTTCCTGTGGCCTTTGGTGATCGGCCAGGACTCCAGCTCCTGGACCATCCAAGTCGCGATGTCCACCTTCGTCACCGCCCAAACGGTCAACATCCACGAACTCTTCATGGCAGTAGCAGTCTCGATACTCCCCTTGGTCCTGATCTTCGCCTTCCTCCAGCGCTACCTGATCCAAGGCGTCACCCAATCCGGCATCAAGGACTGAAGGAGCTCGCTCCGCCTCCCGCAATCTGATGGGTTCACCCCAAGGCCGGTTAGTTAAGGCGGTTTGGGGTGGTGGCGGGGAGGTTGATGGTGATGGTGGCTTTGTAGGTGGTGCGGTCGAGTTTTGCTTGTTTGGCGGGGTATTTCGATTGTGCGCGTTTGACTGCGCGGGGGCTGATGCGGGTTCGGCGTGGTGGTAGGAG
>NZ_SMKX01000136.1 GCF_004349055.1 Kribbella antibiotica
GTTGCCGGGGGCGGAGGGCTGCGGGACGTCTCCGGCGTGGGTGTCGCCGGCTGCGAAGGCAGCTTCGTCGAACGGGTCTTCACCGGCGAAGACCTGCTTGGCCTGGTCCTTGTCGAAGTCCTTGACCCAGTGGCCGACCAGAACCGTGGCAACTGCGTTGCCGGCGAAGTTGGTGAGGGCGCGGGCCTCGGACATGAAGCGGTCGATGCCGACGATCAGGCCGACGCCGTCGACGAGCTCGGGGCGGTGCGACTGCAGGCCGCCGGCCAGGGTGGCCAGGCCGGCGCCGGTGACACCGGCGGCGCCCTTGGAGGCGATGATCATGAACACCAGCAGGGAGATCTGCTGACCGAGCGAGAACGGGGTGTCCATCGCCTCGGCGATGAACAGCGACGCCATCGTCAGGTAGATCGCGGTGCCATCCAGGTTGAACGAGTAGCCGGTCGGGACGGTGATACCGACGACCGACTTGCCGACGCCGAGGTGTTCCATCTTGCCGATCAGGCGCGGCAGCGCGGTCTCCGACGAGGAGCTCGACACGATCAGCAGGAACTCGCGGCCCAGGTACTTGAGCAGCTGGAAGATCGAGATCCCGGTGACCACCTTGAGAATGGTGCCCAGGACAACGATCACGAACAGCGCACAGGTGATGTAGAAGGCCAGCATGATCTTCAGCAGGCTGAGCAGCGCGGTCGAACCGGCCGCACCGACCACGGCCGCGAGGGCACCGAACGCACCGATCGGCGCCGTCCACATGATCATCGACAGGATCTTGAAGACCAGTCGCTGGATGTGCCCGATACCGACCAGGATCGGCGCGCCCTTCGAGCCCAGCGCCTGGAGTGCGAAGCCGACCAGCAGGGCCACCAGCACCGTCTGCAGGACCTCACCCTCGGTCAGCGAGGAGAGCAGGGACTTCGGGATGATGCCGAGGATGAAGTCGGTCGTCGTCTCGTGCGCACCGGAGGCCTGCTTCTGGCCCTGCTCGCGCAGCTTGTCGGTCAGGTTCAGTCCGGAGCCCGGCTGAACGACGTTGCCGACGACCAGACCGATGAACAGCGCGACCGTCGACATCACCAGGAAGTAGACGAGCGCAAGGCCACCGACCTTGCCGACCGAGGCCGCCTGGCGGACCGAGCCGATACCGATGACGAGGGTGCAGAAGATGATCGGGCTGATCAGCATCTTGATCAGGTTCACGAAGCCGGTCCCGAGCGGCTTCAGTTCGATCGCGAAGCTCGGGAACAGCAGGCCGACACCGATACCGAGCAGTGCGGCGACGATGACGGCGATGTAGAGGAAGTGGGTTCGATCGTTCCGGACCGGGGTCGGTCGGGGTTCGGTCGTGGCCATGAAAACTCCTGATTCGGCCGGCGGGCAGTACTGGGCTGTACAGCGAGCGGGAGGGCTTGAGTAACTGTGACGTGACGCACAGGAGAAGTGCGCGTTTCGTTCATATCGTTCTCGGTGCAGACTGTCCGGTGTGAAACACCGGCCGTGGGAGCTTCGTCGCCAGGTCCTCTGGCTGCAGACGGTCACGGTCGCCGTACTGATCGTAATGGCCTGGATCTCCCTGGTGGCCCGGTCCCGCGCCCAGGCCGACCGTGACGCCGCCGCCACCGGTACGACGCCGGCCGGCCTGTGGGAGCTCATTCGCCTCGACCTGCGCCCGATGCTCGGCATCGCCAGCCTGATCCTCGGCGTCGCGATCGCCGGCAACGCGCTCGTCACCTGGCGGGTCCGCCGCGCCACCCGCGGCATGGGCACTCAGTCGCTGGCCCGGATGCTCGACTTCTACGAGGGCGTCCTGCACGCCGCGCGCGAAGGCCTGATCCTGCTGGACTCCGGCGGCCGGGTTCAGCTCGCGAATGACGAAGCCCTCCAGTTGCTCGGCCTGAACGACGTCCCACCCGGTACGCCGATCGAGGAGCTCCACCTCGGCACACCGCTGGCGGAACTGCTCCGCAACGGCAGGACGGCGTACGACGAACTTCATCTCGGCGCAGCCGGCGTACTGGTCGTGAATCAGCAACCGTCGCGGTCCGGCCGGATCGTCACCCTGCGGGACCACACCCAGTTGCAGCGGTTGCTCGGCGAGCTGGACGCGGTCCGCAGCCTGGCCGAGTCGCTGCAGGCCCAGAACCATGAAGCGTCGAACCGTCTGCACACAGTTGTCAGCCTGATCGAGATCGGTAAGCCCGAACGGGCCAGGGAGTTCGCAGTGTCGGAGTTGCAGTTCGCCCAGGCGATGACGGATCGAGTGGTCGGCACGGTCGGCGACCCGGTCCTGGCGTCGCTCCTGCTCGCCAAGCTCGCGCAGGCCCAGGAGCGCGGCGTCACGCTCACCCTCGAGCTCGGCAACGAGCCCCTGAACACCCGGCTCCCCGCGCAGGACGTCGTCACCGTCGTCGGCAACCTCCTCGACAACGCGATCGAGGCGGCCCGCGGCGGCCCGGCACCGCGCCGCGTCGAGCTTCGCGCCGGTACGACGCCGGACGCGATCGACCTGGTTGTCACCAACACCGGCGCCGAGCTGGGTGCCACCGAACTGGCCCACATGTTCGAGCGCGGCTGGACCACGAAGGCCGAGCCAGGACATGGCCTCGGGCTGGTGCTCGTCCGCAGTACGGTCGAGCGCTGGCAGGGTCAGCTGATGGTCGATCCGGATTCGGAACTGGCCGACGTACCGGCGTTGACTGTGCGGGTGCGGCTGCCGCGGGCGGTGAGCGCCAGTGCCTGACCTGCGGGTCCTTGTGGTCGAGGACGACCCGGTCGCGGCCGAGGCGCATCGCACGTACGTCGATCGCCTGCCCGGCTTCACCTGTATCGGAATCGCCAGTACGGCGGCCAAAGCGCTCCAGGTGCTCACCCGCCCGGGCGTGGATCTCGTGCTGCTGGACATGAACCTGCCGGATGGGCACGGCCTGGACGTGGTTCGCCGAATGCGGGCCCAGGGCAACCAAACCGACGTGGTCGCCGTGACTGCCGCCCGCGAGGTCGCGGCAGTGCAAGCGGCGGCGCGGATCGGCGTCGTGCAGTACGTGCTGAAACCCTTTGCCTACGAGACATTGCGCGACCGGCTCACGGCGTACGCGCGGCAACGCAAGGCCGCCGAGTCCGGCCAGGTCGTCGCTGATCAGGACGAGGTCGACCGTTTGTTGCACCCGGCAAGAGCCTCGTCCTCGGTCCCGAAAGGCCTAGCCGGCTCAGTCCTCGACCGAGTAGTCCAGCTCCTGGGCAACCGCGAAGGCTGGACCGCCGAGGAGGTCGCCACCTCGCTCGGCACTTCCCGCATCACCGCCCGCCGCTACCTCGAACACCTGGCCGACCAGGGCCAAGCGCTGCGCACGCAGCGGTACGACGGCCGGAGTGGTCGCCCGAAGGTCGAGTACTCCTGGGTGGCCGAGAGTTAGGAACGGACGAGCGTTGCCCAGAGGTGGGGCTGGAGGGGGTTGCCCTCGGCGGCCATGTCGTAGGCCCACATCAGCTCGCCCTTGACCAGGCCGTAGAGGCGGTGGCCGGCGGTGACCTCTTTGGCGGTTTCGGTACGGGCGACGACGTCGGTACGCATCTCGATCTTGGCGCCCTCGATCTCGCCGTACCAGATCTCGGCGAAGCCGGTCGGGTGCGCGAGGATCACCTCGAGCTTGTTGTCCGGCTTCGGCCGCCAGAACCCGGTCTCGAGCGCCAGCGGACGCTCCCGCTTGCCGTCCTCGCCGACCACGAAGGTCTGGCTGACGTAGTGCAGGAACGGCTTGCCGTTGTGACTGAAGTCGATCTGCTGCCCGAACTCGAACTTCTCGATCGTCGGGTAGTCACCGTGGCCGCGGCCCTCCCAGCGACCGAGCAGCCAAGCCAGCGGCATCAGGTCGGGGTGCAGGTCCTGCGTGATCTCGAACGCCATCGGGGTCGCTCAGCTCGCCTGACGACCGCGGAACAGGCGGTAGACGACGTAAGCCGAGAACCAGCCCATGAAGATGGTGACCAGGACCAGCAGCGAAGTGAAGATGACGTGGAGCACGATCACCACTCTAGAGGATGGTTCGGAGCGCTTCGGCTACCGTGGCGTGATGTCCCGCACGCTGGTGATCAAACTGACCGCAGGCGCCGATGAGGCCGAGCGCGCCAACCAAGCCTTCACGGTCGCCGCCACGGCGGTCGCGGCCGGCGCCTCGGTGTCCCTCTGGCTCACCGGTGAGGCCGTCTGGTTCGCCGTACCGGGCCGTGCCGAGGCCTTCGAACTCCCGTACGCCGCTCCTCTCGCGGACCTGCTCGCTGGAGTCCTGGCTGGTGGCCAGCTGACCGCCTGCACGCAGTGTGTGAAGCGGCGCGACCTGACCGAGGCCGATCTGCTCCCCGGGACGCGGATCGCGGGAGCGCCCGCGTTCACCGAGGAGATCCTGGCCGACAACGCTCAAGCCATCGTGTACTAGCCCTTCTTCAGCTCGTGGCCGCTCTGCTCGCGGCCGCCGCGCTGCGTGGTCTTGGCGTGGACAGCACCAGCTGTCTGGCCGCCGCGGGCGCCGTCCAGCGACTCCCCACTCGGGCGACTACCGACGGCGCCGCTGGGGCTCGCCGTACCGGCGCTGTAGGCCTTCTGGTTGCGCTGCATCTCTTCGGCTGACATCTCGCTGCGGGGGGCGTCCTGGCCGTTCTGGCCGTTCTGGGCCTGCTGGTTCTCCCGGTCGATCTGCTGCTCGGCGATCACCCGATCGACCGGCTGGCCCTGCTCCTGCCGTTCGGCTGTCTCGTTGTCGGCCGCGACGTCGCCTCCGGACGGGATGCCCTCCTGGGGACCGGTCTCTGCCTGCTCCCGGTCCTCCTCCTGCCGCTCGGTCTGCTGCTCCTGCCGGCTCTCAGGCCCATCCGCCTGCTGCTCCCGCTCGTCCTGACCCTGCGGCTCCCGCTCCTGCTGCTCGCGAGCCTGCTCCTGCGTCTGCTCCCGCGGGTCCTGGGTCTGCTCGGCCTGCTCACGCGGGTCTTGGGACTGGTCGCGCTGTTCCGGGGTCAGTGGCTCCTGGGCCTGGTCACGCTGCTGCTGGGCTTCGGGCGACAGGTCCTGGGCTTGGTCGCGCTGCTCCGGGGCCAGACCCTCCTGCTGGGCCTGCTGCTCCGGGTTCAGCCCGTCGCGCTCGGCCCGCAGCTCCTCACGCCGCGCGTCCATCTGCTGCTTCTGCGCCTCGAACTCAGGCCCCTGGGCGTCGGTCCCCTCCCGGTGCGCATCCCGGTCCGCCTCGTAGTCCTGGTGCAGCTGTGCCGCGTCCCGCTCGAACTCGGCATCCCCGCGCGCGGCCTCCGCCGACGCGTCCAGGTCGTTGACGGCGGCATCGGCAACCGGCAGCCCGGCGGCCGGCGCATCGGCCTGGGCCTCCTGGCGCTGCTGCTCTTCGCGTTCGCGCTGCTCCTTCTCGCGCCGCTCCTGCTCTTCGCGTTCCTTCTCGCGGTCGGCCCGCTCGCGCTCCTCGGCCTCGCGCTGCTGGTCGTCCCGCTGCTCGTCGGTCTCGGTGCGGTCCTCGACGGCGTCGTCGCGCCCGTCCCGGTCCGGGTCGATCCGGTTGGTGATCTCGTCCGGCTCGCCGTTGCGGTCCTTGTCGTCGAGCAACTGCTGGTCCTGCCCACGCTCGTCGAGCTGACGCTGCAGGTCGGCTTCACGCTCGCGGAGGACCTGCAGGTCCCGCTCGACCCGCGCGTACTGATCGCTCGGTGGCCGGTCGTTCATCGCCTGGTCGATCCGCGGGTCGTGCGTCCGGATGTCGCGGATCGACTCCATCAGCGGCCGCGGCATCTTCGCCTGCCGGTTCCGCTCGAGCTGCTTGAGGAAGCTGTCCATCTGCTTGATCAGTCGCCTGACCTGCTTGAACAGGATCTCGAGCATCTCTTCTGGATCGTCAGCCATCAGGCGACCTCACTCGCATAGACGGAGTACCCGAACCCGGCCTGCGGGGTGTCCGCATCAGGTTGCGTGGCATACAAGTGGAACTCGGCGCCCGGGCGCAGCCAGACGGCCAGATGCCGTCGGCGCCCCCGCCACTCCGGCGGAACTCGCGGATCCGACCCAGGACCGACGTACACGGGTGCGCCCCAGTGCCGGCGGCCACGCTCGATCTCGGCGAGCCAGTGATCGTCCAGGCCGAGCTCGGCCGCGGCCAGCTCCCCCGGACCGATCTCGTACGCCGACCATCCGCTTCGGGGGCTTTCCGGCAGTACGGCGTCCGGCAGCAACAGCATGACCGTCTCGCGTGGGGTGATCAGGCCCCAGGTGAACTGCTCGGGGTCGATGTCGCCCGGCGCCCACGGCTGCCAGCCGGTGACAGCGTTGACACGCAGGACGCGTTCCCGGATCGCATCCAGGCCGGGCCCGTCCGGTCCCCAGATCGAGGTCCAGTCGGTCACCTCGGCCAGATCCGCCATCGCGCGCTCGTCGTCCTCGGACGACCGCTGCTGCGTCTGCACCTGCCACTCACTCCCCTCAAGCTGATCCGGCCTAGCCTATTCCTTCGGCGGTCCGCATACCCCCCGATAGACGTGCCAGAACGTGCAACGGATCCCGTTCGCGAGCAGACTGTGCCGTTCGCGAGCAGTAAGGGATCTCGGCCGTCCAACCGCCACAATCTGCGTTGTAGTTGAGTCATGAAGCTTCCGGCCCCTCCGACGGAGAAATCCTTCCCGTCGCCGCTGCACCACCCCCGGGTGGCCACGGTGATCGGACGCTGGCTGGCCGTGGCCGTGCTGGTCTGCTTCCTGACCGGCCTGTTCAGCCACTTCCAGCAGCACACCCCCGCCTGGCTGCACATCCCCAGTCGCCCGGCCTCGCTGTACCGCGTCACGCAGGGACTGCACGTGTTCAGCGGAACGATCGCCGTACCGTTGCTGCTGGCAAAGCTTTGGACGGTCTATCCGAAGCTGTTCGCCAAGCCCGAGCTCAAAGGGCTGCTGGAGAAGGCATCTATCCTGGTCCTCGTCTCGGCGATGGCACTGGAACTCTTCATCGGCTACCTCAACACCCTGCAGTGGTACCCGTGGCCGTTCCCCTTCAAGGAAACGCACTACGCGCTGGCCTGGATCATCATCGGCGCACTGCTCGTTCACATCGCCGTCAAACTCCCACTGATCCGAACCCATTGGCGCCGTACGGCGGAAGTAGTCGCCGAGTCGTTGCCGCCAGCAATCACCGGGATGACCCGGCGCGGCCTGTTCCGTACCGTCGCCGGAGCCGCCTCCCTGGTCGGCATCAGCACCATCGGCCAATCGGTCCCCGCCTTCGGACCGATCGCCGTTCTCGCACCCCGCAAGCCGAACGTCGGCCCCCAGGGTCTGCCGGTCAACCGAACCGCCGAGGCGGCCGGCGTCCCAGGCATCCCCGCTGACTGGCGATTCACCATCAGTGGCCCACAGCAACTTTCGTACACCATCGACCAACTCCGCGCGCTTCCGCAGAGCCGCTCTGACCTGCCGATCGCCTGCGTCGAGGGCTGGAGCCAGGGCGCCCGCTGGGAAGGCATCCGAATCCGCGACCTCCTGCACCTCTGCGGCGCCCCGGCGTCATCCCGAGTCCGCGTCGTCTCGATGGAGAAGGGCGGCTTCTATGCGACCACCGAGCTCCCTCCGGAGTTCGCCGCCGATCCGCTCACGCTGCTCGCACTGCGACTCAACGGCGGTGAACTGGCCCTCGATCACGGCTTCCCGGCCCGGATCATCGCGCCGAATCGACCCGGCGTACTGCAGACCAAATGGGTGCACCGACTGGAGGTCATCTCGTGAAGACCCGCGCCGCCCTGGCCGCCTTCGGTGTCGGCTTCGGCCTCTGGGGCGTCTGGCTGATGCTCCAATCACTCCAGCCGGCACAGCTGATCCGATTGCCACTTTGGCTTGGCGGCGTTGTGATCGCGGACGATTTCATCCTCGTCCCGACCACGGTTGCCGTCGGCTGGCTGGTCACTCGCTGGTCGATCGGACCCGACCGCCATCGCACGGTCGGCGCCGTACGAACAACCTTGCTGTACGTCGGAATCACCACCCTGATCGCGATCCCGCTGCTCCTCCGCCAGGGCAAGGGCGCGAACCCGACCGTCCTCCCCCGCGACTATCTCCGCGACTGGTTATTGCTCGAAGCAACAATCATCCTGGCTGGTCTGGCGGTGTTCCTGATTCAGCGCTCCCGGATCACGCAGCGAAGCTGACTCGCGGGAAGGCTGCAAGCGAGGCAGGATGAGTGCATGAGAGCAGTAGTGCAGCGCGTCAGTCAGGCCTCCGTCACCGTCGACGGCGAGGTGGTCGGCGCGATCGACGGCCCCGGCCTGCTGATCCTGCTCGGCGTGACCCACGACGACACCCCCGAGGCGGCCAAGACCCTGGCCGCGAAGATCTGGACGCTGCGCATCCTGCACGGTGAGCGCTCCGCCTCCGACGAGCAGGCGCCGATCCTCGCGATCAGCCAGTTCACCCTGTACGCCGACACCCGCAAAGGCCGCCGCCCCTCCTGGAGCGCCGCGGCCCCGGGCCCCGTCTCCGAACCC
The DNA here is from genome assembly GCF_004349055.1 of Kribbella antibiotica. Taxonomy (GTDB): domain Bacteria; phylum Actinomycetota; class Actinomycetes; order Propionibacteriales; family Kribbellaceae; genus Kribbella; species Kribbella antibiotica. The sequence continues at coordinate 8,517 of NZ_SMKX01000136.1, forward strand.
CTGTACGACGCCTTCTGCGCCGCCCTGGAGGAGTTGGGGGCCAAGGTCGAGCGCGGCAGGTTCGGCGCCGACATGGCTGTCAGCCTGGTCAACGACGGCCCGGTCACCCTGATTCTCGACGCCTGAGAGGGTGTCTGAGGACTCCGCGCCGTAGCGAGCAAGTGCTCGGTGCGGTAGCTCGGCGTGCTGGGGCGAAGGCCTCGATGTTTTTCCATCGTGGTCTTTGCACCAGTGCGGCGAGGTGCCGTGCCGAGTGCTGCGCAGTAGGCGTGGGGTTCTCAGATACCCTCTCGCATGGAGTCGGCTCGGCTCGTTGCTCGCCGGTTGCCGCAGGCACCCGGTGTCTACCGCTTCCGCGACGAGAACGGCCGCATCCTCTACATCGGCCGCGCGGTGAACCTGCGCCGCCGCGTCCTGTCGTACTGGACCCATCTCGGCGACCGCCCGCGGCTGGCCCGAATGGTGAATCGGATCGCCCGCGTCGAAGGAGTCTGGTGCGACTCCGAACACGAGGCGGCCTGGCTCGAACGCAACCTGCTCGAACACACCAAACCCCGCTGGAACCGCACCGAAGGCGGATCCGAGGTGGTCGGCTACATCCGCTTCGATCCGGACGGCCCGCGCTTCACGCACGAGCTCGGTCTTACCCGCCGGCATTTCGGGCCGTACCTGGGCGGGCTGCGCATCCGGCAGGCCATCTCGGGACTGCAGCGCGTGATCCCGTTGCACTACACGACCGAGACCACCGGATCAGTGCGTGAGTTCGCGAGACTCTTCGGCGTCGGACCGGACGACCGAGAATCGCTCACGGCGGCGGCGTACGCCGTACTGGATCGCGAGCCGGCCGCGGTGGCCGCCGTACGGGATGAACTGACGCGGCGGCGGGACCAGGCGGCGGGGGCGTTGCGGTTCGAGTTCGCGGGGAAGCTGCAGGACGAACTGGCCGCGTTCGAATGGATCGTCGCGGAGCAGAAGGTGTCACTGCTGACGGCTGACGATGCCGATGTCTTCGGGTGGGCCGACGGGGTGATGGTCAGCTTCGGATTGCGCGACGGGCGGGTGCGGACCTGGACCCAGCACGCGATGACCGAACGCACTGCCCATGATCGGGTCGCCGCTACTCCGGCGAGCTGGCAACTATTTGCCCAACGCAACGCTGAGCTCGCTGCGCGCTTGCTGACATAAAACTGTGTCCAGATAAAGAAACCGCCCCGGGCCTATGTAGGGCCCGGGGCGGTTCTCAGAATTCTGAGACGGTGAGGTTCGACTCAGACAGTTGGCTGAATCAGCCGATGACGCCCGCGGCAGCGTGGCCGACGACAACCTTGGTGTTCAGGCTGTAGACGTCGATCACGAGCGCGTTCACGGAGATGTACCGCTGCTGCTTCTTGACCTGGTTGAAGGTCAGCTTGGCGATGCCGGGGATGTCCAGCGTGGAGTTCACGCCGGTCTTCACCGGGTAGGTCTTACCGTTCACGGTGATCGAGGCGATGTTCGACTTGAAAGCGACGGCGTACTTGCCGTCCTTCGTCTTCGAGGCGTAGGCCTCGGAGTTGATCGCACCGATCGACAGGTTGCCGACCTTGACGCCCGCAACGTGCGACGTGAAGGTGACGGCGGCCTTGTTCTCGTTCTGGTAGCCGTTCTTCGTGGTGTAAGCAGCACCGACGTAGGCGACCTTCGGAATGACAACCTCGCCGACGGCCTGGCGGACCGTCTTGCCCTCGGTGCCCTTGCAGGTGGCCTGGTACGACGTCGGGCCGGAGACGACCAGCTTGTCGACGTTCGCCTTGGTCACGTAGGCGTCACCGAAGACGACCGCGGTGGCCGGCTTGGAGATCTCGGCGCGGGTCTTCAGAACCGCGACCTCGATGCCCTCCGGGATGTACTTGTTCTTCACGTTCGCGAAGAGCACGACGCCCTGTGCGTACGAGTAGATGCCGTTCGCGCTCTTCACGCCACCGACGCGGTTCAGCACGATGTAGCCCAGGCCCGGGACGGCGACCTTGGTGTTCGGCTCCGGGTGCAGCAGCGACGGCACCGAAATGTTGCCGATCTTCACGCCCGCGTAGGTCGTGTTACCGGTGTAGGACAGCTTGCCGTTCTTGTACACCGCCGTGGTGGTCGTCTTCACACCGGTCAGGTGCAGCAGGCTGCCGACCTTGACGTCGACGGCGGACGCGTTGCTGGTGACGCCGTTGCCGCTCTTGTTGTTGAAGGCGTGGGTGTCGGTCCGCACGGTGCGTGCGATGGCCTGGTTGTTGACGTTCGCCGCGGCGACGTCGTTCGACATCTTCGCCGAAGAGTCCGTGGTGCAGCTGATCGTGCTGACGGTCTGCGCGCCACCGTTGACGATGCCGCCCTTGGCCTCAACGCCGATGCCGTATCCGCTGTAGCCGAAAACCGGCGACGCGGACGCGGAGCCTGAAGTCAGCGCGATCGTAGAAGCGACGCCGACGACCGCCGCTACACCGACGGCGGCGAGCTTCTTGTTGATGCGGGGTCCCATGACCCCTCCTCCCTGAGTGATGACATGACCCGTAGCGCGGGCCAGGACACAGAGGACAACTCGGGCAGTTGCAGTAGGTAACGAGCCTGATGCGCTCCGAGACCAAAACGTGACCTTCCAATTTGGTTGCCGGTGCCCCATAACCCCGGCCCAATGACCAGGATCGCGTTGTTCACAAGGTGTTCCGGGCATGCCAAAGGGCCCAGACGCGCAAGGTCCGGGCCCTTTGGGAACTGCCTCAGGGTGGGCCGCCGTCCCGTGACGGCGGCACCATCAGTAACGAGCGAGAAGTCAGACGGTAACGGCCACTTCCGCGACCGCGCCGTACTGGGCCACGACCTGGCGGTCGACCGGCTCGGCCTTGGGCGCCAGCGTGCGCAGCGTCCACTCACCAGGCTTGGCGAAGAACCGGAAGTGTCCGGTCGCGGACGTGGGCACCTCGGCAGTGAATTCACCGGTCGCGTCGAGCAGACGCACGTACGCGCCACCGACCGGCTCGTCACCGCGCAGGACCTGGCCCTGGATCACAGCTTCCTTGTCGACGTCGACACCCTTGAGGTCGAGGCCGCCCTTCTTTGCTCCGCACATGTCAGGCCTCGCCCGGCTCGTCGCCCAGGGCAACCGGTACGCCGACCAGCGAGCCCCACTCGGTCCAGGACCCGTCGTAGTTCTTGACGTTCTCCTGGCCGAGCAGCTCGTGCAGCACGAACCAGGTGTGCGCCGAGCGCTCGCCGATCCGGCAGTACGCGATGGTGTCCTTACCGAAGTCGACGCCGGCATCGGCGTACAGGGTCTTCAGCTCCTCGTCGGAGCGGAAGGTGCCGTCGTCGTTGGCCGCCTTGCTCCACGGGATGCTGGCCGCGGTCGGGATGTGACCCGCACGCTGTGCCTGCTCCTGCGGAAGGTGGGCCGGGGCCAGCAGGCGACCGGCGTACTCGTCGGGGCTGCGGACGTCGACCAGGTTCTTGACGCCAATGGCCTCGCCGACCTCGTCGCGGAAGGCGCGGATGGTCAGGTCCGGCTCGGCGGCGACGTACTCGGTGGCCTCGCGCTTGACGGCCTCGTCGGTCAGCTCGCGGCTGTCCAGCTCCCAGCGCTTGCGGCCGCCGTCGAGCAGGCGGACGTCACCGTGGCCGTAGAGCTTGAAGTACCAGAACGCGTAGGCGGCGAACCAGTTGTTGTTGCCGCCGTACAGCACGACGGTGTCGTCGTTCTTGACGCCTCGGCCGGACAGCAACTCCTGGAACTGCTGCTGGTTGACGAAGTCCCGGCGGACCTGGTCCTGCAGGTCGTCCCTCCAGTCCAGCTTGATCGCACCGGCGATGTGGCCGGCGTCGTACGCCGAGACGTCTTCGTCGACCTCGATCAGGACGACGTTCGCATCGCTCTTGTGCTCTTCGACCCAGTCGGCCGAAACGAGCGCAGATTCCCTGCTCATGTGTGCTGCCTCTCTCAGTTGGTAGCGGTACTTGGCGTACGAATGCGTTGGATCAGCAGAAAGGCCTCGCAGCCGAGGCAGAGCCCCACGCTGGCGTTCACGAACGCAGCAACGAGGGCGAATCCGGTGGCGACCACTCCGAGCACGACCGCGCCGCTCAGATAGCCGATCAGGCCGACGATCGCGAAGATCAGGCCGACCAGTTGGGCGAATCGCGGCGGGGCCGCGTCCTCCAGTTCCTTCGGCGGACCCAAGCGCGGGCGCACCACACGCTTGAAGAACTGGCCGTACGGCGATGCCTGGACGCCGAAGGCGGTCCCGATCGCGAACACCAGTGTCTGGACCGCCAGGATCCACGGGTTACCGAGGATCAGGGTCAACGCCAGCAGAACCGCGGTCACACCGGCTGCGAACCGGAGCCCTCGCGGGTCGACCTGGGGAGAAGCACTTGCCGTCGCATCTGACATGACGACTCCTGGAGGAGGAGTGGTTCGAGCCGGACCCGCCCGTGCACGCGGGAGGCGACGTACGTGGAATCGGGCTCAGATGCCGGTTCCACAGCGTTCGGGACGCCGCCTGGTCAGCGGCTGCGACACAGTGACGAGCGCATGCGGCAGTTGTCCACTGCGCGGCGCTTGGTCAGATAAGTCGTGTACTCCACGGTCCGAGAATACGGACAGCGTGCAGAGAGGTTCACAGTTGTCCCATTTCCTGAGACAACTGATCACCATACGGACAATCCTCTAGGTGCGAACGACGTTCGTCTCGGCGATCTTGTCGTGCAGCGCCTGCTTCTTGTCGTCCCACAGCGGCCACAGGTAGTCGAGCAGGCCGACCAGCCCGAGCAGGGTGCCGACCAGCGGCACCAGGCCCAGGACGGAGAGTGCGGCAAAGAACCCGGCGCGCTTGGCCACCGCGGCGCCGCTCGGCAGCCCCGGACGATCCCGGAGCCGCACAGCGATCCCGAGCGCCATCTTGCCCGGGGTCGCACCCTTCTTGGTCAGGAAGAAGTACTCGTAGGCGAAGGCCACCGCAGCGCTGATCAGAGCCATCGGAATGAGCCACTTGTACATCTCGGGCGGCAGCGAGGTGGTGGGCGGCGTCGAAGCGCCCGCGGCCGCCGCATCGAAGGTTTCCTTGAAGTAGTCGGACAACCACTGCATGTACTGCCAGAGGAAGTAGCCCGTCAACGGCAGCGCGGCGATCCCGGCCAGGATGTTGTCGATGATGCGGGCACCGACGCGGCGCCACCAACCGGACAGCGGCTGGCCGTCCGGGGTCGCGAAGCGGTTCTGTCCCGGGTAGCCGTAGCCCGCCTGCTGCTGCGGGTAGGCCGGGTAGCCCTGCTGCTGCTGCGGGTACGCCGGATAGCCCTGCTGAGGGGGCTGGCCGTACTGACCCGGCTGCTGACCTGCCTGCTGCTGCGGCGGTTGCTGCGGACCAGGCTGGCCGTAGACCGGCCGGTCCGACGTGGGCTGCTGCTGCGGGGCTCCACCGAAGACCTGGCCGTGCTGCACCGGCTGGCCGTACTGCGGCTGGTCCTGCGGCGTCTGCGCAGGTTGACCGTACTGACCCTGGTACGGCGACGGCTGCTGTGCGGGCTGCTGGGACGGCTGCTCCCGCGGGCGGCGCTCGTCGGTCCAGACACTCCCGTCCCAGTAGCGCTGCTGAGTCGGGTGCTGAGGGTCGTCGTACCAACCGGCTGGGAAGTTCACTCGCACAGCATGCCGGTCAGGCGGGGTCGAGCGCCATCCCACTCAAGGTGGATTGGTCCGCTCAGGGTGAATCAGTGCGGCTGGTGGTCGATCGCAGTCGCCAGCGCTGCGATCACATCCGGTTTGCGCGGCGCACCACTCGCTCGCTGGACGATCGCCCCGGTGCTGTCGAGCACCAGCGTCGTCGGCGTCCGGAGGATGTCGAGCTTCCGGACCAGGTCCAGGTGCGACTCCGCGTCGAGCTCCACGTGCCGGACCCCCTCGACCATGCCTTCGACCTCGGCCAGCGTCCGCCGGGTCACCCGGCAGGGCGCGCAGAAGGCGGAGGAGAACTGCAGCAATGTGGCCCGCTCACCCAGCTCGACACCTACGTCGGCTGCGGATACCCGCTCCACGTCACTCACCTTCTGCCGGAATCGGCCGTCGATCCAGGTTTTGAGCACACTGAGAACCACTCCGGCGACGAGCGCGCCGGCCAGGACCCACAGACCTAGGCTCACAACAAACCAGAGTACGTCGGTGGTTTTTCAGCACCACCCGCTGTTTCACGCCTTGGACGCTCAGTCCTCAGGGCGGGATCTGAGGCGCTTGGTCTGACCGCGACGGGTCTTGCTGTCGAGTCGGCGCCGGACAGAGCCCTTGCTGGGCTTGGTGGGCCGCCGCGGTGGGGGCGGTGGGGAGATCGCCTCCCGCAGCAGCGCGCCCAATCGCGCCCGCGCCGCTTCCCGGTTGCGCCACTGCGACTTGAACTCCGAGGCCGCGATCGTCAGCACCCCGTCCACGAGCCGGGGCTGAAGCCGCTCCAGGGCGCGAGACTTCAGCAGACCGGACAAGGCCGTCGTACCGGCGAGGTCGAAGCTCAGCTCGACCCGGCTGTCGGTGGTGTTCACCGACTGGCCGCCCGGCCCGCCCGACCGGGAGAAGCGCCAGCTCAGCTCCCCCTCCGGGACCACCAGCCCCGGTCGCACGATCAGCCCTGTCTCCTCCACAGCCCTATTAGACCGTGTTGCCCCTGCTTCTCGTTACCCTTTTACCGTGCAAGAGACGGGGACGCGGGCCCAGGAAGAAGAACCCGAAGAGCGTCCGGAGCTGGCGAACCTCAGGGTGCGTGGGCGCTCGGTCAAGACCTGGGTGATCGGCGCGGGCGCCGTCGTACTGGCGATCTCGGCCGCGTTCGGCGGCCTGAACAAGGCCGATGCGGAGACCCCGGCGCTCACCGCCGGGGCGACGGTCGATGCCGGCCAGTTCGCGGTGATCGTCGACCGGATGGTTGCGGTCAAGGATCTCGAGCCCACCTTCAAGCCTGATCCGGGCGGTGCACTACTCGTGGCGGTGACCCGGCTCAAGGTCACCGACGACCTCGGTACGACGCCGCCGTCGGACCTGATCCGCCTGATCGGCGTACCGGGGATCAAGGACACCGACCCACCGCTCGGGGTGAGCACCGTCGACGACAACACGACGAACCCCGTGCTGACACCGGACGTCGAGCAGACGATCGCCTTCGTATGGAAACTGCCGAAGCTTTCCGAGTTGCCGACCGAGGCCAAGGTGACGGTGCAGGGCTACAAGCACTACGACGAGTCGATCCTGGACCACCACGAGAAGTGGTTGCCGGACGCAATCGCTGCCGAGGGCACCATCAAGGTCAAGGACAACACCAAGGTGGTCACGAAGTGACCCGCCGCAAGCTCCTCAATGCAGGCCTGACCCTGGCCGTCCTGGTCGCGATCATCGGTCTCTACCGGTGGACGCCGACCCAGAAGGACATTCAGGACCCGACCCCGATCAACGGCGTCATGGCCCGTCCGGTCGACGCCGGCCGATTCAAGCTGACGGTCGACGCGGTGCGGGTCGGCAAGAAGCTGAAGATCCCGCGCAACACCACGGTCCGCGAGACCAAGACGAACTTCGTCGTCGTGGACGCGACCGTCGTCGCGACCCAGGAGCCGATCCACCTGAACCTGGTCCAGATCCGCACCGCGGACGGCGTCACCTACGTCGGCGCCAACCGCAGCGGCCTCGAGACGGTCGACCTGGGCAGCTTCCAGTTCGCGCCTGGGATCGCAGCGCGCGGCTCGATCGTGATCGAGATGCCGGCCGACAAGTTGCCGGGAGCAACGTTGCAGGTGATGGAGAAGGCGTACATGAACGACCTCGAGCCGCAGGCGAACGTCTCGCTCGGCGACCAGGCCCCCGCCGTCCGGGACGTTGTCACGTTCGCCAAAGCGAGCGCCTCGTGAGCAGCGCACGGCGGGCGCGCCGGGGCTGGTTCAGCAAGAACGTTGCGGCGTTGGCCTCGCTGGTCGTCACCGTGCCGGTGGCCGGCTGGTGGACCACACGGGAGGACTACAAATCCTGGTACGACGCCGAGCCGCGCGACGCGGTCGTCGTGGCCGACAGCGGGACGTCGTACGAGGGAGCGACCTGGTACGCCGCCAGTGTCGAGGAGAACCCGGAGCCCCGGCGGGCCGGCGCCACTGCCGAACTACCGCCGGACACCACGCGGATCCGGGTGCACATCCGGCTCCAGGTGGACGATCTCGCCGTACTGGACAAGCCGGGGCTGGGCGGCTGCAAGGTGTACCTGCGCGCACCGGACGGGCGGATCTGGGACGAGGACATCCTCGCCAGCGACTTCCAGGACCGGCCGAACAGCTGCACAGGCGGGTACGACGAGAAACCGGCGAGCTGGCGTGGTCCGCTGGCCGAGTACTACGTGAAGCCGGTTGCGGGGAAGCCCTACGAGGCCGCGTTCGTGTTCGTCGTACCGAAGTCAGTGGCTGCCAGCGTGCAGCCGACGATGACGTGGGCTACGAAACTTCCTGAGTATCTGGCATTCCCGAGGTAGCCGCGGTCAGGTCGGCGACGCCGCCCTGCTCGCTGTCGTCCTGCTCCACGACCGCGCGGGTGCCACGGTTCAGGTAGCCGGCCAGGCCGCCGATCATCCGGTCGTACGCGGCCGCCAGCAGGCTCACCTGCAGCATGATCTTCAGGGCCTCGGTCAGCAGGCTGAGCGGCCCGTCGATCACCAGCCAGAACGGCAGGCTGTGCGGACCGAGCACCCATAGCTTCAGCGCGATCCAGACCCCGCTGGCCGCGAACGTGACGACCGCCCAAGCGAGGAAGTAGCCGAGCATCGGGCGCAGACCCGAGCGGATGACGAGCCGGAACGCGTTGACGACCGGCGTCCAGCGGTCCTTCCAGTCCGCGGCGACCGAGTTACCGGCCGCCTGCACGAAGCGCGGCGTCTGCTGCCAGCGGTTCGTCAGCCGGTCGAAACGCCAGCGCGGCTCCTTGTGAGCCTTGTGCACCGCGCGGCCGTAGATCACCGCAGTCATGGTGATCCACATCAGCGGCAGGACGGCGGCGCTCCACAGGTCGCCGACGCCGGCGGCAATGAAGCCGGTGACCGCGTCCCAGACCTCGCGGACCTGCGTCGCACCGAGCACATGGTCGAGCACCCAGACGTAGCCGTCGTGCAGCCACTGCCACACCTGTCGCTCCTGCAGCCACTGCTTCGGCGAGGGGATGTACGAGGTGGCCTGGTAGGCGACCACGAAGATCCACAACGCCTCGAGGTACGTGACGAACAGCTTGCGGACCGGGCCTTCCTTGTCCCGCTTCCACTTCTTGAACCCGAAGCGCAACAGGTAGGCCACGACGCCGAGACCGATGAAGAGCCAGGTCGATAGGGACTGCAGCCCGGTCGACTGCTCGGGAACCGCGCCACCACCGAGCACCGTGGCCACGGTCTCGTTGACCTTGTGCACAGCCAGCTTGTACTCGTAGTCGAGCGCTTCGTTCTGCAGGAACTTGTACGCCGCATAGAACGCCAGGAACGGCAGTAGCGCGGCAGCCAAGGCATCGACCGCACGAGTTTCCTTGCCTGGCTCTGCTCCGTCGGGGGCAAGCATGCCCTCGGCAACGGCCCGGCGGTGGTACGGCAGCTCGCCGCGCAGCACCAGGAACATGGCGACGTACATGGCCAGTGACACCACGACAAGCAAGGCCAGTACGGCGATACCGACCGCCTCAGCCTTGGCCCCGGCCTGGACCGCGACCCACTGCAGTCCGCGGTGCGCCAGTTGGGCGATCACAAAGACCGCCAGCAACCTCGGCCACGCCTTGCCGAACAAAACCCCTGCGCGGCCCACCGTGGTGAGCAACGACCCCGACTCCATCGCCACGCGCAGAATCTACCTGCCGATGGGGGCTCGATCGGGCTTTACGCCCTCTTAGGCGGGGACCTCGGCCGTTTCGCGCTCCCGGGTCGTCGGCGGGACCACGAAGCGGTAGCCGACGTTACGGACGGTCCCGATCAGCTGCTCGTGCTCCGGGCCGAGCTTGGCCCGCAACCGCCGGACGTGGACGTCGACCGTCCGCGTGCCGCCGAAGTAGTCGTAGCCCCAGACCTCCTGGAGGAGCTGCTCCCGGGTGAACACCCGGCCGGGGTGCTGCGCCAGGAACTTGAAGAGCTCGAACTCCTTGTAGGTCAGGTCGAGCGCCCGCCCGTTGAGCTTGGCGGTGTAGGACGCCTCGTCGATCACCACGTCACCCGTACGGATCAGGCTGGTGTCCGGGTCCTCGTTGCGGGTCGCGGCGAGCCGGCCGATCACCAGTCGCAGCCGGGCCTCGATCTCGGCCGGGCCGGCGGTGTCGAGCAGGACGTCATCGGCGCCCCAGTCCGCGTTGACCGCGGTCAGGCCACCCTCGGTGACCACCAGGATCAGCGGGACGGTGATTCCCGTCGTACGGATCAGGCGCGAGACGCCGCGGATCGCGACCAGGTCACGCCGCGCGTCCAGCAGGACGGCGTCCGCATCGGGCGCATCCACCAGGGCCGAGACCTCCGCGGGGAGGATCCGGATCTGGTGCGGTAACAAAGCGAGCGACGGCAGAACCTCGGTAGAGGCCTGCAGAGCGTTCGTCAGCAGAAGCAACGTGCTCACGTCGTCCCCCTGTGCCGGTCATAGTGCACGTCGAGCCCCAACGGCGTCATTGCCGGGGGCCCGAGACACTGGATAGCAACAGCAAGCTGACATAATAGCGGAAGACTTAACCGATTAGTGAGGTCGCCTCCAGATGCCGGAAGTCACCATCAGATACTTCGCCGCCGCCCGCAGCGCCGCCGGTGAGTCCACCGCGACCGCGGACGCCGCCTCGCTGGGCGATCTGATCACCACGGTGTCGGTCGATCGGCCCGAGCTCGCACGGGTGCTGTCGTTGTGCACGTTCCTGCTGGACGGTGAGCGCGCGGTGCCGTCGACGCCGCTGCGCGCAGGTGCACTGGTTGACGCCCTGCCCCCCTTCGCGGGCGGCTGACGCTGGCGTTCGTTGCGGTCTAGCGTGCTCTGTGGATCGGACGTTCTTTGCGATCTAGGCCGGTGCGGTGGCGGCCGAACTTCGGAGCTGTGACGCCAGAAGTGTTGTGTGACTGGTGAGGCGACGGCCTTTTACGACTGTCAAGGATCCTGCTACCTTGCGTATTCCGTCGTTCCACGGAAGGTCACCGATCCTCGATGGCGCACGTTGCTCCGACCTCACATCGCCGCGCGACCCGCGCGTCGCATCGCGGTCACCGCACAGTTGACGGACCGATTCGCCGGTCCACCTGGCTCGGCCTGACATTGGCGATGATCCTTGGTCTCGTGCTCACCAGCCGGGCGCATGTCGGCATCCACGCGGGCGGCGTCACGCTGCTGGTGATGCTCGTCCCGCTCACGCTGGCCGTCTTCGGCGCCGCCTTCCGGCGCGGCTTCGGCGGCCTGTCCGCGATCACCACCGCGTGCGCGCTGGCCTTCGTGCTGCTCAGGTTCTTCCTGTAGACGTTCTTCCTGCCGGCGCTCCTCCTACCGACGTTTCTCCTACCGACGTTTCTCCTGCCGACGTTTCTCCTGCCGACGTTTCTCCTGCCGACTGCTTCCTGTCGATTGCTTCCTGTCGACGTTCTTCCGCTGAGTGCGCCGCCGCTGCGGACGGCGCACTCACTGACGGTGTCGGGGTCAGGAACCGATCGAGATCCGGTCGGTCGCGCCCGGGGTGTACGGGTCGTGCGCGGTCAGGTACTTGGCGAAGGCATCGATGTCGAGCCCACCGAAGAACTTGCTGGTGGCCGTCGTGAACGCCGGGAACCCGTCGCCCCCGTCGGACAGGAAGTTGTTCGTGACGATCCGGTACGACGTTCCGTCCACGATCGGCTGACCGGCGATCTTCACCGAGCCCGGCACGATCTTCGAACCCGCCGCAGCGGCCGGGTTCCAGGTGTAGGTGATCCCGGCGACCTGCAGCACCTTGTACTTGCCGGCCTCCGGACCGTTCACGCCGGAGAACTGCTGCTCGAGCAGGGCCTTGATCTGCGTCCCGGTCATGTCCATCGAGACCAGGAAGTTGTTGAACGGCTGCACCGTGAAGGCCTGCCCGAAGGTGACCTCACCCGCGTTCGACGCGAGGTCGGCCCGGATACCGCCCGGGTTCATGAACGCCGCCACCGGCACCTTGCCACCGGTCACGACCGACGGATCGGCCAGCTGACCGTCCGCGATCAGGTTGCCCAGCGGGGACTCCAGCGAATCGTCCGGCGTGCGGGAGACCGCCGTACCGGTGATGTGGCCGATCACCTTGTTCGCGATCGGGGCCACCAAGGTCTGGTACTTGCTGATCAGCTCGCTGGTCCGGCGGTCAGCCGGCACATCGCGGGTGACGATCTGGTTGTTGGCCAGCGTGTTCAGCCGGTCGACGTCACCGGTCGCGTTGCTGATGCTCAGCCGGACCTCGGTGACGAGGCGGCCGAACGACGAGGCGCTGGTGACCAGCCGCGGCTGACCGGCGCTGTCCGGCAGGCTGCAGTTGTAGCCCTGGTGGGTGTGCCCCGAGACGATCGCGTCGATCTCCGGGTCGAGACCCTTGTTGATGTCGACGATCGGGCCGGAGATCCCCGGGCAGCTGTTGTACGCCTTCGGGTCGGCCGGGAAGCCACCCTCGTGCAGCAGCACGACGATCGACTCCACACCCTTCTTCTTCAGCTCGGGGACCAGCGCGTTCGCGGTCTCGATCTCGTCTTTGAAGGTGAGCCCCTCGACACCGGACTTGGTGACGATGTTCGGCGTGTTCTCCAGGGTCATCCCGATGAAGCCGACCTTGCGGCCATCGTCGAAGGTCTTGATCGTGTACGGCCGGAACAACGTCTTCTTCGAGTTCTCGTAGAAGACGTTGGCCGACAGGAAGTCGAAGTCGGCGCCCTTGAACGGGTGCTTCTTGTCCGGGCAGGAGTTCTGGTTGTTCTGCCCGTCCCCGTCCTTCAGGCAGCCACCCTTCTGCATCCGGAGCAGCTCCCGCCAGCCCTCGTCGAACTCGTGGTTGCCGACCGAGGTCGCATCCAGCCCCAGCAGGTTCATCGCCTCGACGGTCGGCTCGTCGTGGAACGCGGCCGACAGCAGCGGCGACGCCCCGATCAGGTCACCGGCGGCGACCGTCACCGAGTCCTGCCCCTTCGCCTCGGCGGCAGCCCGCAACTGCTTCAGGTGCGTGGCGAGGAAGGCCGCTCCACCGGCCGGGACCCCGTTGATGTTGCCGCTCGAGCCACTCGGCGCCTCCAGGTTTCCGTGGAAGTCGTTGATGGCGAGCATCTGGATCTGGGTATGCGTCGGCTTCGGTCGGGCCGGCGATGCCTGGGTCACGGTTCCCCCCGTGGCCAAGCCGAGCACCGCGGCCGTGCCGACGGCGATCAGGCCGGCGGCCCGCCGTCGGTTCAGCCACTTCATGTCTCGTCCTGTCAAGGCCATGTCTACTCCGTCTACCTCGTTGTAGCGATCACCGCGCGGTCTGCGGTCCCGCGAATAATGTGCGGTGCCGAGAAATTACCCGAGAAATCGTTGCCCTTCCAAGGACTTGAGCAGGAACTCTCCAGGACCTTTTACGGTATTCCTTGTGACCCTCGAAGCAGTTCCCTCACCGTTGCCCCCGGCGACCGCCGCAGCCGTCACCGAGCTCGCTCGCACGGCCGCAGAGAGCGACGGCGTCCATCCGCTCGACGAGCGCACCCTGCTGCACCTCGACGGCGAACATCCCGGCGACCTGCACGTCCTCGCCTACGACGGCGAGCCCGGCACGATCGAGCCGAGCGGACTCCAATCCGCCCGCAACCTGATCGGGTACGCCGCACTCACGCCCGAGGGCTCAGCCGAGCTCCTCGTCACCCCGCCGTACCGGCGTCAAGGTACCGGCACCGCCCTCCTCCGCACCCTTCTCGACCACGCCGGCCCCCGCCTCGCCGTCTGGGCTCACGGCCGCCTCCCCGGCGCCGACGAACTCGCCGCCCGCCTCAACCTGCACGTCTCCCGCGAGCTCTACTTCCTCCGCCGCCCAGCGGCGCCCCTCCCGGAGCCGGTCTGGCCCGAAGGCATCACCGTCCGCACCTTCGTCCCCGGCACCGACGACGCCGCCTGGCTCAAAGTCAACAGCCAAGCCTTCGCCACCCACCCCGAACAAGGCGCCTGGACCCAGTCCGACCTCACCGACCGCCTCAACCAGCCCTGGTTCGACCCAGCCGGCTTCTTCCTCGCCATCGATGCCGAAGGCAACCTCGCCGGCTACCACTGGACGAAAGTCGAAGACGGCGCCGGCGAGGTCTACGTAGTAGGCGTCTCCCCCACCCACCAAGGCGCCGGCCTGGGCAAAGCCCTCACCCTCCAAGGCCTCACCTACCTCCAGGAAACCCGCACCCTGGACGCCATCACCCTCTACGTAGACGGCACCAACACCCCCGCCCGCCGCCTCTACGAACGACTCGGCTTCACCACCGCCGCCCAACACGTCCAATACACCCCGTAACTCCGCGTCATAACTCCCTCACCCACCCGTCTCACCCTCAACCAGGAGCCGTCCGCGCCTCAAACCCCCCAGCCGGACGGCTCCTGGCCCCACCTATCCCGCGCTACTGACACACCCATGGCTCGGCCAGCGCGTCATCAGGCCGATCGGGGGCGGGGCTGTCGCCGAGTGAACGCAGTGTGTCGCTGGACATCGATTACCGGCAGCATTCCCGGTTCACTCGCCGCTGGACCTTGAGCACGATCCTCACCTTTGGGCACCAGCCTCATCTTTGAGCACCCACCAACCACTTCTCAGCCGGAAATCTGGTTGATGGATACCCAAAGTGCCGCCTCGCGCACAAACACGGCGAACGCCCAGTTCCGTGCGCCACCGTGCTCCGACCGAAGTCATGCGCTCGCGACTGAGGCCGCCGTACGGGTGCGGGGAGTTGACCAGCGAGTGGGAGATCCGTGTTGCCGGTAAGCGCCTTCTGGCGACACGGCACTCACAGTCGATGCAGGCCGACCGGACCTGACCGGTCAGGCCAGTTATCCACAGCTGCACCAATTGACATCTCGCCAGCACCCCCACTCCGTCTACGATCAGAGATGACTACGGAGAGGTGATATCGGTGACACCCCGCAACTGGCTCCCAGCCGCCCTGGCCGCCGCCCTAGCCCTAACCGCCTGCGGCCCCGGCAGCCCCGAAGCCGGCCGCCCCAACACAGCCCCGCCGTCGGTCTCGACGACGCCGACCGGCTCTGCCACGACTCCAGGCGCTACCGCACCTTCAGGCACCACCGGCAGCAGCCCCACACGGCCGCAGACTGCCGAGGGGCCCAGTCTTTCGGCAGGCGAAGCATTCATCGGCTATTACGTCGAGCTCATGAACTACTCGTACGAGACCGGGAATCCCCAAGCCTTGCTCGCCGAAGCCGACAAAGGCTGTCTCGGGTGTAAAGGGTTTGCGGAGTACACCCGCAAGGTCAACGCGAAGAATGGCGGACTGACCGGCGACTACAAGGATCGCCTCACCAGCGTCAAGGAGATCTTCAGAGGAACCGACGGAAAGGTCGGCGGCTCAGCTGCCCTCAAGAGCGGGGTTTTCCAGGAACGGACCTCGCCCAGCGCCGCGCCTGTTTCGCATGACCCGGGCACGGGCTCGATGGAGTTCACCCTGTCGGCACGCGACGGAAACTGGGTGATGTACGAGATGCAGATCAAAGAATGACCGGAAACCTGCTGCGTGCTGGCCTGCTCACCACGATCACGGCGATGCTGATCGTCGGTGGCCTCGAGGTGGCCGACGCGTCGTCTGACTGGAATGCAGGTCAAGCGCTGCCTCTGAGTGTGGAAACGGCCAAGCCGAAGAAGAATGTCAAAGGGAGAGGTACATCCTGGGGGGCAACCATCACAGGTAGCTCCCAGAATCGCCGGACGACGAAGCGACCGGCCTCACCCGCACGGCCTACGGCACACAAGCCTCGCAACCCGAGGAAGCAGATCCCGAAAGCTCCCAAGGGGACGCCCCCGGTTCGCCTGCCGTTGCGGCTCAATATCGGGATTTGTGGACGTATGGCGCCGGATGGCACGGTTCCTGGGCCGACGCGGTGTCAGCCGACCGGGCCGATTCAGCCGCAGCAGCCGGGACGGCCGGGTACTCCGCCTCCCGTCGTACAGCCGCGGCCTGAGGACATCACCTGGGAGCAGGTGCTGGCGGAGTCGAAGGACGTGGCATTCCCGAAGCTGACGGTTCACGTGCAGCCCAAGGACAAGACGCTCGTCAACCAGGACACGATCGTTTACACCGAAAACAATGGCCCCACCACGGTCGATGTGCCGCTTGTTGGGCTCATGGTCACCGTGACGGCGGACCCCACGAGCTACACCTGGCACTTCGGTGACGGCACCAGTAAGACAACGGACACTCCTGGTAAGCCATACCCCTCAAAGGAGATCACTCACAAGTACATGAAGCGCGGCAACGTCGTACTGTCGGTCACCGTCAACTACGACGCGAGCTTCACTGTCGGCCCTATCACCCGGTACCTCGGCGATGTTCTAATCACCGGGCCCTCGACGCCGCTGCTGGTTCGCGAGGCCGTTCCGGTGCTGGTTGACCCACCTCGCTAATGCAGGGCGGAGCGCAGGTGGGTGGTGAGTGCGGTCATAGCCTGCGCCGTCGCACCCGGCAGGGTTTGTAGGTTGTAGTGGCCATGCGGGAGGGCGACATGGTTCAGGTGGGTTACCTCGACGCCGGCCGCTGCGAGAGCTTCGGCGTATTCGATGCCTTCGTCTCGGAGGGGGTCGAAGCCGGCGGTGGTGATGAGGGTGGGCGGGAGACCGGTTAGGTCC
>NZ_SMKX01000137.1 GCF_004349055.1 Kribbella antibiotica
CTCTAGCCCCCTCCCGCCCGCCGAACCTTCTTTGAGCACCCACCAACCATTTCGGCGTCCAAAAAATGGTTGATGCGTTCCCAAAGAAGCGCCGCGTGCACAAAGGTGGGTCGGCTGCTCTTTGGGCACGAAATCCCACCCGGAGCACTCCCGCAGGCGGTCCGCGGTCGAGACTCGGCGATCGCCTACCGGTCGCATAAACAGCAGGCGGGCGGTCCGCGGATCGGAGACGATCAGGGAATGGACAGCCCGCAAAGGATCATCGTCTTGCTCTCCGGCCCGGCCGGCTCCGGCAAGACAACCGTTCTCCGACTGGTCCACGACGTGAAGCTCAGCGCCTGGGGCCGGACCGCCGCGATCGACACCGACCAACTGTTCCTCATGGTCGATCCCGGCTGGGATCTCCCGTACGACGACGCCCGCACCGCGCTCGTACTCCGGCAATCAGCACTGCTCGCCGAGTCCTTCGTCAGGGCGGGCTACGACAACATCCTCATCGCAGGCAACGCCATCCACGACGCCGCCGACCTGAATCCCGTCATCCCCGACCTGCTGCGGATCGGCCACGTCTTCCACATCTCCCTGGATCCCTCGGAGGAACGGTTCTCCAGCGGACAGCCAACAACCCGGACCGTTTGCCGGCCCACCTGATGGACGACCTCCACCAGCACCGGGCGAAACGTTCCCCCTGGTCCGCACCCCTCGACAACTCAACCCTCACCCCACTGGAAACGCTCCAGCAGATCGCCCACCTGGTCCGAACCGGCGCGGGACAGATTCACGGGCCGCTCCCGGACGTCTAGACAGTGCTTCCAGCGCGAGATCGCCGTGCGGCCCGCGCGCTGAGTGGCTCACCGCGAAGGTCGCCGGAGCGCACCCCTAGAACGCAATACCGAGACACAGTGTCTCGAATCTGTTAGGGTCGGGTTACGAGGCACGGTGCCTCGCAAAGGGGGGATCGCATGTGCCGGGCCTGTGGCTCGAGCGACCATCAGGCTGAGCCGGTGCGGGCGCCACGTTTTGCCGGACTGCGGAATCGGAACTCGCGGCCGTATCTGTTCGGCACCGGGCTGGCGATGATGGGCGACAACGTCGAGCACGTCATCACGTACTGGGTGCTGTGGCGGGAGTTCCATTCGCCGGCGCTGGCTGGGTTCCAGGTGATCAGTCACTGGTTGCCGTTCTTGCTGTTCTCGGTGTTGTCCGGGTCGCTGGCCGACCGGTACGACTGCCGGCGGATCATCCAGTCCGCGCAAGGACTGTTCATGGTCGTCTCGCTGGGTTGGGGGCTGCTGTTCCTGACCGACTCGCTGCAGATCTGGCATGCCTGTGTGCTGCTGGTGCTGCACGGCTGCGCCGGTGCGTTGTGGGGACCGGCCGAGCAGATGATGCTGCACGACTTCGTCGGTCGCGACGATCTGCCGAGTGCTGTGCGCCTGAACGCGACCTTCAAGAGCCTGGGCGTGTTGTGCGGCCCGGTCGTCGGGTCGACGTTGCTGCTGATGCTGGGTCCGACCGGCGGGATCTTCGCGAATATCGCGATCTATCTGCCGCTGACGATCTTCCTGTTCCGCACCCGTTTCACCGGCCACATCCGCGAGGAGGTCGTCGCCCGACCGCGGGTCGGTCCGATCGCTGCGCTGCGTGCTGCCCGCGGAATCGGAATCAGTCCGACTGTAGGCAGCATGATCGTGCTGGCCGGGTTGGGTTCGTTCTTCGTCGGCGCCTCGATCCAGTCTGCGATGCCGGAGTTCGCCGAGTCACTCGGCGCCGGTTCCACAGGCATCACGTACGGCGCCCTGTTGTTCGCCACCGGATTCGGCGGGGTCGTCGGCGGGCTTGTGATCGAGGCGACCGGCTGGTTGCGGCCGACTGTGCGGACCGCGGTGATCGGGACAATGCTCTACGGCCTGAGCATCGTCGTCTTCGCGCTCACCAACAACTACGTGCTCGCCTTGGTCGTGCTGATGACCAGCGGGGTGGCGAACTTTGTGTCCATGTCCGTCTCGCAGACCGTCGTTCAGCTGGAAGCTCCGAGCGCCGATCGCGGCCGGATCATCGGCCTCTACAACACAGCCTCCGGCGGATTGCGTATCGGCAGCGGTATCACCGTCGGCTTCGCCGGTGCCGCGATCGGTATCAAATGGTCACTAGCGCTGAGCGCCGCCACTCTCACCGTCGCCGCACTGACCACCGGCGCGTACGCAGCCGCCAGGCGAAAAGGTCGGCAGCAAACGGCTGACGCGTGAGAGCCTTTGGGCCCACGAAGGAGGGCCGTGAAGTACATCTATCTCGTCACGCACGCTGAGGCGCAGCATCATGTGGACGGCCTGGTCGGCGGCTGGTACGACTCGGAGCTGACCGCCCGCGGACATTCCCAGGCCGAGCGCATCGCCGCCGTACTGGCCGACCGGCTCGGGTCCGCGCCAGTCGAGGTCTGGTCCTCCGACCTCCGTCGAGCCGCCCAGACCGCCGAGCCGATCGCCCGGCGATTCTCCACCGAGGTCCGGACTGACCACCGGCTTCGCGAACGCACCAACGGCGAAGCCGACGGCCGCCCCCAAGCCTGGCTCAACGAACGCCGCATCCCGATGCCCGAGTACGGCGACCGCCTCGGCCATCACGACGGCCCAGCCGGCGCCGAAACCCGACTCGCGCTGGTCGAGCGCCTTTACCCCGCCCTCGACGAAATCGTTCGCCGGCCGATCGAACACCAGGTCGTGGTCTCCCACGGCTCCGCCTCGAGCTACCTGATCACCGCCTGGCTAGGCATGCCCATGCTCTCCGCAGACCGAGGCTTCTTCCCCCTCACCGCAGGCGGCATCACCACCCTCCGCCGCAACGACACCCACTTCAGCCACCAGGTACTCACCCTCAACGAAACCCACCACCTAGCGGAGTGATCGCGCCCGCGGCGGACCTGCGCCACTCACTAACTCTCCGCGCGGGCATCTGACGAGGAGTTGCTGAGCGTGGCCCGGCGGTGGGCGGCCCAGTTAGTCAGTGGTGGCGGTCCGCCGAGCTGCCCATCGGCCTCGGCGATCGGGTGCTGGATCGGGTTTGGCGCCTGTGTGGTAACAACTTTGCGCTCCGCGCCAATTAGTTTCCACAGAGATTCTGTTGGGGTGCGGTACGGCGGGGTGGCTGATCGACGCTCCGGACAAGCCGGGCACGTTGTCTGTGGCTGGTCGCCGCGGCGGCCGCGTTACATAAAGAGCTTGGCTGGGCCCGGTGGGTGGTTGAGGTACTGGCGAGGTCGGCGATCGCGTTCCCGCTGCTTGAGGTGCCCGCTATGGCTGAGGTGGAAAAGCGGCGCCGAGGGTGGAAACTTCATGTCGCCATTTGCAAAAAACGTTCCACCCAGCTCTCCAGGCGGGTTGGGGGTGGGGCTGGGGAGTTTTACCTGTCGTTTCGGGTCAGTTTCGCTCCCCAGCCCGCCCGGATACCTCACGAATCGGGCACTGGGGAGTTTCACCGGCGTATCCGCCTGCCGATTCGCACTACGCGGGGATTTTTCGGGTCCATACGCCGAAAAAGTCACGCGTAGCGAAGACCAGCGCGGCAGCCGGGGGTCAGCCGGGCACGGCAGCACCCCCGGCCTCCTTGCCAGCGCTTTTCACCAACAGCGGCGGGTCACTTTCCAGGCCTCCCACGACCGGCCGCAACCATAGCGAGCACCTCAATCGGCGGGAACGCGATCGCCGACCTCGCCAGTACCTCAGCCACGTGCCGGGCCGAGCCAAGCTCTTTATGTAACGCGGCCGCCGCGGCGACCAGCCATAGACAACGTGTCCGGCTTGTCCGGTGCGGCGAGCAACCATGCACGCCGTACCAGCCCAGCCGCAGTCGTTGCGGCGAGCAACTATTCCGCCGCGCCGGAGACGGCCACGGTCAGTGCGGCGAGCAACCAACGCCGCCGCACCGCAAGCGCTTAGGCCGGGTGGTCCGCCAGGTCGAACAGGTTGCCTTCGGGGTCGGCGAGGGTGATCCAGTGGACGCCGTACTCGTTGTGCTCGGAGTGGTGTTTCGCGCCGAGGTCGGTCAGGCGGGCGAGTTCGGTGGACCAGTCGGAGGTGGCGAGGTCCAGGTGGAGACGGTTCTTGCTGGTGCGGGGTTCGGGGACCTGGAGGAACATCAGGGTGGGGCTGTCGGCCGCGCGGTTGATGGTGGCGAAGAATTCGTTGCTGTCGGCATCGACTGGGACGGAGAGGACGCCGGCCCAGAAGGTGGCGAGGGTGGCTGCGTCGGTGCAGTCGAAGGCGATGTTCTCGAGAGTGATGGACATGATGCAGACCTTTCAGGCAGGGAGTTGCTGGATCGGCCAGCAGACTTCGGTGCGGTAGGAGGATTCGTCGGGGGTGTCCCCGGGCGAGACGACGTACAGCTCACGGATTGGTCCTGGAGCAACAGCGCAGTGTTCAGCGACATGCGAGCCGAGCGCGCCGTACGTGCGGTCGAAGTCGGCCATCGCGCCGGCGTGCACGGCGATCGCGAAGAAGCCGCCGGGCAGGTCGACCAACGAGAAGCCGTCAACAGGCTCCTGCGAAGGCGCGACCGGCAGGAAGGCGACCACCTCACCGACGTCTTCGGTGAAGAAGTCGTCGCTGTACGTCGCTCCGGCCGTGGCTCTAATCCCGTGGGCAGCACCCAACGCGTCCAGCCGACCGAAGGCATCGACGCACCACGGACCGATCTGTTCCCGCTCGACCTGAGCACGGACCCCGAACGCCCGGAACGGCGGAAAGTACCGGTACTCGACCCGCAACGGCTCGGGCTCGGTCGTCAGCAGACTGCGCAGCGAGGTGACCACGCCACGGGTGACCTGCAGCTCAGCCTCCATCCGCTCCAGATGCGCTCGCAGAGTCTCCTCCCGCGCAGCGCGGTCCGTTGTGGAGACAACCGCCCGTACGTCGGGAATCGGCATCCGCAGGTCGCGCAGCCGACGGATGAGTAGCGCGACACCGACCTGGACCGTCTCATACCGTCGATAGCCGGAGGACGGGTCCACGGAGGCAGGCGCGAGCAGGCCTATCTCGTGGTAGTGGTGGAGCGTCTTCACGCTGAGGTTGGTCATCCGCGAGAACTCGCCAACCGTGACTGTCGCCGTCATGAGCCAAGCTTCCACCCTCCAGTAGCCGGAGGGTCAAATACCGTCAAATACCAAGTCCCGCCCGGGGGCGGCCGGGCGGGACTGTGGCAACGAACAAGACGATCCGGTGCTAGTTCAGGAGAGCGTCCACTTCTGGTTGGCGCCGCCGCCACAGGTCCAGAGCTGCAGTGGTGTCGCGTTGGCCGAGTTGTTCCCGGTCACGTCGAGACACTTCCCCGCCTGTGGATTCACCAGATCGTTGTTCGAGTAGGTCCACTGCTGATTGGGACTCCCGGCAACACACGTCCACAGCTGAACGCGGGTGCCGTCAGCGGTTCCGCCGGCGGCGACGTCGAGGCACTTACCCAGGGCCTGGATGGTGTTGCCCGAACGCGTCCACTGCTGAGCGGCCGAACCGTTGCAGTCATACAGCTGCACCGCAGTACCGTCAGCCGGGTTCGCCCCAGCCACGTCGATGCACTTGCCGGCCAGACCGGTGATCTGACCACCAGTACCGCCGCCACCCTGCGAACCGCTCCACACGAACGTCGCCGACGTCTTCGTGGGCAGCGTGTAGGTGAAGGACTGCGAGCCCCAGTTCACCCGCACCGACTGCGAACCACCGGTGGTGTTGAACGCGATCAGCGCCTTCGAACCGTCCGGGTTCTTCCATGCCACGTTCTTCACCGAGGTGTTGGCGGACGAGTCGATCCGCAATGCACCCGGCCGCACGTACTTCGTCAGGTGACCCATCGTGTAGTACTCGACGGTCTTGTCGACCTGACCCGCACGACTGCCACCCCGCTGCACCGTCACCAAGCCGGTACACACGTTGCACCCGGAACCGACGTACGGGAGGTGGTTCTGGTCGAGGGCGAGCCCCCACTTGATCCACGACTTGTCCCAGTTGCGGGTGTAGTCGATCAGGTTGTTCATGTCCTCGACCTGCTGGTTCGGGATCCAGGTACCACCCGAGTGCTCGGTCATGTAGGCGTTGACCGCCGGGTACTGGTTGTGGATCTGCGTCTGCAGATTCACGTCACCGCCGTACCCGTGCCAGGCGATCCCGCCGAACAGCGGGTCGTTGCGCAGGGCCGCGTCGGCCAGCGGGACCGAACCGAGGTCGTTGTAGTTGCCCCAGTTGTAGTCCAGCACCATCACCTTGGTGCTGATACCGGCCGCCCGGAACGCCGGGAACAGATGGTTCTTGGTGAAGTTCAGGAGCCCGGCGCCGTTCCAGTTCATCGACGCGTAGCCGGTGTCGTCGGTTCCGCAACAGGTTGGCTCGTTCTGCACCGTCACGTAGTCGATGTGGTTGCCCTGGGCCTCGTTCTGCTGCACGTACTTCACGAAGTACTGCGCGTACATCGGGTAGTACTCGGCCTTAAGCCAGCCGCGGTTGGTGAACTTGTTGTTGTCCTTCATCCACGCCGGCGCACTCCACGGCGACCCCATCACCTTGAGGTTCGGGTTCAGCTGCTTGGCCTGCTTGGTCAGCGGGACCACGTCCGCCAGGTCGTGGTTGATGCTGAAGTCGTTCAGGTCGCAGCAGGTGTCGTCGTACGAATAGTTGAACCGGGCCAGGTCGGACGCACCCATCGGGTTGCGGGTGAACGACAGGCCGATCCCGTTGACCGGGTCGAACAGGTCCTTCATCACCTGGTTGCGGGTCGCGGCCGAGATCGTGTTGCTGCTGTTCAGCAGCCACGCGGAGCTGTCGGCGAAGGACGCGCCGCCGCCCTCCCAGGACTGGTACGTCGTGTTCTCGTTGACCGTGATCGTCTGGTTCGCCGAACCGCCGGCCGGGCCGAAGTTGACCGGCGTCTGCGGCTGCAGGCCCCGGGTCACGTTCTGGCCGGCCGAGTCGTTGGTGGTGGTCAGGTAGACGTTGACCTGTTCACCGGCGGCCTGAGCCGTCGGGGCGGTCGCCGTACCGATACTGAGGCCGGCAGCGACCACGCTGAGCGCGGCCACGGCCACCGGTACGGCGCGACGTTGGCGGGCATGACGGAATAACCCGTTCGCGGGCATGGGCGCTTCTCCCTTGTGAGCAAGGAAATCCAGACAGGGGGCGTGTTGTGGCGTCTGCCCGCGCCGCAACGGTGTGTCAGCACGAGGGAACCATCGGTGGCCACCTGTGTCAACGCCACAGCATCGACTTTTTTCACGTCTTTTATTTAGTCCCGGCCTTGACCTGAGAGCGTTCTCACAGCAAGCTGCGGGACCAAATCCCCCTAACGACTTTGTCTCGTTCCTGCTCCGCCCCCGTGAGAAATGAGGCACGCATGAAGCTCAAGCGATCCCGCATCGCGGCCGTTGTCGCGATCGGTGCGGCACTCGTCGGCACCAGCCTTCTGCAGGCACCGGCCCAAGCCAAGCAAGAGGCCGCGCAGGCCCCCGCCGCCGCGCTGGCGACGACCTTCGAGGACAACTTCGACGGCCCGGCCGGCCAGGCGCCGGACTCCAGCAAGTGGCGCTACGACATCGGTGGCTCCGGCTGGGGCAACGACGAACGCCAGTACTACACCAACAGCACCCGCAACTCCGCCAAGGACGGCAACGGCAACCTGGTGATCACTGCCCGCCAGGAAAGCGGCGGCTTCCAGTGTCACTACGGCACCTGCCAGTACACGTCGGCCCGGTTGCTCACCGCGCAGACGTTCACCCAGACCTACGGCCGCTGGGAGGCCAGGATCAAGATCCCCGGCACCCAGGGTGTCTGGCCGGCGTTCTGGATGCTCGGCTCCCAAGGTGGCGGCTGGCCGAACAACGGCGAGATCGACATCATGGAGAACATCGGCCGCGAGCCGAACACCGTGCACGGCACCATCCACGGCCCGGGCTACTCCGGGGCCGAGGGCATCGGTGCGGCATACAACTCCCCGAACGGTCAGCCGTTCCGCAACGACTTCCACACCTACCGCGTGGACTGGGCGCCGGACGCGATCACCTGGTTCGTCGACGGCGTGCAGTACCAGCGCCGGACGCCGGCCGACCTCGGTGGCGACCAATGGGTCTTCAACCACCCGTTCTTCATGATCATGAACGTCGCGGTCGGCGGCTACTGGCCGGGCTACCCCGACGGCTCCACCCAGATGCCGCAGACGATGACGATCGACTACGTGCGCGTCTCCACCCTCGACGGTGGCAGCACCAATGGACAGATCAAGGGTCTGGCCGGCAAGTGCCTCGACGTCGCCGGCGCCAACTCCGCCGACGGCACTCCAGTGCAGCTGTACGACTGCAACGGTACGGCGGCCCAGTCGTGGAGCCGTCCCGGTGACGGCACGATCCGCGCCCTGGGCAAGTGTCTCGACGTCGCGAACGCCGGTACGGCGGATGGCACCCGGGTCCAGATCGTGAGCTGCAACGGCAATACCGCGCAGCAGTGGTCCTACGGCAACAACGACATCGTGAACCGCGGCAAGTGTCTCGATGTCATCGGCAACACCTCGGCGAACTCCACACCGACCGGGATCTGGACCTGCAACGGTCAGGCCAACCAGAAGTGGACCATTACCTAACCAGCACCGAACCTAACCAGCGGCAACCTTGGGCGGCGGCAGTGCGCCGCCGTCCCGCAGCAACCGCAGGACCGGAAGGGTCGCGGCGCCGAGTGCAACGGCGTCGCGGCCCAGTTCGCACAGCACGATCGAGACCTGGGAATAGGGCTGGCGCAGTGCATGCCGGCCGACCGCCTCGCGCAGGCGTGGCAAGTGATGCTCCCCGAGCAACAGCCCGGCCCAGCCGCCGAGGACGATCCGCTCGGGGTTGACCAGGTTGACCAGATTCGCGAAGCCCGCAGCGAGATAGCCGATCGTGTCGTCCACGACCCCGGCCGCGATCTCCGAGCTCTCCGCCGCCGCCAGCACCTCGGCGAACGCCGCCTCCTCGTCGACCGCGGTCAGCACCCCACCGGCCTGGCGATAGCGGTCGAGGACATCCTCAGCGCCGACATACGCCTCGAGGCAACCTTCGGCTCCACACCGGCACCCACGGCCGCCGTACATGATCGTGGTGTGTCCCCACTCGCCCGCACTGCTGCGGGTCCCGCGATAGCTGGATCCGCCGGTGACGAGGGCGGCGCCGACGCCGGATCCGACCAGCGCGACCACCGCATCGGTCGCACCGCGGCCGGCGCCGAACCACATCTCGGCCTGCCCGAGGGTGTTCGCGCCGTTGTCCACGAGGATCGGAATATCGGTGCCCTCGGCAAGCATCTGGCCGAGCGGTACGGCGTCCCAGCCCAGCGTCTGGGCATGGACGACGGCCGCTGAATCGACGATCCCGAACACTGCCACGCCGAGCCCGAGGACATCTGAAGCCCGTACGCCGGAAGTGCCGATAACGCTCGTAAGCCCTTCCAGCACGTGCTTTACGACCACATCTGGTTCCGGCGCATCGACGGGATAGTCGACGGTGGCGAGCACATTCATCGCCAGGTCGAACAACTCGACGCGGACCCGGGTCTCACCGACCTCGGCACCGACGACGTACCGGAACTCGCGGGCCACCCGCAACAGAACGCGCGGCCGGCCACCCTCGGATTCGACCGAACCGGCCTCTTCGACGATGCCTTCGGCAATCATCTCGGTGACCAGGTTGCTGACGCTGGCCGCACTCAGCGACGTCCGGGTGCTCAGCTCGTGCCGGCTGAGCGGTCCGTCACGGTAGATATCGGTCAGAATCACCGATCGGTTGGACCGGCGCATGTCGCGCACCGTTGTCCGCCGATACTCCATTGCCCCAGCCCCTTGCCGAACCCCTGATCCCTGGCGGACCGCTCGACCCGAGTCCATCACGCCGCGCGGCCACCCGGAAGGGGTGACTTTCTCCAAGTCGTGAATTAAGTAGAGATTCGTTACCGCACCGTGATTGACGAGACCCAGGTCACTCGGCTTCACTCTACGGAACCGCTTCCGAAACCGGTTCCGTCACGGGAGCGCAACACAGCAGCAACATCCGCCACCCCACCGCCCGAGGGGAGTTTCCGCGTGTCCATCACCATCGCAGACGTCGCCGCACGGGCCGGCGTCAGCAAAACGACCGTGTCGCGCGTCCTGAACGGCAAGGGTGAGCTCGACCTGCGCACCGCCGAGCGGGTCCGCGCCGTGATCGCCGAGCTCGGTTACGTACCGAGTGCCCGCGCAGTCGGCCTGGCCCGTGGCCGGACCAGGGTCGTCGGGATGCTGGTTCCGTCGCTCACCTGGCCCTGGATGGGCGAGGTGCTGCAAGGCGCGGTCGACGTGGTGGAGAGCGAGGGCTACGGCCTGCTGCTGTTCACGTTCAACCGCGGTGCGGAATCCATGCACCAGTTCGCGTCCCAGGTGTCGTCGCAGTCGTTCGACGGCCTCCTGGTGATCGAGCCCGAGGGCACGCTCACCTACATCGAGCAGCTGCACGCCCGTGGCCTGCCGGTCGTCCTCATCGACGACCGCGACCACCGCCCCCAGTTCCCGTCCGTCGCCACCACCAACTACGCCGGCGGGCAGTCCGCCGCCCGGCATCTGATCGAGCTCGGCCGGCACCGGCCGCTGGTGATCACCGGTGTCGAACGGTTCGGTTGTACCCACGAACGCCTGGACGGCTTCCGCGACACCTACGCCGAAGCCGGGATCGAGCTCGACCCGAGACTCGTGTTCGAAGGCGATTTCACCCATGAGAGCGGACGCCGCGGCGTCCAGCACGCGCTGGACCAGCGCCTCGACTTCGACGCGGTGTTCGCGCACAACGACCTGTCCGCCGGCGGTGCCATCCAGGCCGTCCGGGAGACCGGGCGGAACGTGCCGAACGACGTGTCGGTCGTCGGATTCGACGACATCCCGTACGCCCAGCACACCGAACCGCCGCTGACCACGGTGCATCAGCCGATGCGCCAGATGGGTCAGGCTGCGGCCCGGATGCTGATGGGCTACTTCGGCGGGACACCGCTTCCCGAGGAACCCCAAGTGCTGCCGACGACGCTGATCGTCCGCAGCTCAACTGCACCCAAGCCCACCCCGCGGACCAGCGCACCCGCCCCCGCTGTGCGGTCCCACCACTGAGGCTCCGGCGGCGGGGCAACTGCCCTTGCTCCGCCGCCGGTGAAGTCCTCGATACCGATCTGTTAGGCAGTCCGCTCTTCCGATGAGAGCGCTTTCACGCCACTATGCACTGGCCCACCCAGGCTCAGGGGTGGACCATCCGCCAAGAAACAGAGATCTACAGGAGGAACCGATGCGAGCACGACGGAGCGTCGCGCTGGCCCTGACGGGCTTGCTCGCGGCAGTCACGATGGCTGCCTGCAGTAGCGGGGACAACAAGACCACCGGAAGCGGTTCCGGCACCGCTGCCACCGTTCTCAACGTGGGGATGCCGAACGGCCCGCAGACCGAGAACCACAACCCGTTCCTCGGCTCCTCCTCGGGTGCCTCGCTCGGGTACCGCTGGATGATCTTCGAGCCGTTGATCATGATCAACGGGATCAAGCCGACCGAGCCGGGTAAGCCCTGGCTGGCCACCGAGTACAAGTGGGACGCCAACTTCACCAAGCTGTCGCTCACGATCCGCGACGGCGTGAAGTGGTCCGACGGTACGCCGATGACGGCCGCCGACGTGGCGTACACCTTCCAGCTCCGCAAGGACAACGAAGGCCTGAACACCGACGCCATCCCGTACGGCACCATCGCCACGACCGGGAACAAGGTGGACCTGACCTTCACCCGGTCGCAGTTCACCAACCAGAACAAGATCCTGACCGTCTTCGTGATCCAGAAGGCGCAGTGGTCCGCGATCAAGGACCCGAGCCAGGACACCCTGAAGACCCCGGTCGGCACCGGCCCGTACAAGATCAAGTCGTTCACCCCGCAGACCACCACGCTGGAGCTGCGCGACGCGTACTGGCAGGAACTGCCGAAGGTCAAGGAACTGCGCTACACGTCCTACAACGACAACAACGCGCAGACCACCGCGCTGGCCAACGGCGCCTCGGAGTGGAGCTTCGTCTTCGTCCCGAACGTGAAGGCCGTCTTCCAGGACAAGGACCCGAAGAACCACAAGCTGTACTTCCCGGCGAACCTGGGTATCCACGGTCTGTGGATCAACACCACCAAGAAGCCGTTCGACGACCCGGCCCTGCGCCGCGCGATGGACAAGGTCATCAACCGCGACGACATCTTCATGCAGGGTGAGGCCGGGTACTTCTACCCGAAGGTCGAGTCCGTCACCGGCATCCCGACCCCGGCCGGTGAGTCCTTCATCGCCCCGGAGTTCAAGGACAAGAAGCACGTCGTCGACGTCGAGGGCGCCAAGGCCGATCTGGCCGCGGCCGGGTACAAGCTCGAGAACAACGTCCTGTCGGACAAGACCGGCAAGCCGGTCAAGATCACGCTGACCAACCCGGCCGGCTGGTCGGACTACGTCACCGACCTGGAGATCATCAAGGACAACCTGTCCACGATCGGCATCGCCGCGACCGTCGACAAGGCCAACCAGGACGCGTGGTTCAAGAACATCGACGAAGGCAACTTCGAGGCCGCGATGCACTGGACCAACGGTGGCGCGACGCCGTTCGACATCTACCAGAACATCATGGACGGCAAGATCCTCAAGCCGGTCGGCAAGGGCGGTGTGAGCGGCAACTACGGCCGCTTCAACTCCCCCGAGGCCACCAAGGCGCTGGACGAGTACGCCAACGCCAGTGACGACGCCACCCGCACCACGGCGCTGAACACGCTGCAGAAGATCATGGTCGACCAGATGCCGGTCATCCCGACCTCGGCATCGAACATCGGTGGCCTCTACAGCACGAAGAACTGGACCGGTTGGCCGGACGAGGCGAACTCGTACGCACCTGGACAGCCCACCCAGCAGAACGCGCTGGAGATCGTCCTGAAGCTGAAGCCCTCCGGCTCTCAGTGAGGCCGGACCGCGGCGCCGGGGCAGTGAGTGCCCCCGGCGCCGCGGTGCCACGATGCGAGGAGTTTTTCAATCATGACGGTGACCGACCCGGCGGTGGCCCCTGCGGTGGTCCCTGACGTTGTTCTCGAGGCCGAAGGCCTCACCAAGCATTTCCCGGTCCGGCGCGGCCTGAAGGATCTGCTGACCCGCGAACGCAAGGTCGTCCATGCGGTGGACGATCTCAACCTGACGCTCCGCCGCGGTCGCGTGACCGCCCTGGTCGGCGAGTCCGGCTCGGGCAAGTCCACGGTGGCCCGGCTGCTCGCGCAGCTCTACAAGCGCACCGACGGTGACATCCGCCTGCGGGGTGAGTCCGTCGAGGTGCATGGCGGGCGCGCGTTCCGGGCGTACTGCCGCCGGGTGCAGATGATCTTCCAGGACCCGTTCGCGTCGCTGAACCCGACGCACACGATCCGCTACCACCTGACCCGCGCACTGAAGATCCACGGCCGGGCCGGGAAGAACTCCGCCGAGCTCGAGCAGAACCTGCGCGACCTGTTGCTGCGCGTCCAGCTCGTTCCGCCGGAGCGCTACCTGGACAAGTTCCCGCACGAGCTGTCCGGTGGCCAGCGGCAACGCGTCTCGATCGCCCGCGCCCTCGGTGCTGACCCCGAGGTGCTGCTGGCCGACGAGCCGGTCTCGATGCTCGACGTCTCGATCCGTCTCGGTGTGCTGAACCTGCTCGCCGACCTGAAGGACCGGCTGAACCTGGCCATCCTCTACATCACCCACGACATCGCCTCGGCCCGGTACTTCGCCGACGAAACGATGGTCATGTACGCCGGCCGGATGGTGGAGGGCGGCGATTCCGAAACCGTCACCCAGAACCCGGCGCACCCGTACACCCGGCTGCTCATCGAGAGCGCGCCGGACCCGGACCGCCTCGACCGCGTCGGTGACCTGCGCGCCCCGGAGGACCAGGGCAGCGGCGAGCCGCCGAGCCTGATCGCACCGCCGACCGGTTGCCGCTTCCATCCGCGCTGCGTGAGCGCCATGCCGAAGTGTTCGACGGAACTGCCGCCGCGCTTCGAACTGCCAGTTGTCGACAACGGCCAGAGTCACTGGGCCGCTTGCTGGCTCTACGAGGAAGGGGCGGCGAAGTGAAATTCCTGCTTCAGCGCATTGCCTTCTACCTGTTCACCGCCTGGGCCGCACTGACGATCAACTTCTTCATCCCGCGCCTGATCCCCGGTGACCCGGTCACCTCGCTGATCAACAAGTACCAGGGCCAGATCAGCACCGAGGCGATCCAGTCGCTGTACGTCCTGTTCGGCCTGGACAAGAACGCCAGCCTCTGGAGCCAGTACGTCGACTACTGGGGCCAGGTGTTCCGCGGCGACCTCGGGTTGTCGTTCACCTTCTTCCCGACGCCGGTCATCGACATCCTGCAGCAGAGCCTGCCGTGGACGATCGCGCTGGTCGGCATCACCACGATCGTCAGCTTCGCGATCGGCACCGGTCTCGGCGTGCTGGCCGGCTGGCGACGCGGTTCCTGGCTGGACGGTTTGTTGCCGGTGACAACGTTCCTGTCGTCGATCCCGTACTTCTGGCTCGGTCTGCTGGCGATCGCCGTACTGGCCGGTCCGGACAGCATCTTCCCGTCGTCGGGTGGTTACGAGCCCGGCCTGGTGCCGGGATGGACGCCGGAGTTCATGGGCAGTGCGATCAACCACAGCCTGCTCCCGGCCATCACGATCCTGATCTCGTCGGTGAGCGGCTGGATCCTCAGCATGCGCAACATGATGGTGACGGTCGCCTCCGAGGACTACATCACCGTCGCGCACGCCAAGGGCCTGCCCGAGAAGCGCGTGATGCTGAGCTACGCCGCCCGCAACGCGCTGCTGCCGAACGTCTCCGGTTTCGCGCTGTCACTGGGCTTCATCGTCGGCGGCACGCTGCTGGTCGAGATCGTCTTCTCCTACCCCGGGATCGGCTACAACCTGTTCCAGGCGGTCGGTTCCAAGGACTACCCGCTGATGCAGGGCGTCTTCCTGGTCATCACGCTGTCGGTCCTGGTCGCGAACCTGATCGCCGACGTCGCCTACCTGCTGCTCGATCCCCGTACCCGGAAGGAGGGCTGACATGTCCGCACCCACCAGCACCATCACCGCGGTGACTCCCGACGGCCCGGAGGTCGCGGCCGCACCGGCCAAGCGCCAGCGGTTGCGGTTCGTCGCCAACCCGAAGGCCGCGACCGGCCTGATCGTGCTCGCGTTCTTCAGCCTGATCGCGATCATCGGTCCGTGGATCGCGCCGTTCGACCCGTCCCAGCGCAGCAGCGACATCCTCCAAGGACCGTCCGGCAAGCACTGGTTCGGTACGACGCACCTCGGCCAGGACATCTTCAGTCAGATGCTCGTCGGCACCCGGGGCGTGATGTTCGTCGGCCTGCTGGCCGGCATCGTCGCGACCGCGCTGTCGGTCCTGATCGGCGTCAGCTCGGGCTTCCTCGGTGGCGCTGCCGACGAGGGTCTGTCCGCACTGTCGAACGTCTTCCTGGTCATCCCGGCGCTGCCGCTGATCATCATCGTCGCCTCGACCATCCCCGGCGCAGGTGACCTGATGGTTGCCCTCGTCATCGGTTTCACCTCGTGGGCCTGGGGTGCTCGAGTGCTGCGGGCGCAGACCCTGTCGCTGCGCCGGCGGGACTACGTCGAGGCCGCGCGGGCGACCGGTGAGAGCACCTGGCGGATCATCACCGCCGAGATCATGCCGAACCTGACCGCGATCATCGCCTCCAGCTTCGTCGGCACCGTGATCTTCGCGATCATGTCCGAGATCACCCTGGCCTTCATCGGGATCTCGACCATCTCCGAATGGAACTGGGGCACCATCTTGTTCTGGGCGCAGAGCCAGCAGGCCCTCGCCCAGGGTGCCTGGTGGTGGTTCGTCCCGGCCGGTCTGGCGATCGCCATCCTCGGGACGGCGCTGTCCCTGATCAACTTCGGGATCGACGAGTTCGTCAGCCCGCGGCTGCGCAACGCCGGCCACACCAAGGTCAAGACCAACGACGGTCACTCCGTCCGGATGCGCGTCGGCTTCACCCCGGTCCTCGGCAACAAGGCAGTCGCGCCGACTCCCGTCGTACGGAAGGTGGATGCAGCGTGAATGCGAAAGAGCCCGTCCTCGAGATCAAGGACTTCAATGTCGACTACGGTCTGGGCGACCAGGGCGTACGGGCAGTCCGCGATGTCACGCTGACGCTGCACCGTGGCGAGGTGCTCGGGCTCGCCGGTGAGAGCGGGAGTGGCAAGTCCACGCTCGCGTACGGCGTCACTCGGCTCCTCCCGCCGCCCGGTGTGATCAGCGGCGGCTCGGTCATCTACCACCCGCCCGGCGGCGACCCGTACGACGTGATGTCCCTGACGGACCGTGAGTTGCGCGCGTTCCGCTGGGCCGAGACGTCGATCGTGTTCCAGGGCGCGATGAACTCGCTCAACCCGGTGCACAAGGTCTCGACCCAGATGCTCGACGTGATCCGGGCGCACGAGCCGGACCTTTCCCCGCAAGCCCGGCTCGACCGGGCGAAGAAGATGCTCAAGCTGGTCGGCATCTCGGCGGACCGGATGGACGCCTACCCGCACCAACTGTCCGGCGGTATGCGGCAGCGCGTGATGATCGGGATGGCGCTAGTACTGGAGCCGCAGGTCGTCATCATGGACGAGCCCACGACGGCGCTCGACGTGGTGATGCAGCGGCAGATCCTGGCTCAGCTGGTCGAACTGCGCGAGACGCTCGGCTTCTCGGTGCTGTTCATCACGCACGACCTGTCGCTGCTGGTCGAGTTCTCGGACCGGATCGCGATCATGTACGGCGGGCGGATCGTCGAGGAGGCGAAGTCGGCCGACCTGTACAAGGACTCGCTGCACCCGTACAGCGAAGGACTGCTGAAGTCCTTCCCGGCGTTGCGCGGCCCGCGCAAGGAGCTGTCCGGAATCCCGGGCTCACCGCCTGACCTGCGCGGGATGCCGTCCGGTTGCTCGTTCCACCCACGCTGCCCGCACGCGTTCGACCGTTGCTCCGACGAGGTCCCGCTGCTCGGGATCCCGTCGGCCCGCAACGACCCCAGCCGGTCGGTCGCCTGCTGGCTCCCCGGCCGCGTTCCGGTCGGTTAATCCCTTCTCATCTTCGTGAAAGGCCTTCTATGACTACAACGTCCGTCTCGGGGGCGGCTGACCTGATCAAGGGTCTGCCCGCCGACTTCCGGTGGGGTGTGGCGACCTCGTCGTACCAGATCGAGGGCGCGATCGCCGAGGACGGCCGGACGCCGTCCATCTGGGACACCTTCTGTGAGGTGCCCGGCGCGATCGACAACGGCGACAAGGGTGACGTCGCCTGTGACCACTACCACCGGATGCCGGAGGACGTGGCGCTGATCAAGAGCCTCGGCTTCGACACCTACCGGTTCTCGGTCGCGTGGCCGCGGGTGCAGCCGCGCGGCAAGGGCCCGGTGAACCCGGCCGGCCTGGGCTTCTACGACAAGCTGACCGACGAGTTGCTTGCCAAAGGCATCGACCCGTGGGTGACGCTCTACCACTGGGACCTGCCGCAGGAGCTCGAGGACGCGGGCGGCTGGCCGAACCGCGACACGGCGTACCGGTTCGCCGAGTACTCGATGCTCGTGTTCGATGCCCTGAAGGACCGCGTCAACACCTGGACGACGCTGAACGAGCCGTGGTGCTCCGCGATGCTCGGGTACGCCTACGGTCTGCACGCGCCGGGCATCAAGGACTACCCGGCGTCGATCGCTGCGGTTCACCACCTGCTGCTCGGCCACGGCCTGGCCACCACCGCCATGCGTGAGGCTTCGCCGCGCAAGCTCGACATCGGTATCACCCTCAACGTGGCCACGGCGTACCCCGCCAGCGACGCCGAGCCCGACACCGAGGCTGCCCGCCGTGCCGACGGTATGGGCCGCCGGATCTACCTCGACCCGCTGGTGCACGGCCACTACCCGGCCGACATCGTCGCGGATCTGGCCCAGGAGGGCATCGAGATCCCCGTCCAGGACGGCGACCTCGAGCTGATTTCGGCACCGATCGACGTACTGGGTGTGAACTACTACTTCAGCCAGAAGTTCACCGGGTACGCCGAGGACGGCAGCACGGTCGACGAGAAGGGTCTGCCGATCAGCCGGACCGTCCCGCTCGGCCGGCCGAAGACCCACATGGACTGGGAGGTCGTCCCCGAGGGCTTCACCGACCTCCTGCTCAGCATCGCCCGGGACTACCCCGGCCTGCCGATGGTGATCACCGAGAACGGCTCTGCCTACGAAGACGTCCCCGACGAGAACGGGTTCGTTGCCGACGAGGGCCGCACGGAGTACTTCAAGACGCACCTGGCCGCGGTGGCCGACGCCATCAACCAGGGCGCCGACATCCGTGGCTACCTGGCCTGGTCGCTGCTCGACAACTTCGAGTGGGCCTACGGGTACATCAAGCGCTTCGGCATCGTCCGGGTCGACTACGACACCCAGGCCCGCATCCCGAAGCAGAGTGCGCTGTACCTGAAGGAAGTCGCCGAACAGCACCGCGAGAACCGCTAACACGCTGCGTCCTGGGGTGGATGTCCCGCCACCCCAGGACGATCAGTCAGCGATCCAGTACCGGATCCGCCACCAGAGCAAGGATCTACTCCTTGGCGATCGCACCCGCCGGCCGCTTCGACTTCCCGACGTACAGAACGCGCACCGAGGCCAGGTCGCCGTCCGGCTGCCGGTAGGTCACGCCCATCACGTAGCTCGGTCCATCCTGATAGGCCCGCGCACCTTCGTGGTACTCCCCCTGCGCACCGTTCGGCAGTGTCACCGGGACACAGGACGGCACCGACAGTTGCGCCTTGCACTCACTGGCCAGCGGCGCCGCATCCAGACCGACCTCCAGAGTCGCCGTCACGGCACCTCGGGTCCAGGTTCCGAAGACGAACAACTCACCACCCCGGTTCTCGACCCCGGTGACCTTCATCCCGCCCGGCAGATGCTGCGCCGTGGCAACCACGATCTGATCCGTAGCCGGTGCGAAATCCTGCAGCCTGTCCTCTTGTGCCTGCTGCTCTGAGGTCAGCGGCGGCAGGCTCAACGCGGGATCGGTGGCGAAGGCGAACAGTTGCTCATCGCTGATCGCCATGTCGCTGGACGGTCGCATCGTGTTGTTGCGGAACACCGGGTCGACCGCGACGTACAAGTACTCGCCGTCCGGCTGCAGGTAGCTGAACTCGATCATCCGGCCCTGCCTGCCGAGCATCGCCGTAAGGCCGTTGGGCAGCGTCACCTGCTGGCAGCTCACGGGCTTGGTCTCGGATTCGAAGAACGATCCGCAGGTGTTGTCCGCGGCTTTGGCCGAACTGCTGAGCTCGATCAGGAACATGCCCTGGCCCTGATCCCCCTTTGTGTTCCAGCCGACCTTGCGCTGCGTCCCGTGGTGACCGAGCTGGGTGTCGAGGTCGAACGGTCCGGTCGTGAAGTTCAGGTGCTTCTTCGCCGGGTCGAAGTGCTTGGACATCAAGCCCTTCATCAGCTTGTCGAACCCTTGGGTCTTCGTGACCGCGGCCGCGTCCTCGGCCGCCTGCGCGTCGACCGGCGCTTGCTGAGTTGCGAGTGGCGGCTCAGGCGCCGCTTCCTTCACGACGCCATTCATCCCGAACACCGCGACTGCCACCGCGCCGGCCGCGAGCATCGCCGTACCGCCAGTAAGGAGGCGGCGGGAGCGGAGCCGGCGGCGGCCCGCAGCGAGGTCGTCGGCGACCGCCCGCGGCAGCAGGCCGTCCTGGGCGGCAGCGGCGTCGGTCAGGCGGTCCAGGAGCAGTTGCTCGTCGATCATCGGTGTCCTCCTACAGCCCGAAACTGGGCAGTCAGCATGTCGTTCAGCCGGGCGAGGGCCCGCGCGCTCTGGCTCTTCACCGTGCCGGGCACGCAGTTGAGGTCGGTGGCGGTCTCATCGACCGACAGGCCGACGAAGTACCGCAGGATCACCACCCGGCGCTGCCCGAGCGGCAGACTCGCCAGCGCCTCGATCAGCGCCCGCCGGTCCTCCACCGCGAGGCCTTCCGCCATGACCGGGTCCAGGCCGTCCAGCCCAGGCTCCTCCCGGCGCCATGGCCGGCGGCTCTCGTCGATCCCGGAGTTGACCAGGATCCGCCGTACATAGGCGTCAATGTTGCCTTCACGCTGCACCCGGTGCCAGGCGACGTACAGCTTCATCAACGCCGTCTGGACCAGGTCCTCCGCCTTGTGCACGTCACCACAGAGCAGGTAGGCGATGCGGCGCAGCTGAGTACGCCGCTGAGCGACGTACTCGCTGAACTCCTCGTCCCGTGTTCCTCGCGCCATCCGTTGTATCCCCTCACTTAGCCCGTCACCGATGAGTACGGAGCTCGAGGGGCAACGGTTGTCAGCCCTTCTGCGTGACCCGGTCGAGCGGTGCCGGGGTGAGCGTGCGGTGGGCCCTCAGGTACGCCGCGAAGGTCTCGTGATCAGTGTCGTTGCGGACAGGGTCGGTGTAGTACGCCTTGAACACTGTGTAACCGTCTGCACCGATCACGGTGTAGGCGAGCGCGGCAACGCGATACGTCTTGACTGGATCAAGTGACGTTCCGTCAATGCTCACGTCTCTGGGGTCGATCCGGTCGCCTTCTGGACGGCTCGCGTCGAAGCTGTACTTCACGTTCTTGGACAGGGCCAGCGGCGCGAACTTCCCGCCTTGCCACTGCTGCTCCAGTACGGCGTCCAGCTCGGCGCCCGTCAGGCTCACGGTCAGGACCGGGTTGCCGTAGCCGTACGCCTCCCACGACTCGCCGAGCAGGACGCGCCCGTCGGCGTCGCCAGGCTTGTTGCTGTTGGCAACCTTGAGGTCCTGCCGGAGCGCGGTCGATCCGATCGCCGGCTTGGCCGCGATCAAACCGAGGTCGGCCTTGCCTGCTTTGCGCGCCGTCCAGAGGTGCACGTCGGCTGCCAGATCGGCCAACGTGCTCTCGCCGACCGCGTTCGGGGTCCGGGTGAAGTCGCCGGTGATCGTGGCGACCGGCTCGGCGTACTTGCGATCTCCCGCGGCTGACCAGTAGCCGACGATCTTCTGCAGCTTCAGGTCCGGTGTGACGTCGCGTGTCACTGCATGGTTGGTGGAGGTCGTTAGGTCGCGCAGGACCTCGCCGCTGCGAGGATCGAGCTGCAGGTTGATCTCGCTGACCAGCCGGCCGTGGTTCGCCGCCTCGACGACCGGGCGGGGGTTGCCGTCCGGGTCGGGGATGCTGCAGTTGAACGCTGCGTGCCAGTGCCCGGTGACGATCGCATCGATCTGCGGCGTCACCTTGCGCGCCAGATCGATCGCAGGGCCGGTCGGGTTGACGCAGTTGTCGTACGTCGGCGACGCGTCGGTTCCGCCGTCGTGCATGTTCAGCACGATCGCCTTCACCCCTTTGCGGCTCAGTTCAGCGGCCGCCCGGTTCGCGGAGTCGACTGGGGCAAGCGCCTTCAGATCCGGCTGGTACGACGTACTGCCGACGGGTGTATCCGGAACGGTCAGCCCGATGAAGCCGACCGGGAAGCTGCGGCCGTGGTCGCGGACCCAACGGATCGTGTACGGCGCGACGATCGGCCGGCCCTTCGGGTCCACGATGTTCGCCGACTGGAACTCGAAGTCGGCACCGTGGAAGCGGCGGCCGGTCGAGTCCTTGAAGCAACTGTCGACACCGGGCGTCCCGAAACACTTCCCGCGGGTCATGTGATCAACCAGGAAGCTTCTTGACACGTCTAGTTCATGGTTGCCGACACTTGAGAACTCGATACCCAGCGCGTTCAGCGCCTCGATCGTCGGCTCATCTGCATGTGCGTCAACCTCAAACGGCCACCCGGAGAAATTGTCACCGTCGGCGAACAGGATCGAGTTGCGGTGACCGGCGCGGATGGTCTGCAGATGCGACGCCAGGTACGCCGCGCCGCCGACTACCTGCGCCTTTCCGTCCGGACCCGCGATCGTCCCGCCGTCCGCGGGAGACGGTGGTCGCAGGTACCCGTGGAAGTCGGTGATCGAGACCAGCTGGACGGGCACCGGGGCCGGTTCGGCCCCTCCCGCAGCGGCAGTCCCACCACTCAACCCCACTCCGATCAACCCCACAGTCGCGAGCACTTTGCGCATTTCTGCCTCCAACGCGGCCTTAGCAAGCGGTTTCCGACAAACAGGAGAGTGCACCATCCTGGCCGCGATGTCACTACCAAACGTCTTTTTGGAGAACTCGGAAAGAATCCACCGATGACAGCGCTCTCCCCAGTGGCACTCCTGATCTGGTCCAATGACTGCGTGGTGGCCGGCGGTCCCGCGAAGCCTCCGGCCATCACCCCGCCCGCACTGCACCGACCTGGGGACAGGTGAGCCATGCGCCGAACTGCCGCCCGATTGCTCGTCGTACTCGCCCTGCTACTTCCACTGACGCCAACCTTGCCTGCTGCCGCCCTGTCCGCGTTGCCTCCAGCTGCCTTGCCTCCAGTTGCGTTGCCTGCAGCCGCCTTGCCTGCTGGGGCTTCCCCGTTGCTGGTGAGCGGTTGGACCGCGCCGCTGAGTACCCGGGGGCGGTGGATCGTCGACGCCGACGGGAATCGTTTCCGGCTGAAATCCGGGAACTGGCACGGCGGTTCCGGAACCTGGAACGGTTCCGGCGACCAGGCCGACAATGCCAATCATCACGCCGGCGAGAACAGCAACCGCATCCCGCTCGGTCTCGACCGCGCTCCAATGGCGTCGATCATCGCCGGGTTCGCCGAACTGGGGCTGAACAGCATCCGGCTCCAGTTCTCGAACGAGATGATCCACGATTCTGCTTTGGTCCCTGACAGCGCTGTTGCGGCGAACCCCGGGTTGCGAGGGAAGACACCGCTTCAGGTGTACGACGCCGTCGTACAGGCGCTGACTGCTGCCGGGTTTGCGGTGATCATCAACAACCACACGGCGACGACCCGGTGGTGTTGCGGCGTGGATGGGAACGAGCGCTGGAACACGAGCCAATCGACGGCGACCTGGGAGAGCGACTGGCTGTTCATGGTCAACCGCTACAAGTCGAACCCGCGCGTCGTCGGAGCCGATCTCTACAACGAGGTGCGGCGCAACATCCTCGACGATCCGAACTGGGGTTGGGGCAACGACCACGACTGGTTCGCCGCCTCTCAGCATCTCGGCGATCGCATCCTCACCGAAGCGAATCCGAACCTGCTGATCGTTGTCGAAGGCATCAACTGGACCGGCATCCCGGTCGACGGTTTCCCCCACGAGCGACCGACGCTGACTCCCGCCCGGACGCTGTCGCACACGCTGGTCGTCTCGAACAAACTCGTGTACGGCGCTCATTTCTACGGCTACACGGGGCCGCGGCACAGCGGTGCGACTGGAACCGGTGAGACGACCGACCCGCGATACCAGGATCTGTCGCCGACCGAGCTGACCAGTGAGCTCAATCGGCAGGCGTTCTTCGTCTCCGGCGAGGACGGGCATTTCACCGCGCCGGTCTGGATCAGCGAGTTCGGCGTCGGCGGCCGTGAGGAGAGTGCTGCTTTGCCACGTGCATGGTTCGAACGCTTCGTCGACGAGCTCATCCGCACCGATGCCGACTTCGCCTACTGGCCGTTGGTTGGCTGGCACACCAACCGCACCGGCAACGGCTGGGCCTTGCTGCACTGGGATTCCAGCGGCAACAGCATGGGTCTGTACGACGGCGACGACTGGCGCGCTTCCGCGTGGTCGCGCTTGATGGGCGCAACTAGTCGTACCAGCTTCGTTGCCCCCGGCACCGTCTGGAAGATGCTCAGCCCCGACCACGGCGACTTCGTGGCGTCGTTGCGCATGCGCGCCGCCGGCGACTGGGACAACGGCGCCCGCAAAGCCGCCTGCCCCGACGGCCTCCGCCTCATCGGCCTGGCCCACACCGGCAACCGCTCCCTCTGCACCTCCGGCGCACCCGTTGCCTCCGGCCCCTATGAAGTCGTCTACGACCAACGCCATGTCACCACCGACTGGGCCTCCGGCTACACCAAGTACCAGTGCCCCGCCGGCCACTTCGTCACCGGCTACGCCGTCCGCGGCGCCAAGCTTTCCACCGTCCTCTGCACCGCCACCGCCCAGTCGTTGGGAGGCGCCGTCCGCACCCTCTGGTTCGACCGCTCCGACAACCGCGGCGCTGCGCAAGGCGGCGATTTCGCGACAGGCGCGTACAAGGGCCAATGCGCCTCGACCGAGTACCTCGCCGGCATTGCCTTCACCACCCGAGTAGGCGCCACCGGCACCCCCGACGCCCTCCTCTGCCGAGCGCTCACCCCCTAACCCCATTTGATGGGTGAGCCCACCAGGTTGTGGGTCGGCCCACCGCATGCGGTGGGTCCACCCCCACTCCCATGGGTCAGCCCATCAAATGGGGGTAGGCACGCGGCGGCGGACGTCTGCTGGGAACGCCGGTTGCCGGCGGCGAGCGCACTGACAACGCATTGAAGCCGCAAACGC
Organism: Kribbella antibiotica; assembly: GCF_004349055.1. Taxonomy (GTDB): domain Bacteria; phylum Actinomycetota; class Actinomycetes; order Propionibacteriales; family Kribbellaceae; genus Kribbella; species Kribbella antibiotica. Next base: position 24,508 of record NZ_SMKX01000137.1, read on the forward strand.
CCTGCCGCTCGGCAGGACACATCGACGTCGCGTAAACCGCAGCGACCCGACCACGGCGGACCACCCGAGAGCGGACCGCCCCCACTGACCAACCTCCCGCGACCCGCCCGATTCACGCTCAGCGCAAGCCGAGGTGAGCAGCCGGAGGCGAGTTAGACAGTGGCGCAGGTCCGCCCACCCCGCCAGAGTCGACCTGATCCGCAGCACCAACACCGACCCCGACTCGTCCCCCACCCACCAGCCTTGAGCACCCACCAGGCAGCCGCGCACCGCCGATACGACTGATGCGTGCTCAAAGCTCCGACCGCCCTGGCCTTGAGCACCCGTCAGTCATCTGGGCACAGTTGGGATGGTTGGCGGGTGCTCAAGGCGCCGAGCCAACTGGCCCGCCCCGGCCTACTCCACCGACCACCGACCACCGGAGCTCACCCGTGACCATCCCGACCCCCGCCTCCGTCACC
>NZ_SMKX01000138.1 GCF_004349055.1 Kribbella antibiotica
CGACCAGTAACGGCGGGACCGTGCAGGGCTTCAACGCCCAGATCGCGGTCACCGACGACCACCTCATCCTGGCCGCCGCGGTGACCCAGGACGGCAACGACTACCACTGCTTCGAACCCATGATGAAGGCCGCGGTCACCGCCGTCGAGCACCTCAACCAGCACAGCAAACCCGGTCACCCCCGCGAACTAGGCACGATCCTGGCCGATGCCGGCTACTGGTCCGAGCACAACCTCACCCTCAAAGGACCCGCCCGGCTCATTGCCCCAGGCAACCACCGCGACGTCAACCGTGACGCCCGCGACCAGCCCACCCAAGGACCACCACCACCCGACGCCACCCCCGCACAACAGATGCAGCACCAGATCCGCACCCCTGAAGGCCACACCACCTACAAACGCCGATCAGCCACCGTCGAAACCGTCATCGCCCACCTCAAAGACCAGACCGGCCTGCGCAGGTTCTCCCGCCGCGGCATCAAAGCCGCCGCCAGCGAACTCCACCTCGCAGCCACCGTGGTCAACCTCCTCAAACTCCACAAACACACCCTCCACCCCGCCACCTGAACCCGCAGCCGGGGCCGCGGCCCGCCACGGCAAACCGAACATCCCGCCAGATCCAACGCCCCAACCGGCAAACGCCATTTCGCTACAGCCTCTATGCGCCGAAAAAGTCACGTGTAGTGAGGCAGCAAGGGGCAGTTGGGCGCGGCGGGACCCCACGCTTCCTTGCTGGCGTCTTTCACCACCGCGGAGGGTCACTTTCCAGGCTTCCTCGCTACAGGCCGCAACCATAGCGAGTACCTCAGACGGCGCGAGCGCGATCGCCGGCCTCGCCATCCCCCTCAGCCACGCGCCGGGCCGCACCGCCCTCTCACTGTAAATCGGCCGCAGCGGCGACCAGCCACAAGCCGTACCGGACCGGCCGCATCCGAGTGCGCAGTCACCGGCGGGCCAACCACGACAACCCAGCCTCGGCGTATTCAACGATCGTGAAGTGGCTCGCCCCCTCGTGGAGTTGGAGGGTAGCGGCAGGGCAATGAGCCGCCAGCCAAGAAGCGTGCGACGGCGGAATGATGCGATCGCAAGTGCCATGGAGCAACAGCGTCGGCGCGGTGATCGTCCGAGGATCACAACCCCACGGCCGGGTGTACGACACATCGTCGTCGATCTGCCCATAGGGCCCAGCATCGAGTCCAGGCCCAGCGACCTCGCCGAGCCACCCCCACGGCCCACCGAACATCTCCTCATCCGCTGCGGTGAACCCCGCGTCGTACTCGAAACCAGAGTTGTGGAGGGTTTCCCGAGCACCAGCAGCGGCGCTCGCGAGCGCGGCGATACCGGAGGGGACCATGCCTTCGTACCAGTCGAGCCCTTCAACCCCGTACGGCGCGATCGCGGCCAACGTCATCGCGGCGGTGACCCGATCGCCGAGGAGCGCTGCGGTTCCAAGAGCGAAAGTGCCGCCGCCGGAGTAGCCGGCTACGGCGAAGCGGTCGAGGGACAGGGCGTCAGCCACGGCTTCGGTGTCGCGGGCGACCGAGGCAACAGTTCGGCCGCGCGACACGGTGGAGCCGCCGTACCCGGGTCTGTCGAACGACACCCAGCGCAGGCCGAGCCGCTCAGCGGCGGCGAAGAGGGGTTCGGGCGGTGCGCCGATGTTGGGAGTGCCGTGGTTCCAGATGACAGGGTGACCAGGGGTGCCAGTGTCGTAGACGTGCAGGGTGCGGCCGTCGGAGAGCTCCATGTCCATGACCCTAGGTCGGAGACGATCGAACTCCCTCGACATTCAGAAGCTGGTGGCACGGGCCCGCGGGGTTTGGGTCATCCGGAGTTCGGTGGTGAAGGCGTAGCGGTCGCCTCGATAGAGGGCCGAGGTGTACTCGAAGACGCGGTCGCGGCTGTCGAAGCTGATCCCGTGGGTCGCCAGGCACGGCTGCGTGACCGGGATGTCCAGCCAGGCGGCGGTTTTCGCATCGGGCATGACGGGTTCGAGGCGCGATGTACCGCTGGCGACGTCGATTCCGTAGCGGTTGGTCAGAAGGTCGTACATCGACCCGTCGAGGTCTTCGGCCTCCAGACCTGGCACGTACGCCGCCGGCAGCGTGGTGCGTTCGACCACCATCGGGAGGTCATCGGCCAACCGGAGCCGGGTGAACGCGATGATCGGATCGCCGACCGGGATCCGCAGCCGGCGGGCGGCCGCGCGCTCAGCCTTCTGGTGGCGGAACTCGAGCATCGTGTTCCCGGGGCGCATCCCGCGACGGCGGATGTCCTCCGAGAAGCCGATCATCCCGAGCCAGCGCGCCACCTTCGGCCGCGTCGTGTACGTGCCGCTGCCATGTCGCCGTACGAGCAGTTCTTCGATCACCAGCTCGTCGACGGCCCGGCGCAGCGTCATCCGTGCCACGTTCCAGCGCACGGACAGCTCCCGTTCGGGCGGCAGCGCAGCGCCCTCCGGCAGCGTGTCGATCAAACTCAGCAACAACGCCCGGATCTCGGCGGCCTTTCCCGGCAGCGAACCATGCATGGTTCCTAGGAAACAACCCAGCATCCCGCACCGAAAGCTTTTCCACCGCCGTCGAAGGAGTGCCGAGTAGACCACCGAGTCAAAACAAGCACGCTTGATTCTTTTTGCGGACCGTGTCAGTCTCGGTGGCACGATCGCCGTCCGGTGGGAGTGCGTGTGGATGTAGACGAGGTACTGGCGGACCTGCGGGCCGAGAGTGCGGAGCTCGATCAGCTGGTGGGTGGGTTGGCGGCTGGAGAGTGGTCGCAGGCGACGCCTGCGGAGGGGTGGACGATCGCTCATCAGATCGCGCATCTCGCGTGGACGGATGAGGCGGCGCGACTGGCGGCCGCGGAGCCGGAGGGGTTCGCGGAGTTGCTGCAGCGTGGAGCGGCCAATCCGACCGGGTACGTCGATGATGCGGCGGCTGAGAGTGCCGCGTTGCCGCCGGATCAGCTGTTGGTCTATTGGCGGGAGACGCGTGAGGACCTGCGGGAGGCGCTGAAGGCGGTGCCGGCCGGGGAGAAGATTCCGTGGTTCGGGCCGCCGATGAGCGCGACCTCGATGGCGACCGCACGGCTGATGGAGACGTGGGCGCACGGGCAGGACGTCGCTGACACTCTCGGCGTACGGCGCCCGCCGAGCTCCCGCTTGCGGCATGTCGCACACCTGGCCGTCCGCACCCGTGGGTTCGCCTACTTGCTACACGGGAAGCAAGCGCCGGATGTGGAGATCCGCGTTGAGCTGACCGGGCCGGATGGCGATGTGTGGACCTGGGGTCCAGAAGATGCGGCGCAGCGGGTGAGCGGACCGGCGTTGGACTTCTGCCTGTTGGCAACGCAGCGCCGCCACCGAGATGACCTGGAGTTGGTCGCAGTGGGCGCGGACGCGGATGAGTGGCTGGGGATCGTGCAGGCGTTCGCGGGGATGCCCGGCAAGGGCCGTCAGGCGGGCCAGTTCGCATGACCGAGCCGATTCGCATTGGGAACGCGTCGGGCTTCTACGGCGATCGGTTCAGCGCTGTGCAGGAGATGCTGACGGGTGGGCCGCTCGATGTGTTGACCGGCGACTACCTGGCTGAGCTCACCATGCTGATCCTCGGCCGCGACCGATTGAAGGATCCGTCACTCGGGTACGCGCGGACGTTCTTGAAGCAGCTCGAAGGCAGCCTCGGGGAGGCACTAGACCGCGGCGTCAAGATCGTCAGCAACGCGGGCGGCTTGAACCCGGCCGGCCTCGCGCAGGCGATCCAGGAACTGGCCGACAAACTCGGACTACATCCCAAGATCGCGTACGTCGAAGGTGACGACCTGCTCGCCCGTGCCGCCGAGCTCGAGCTCGGCACGCCATTGACCGCCAACGCCTACCTAGGCGCCTGGGGAATCGCCGAGGCCCTGCAGGCCGGGGCGGATGTCGTCGTCACTGGTCGGGTCACCGACGCTTCGGTGATCGTCGGACCGGCGGCCGCGCATCACGGCTGGAAGCGGAACCAGTACGACGAGTTGGCGGGTGCTGTCGCCGCCGGGCACGTGATCGAGTGCGGTTGTCAGGCGACCGGCGGGAACTACTCGTTCTTCAGCGAGATCCACGATCTCGGCCGGCCCGGGTTTCCGATCGCGGAGATCCACGCGGACGGCAGCAGCGTGATCACCAAGCACGACAAGACCGGTGGCGCGGTCACGATCGACACGATCAAGGCGCAACTCCTCTACGAAATCACCGGTGCCCGGTACGCCGGTCCGGACGTGACCACGCGACTCGACACGATCGAACTGAGCGACGACGGCCCCGACCGGATCCGGATCAGTGGGGTTCGGGGTGAGGCTCCGCCGCCGACGTACAAGGTGTCTTTGAACAGCGTGGGCGGGTTCCGCAACGAGGTGAGCTTCGTGCTGACCGGGCTGCAGCTGGAGGAGAAGGCCGAGCTGGTCAAGGCGCAACTCGAGCGTGGGCTGGCGAAGCGGCCGGCCGAGGTGAAGTGGACGGTTGCCTGGACAGAGAAGCCGAACGCGGACTCCGAGGAGGAGGCCAGCGTCTTCCTGCGGTGTGCGGTGAAGGATCCGGATCCGAAGGTGGTCGGCCGCGCGTTCTCCAGTGCGGCGGTCGAGTTGGCGCTGTCGAGCTACCCCGGGTTCCACGCGGTCGCGCCGCCGGGGGACGGTTCGCCGTACGGCGTCTTCAAGGCCGGGTACGTCGACATTCACGAGGTCACGCAGGTCGTCGTCCTGCCCGATGGGACGCGGTCGACGATCGAGCCCGCGGTCGAGACGCAGGCGCTGACCTCGGCGGAGGATGCCGGGCTGCCGATCCCGTTGCCGTCACTGGCATCGGCGGGACGGCCGCGGACGCGTGAGGTTCCACTCGGGCGGATCGTGGGCGCGCGGTCCGGCGACAAGGGCGGCGACGCGAACGTCGGCGTGTGGGTGCGCGACGAGAAGGCGTGGCGGTGGTTGGCGCACACGCTCACCGTCGAGCTGTTCCAGGAATTGTTGCCGGAGACAACTGAACTCAAGGTCACGAGGCATCTGCTGCCGAATCTGTGGGCGCTGAACTTCGTCGTCGAGGGGTTGCTCGGCGAGGGTGTGGCGGCGCAGGCGCGGTTCGATCCGCAGGCCAAGGCGGTCGGCGAATGGCTGCGATCTCGATATGTCGACATTCCGGAGATGTTGCTGTGAATGCCGAACAATTAGCACTGCGGGCGAGCGTCCGGAAATTCATGGTGGCTGAGGTTTTGCCGCACTTGGATCAGTGGGAGCGGGACGGCGAGCTGCCGCGGGAGCTGCACAAGAAGGCCGGTGCGCTGGGTCTGCTCGGGGTGGCGTTCCCCGAAGAGGTCGGCGGAGGCGGTGGCTCGCTCCGCGACATGCTCGCGGTGGTCGAGGAGATGCATTACGCCGGTGGCTCGGGCGGGTTGATCGCGTCGCTGCTGACCTGCGGGATCGCCGTACCGCATATCGTTGCCGCAGGCAATCAAGAGCAGATCGATCGCTGGGTTCGGCCGACACTGGACGGTGAGCTGATCGGCTCGCTGGCGATCACCGAACCCGATGGCGGTTCGGACGTCGCATCACTCCGTACGACGGCTCGCCGCGACGGCGACTTCTTCGTCGTGAACGGCGCCAAGACCTACATCACGTCGGGCGCGCGGGCGGACTTTGTCACGACTGCCGTGCGTACCGATGGTCCTGGTGCGCACGGGATCAGCCTGCTGGTGATCGAGAAGGGGACGCCGGGATTCGAGGTGTCGCGGAAGCTCGAGAAGCTTGGGTGGTTGTGTTCCGACACGGCTGAGCTGTCCTTCACCGATGTCCGGGTCCCGGTGGGCAACTTGGTCGGTGCGCCCGGCTCGGGGTTCGTCCAGCTTGCGGTGAACTTCGTCGCCGAGCGGCTGACTCTCGCCGTACAGGCGTATGCCGGAGCGCAGCGAGCACTCGACCTCACGGTCGAGTGGTGCCGGAACCGCGAGACATTCGGCCGACCGTTGATTTCACGGCAGGTCGTGCAGCACACGCTGACCGAGATGACACGGCGGATCGACGTTGCGCGGGTCTACGTGCAGTCGATCGCCGAACGGGCCGAGCGTGGCGAAGAGGTGTTCGCCGAGGTGTGCTTCGCGAAGAACACTGCTGTCGAGGCTGGGCAATGGGTCTGCGACCAGGCGCTCCAGCTGCATGGCGGATTCGGCTACATGCGGGAGGCCGAGGTGGAACGCCAGTACCGCGACCAGAAGGTGCTCGCCATCGGTGGCGGCACCACCGAGATCATGACCGGCCTCGCCGCCAAACGACTGGGATTCACTGCATGAGTAATCGTGAAGCGATGCTGGAGAAACTCACCGCGCTCGACGCCGAGCACTCCAAGGCGTTGGCCGGCGGTGGGGAGAAGTACGTCGCGCGGCACCACAAGCGCGGGAAGTTGCTGGCGCGGGAGCGGATCGAGTTGCTGATCGACCCGGACACGGCGTTCTTGGAGCTGTCGCCGTTGGCCGGCTGGGGCTCGGACTTCACGGTCGGCGCGAGTCTGGTGACGGGGATCGGGGTGGTGGAAGGCGTTGAGTGCCTGATCACGGCGAACGATCCGACCGTCAAGGGCGGCGCGAGCAACCCGTGGACGTTGCGGAAGGCGTTGCGTTCCGACGAGATCGCGCGCGCGAACCGGTTGCCGGTGATCAGCCTGGTCGAGTCGGGCGGCGCAGATCTGCCGACGCAGAAGGAGATCTTCATCCCGGGCGGCGCGATGTTCCGGAATCTGACCCGGCTGTCGGCCGAGGGGATTCCGACGATCGCGCTGGTCTTCGGCAACTCGACCGCGGGCGGCGCGTACATCCCGGGCATGAGCGACTACGTGGTGATGGTCGACGGTGGCGCGAAGGTGTTCCTGGCCGGGCCGCCGCTGGTGAAGATGGCGACCGGCGAGGACGCGGACGACGAATCCCTCGGTGGAGCGTCGATGCACGCCCGGAAGTCGGGGCTGGCGGACTACTTCGCGGTCGACGAGCAGGATGCGATCCGGCTCGGGCGACAGATCGTGTCCCGGCTGAACTGGAAGAAGCAAGGTCCGGCGGCAGCATCGTCGTACCGGGAGCCCTTGTACGACGCCGATGAGCTGCTCGACATCGTCCCGGGGGACCTGAAGATTCCGTTCGACCCGCGGGAGGTTGTTGCGCGGGTTGTCGACGGGTCGGTGTTCGATGAGTTCAAGCCGCTGTACGGGTCGTCGCTGGCGACCGGGTGGGCGACGGTGCACGGGTATCCGGTGGGGATCCTTGCGAACGCGCGCGGAGTCCTGTTCAGCGAGGAGTCGCAGAAGGCGGCGCAGTTCATCCAGCTCGCGAACCGGTCGAATACGCCGCTGATCTTCTTGCACAACACGACCGGCTACATGGTCGGGCAGGAGTACGAGCAGGGCGGGATCATCAAGCACGGTGCGCAGATGATCAACGCGGTCGCCAACTCCAAGGTGCCGCATGTGTCGATCCTGATGGGCGCTTCGTACGGCGCCGGCCATTACGGGATGTGTGGTCGCGCCTTCGACCCGCGGTTCCTGTTCGCGTGGCCGTCGGCGAAGTCGGCGGTGATGGGCCCACAGCAACTGGCCGGAGTGCTGTCGATCGTGGCGCGCGCCGCGACCGAGGCGAAGGGCCTGCCGTACAACGAGGACGACGACGCGAAGATGCGCGCGTACGTCGAGGGTCAGATCGAGGCGGAATCGCTGCCGATGTTCCTGTCGGGACGCCTGTACGACGACGGTGTCATCGACCCCCGCGATACGCGAACCGTGCTCGGCATCTGTCTGTCCGCAATCCACTCAGCACCGGTGGAGGGAACCTCCTCCTTCGGTGTCTTCCGGCTGTGATCCCGATGTCTGTGAAGGAGTCGCGCGTGATCACGTCCGTGCTGGTTGCCAACCGCGGGGAGATCGCTCGCCGGGTGTTCCGAACCGCTCGATCGCTCGGGTTGTCCACAGTTGCTGTCTACTCGACGGCGGATGCGGCTTCGCCGTACGTGGAGGAGGCTGACGCGGCGGTGCACTTGCCGGGGAACGCGCCGGGCGAGACGTATCTGCGCGGCGAGCTGGTGATTGAGGCGGCGCTGCGAGCGGGCGCTGACGCGGTGCATCCGGGGTACGGATTCTTGTCGGAGAACGCCGGGTTTGCGGCGGCGGTGATCGAGGCAGGGCTGACCTGGATCGGGCCGCCGGTGGATGCGATCTCGTCGATGGGGTCGAAGATCGAGTCGAAGAAGCTGATGGCGGCGGCCGGGGTTCCGGTGCTCGCCGAACTGACGCCGGCCGAGGTCTCCGCGGCTGATCTGCCGGTGCTGGTGAAGGCCTCGGCCGGTGGTGGTGGCCGCGGCATGCGGGTGGTCACGCGGCTGGAGGATCTGGCGGCGGAGATCGACGCGGCGTCGGCGGAGGCGTTGTCGGCGTTCGGCGACGGAACCGTCTTCTGCGAGCGGTATCTGCCGGCTGGGCGGCATATCGAGGTGCAGATCATGGCCGATCAGCACGGGACGATCTGGGCTGTTGGTGAGCGGGAATGCTCGATCCAGCGGCGGCACCAGAAGGTGGTGGAGGAAGCGCCGTCGCCGTTGGTGGAGCGGATTCCGTCGATGCGGCCGCTGTTGTTCGACGCGGCGCGCAAGGCTGCGGCGGCGATCAGTTATGTCGGCGCGGGGACGGTTGAGTTCCTGGCCGACGAGGACGGGAACTTCTACTTCCTGGAGATGAACACGCGGCTCCAGGTCGAGCACCCGGTCACCGAGGAGACCACGGGGCTGGACCTGGTCGAACTGCAGATCTCGATCGCGGACGGTTTGCGGCTGGCGGAAGAACCGCCGCCCACGGTCGGGCACGCGATCGAGGTGCGCCTGTACGCCGAGGATCCGCAGCACGACTGGCAGCCCCAGACCGGGGTGCTGCACAAGTTCCAGGTGGACCCGAGTGTGCGGGTGGACTCGGGCGTGGAAGACGGCTCGATTGTCTCTCCGTACTACGACTCGATGCTCGCGAAGGTGATTGCCTTCGGGCCTGACCGTACTGCGGTAGCTCGGCGGTTGGCGGGCGTGTTGGAGCGGGCGACCATTCATGGGGTCGGGACCAACCGGGACCTGCTCGCGTGGATCCTGCGGCATCCGGCCTTCCTCGCCGGCGACACCGATACCGCATTCTTTGCCACACACGGGATCGGGGAAACAGCCGGCTCCCCGGAGTTGGCCGCGTTGGCGGCAGCTTTGGCTGATGCAGCTGGGCGGGTCTCGCCTGTGCGAGTGCCTAGCGGATGGCGGAACCTGGCTTCGCAACCGCAGCGAAAGAGCTATCGCGTCGGCGAAACGACTTACGACGTTGAGTATCGACACACCCGCGACGGCTTGGTTGTCGAGGGCAACATCACACTGATCGACAGTACGCCGGACCGCGTCGTACTGGAGGTCGACGGCGTACGGCGGTCGTTCGACGTGGCGGCGTACGACGGTTTAGTTTGTGTCGGGCCGGTGAGTTTGGTTCCGGTGCCGCGGTTCATGGACCCGTCGCAGCAGGTGGCGGCGGGGTCGTTGGTAGCGCCGATGCCGGGAACGGTGATTCGGGTTGCGGTGCAGGTTGGTGAGGTTGTGAAGCAGGGACAGCCGTTGTTGTGGCTGGAGGCAATGAAAATGGAGCACACGATCGCTGCACCGGCTGACGGTGTCGTTGGTGAGCTCAATGTCGAAGCAGGTCAACAGGTCGAGGTCGGCGCCGTACTGGCTGTCGTTGAGGGGGAAGCATGAGCTTCGTAGAGTCCGAAGAGCGCCAGGCACTGCGGAAGGCCGTTAGTGAGCTGGGGAAGAAATACGGCTACGAGTGGTTCGACCGGCAGGCGCGCAGCGGCGGGGACACCAGCGAGCTGTGGACCGAGGCCGGGAAGCTCGGCTACCTCGGCGTGAACCTGCCCGAGGAATACGGCGGCGGTGGCGGCGGGATGGGTGATCTGTCGATCGTGCTGGAGGAGCTCGGCGCGGCCGGTTGTCCGCTGCTGATGATGGTCGTGTCGTCGTCGATCGTCGGCACGGTGATCACGCGGTTCGGGACCGCCGAGCAGAAGCAGCAATGGCTTCCTGGGCTGGCCGATGGGTCGACCACGCTCGCGTTCGCGATCACCGAGCCGGATGCCGGGTCGAATTCGCACAACATCACCACGACTGCCCGCCGTACCGAGGAGGGCTGGTCGCTGTCGGGGCGCAAGGTCTACATCTCCGGGCTTGACGTGGCACAGGCCGTGCTGGTGGTCGGGCGGACCGAGGACACCAAGACCGGCCGGCTCAAGCCCGCGCTGTTCATCGTGCCGACCGATGCCCCAGGGATCGAGTTCCAGCCGATCGAGATGGATCTGATCAGCCCGGACAAGCAGTTCACGCTCTTCCTGGACGACGTCCAACTGCCGCGCGAGGCGCTGGTCGGGGCCGAGGACGCGGCGTTGATGCAGCTGTTCGCCGGGCTGAACCCGGAGCGCATCATGGCGTCGGCGTTCGCGCTCGGGATCGCGCGGCAGGCGCTCGACAAGGCGGTCGCCTACGTCAAGGGGCGGCAGGTCTGGAAGACGCCGATCGGCGCGCACCAGGGCATCGCGCACCCGCTGGCCCAGGTGAAGATCGAGCTCGAGCTCGCCCGGCTGATGATGCAGAAGGCGGCCGCGCTGTACGACGCCGGTGACGACCTGGGCGCGGGTGAGGCCGCGAACATGGCCAAGTACGCCGCCGCGGAGGTCGCCGTACGGGCCACTGATCAGGCGGTGCAGTCGCTGGGTGGGAACGGGCTGACCAAGGAGTACGGCGTCGCGTCGCTCTCGATCGCGGCGCGCGCGATCCGGGTCGCGCCGGTGAGCCGGGAGATGATCCTCAACTTCGTCGCCCAGCACAGTCTGGGGCTACCGAAGTCTTACTGAGGTCTGGGCAAATACCCGCCAGTAAGAGACCCTTCCTCGCACTGAATCCCGCTCAGAGAGGCCAGGCTTGATGATCATCACCAGCCAGTTCCCGCCGGTTGAGGTCCTTGACGTTCCGCTGCACGAAGCTGTGCTCGGGCGTGCGCAGGAGTACGGCGACCGCGCGGCGCTCGTCGATGCTGTCAGCGGGCGCGAGATCAGCTACGCCCAGCTCGACGGGATGACACGGCGGGTGGCGGCCGGGCTGGCCGAGCTCGGGATCCAGCACGGGGATGTGATCGCGCTCTACAGCCCGAACACGATTCTGTATCCGGTCGTCTTCTACGGCGCGACCCGGGCGGGCGCGACGGTGACCACGGTCAACGCGCTCTACACGACCGATGAGCTGCACAAGCAGCTGGTCGATTCGAAGGCCAAGCTCCTGGTGACGATCTCGTTGTTCCTGCCGGTCGCGACGGCCGCGATCGAGGGCACCGACGTCGGGGAGATCTTCGTCTGCGACCAGGCCGAGGGGTATCGGTCGGTGCAAGACCTACTCGCGTCGACCGCGCCTGAGCCTTCCGTGGCGATCGACCCGGCTGTGGATGTTGCAGTTCTGCCCTACTCCAGCGGTACGACGGGTGCAGCCAAGGGCGTGATGCTGACGCACCGCAATATCGCGACGAACCTGGTGCAGGCCGAGGCGACGTTCCAGATGGAGGAGGGCGAGCGGATCATCGCGATCCTGCCGTTCTTCCATATCTACGGGCAGTCCGTGCTGATGAACCTGCCGTTCCGGTTCGGGGCGACGGTCGTCGTACTGCCGAAGTTCGAGCTGCAGCAGTTCTTGACCACGCTCGACGAGCAGAAGATCACGCGAGCATTTGTCGCGCCACCGATCGTGCTGGCGCTGGCGAAACACCCGGCGGTTGATGGAGTGGATCTGTCGGCGCTGAAGTACCTGACGTCTGCGGCCGCGCCACTGGATGCGGAGTTGGCCGAGGCGTGTGCGAAACGGCTCGGACTGCACGGCGTGATGCAGTGCTACGGAATGACCGAGCTGTCGCCGGGGACGCACGCCGTACCGCAGGATGACCCGGAGCCGCCGCCTGGCGCTGTTGGCAAGCTGTTCCCGTCCACCGAGCAGCGGCTAGTCGGTGCCGATGGCAACGATGTGGGCGAAGGCGAGATCGGCGAGCTCTGGATCCGCGGACCGCAGGTGATGAAGGGATATCTCGGGCGGCTGGCCGAGACCGATGCGACGATCGATCGGGAGGGCTGGTTGCACACCGGCGATCTGGCGCGCGTGGACGAGCGCGGTTATCTGTACATCGTCGATCGGGTCAAGGAGCTGATCAAGTACCACGGCTATCAGGTGCCGCCGGCTGAGCTGGAGGCTGTGTTGCTCTCCGACGAGCGGATCGCGGATGCGGCGGTGATCGGGGTTCTGGACGAGGGCAACGAGGTGCCGAAGGCGTTCGTGGTGCCGATGCCGGGTTCCGGGCTGACCGAGGCCGACGTCATGGAGTACGTCGCGGCGAGAGTGGCGCCGTACAAGAAGGTGCGGCAGGTGGAGTTCATCGAGGCAGTGCCGAAGGCGGCCTCGGGGAAGATCCTGCGGCGTGAGCTCAGAGCGCGCGAGGCTGCCCGTGAGTGATGTCTCGCTGCGGGAGCCGCAGCAGGATCGGAGCCGGGCGACGCGGCAGCGGCTGCTGGAAGCTGCTGTCGAGTCGCTGGCCGACGTCGGGTACGCCGCGACCACGGTGGCTGTGGTCGCGGCTCGGGCTGGGGTGTCGCGGGGCGCTGCTCAGCATCACTTCCCGACGCGGGCGGATCTGTTTGCGGCTGCCGTCGAGTACATGACTGAGGTGCGGCTGGCGGAGATCAGGGCCGCGACGCTGCCCACTGGGCCGGGGCGGACCGAGGCGATCGTGAGCCTGCTGGTGGACGTCTACACCGGTCCGCTGTTCCGCGCTGCGCTGCATCTGTGGGTCGCAGCGTCGACCGAGGAGGCACTGCGGTCGCAGATCGTGCGACTGGAGGAGCGGGTCGGACGGCGCGCGCACCGGGCACTGCTCGACGTACTGGACGTTTCGGAGCGGACTCCCGGCGTACGGGAGACGGTGCAGGGCGTGCTGGATATGGCGCGCGGGCTAGGCCTAGCTGACCTGCTGTCGGATGACAGCGCGCGCCGTCGCGGCATTGTGCGGCAATGGAGCCGCATCCTCGATCAGGCTCTGCTCTCGTCGGGGGTGTGACCGAAGGAGCGTCGGAAGGTGTCGATGAGCGCACTGGTCGACGCCCAGCCGGGGCGGACCGCCACCACTCACCAACTCTGCGCGGCCCGCCTCGTTCACGCTCAGCGCGTGCTGTCGGGACAGCTCAGGACCGGCTTGGTGAGTGGCTCAGGTCCGCCTCAGGTGACTCCCGCAGTGGTGTGGTGCAGCTGCCCCTGGCCTGCGCCCTGATCGGCTATGCCCTCAAAGAACCTGTCACGCCGAGGCAAGGATGAGACGGCGGGCGAGCGAGACGACCGGGCGGATCGCGTCGCCGTAGTTGGAGAGGATGACCGCGGTCCAGCCCAGGTCGGGGTAGTGCTCGACCGAGGTCGAGGCGCTCGGGGAGCCGCCGCCGTGCCCGATGGCCGAGTAGCCGTCGACCAGGCTGACCAGCGGTCCGTAGGCCTGGAAGGTGATGGGCGGTTTCGCGCCGGGCGGCGGCCCACCGGGGGCTGGCGGAGGTGGCGGCAGGGGGAGTTTGCCGCTCACGGTGAGTTGGGTGAAGGCCGGCTCGAGGAGCTTGGCCTTGAACAGGGCAGTGAGGAAGCGGTCGAGGTCGGCGCAGGTGGAGAAGGCATCGCCGGACGGGGTTCCGATGAACATCAGGTCCTGGGCGACGTCGATCCGTTCTCCCGAGGGCTGGAGCACGTACGGGCGCGCGATGCGGGCATCCGCGAGCCGCTGCGGTTTGGTGAAGAAGCCCGTGCCGGTCAGGCGGGCCTGGCCGAAGACCTGATCGCGGACGAAGTCGTAGTAGGACTGCCCGGAGGCCTGCGCGATGATCTCGCCGAGCAGGTGATAGCCGGAGTTGCTGTAGCTCCAGCTCGTGCCCGGTTCGAAGCCAGGCGGCGACTGCCGGACGAGGTCGGTGATGCCGTCCATGACCGCCTCGCGGCTGGTCCAGGTCGCCGCCTTCTCCCAGAAGCCGGGCGACTGGAAGAAGTCGCCGATCCCCGAGCTGTGGGTGAGCAGCTGATGAACGCGGACCTTGCCCGCGATCGCCGCCGGGAAGCCGCTCAGAAACTCGCCGACTGTGGCGTTGTAGGACACCTTGCCCTGCTGGGCCAGGCGCGCGACAGCGACAGCGGTGAAGAGTTTGGTGACCGAGGCGAGCGCGAAGCGGGTGTTCGGACCGTTCGGTACCGAGCGTCGCTTGTCGGCCAGGCCGTAGGACCGAGCCAGGACCGGCCGGCCGTGGTGGGTCAGCACCACGGTGCCCGAGAACGCATCCGAGGCCGCCTGCGCGGCGACGAACCTGTCGAAGGCACCGCCGGGCTCGAGGTCGTCGGCGCGCGGCCGACCGCCGTACGACGGTAATCCGGTGGCGAGCGCGGCCGTCGTACCGCCGAGCAGGGTGAGCATCGATCGTCGAGTAGCTGTCATGGTGGATCTTTCTACCGACGGCCGTAGCTGGCCGGCCGATCGCCGGACCATCGCCGATCCATAGGTCCTCGTGGCGATACTGGGTCGATGCGGGTACTGCTGGTGGAGGACGAGGAGCCGCTGGCCGGCTACATCGCGGCCGGTTTGCGCAAGCACGGGTTCGCGGTCGATCTGGCCTACGACGGCCAGTCCGCGCTGGACAAGTGCGAAGTCACGCCGTACGACGTCGTCGTACTGGACCGTGATCTGCCGGTCGTGCACGGCGATGCGGTGTGCCGCAGGCTCGCGCAGGGCGGCGGCAGCCGGGTGCTGATGCTGACGGCGTCTGGCGACGTGGCGGATCGCGTGGACGGGTTGACGCTGGGCGCCGACGACTACCTGGGCAAGCCGTTCGCGTTCTCCGAGCTCGTGGCACGCGTGCATGCGCTGGCCCGCCGGACCACGCCGGCCCGGCCGCCGGTACTGCGGACAGCCGGTGTGATGCTCGATCCGGCCCGGCGGACGGCCGAGCGTGATGGTCGGCTGCTGCACCTGACGCCCAAGGAGTTCGGCGTACTGCAGCACTTGCTGGCTGCGGCCGGCGACGTCGTCAGCGCGGAGACCCTGCTGGAGAAGGTCTGGGACGAACACGCCGACCCGTTCACGAACGCGGTCCGGATCACCGTCGGCACCCTGCGCCGCAAGCTCGGTGAGCCGGCACTGCTCGAGACCGTCACCGGCGCGGGCTACCGAGTCGCCCGATGCTGACGGCGCGAGCCCGGCTCACGTTGCTGTCGACGGCTTTGGTGCTGGGCTCAGGCGTTGCGCTATCGGCCCTGACCTACCTGCTGATGCGGGGCAATCGTCGGGTGGTGCAGGTCATTCACTCAGCCGACGGCGGTCCACTCCCGCCGGTCGAGGACATCGGTCGGCAGATCCGCGCGGCGACGTTGGCGGACCTGTTGACGCGCGCCTCGATCGCTCTGGTCGTGGTGACGGCACTGGCCGCCATACTCGGCTGGCTGGTGTCCGGGCGGCTGCTGCGACCGATCCGTGAGATCTCCGCGACGGCGCAGCGGTCGTCGGCAGAGAACCTATCCGAACGAGTGCCAGTGACCACGCCCACGGACGAGGTGACCGCGCTGGCCGACACCGTGAACGTGATGCTGGACCGGATCCAGCGAGGCGTGGCCGAGCGCGACCAGGTACTCGACAGCCAGCGGCTGTTCACGGCCAGCGCGGCACACGAACTGCGCACCCCGCTGACCACCATGCGCACAGCCGTCGACGTCACTCTCGACGGCGACCCCACGCGGGCCGAGCTCGTCACCATGGCCGAGGACATCCGGACGGCGATCACCCGGAGCCAGCGCACGCTGGACGGTCTCCTCGCCCTCGCCCACAGCCAGGCCGGTCCGGGAGACATGCATGCACTGGACCTCGCAACGATCGTGTCCGGCTGCGCGGCACCTGTCGCCGTACAGACAGATCTGGAACCGGCGCCGGTGCTCGGTGATCCCGTCCTGCTCGAACGCATGATCGCGAACCTGGTCGACAACGCCGTCCGCCACAACCGCCCCGGCGGAGACATCGCGGTGGCGACCGGAACAGCCGCGGGACAAGCGTTCCTCCGGATCGCCAACAGCGGGCGGACGATCTCGCCGGACGAAGCCGACCGCCTGCTCGAACCGTTCGTCCGGACCCGGACCGAGGACGGTAGCGGTCTCGGCCTGTCGATCGTGCGGGCGATCGTCGCGGTTCACCGCGGCGAACTCACGCTCTCCCCGCGCGCCGCCGGTGGGCTGGAGATCACCGTCCGGCTGCCGATCGCCGGCTGTTAGTCGGTGCCTTCGACGATGCGGAAGTCGCGCTCGACGCCGTCAGCCAGCGCCGCCAGCGCCTCCTGGTAGGCCGCACTCTCGCGCGCCGCGACGGCCTGCTCGAAGCTGTCGAACTCGACCAGGATGGTGCGCTCGGCGATTCCGGCGTCGTACGCCACAACCCGACCGCCACGGACGAAGGTCCGCCCGCCGAAGGCCTCGACGGCCGAACGGGCCAACTCGTTGTAGGCAGCCAACTTCTCGGGGTCTGAAATGGTGCGGTAGACGCTGACCCAATAGCCCTTGGGCATGAAACCTCCGATGTCGGGAGATTGTTTCGAAATTCGAAACACACCCGGATGTTAGTGTTTCGAATAACGAAACACAAGGAGGGTAATGCCGACACCGCATCCGGGAACACCGGTTCGTGGATCGACGACCGGCCGTCCGATCATGGCCGCGATGGACCTCTTCGGTCGCCGGTGGGCGCTGCGCGTTCTCTGGGAGCTGCGGGCGGGTCCGCTCGGCGCCCGCGCGCTGCTGGCACGGTGCGAAGGCATGTCATCCAGCGTCCTCTACCAGCGGCTCCGCGAACTCATGGCAAGCGGGATCATCGCCCCCTCAGCCGACGGCTACGAGCTCACTCCTCTGGGCGCAGCACTCAGTCCCGCCCTCCGCTCGTTCCACGAATGGGCGAACACCTGGGCGCAGGCGCAGGAAGCGGACGCCCTCAAGGAGCCTCTGACACAATCCGGTGGTGGCTGAAGACCTGGCTCTGTCGGAACTTGTCCCGATCGGTGGCACCTGGAAGGGGCTGCTGTTCGCCAACCCCAAGGCAGGCGTCAGTACGACGCTCACCTGGGAGTTCTCCTTCGACTTCGAGCCGTTGGAGCGCGAGTTCAGCAGTGCGACGCCCGGGCTGACTGTCGACTGGGCTGTGCTGCCGGAGGCGGCGTGGACTGCCATGGCCGGTCTTGAGCTGGCATGCGATGTCTTCGCTGAGCCGGTGGAGGGCAGCTTCTACTACTTCGAGCACCACCGGTACGACTCTGTGCGGCTGACGGTGCTTGAGCAGCAGGAGACTCGGCTGCGCGTCCGGGCCACTCTCGGCGGGGACATCGACGACCTGGGGCTCTCGGTGATCACAGTCGAGGCCTGGCTGGACTTCGAGGGGGTCTACGTCCACCTGCCGGAAAAGCCGGCCTCCGTTGAGCTTGCGGCCGAAGAGCTTGCCGGGTTCACGTCTGTGGACGGACTGGTCGGCGAGGACCGTGACTTCAACTACCTGTTCGCCCCGGCCGCCGGCTAGCCGTACGGCGCTCCACCTTGGCGGCCAGTTCGTCGGGCTCACTCTCGGCCAGGTGGTCACGGACGAGCAGATGGATGAACGAGTACTCGCCGGGTGCGGTGCGGGCGAGTACGAAGCGGTCGGCGGCGTACATGAGGAACGCTCGGCGACGCCATGGCAGCTCACCGCTCCAGCAGAGCATGGTGTCGAGCAGTACGCGGTAGAGCGGGCCTGCGTCTTGGAACATGCGCGGGAGCGCGCCCACTGCGACCATGCCGGCGGCAACGCCAGGGAGGAACGCGAGTCCGGCGGCTGTGTGATCGGCGCCTAGCAGCAGGGCCAGTCCGATGCCGACGGCCGATCCGGCGAGCAGTCCGGGACCGATCCGCCAGCGGGCACTGCTGTGGGAGACGAGCTGCCAGTAGTTCGGCATGAAGGACAACGACCGCACAGCCCAGGCCAAGAGCAGTCCCGTGACCACACCGCTCACGAACGTGAGGTCCCCGGTCAGCCCGGTCGCTGCAATGAGCAGTACGCCGGTGAGCGCCGTACCGATGACGAAGCTGGTCGCTGCGACGGCGAGTTGGCGCCGCTTGTGGCGGCTCTGCCATAGTGCGCTGCCGGAAGGCTTCCAGCGGTAGGCGAGTAGCAGTGCGCACACTGCGGTGGTGAGACCAGCCAGTACGCCGTACTGCGCGACTGCGACGAGTGTTGAGCCCGCTGCGACTCCTGCGAGCAGTGCCGGCAAGCAGATCGTGTGGAGAAGATAGACGACGTCACGGTCGGCCTCTCGGCCGTCAGGACTCGGCCATCGCGGTACGACGGACTGTGCGCCGCGACGGCTGCGAGTCCGAATCGCGAGTGTGCGCAAGGCACGGACCGCCGTCAGGGCGTCGTACTGGCGACTTGTCTTGCGGCGCCGGGCGAGGACCTCGACGAGGAACGTGTCGAAGAGCTCCCGGCGTACATCGGAGAGGTCGGCGACAGCCTCGGGGGTGACGTCCTGGTAGGCCAGTAGTAGGACGTTGAGCATCAGCGGGGACGTGACCAGGTCCCACAGCTCGTCGTCCTGCTCGATCGCTGCGCGGGCGCCGTCCAGCTCGGGGCCGACGGCGGCGAAGTAGTCGAGGACCTGCTGGCGGGAGAGCGGCTTGATGTCAACGGCACCCTGGATCAGCAGCGGACGCTTGAGGTTTGTGTAGTCGTGAGTTCGGCACGTCACTGCAAGGCCGGCGATCCGGTAGGACATCCGCAGCTCGTCGAGAACGCCGGTCAGCTTGTCGCGATGCGAGGGGTCGATCTCGTCCAGACCGTCCAGCAGCAGGATGAACTTGCCCTCGACCAGCCACCGCCGACCGGCCAACGGGTGCAGGCCGTAGCGATTGTCGATCTGCTCCAGCAGCCAGCGGACGAAGCCGGCCAGCAGCGGGCTGTCGCGCGCGTGGTCGTTGGGCCCCGGAGCCAACGATGCCGTCCAGCTCGAGAGGTTCACCAGCACCGGCATCGGCTCGTTGTCCTGCGTGTGCGCCTGGTCGGCGAGCGTACGGGCCAGCTCGAGCAGCAGCGTCGTCTTGCCCGCACCCGGCGCGCCGAGGATCAGCATGGAGAGCTCAAGCTCATCGAAGACGGTGCCGATCGGGGCGTCGTCCGGCAGCCGGTGCTCGCCGTCCGTCCGCCGGACGACGATGTCGAACGGGCGGCCGACCAACTCCGGGCGCTGATCCAGCGCCAGTGCAACGCGGGTCCTGGCCGCCAGCGATCCGTCGACCCGCTGCCGGAGGTAGCGGTTCACCTCGGTCAGCACGATCGCCCGGTTCCGAGGTGTGTCGCCCGAGCGGGCAGCGATCACCGGGTTCCGCTGGCGGGCCCGGATCTCGGCCAGGCCGGTCGCCACGAAGACCGCCCACAGGACGATGATCAGCGGCCAGACCCAGTCGACGTACGGAGCGAGGAAAGGGGGCGCCGTACCGCCGGTGCCGACGTTGATCGCGATCGGCAGCAGGACTCCGCTGGACGAAAGAGTCAGCGCGAGCACGACGGCGCGCAGCGCAGAGTTCCGGATCCTCACGCCCCGGAGCGTATCGGTCCGTGCGGTATCGGTCGGTGGATGGCTACTGCCGGAATTGTTCAACGATCACGTAAGTTGGGCTTTGTCATGACTACTGAGCGGATCGACCGAAACAGTGTCGGGCTGCGGTCGGAGCGCGGACCGATCCTGCTCGCGGTGATGCTGAGTACCGGGCTGGTGGCGCTCGACGCGACCATCCTGGCGACCGCCGTCCCCTCCGTGGTCGAGGACCTGGGTGGCTTCACCCAATTTCCGTGGCTGTTCTCGATCTACCTGCTGGCCCAGGCGGTGTCGGTACCGATCTACGGCAAACTCGCCGATCTGCGCGGTCGTAAGCCGATGATCCTGTTCGGGGTCACGCTGTTCGTGATCGGGTCGGTGCTCTGCGGATTCGCGTGGAGCATGCCGGCGCTGATCGCGTTCCGGCTGATCCAGGGGCTCGGCGCGGGCGCGATCCAGCCGATCGGGATGACGATCATCGGCGACATCTACACGGTGGCCGAGCGGGCCAAGGTCCAGGGTTATCTGGCCAGCGTGTGGGGGATCTCGTCGTTCGTCGGGCCGACGCTCGGTGGGGTCTTCTCCGACTACATCTCGTGGCGCTGGATCTTCTTCGTGAACGTGCCACTCGGGGTCGCGGCCGCGATCGTGCTGCGGAAGCGCTTTGCCGAGAAGGTCGCCGAGAAGACGAAACACCAGATCGACTACGCGGGCGCCGTACTGCTGGCTGTGGGTGGATCGCTGCTGCTGCTCGGGCTGCTCGAGGGCGGCGTGATGTGGGCGTGGGATTCGCTGATCAGCATCGCGATCTTGTCGGTGGCCGTGGCGTTGATCGTGGCATTCGCGCTGGTCGAGCGCCGGGCGGCCGAGCCGATTCTGCCGCCGTGGGTGCTCAGTCGCCGGGTGCTGAACTCGGCCAACGCGACCGCGTTCCTGATCGGGTTGCTGATGATGGGCCTGTCGACGTACGTGCCGGTCTTCGCGCAGGGCGTGCTCGGGACATCGGCACTGATCGCCGGGTTCGCGCTGGCCGCGATGACGATCGGGTGGCCGATCTCGGCATCGCTGTCCGGGCGGATCTACCTGCGGCTCGGGTTCCGATGGACGATGCTGCTCGGCTCGGCGTTCGTCGTACTGGGGTCTGGGATTCTGCTGACGGTCAGCGCGACAAGTGGCGTGTGGCAGTTGGCGGCGGCGTGCTTCGTGATCGGTGTCGGGCTTGGGTTCTCGTCAGCACCGGCTGTCGTTGCGGCGCAGTCGTCGGTGGACTGGCAGCACCGCGGCGTGGTGACGGGCGCGAATATGTTCTCCCGCTCGGTCGGTAGCGCGGTCGGTGTCGCAGCCTTCGGCGCCGTCGCGAACGGCGAGATCGCCGCGCGGCTCGGTGGTGCGCATCAGGACATCGGGAAACTGCCGGCCGATGTGCTCGCGCCGGCGATCCACGACGTGTTCTACGTCGCCGCGGGTGCCGCCGTGCTGCTGATCGTCGCGGTTGCGTTCATCCCGAATCGGATCCCTGAGAAGCCGCTCGCTGCTAACTAGGCAGTGGGCCGGTCAGGGCGAGGAGTAGGCCGGCCGCCAGGAGCAGGATCAGGGCAACGCCCAGAGCATGTCCCACCTTCTGCTGTACGGCGGCTGGCATCGGGCGGCCGGCGATTTTGCCGGCGACGATGAGGGTGATGGCACTGACTGCCAGCATTGCGAAGATCGTCAACCCGGCGGCTGCCCAGCCGTAGGAGAGCGGTTGGGCGTCGGGGTAGACGGCGCCGAAGAAGACCTCGGCCCGCGGAGCTCGGCGACCGCCGGTCAGCATCGCCGACGAGGCCGCGAGACACAGCGCGGCAGTGGCCACGACTCCGCGGATTGTGCGGTCGATGCGGCGCCTGAGCACCAGCAGGACTGTCAGGACCACCAGCGGTACGCCGACCCAGGCCCAGCCGAGAGCCCGGAGGGCCAGTTCGTTGTGGGAGACCGCCGTACCGAGGTGGGCGACGAGGTCGCGCACGTAGCGGCGGCCGAGCAGACCTGAGGTCAGCAGGACCGCGACGATGAGGATCGGCGCGTACTTCGCCCATCGGCCGGTCGAGGCGAGGGCGACGAGGCCGGGTCTGGTCTGCACCGAGGCACTCTCGCAGGTCGGAGGCTCGCGACGCACGAGTGGCGGCCATCTTCATGCTATTGGCGCAAGAGCCCGTGCTTCTAGCGCATTTCGGGTCTAGCGTCGTGCTCATGGCGACTCACACGCAGCACGGACACGGCGACGTACTCGATCTTGATGCCGAACTCCTCGCGGAGCAGCTGGCGTCGATCACCGAATGGCTGCCGGTGCGGTCGACGCCGCGGCGGATCATCGATCTGGGGGCGGGAACCGGCGCGGGCACCTTCGCCTTGCTGGACCGGTTCCCCGATGCTCAGGTTGTCGCCGTCGATTCGTCGCCTGAGCATCTGCGGCGGCTGCGCGAGAAGGCCGGGACGGACTCACGGGTGGAGACAGTGCAGGCCGACCTCGACGCCGACTGGCCGGGCCTTGGCACCGCCGACCTGGTCTGGGCTTCCGCGTCGCTGCACCACCTGGCCGACCCCGACCGCGCACTGCGCCAGATCCGCGGGCTGTTGGCGACCGACGGCCTGCTCGCCGTCGTCGAGCTCGCCGGACCGCCGCGCTTCCTACCGGACGACGCACCTGCGGACCGGCCCGGACTTGAGGCCCGGCTGCACGCCATCGCGGACCGGCGCATCAACGCGCACCTGCCGCACCGCGGCGCCGACTGGGGCGCGAAGCTGATCGCCGGTGACTACACCGTCGAGGCCGAACGCACCCTCGCGATCAACAACGACGCACCGCCGGCTGAGCTGACCGGCCGCTATGCCCAGCTCATCCTCAGCAAGCTCGGTCACGCCGTCGCCGAGGAACTGTCTGCGGAAGACCGCAAGGCCCTCGGCCACCTGCTCGAGTCCCTCCCGCACCGCACCGACCTGGTCGTCCGCACCGATCGGACAGTGTGGGCTGCCCGATGACAGGCGAAGGCGCCCTCCTCGCGGAGGGCGCCTTCAGTTGGTGGTGCAGGGGTCAGGCGCAGGGCAGGGTGCCGGCGCGGAGCGCGTGGCTGCTGGTGTTGCCGTCGTCGGACCAGACGACCTGCTTGCGGCCCGCCGTACAGGTGGACTGCGGAGCGATCGCGAATCCTTCGTTGTTGAGGTTGGGCATCTGCGCGGGCCGGTCGTAGGTGCCGACGACAATGAACTTGCCGCCGGTGATCGACAGCGTCGCACTGCGGCCGTTGCAGGTGTCGTCACAGGTCGACCACAGCAGACCCGTCGCCGGCTCGAACTCGAGATCCATGATCGACGAGAACCCACCGGCGAAGGCGGCGACCCGGGTGAAGGTGCTACCGGACTGGTTCAGCGCGTAGGCGTAGACCATGCCGTTGCCTTCGAGACCGACGAAGTACAGGCCGGTGCCGTGGTTGGCGTAGCTGCTCGGGTTGTAGGCGGCGTTCGTCCGCTCGTCCTTGAAGCCCTGTGCGGCGAGGAACGAATCCGGCACCCAGGAGATCGCTTCGAGGCCGTCGTTGTTGCCTACCGACGGCAGGTCCGAGGTGAGATTCCATTCGGCGGTTGCGTTGAGGGTCTTGGCGGTGGACTTCGGGTCGTAGCGGAGCACCTTCAAGAGGCTGCTCCCGCTGTTGTCACCGTCACGCTCGGTCGAGACG
This sequence comes from Kribbella antibiotica, assembly GCF_004349055.1. Classification (GTDB taxonomy): domain Bacteria; phylum Actinomycetota; class Actinomycetes; order Propionibacteriales; family Kribbellaceae; genus Kribbella; species Kribbella antibiotica. The sequence continues at coordinate 23,437 of NZ_SMKX01000138.1, forward strand.
AAGAGCCCGTCCGGCGTGGAGACCACACCCTCGGCATCGGGGTCGCCGCTGCCGTTCTTGTAGTTCAGCGATCGCGCGCCAACCGAGTCCGGCTTCCAGAGGGAACCGCTGCGGGTCAGGCGATACAGCGAGCCGGGTCCGTTGCGCGCCGCCCACAACACGTCCGGGTTCTCGAACGACAGGCCGCTGAGGTTCGTCCCGAAAACATTGGTGCCGTCGGCAACAGTTACCGCAGCGTCGCCGGGCCAGGTGGTCTGGTTGGCCTTCGTCTTGACGGTCACTGCGGCGCCGGCCGCGGAGGTGTTTCCGGCCGCGTCACGAGCACGAACCGAGTAGCTGTACGACGTATTCGGCGCGAGCCCGCCGTCCTGGTACGACGTGGTTGTCGCCGTACCGACCGGGCTGCCGTTGCGAAGTACGTCGTACCCGGTGACCCCGACGTTGTCCGTCGAAGCCGACCAGGTCAACGCGGCGGTCGTGGCGGTCACCGTGCCGGCCGCGAGTCCGGCCGGCACGGTGGGCGCTTGGGTGTCACCACTGGAGTCGGTCGAGCCGAAGGCCTGCAACTCCCAGAACGAATAGCCGTACGGCGTACCGCGCGTGAGGCCGACGAATTTGAGATACCGCCCGCGCGCGGTGAATCCGGTCAGGTCGTCGGTGTTGCCGTCACCGTTGTCGACCGCGACGACCGTGGTGTAGCTGACGCCGTCGTCGGAGATCTCCAGCCGGTACTTCGTGGCGTAGGCCGCTTCCCAATCCAGCTTGATCCGGCGCACCGTGGCCGCCGTACCGAGGTCGATCCGCAGCCACTGCGGATCCACGCCCTCGGCGCTGGCCCACCTGGTGGTCCCGGATCCGTCGACGGCCTTGGCGCCGCCGAACGCACTGCCCTCAGTGCTGGAGGTCGTCACCGGTTTTCCCTGTGACAACAGGGAATCCGCGGCGCTCGCTGGAGTGACTGCCACGGACGAGAACAACACCGCGACAACAGCAGCGGCGGACAAAGTGGTGCGTCGGAACAGGTACACGTCACGCTCCTTCCGGCCAAACGGGGGACGGGGCTCGGGGAACCACAGTGAACTATTAGGAAACCTTCCTAACAGATTTTGGACTGTAGCGAGCCACGTTCCTCCAGGCAACAGCTCAGCGCGGATCTACTTGGCCCGGATCTACGCTGACGGCATGCGAGCTGTGGATTGTGTGGGTGCGTTGATCCGAGACGCCGCTGGGCGGGTTTACGTGCACCGGCGGTCGCCCGACCGGCGGTTGTTGCCGGGGCTTTGGGATGTGGTGGGTGGGCATGTCGATCCGGGGGAGGCGCCTGAGGAGGCGTTGCGGCGGGAGGTTGAGGAGGAGACGGGGTGGGTGGTTCGCGAGGTGCTGGGG
>NZ_SMKX01000139.1 GCF_004349055.1 Kribbella antibiotica
CCGCAACCCCCGACCAGCCCGACGACGAAGAGCCGGAGGACGTCGAGACCGCCTCTGAGCCCGACGAGCCCGCCGCTGACGTTGTCGCAGTGAGCTCCGAGGACGACGAGCCCGGTGTGACCGCCGAGAATGCGACCCCCGAGGCTGGGGACAGCGCGAATGGTGGGGATGCGCCGAGCCGGTGGTATCCCTACGACCAGACTGCCGAGGAGTTCGACTCCCCGGATGCCGTAACTAATCGTGATAGACCGAATGGTGATGGAGAGTTGCGTGAGCGAGGTGAGTAGCGAGGTGAATGACGACGAGGGCATTCGGCTGCAGAAGGCGTTGGCCCAGGCTGGGGTCGCGAGCCGCCGGAATTCCGAGATTCTGATCGAGCAGGGACGCGTCGAGGTCGACGGTGCTGTGGTGAGGGAGTTCGGGACGCGGGTTGACCCGGCCGTTTCGGTCATTCGAGTGGACGGTGTGCGGATTCCGCCGACCAGTGCGCACGCCTATCTCGTGCTGAACAAGCCGCGCGGCGTCGTCACCACCATGGCCGACCCCGAAGGCCGCGAGTGCATCGCGGACTACGTGCACGATCGGCCGGAGCGCCTCTTCCACATCGGCCGCCTCGACACCGACACCGAGGGCCTGCTGCTTCTCACCAACCACGGTGAGTTCGCGCACCGGCTCGCACACCCGTCGTACGAGGTCTCCAAGACGTACGTCGCCGAGGTCGAGGGCAACGTGAAGCCGGGCACCCTGCGTCGCCTGCTCGACGGCGTCCACCTCGACGACGGCCCGGCCCAGGCCGACACCGTCAAGGAGATGTCCGCCATCCGCGGCCGCACGCTGATCCAGATCACCTTGCACGAGGGCCGCAACCGCATCGTCCGCCGCATGTTCGACGCGATCGGCCACCCGGTCAAGCGCCTGACCCGCACCGCCATCGGTCCGGTACGCCGCGGCAACCTGCACACCGGCGAACTCCGCGAACTCGACTCCAAGGAACTCGGTCAGCTCCTCGACATCGTCGGCCTCTGAGAGCACGGCTGACTCGAGCCGTTGATGTCTCGGCGCCTGGTCAGAAGGGCGCCTGGTCAGAAGGGTGCCTGGTCAGAAAGGCGGCGGGTCGGCTCCGACCGGCGGTTGAGATCCGGTACGCCGGGTGATCGGCCCGCGGGCGGGTGGGACCGTGGTGTAGCGGTGCCCGGTAGGTGTCGTCAGGGTGACGGATCCGTCGGGATGGTTGGTCGTGGTCCATCCCCACTCCGGCGTGTCCTTGATGACGTGGTGGTACTCGCAGAACGGCGCGAGGCCGGCCAGCTTGGTCTTGCCGGACTTCGCGAACGGCGTGCCGTGATCGCGGTCGCACTGGCGGGATGAGCGGTTGCATCCGGGCCAGGCGCAGACGGGATGCCGGGCGAGCAAGGTCTCGCTGACCAGGGTGCCCGGGTCGTGTCTGGTGGTGGAGGCCTCGAGGACGGTTCCGTTCATCGGGTCGGTGAGGAGCCGGCGCCAGGTGCCGTTGGCGGCGATCTGTCGGGCCAGCTCGGCGGGGATCGGGCCGTAGCCGGACAGCTCGCAGGGGTCGTCGTCCAGGCCGAGCAAGGTGCTCGCTGGGATCAGGACCTCGATATGTGGCCTGCGCCGGTGTTGGTCCGGTAGCCGGCGGCCGAGCCAGTCGAGGCCGTTGGACAGGATCTGGCGGAACACATCGGCAACAACGTCTGCGCGGCGTTGTGCCGCGGTGCGCTTCTTCGGTGGCTGATCAGCGGATGCAGATGTGTCCGGTACGTCGGACTGTGCAGTGTGGCCGTGGTCGTCGGTAGGAGGCGGCGTCGTGTGGGGCGGCCGGTCGTCGCCCTGCGGGCGGGCTGCCTGCTCGTCGCCTGCCTGCCCGCCGACTACCTGCTCGTCGCGGGCCTGCTTGTGATCGGCTCGCTTGGCGAGGTCGGCCATGGCCTGGACGGAGACCCAGATCTCCTGGATCTTGTCGGCGGAGTTCACGACCCAGAGGCCGGCCATGCCGTCGGCAAGCGGCACGATCTTGCAAGTACGTTCCTGCATTGCTGCGCGGTGGCGGTCTGCCTCGGAGGCAGCGGCGTACTTGGCGACCTGCGTGCGCAGTGACTTGCGGAGGTTGGCGTGGGTTTGGGAGGACGCCCGGCGCAGCACGTGGGACTCGACCGCCTGTGCGTCCTTGTCGGACAGACCGCGGGTGCTTTCGGAGATGGCGAGAGCCTTCGCCCAAGGCAGCGAACCGGTACGCACCGCGGACAGCGTTGCGGCCAGCGGACCGGTCAGGCGCAGAGCGGTCTCCATGTGCCGGACCGTGGTGTTGGTCGAGAGATGGAGGGCAGCCCCGATTTCCGCGGCCCAGGAACGCTCGGGGTCGACCGGACGGCCAGAGGAGTCGACCACCTCGGGGCGGCTCAATTCGGCGGCCTGCGCCTTGCGTTGGCGGTAGAACGACGCCATGCCCGAGGCCTTCGCCGCTGCGGCCCAGGCGGCCAACCGCTCCGTTGCCTTGATGAACTCGATCAGGGCCATCGGTGACAGGCATTGCGGGCGCACGTTCTCCAGGGCGGCTGCGAGTTCGCCGCCTGGTGGGAGGAAGACCCAGGCTGGTGCCTCGCGGCGCAGCATCTCGAGCTCCGCCTCGTCCTGGTCGACGCCGGACCACAGCTCCCACTCCAACGCGTCGACCTTCGAGGTGGGCGGAAGATCGTCGTACAGGTCGGCGTACACATCGGCGTACACATCGGCGTACACATCGGCGTACAGATCGTCTTCGCTGAACTCGAACTCGTCGGGGACCTCAATGAGGTGATCCGGCGGCCCGGGCTCTGTCCACGGCGTGCGAAACATAGGCGCTGGGGGCGGTAGCCGTTGATCACAGGCCCCGGGCGTGGCGGCGTACCCGGCAAGCAGGTGCTCGTCGGGTACGCAGGCTGGGCTCGAGGTCATGCGCCTACATTAGAACATCTGTTCGATTACGCAAAATCGAGACGACCGGCCCAATGGCTGTCGATCAATCGCCGGTGAGCGGCCGGTAGCGGACGTTGATCTCGGCCGTCGGGTGGTCGCCGTTGATCAGCTGGAGGCGGACGGGGGAGCCGCCCGGGTTGTCGAACAGGCGGATCCCGTCCCCGAGCAGGACCGGGGCGATGTGCAGGTCGATGTCGTCGATCAGGCCGAGCGCGAGGGCCTGCCGGCCGATCGACGCGGACAGGATCTCGAGGTTCTTCCCGTCGGCGGCTTCGAGACCGATCCGGATCGCTTCGGCCACGCCACAGTTGAGGAAGACGGTGTTGGGTGTGGGCGGGGCGTCTTCGGGATGGTGGGTGAGGATGAACACGGGCGCCTGCCAGGTGCCGTCGTAGGTCGAGTCGGCGTCGGGAAAGGCCTCGAAGCCGTCGCGGCCGCCGAGGATGGCGCCGGTGGTGCTGGTGTACTCCTGCGTGATGTCGGGGCGGCGGTTGGTGATCCCGCCCATCCAGTCCATGGCGTGGTTCGGGCCGGCGACGAACCCGTCGAGCGACATCGTGAAGTGCCACAGAACCTTGCCTGCGGCGGTCTGCGGGGCGGTGTCCGGAAGTGCGGTGGAGGTCATCGGTTTCCCTTAGCTGTCGGGGTTGGCGACGGCGAGCCTGGTATCGACGGGGTTGTCGAAGCGGGCATCGCCGCCGCGGATGAGTACGTAGTGCTGACGGATCGATGCCCGATAGACCTGCAGTTGGCCTGCCGGTCCGGCATCGGTGAGATCGAGGTGCTGGTGCTTCGGCAGATGTGAGTTGAGGAGCTCGATCGCGGCCGGCCGAGCGGTGTCGTCGACCACGCTCGCGGTCGCTTCGAGGTAGAGGGCTTCGGCTCCGCCGATCGGCGACTGGGTGTCGAAGACAGTGATGGCCACGGCCGGATGACGCGCGATGTTGAGGGAGTGGCGGCTGGTGGGTGCGGACACCCAGAGCACGCTGTCCGTGCCGTCTGCCACGAAGAACACCGGGGTGACCCAGGGATCGCCCGCGGGGCCGACCGTGCCCAGTACGAGGTAGTGGTGCTGGGCGAGGAGCCGCGGCACCATCGGCCACATCATGGCGTTGGCCGAACTGTCCGCTGCCAGTCGCTCGTTCATGGGACCCTCCTTGGTGCTGCGCCGTCAGGACGATCCTGCGGCGTACCAACGGTGGTGATCAACGAGAAGATCGGCCCGATTGCTAGGCCGGGCTGAATAATGGCGGCATGGAGCGACAGGACATCGAGGTGTTCCTCGCGCTGGCCGAGGAGCTGCACTTCGCCCGAACCGCAGAGCGGCTCCGGCTGACGCCTGCCGCGGTGACTCAGTCGATCAAGAAGGTGGAGCGCCACCTGCTTTCGACTACGTACTGACGTGGTGCACCGGCAACCTGAATGCTCTGGCCCACGCATTCCTGGACCACGTCCGGGGACCACAAAGGGATAACGCCCGGCGACGGCGCGCCTGAGACAGCGCACGGTTGTCGGAGGCGGGACGTAGTGTGGTGGATGTGAACCGGCGAATCTTCGGACTGGAGAACGAGTACGGCGTCACGTGTACCTTTCGCGGTCAGCGCCGACTGACCCCCGACGAGGTGGCGCGGTACCTGTTTCGGCGGGTTGTGTCCTGGGGGCGGAGCAGCAATGTCTTCCTCCGCAACGGGGCACGCCTCTACCTCGACGTGGGCTCCCACCCGGAGTACGCGACCGGCGAGTGCGATTCGGTCACCGACCTGATCGCACACGACAAGGCAGGCGAGCGGATCCTCGAAGGACTGCTCGTCGACGCGCAGAAGCGGCTGCACGACGAAGGCATCTTCGGTGACGTCTACCTGTTCAAGAACAACACCGACTCGGCCGGTAACAGTTACGGCTGCCACGAGAACTACCTGGTCAGCCGGCACGGCGACTTCGCCAAGCTGGCCGATGTGCTGATCCCGTTCCTGGTCACCCGGCAGCTGATCTGTGGCGCCGGCAAGGTGCTGCAGACGCCGCGCGGTGCGGTGTACAGCGTCAGCCAGCGGGCCGAGCACATCTGGGAGGGCGTCTCCAGCGCGACGACGCGGTCCCGGCCGATCATCAACACCCGCGACGAGCCGCATGCGGATGCCGAGCGCTTCCGCCGGCTGCACGTGATCGTCGGTGACTCGAACATGTCCGAGACCACGATGCTGCTCAAGGTGGCCAGCACCGATCTGGTGCTGCGGATGATCGAGGCCGGCATCGTGATGCGCGACCTGACGCTGGACAACCCGATCCGGGCGATCCGTGAGATCAGCCATGACATGACCGGCAAGCGCGAGGTCCGGCTGGCCAACGGCCGTGAGGCGAGCGCACTGGACATCCAGGGCGAGTACCTGAACAAGGCCCGTGACTTCGTCGACCGTCGTGAGCTCGGGACGCCGGCCGTGGAGCGGGCGCTGAATCTGTGGGAGCGCTGCCTGAAGGCGATCGAGTCCGGCGACCTGTCCGGGATCGAGCGCGAGATCGACTGGGTCATCAAGTACCGGTTGATCGAGCGTTACCGCCAGCAGAACAACCTCGGACTGGCCAGCCCGCGGGTTGCCCAGCTCGACCTGGCGTACCACGACATCCACCGCCCGCGCGGGCTCTACTACCTGCTGGAGCGCAAGGGCGCGGTCACTCGCGTCGTCGACGACCTGCGGGTCTTCGAGGCCAAGTCGGTGCCGCCGCAGACCACGCGGGCGCGGCTGCGCGGCGAGTTCATCAAGCGGGCCCAGGAGCGCCGCCGCGACTTCACCGTCGACTGGGTGCACCTGAAGCTGAACGACCAGGCCCAGCGCACGGTGCTGTGCAAGGACCCGTTCAAGGCCCACGACGAGCGCGTCGAGAAGCTCATCGCCAGCATGTAGCCCTCGGCTAAAGGAAGTGACCGGCCGATCTTGACCGTCTAGAAAATCATCATGACGATCGAGATCCGGCCGGTTACTCACGCCGAGGCCAAGGACTACCTGCAGGTGCTGCCCTGGGCCAACGGCCTCCCGCAGGAGGAGCCCGAGCCCTCGGCCTGGTACGCCGGTCGTGCGGTGAACCCGCCGCAACGCAAGGCGACGCCCGAACAGCTGGACCGGTACGCCGCTGAGTTGCCGGCCGACTGGTTCCGCCCGCAGGCCGCGTTCGTGGACGGCAAGCTCGCCGGTGGTTCCGCGATCGTCTCGGTGCAGATCACGCTGCCCGGTGGGCGACAGGTCCCGATGGGCGGAGTCACCTCGACGGGCGTGCTTCCGACGTACCGGCGTCGTGGACTGCTGCGGAAGCTGATGGCGGCGATGCTCGACGACTGCCGCGAGCGCGGTGAGTTCCTGGCTGGGCTGAGTGCGAGTGAGGGGACGATCTACGGCCGGTACGGGTTCGCTCCCGCGACATTCCAGCACCGGTGGGAGGTCCGGCGTACCGATGTCTCCTTCCAGACTGCGTTCACCGACCCCGGGCAGCTGGAGTTGGTGGACGGTGCAGTCGCGGCGGACGTGTGGCCGATGCTGCACGAACAGGTGCGGGCAGTGCGGGTTGCTGAGGTCAGTCCGCTGCCAGGTCGTTGGAGTGGGCTCGCTGACGGCGCACTGCCGGCAGATGGCACCGGACCGGCGTTCCACCTGATCCACCGCGACGCTATGGGCGCCCCAGACGGCGCAGCGATCTTCCGGCTCCCGTGGTCACCGGACCCCGACCATGCGGGCGAGCTGCAGGTAGAGGCATTCGAGGCGCTCAACCACGACGCCTACCGGGCGCTGTGGGGACTACTACTCGATTTCGACCTCACCAAGCGCGTAGTGGCGGCACGGCGGCCAGTGGACGAGCCACTGCGCTGGATGCTGACGAATCCGCGGGCCCTCAAGCTCACTCGGACGCGGGACAACCTCTGGCTGAACATCCTCGACGTACAACGCGCACTTGAGGCCCGCACCTACGCAGCAACCGATGCGCTCGTTCTAGAGGTGGACGGCATCACCTGGCGTCTTGAGACCGACAAGAACGAAGCAGCCTGTACGGCGGCGCCAGGGCAGCGCGCGGATGTCAGCCTGACTGTGAATGAGCTGGGATCGCTGTACCTGGGCGGAGTCCGGGCCAGTGAGTTCCGCGACGCTGGTCGGATCGCAGAGCACACCCCTGGTGCGGTGTCCCGGCTTGACGCTGTGTTGCGACCGGACCGCGCTCCGCACAACGCAGTGGGCTTCTGAAGCGCGTGACTCTACGTGGTGTGACCCAATGGTGACGCATGCGGCAGCTGGTGCGGTTGTGTGTGCAGGCTAGGGTGGTCCGCGTTGTTGCCCGTCGATCGAATGGCGCAGACCGCGCCGGGATGTTTCGAGGTGCTGGTTCGTGCGCAAGTTGCTGAGTCTGGTCGCAGTCGTGGCCCTGGGTTCCACGATGGTGGCCTGCGGTTCCGAGAAGAAATCCGAGTTCGGAGCCGGTGGGATCAAGGTGGCGTCGGAGTTCGGCGCGAAGCCGACCATCACGCACCGCGAGGGTGAGCCCGACAAGGCTCTGGTGACCGAGGTCCTCAAGGAGGGCGACGGACCCGAGGTGAAGAAGGGCGAGCTGCTCACCGCGAACTACCTCGGCCAGATCTGGCGCGACGGCAAGGTCTTCGACAACTCCTACGACCGCGGCGCGCCGTCGTCGTTCCCGATCGGCACCGGCGGTGTCATCGGCGGCTGGGACGAGGGTCTGGTCGGCAAGAAGATCGGCAGCCGCATCCTGCTCTCCATCCCGTCCGACAAGGGCTACAAGGAGAAGGGCAACCCCGAGGCCGGCATCCAGGGCACCGACACCCTGATCTTCGTCGTCGACCTGGTCGGCGCGGCCGCCAACGACACCAAGCTCGACGCCGAGCCGGCCACCTCCGCGAACACCAAGATCAAGGTCACCGGTGAGCTGAACGCCGAGCCCAAGGTCGCCGTTCCGGCCGGCACCAAGGCTCCGGCGAAGCCGGGCAAGCCGATCGTGATCGCACTCGGCAAGGGCAAGCCGGTCGAGAAGGGCAGCCAGCTGATCGGCCGCTACGTGGTCTACGACTACACCGGCAAGAAGCAGGCCAGCACCTGGGACGGCCAGCCCGCCAGCCAGACCGCACCGGCGACGCCGGGCGCTCCGACCGACCAGCTCCAGGTCGGCCCCGGCCCCACCGGCCAGGCCGGTGCCCTCGATGGCCTCGCCGGCGTACCGGTCGGCAGCCGTGTTCTGGTCGAGCTCCCGGCGACCAAGGACGCCAAGGGCAAGGCCGTCAACGCCTTCGCCGTGATCGACATCCTGAACTCCTTCCCGGCCCCGAAGCAGCAGGCGCAGCCGGGCCAGTAGTTTCTGCCGAAGACCGCCTGACCACAGCAAGTGGGTCAGGCGGTTTTTGTATTCCGGAACCAGCGGTTGGTTTCGGGAGTGAAGGTCAGCAGGAGTGCGGTGACTACTGCGGTGACATGCAAGCTGCGCAGTACGGCGGTCAGCAGGAACTGTGCTGACCAGTCGATGCTGCTGAGGTCGTGGTCGAGGAGCCAGATGATCGGGCCGACGACCAGAGACGCCATGCCGACAGTGCCCAGGAGACCGGCCAAGAGGTAGCGGGACCAGTTGGTGCCATGCCGGAAGTACCGGTCGATGACGACGAAGAGGCCGCCGTACACGAGAGTGCGGATGGCGATCTGGGCGGCGATGGCGGGCATGGCGACACCGTCATGGAGTGCGCCGATGACTCCGACCACCGACTCCGCGACTCCGGCGGCCACAGCGAGCAGCCACAGAGTGGTGGCCCACCGCGCAGTCAGGGGTGCTGGGGAGGGAGCGAGAACTGTCATGCTCCCAGCGTCACTGACTACGGCGTCGCATTCAGGAGTTCTGTGACCACACTCCTGGTGGTGGTACGTCTACCAGCCTGGCCGCGTGACGGCCCGCAGCGGCGGCTGCCTCGAAGTACGCGCGGTCCTGGTCGAGTGAGCGGCCCATGGTGGACAGCTTCACCGGTGCGGCGACCATGGCGTCGTACAGGCCGTCGACACCGACCCGTACGACGCGGTGCCGGGCCTTGAGCGGTTCCGCGGCGTCTCGGACTGCATCGCCGAACTCACCATCCAGATCCGGTACGACGACGTCGGCCGGCCGCAGTGCGACCCGACCGTAGGCCGTGAGGCTGTGATGGGAGATCCCGCGGTGGCGTGGTCGCGGGTCGGCCTCGGAGATGCGCAGCGAAGCCACGGCTCGGCCGCCGAGAGTCTCGACCGCGTTGACCGCCTCACCCGATTGCACTCCGCTGAACCCCCAGCGAGTCCCAGTACCGAGATTGCCCGGCCCCTGCGTCAGTACGACGAGCTCTGCGGCCAGCACGTTCACTGCGGTCAGCAGACCGGTGTGAACCGTGACAGCCTCCCGGTCGCCGCCGTACGCCTGCCCGACTGTCACCGTGCTGCTCAGCCAATTGGCCTCCCGCAGCGCGGCGACAGTCCGCGAGAACGCGAGCGGCAACGCGCCACCGTCGGTCATCACGTAGACGACCCGAGTATTCGGCCGCGCCTCATAAACCCCAGCCAGTACGGCGGGCAGTGCGGAGTGCAGGTCCGCCACGACAACCGGCGTATCGAAGAGGTCGTCGGCGTCGCGCAGTGCGTCGTGGTCCGGTGACTCCTGGTCGTCCGCGCCCATCACCATCGTCTGGAGTGGTGTGTAGCGAGCCTTCACCAGATGTCCGCCCTCAGGCGGATCTGCCGGCAACCTGTCGGGCAGTGCGACCACCAGGGCGTAGCCGCCGGTCCCGAGGCCTTTGTCGAGCGCACTGACGTTTAGCAGCACGCGGTCACCGGCCACCGGCGTACCGACCAGCTCTGGGTAGGCCAGCGCGCGCACCGGCTGCTCACCGACCAGCACGGTCAGCTCCACCGCTCCAGTCCAGCTTCGACCGACCTGCGTCACCACACCATCACGCCACCGAATCACACGGTGACGATAGTCGGTCCGAACACCTGTTCGGTGCGGGGAGGCGTGCTTTGGCTCCGGAAGGCCGTAAGGTGGCCTGGTGTCGGCGCGGAAGAGTGAGCGACTGCTGAACGTGGTCATCTGCCTCCTGGTTGCGCGCACCTACGTGACGAAAGAGCGCATCCGCGAGGTCGTCGAGGGGTACGCGGGCCAGACCGACGACGCCTTCGAGAAGATGTTCGAGCGCGACAAGGACGAGCTGCGCGACCTCGGCATCCCGATCGAGATGGGCACCATCGACAAGTTCTTCTCCGATGATGTCGGCTACCGGATCCGCCGGGACGTCTTCGAGCTGCCCGAAGTGCACCTCGAGCCGGACGAAGCCGCCGTGCTGGGTGTCGCCGCGCGCGTCTGGCAGCACGCTGGGCTCTCCGAGGCCACCACCTCGGCTGTGCTGAAGCTGAAGGCGGCCGGGATCCAGACCGACCAGTCTGCGCTGAGCGCGATCGAGCCGCATGTCGGTGCGTCGGAGCCTGCCTTCGACACCGTCTGGTCGGCAGTGGTCAGCCGGACCGCAGTGCGGTTCCAGTTCCTGCGCAGTGGCGCTACCGAGGCCATGACGCGGACGCTGGAGCCCTGGGGCATCGTCTCCTGGCACGGCCGCTGGTACGTCGTCGGTCGCGACCGGGATCGTGAAGCCACCCGCATGTTCCGGCTGTCCCGGATCGGCGGCGATGTGAAGACCGTCGGCAGCCCGGGGGCGTTCACCGTCCCCGAGGGCACCGACCTGCGCTCCCTGGTCGCGGAGCTCGGTCCGCCGCGTCCGACGTCCGAGGCGAAGGTTCGGGCGCGCACCGGCTCGTGTGTCAGCCTGCGCCGCCGTTCCAACGCCATCGAGCCGTACGAAGAGGGCTGGGACCTGCTCCACGTCCCGTACGCCGACTCGTCCGTGCTGGCCGAGGAGATTGCGTCGTACGGGCCGGATGCTGTGGTTGAGGGCCCGGGTGACGTGCTGGACGGGGTGCTGTGGAGACTCCGGACGGTGGCCGGTGTCTAACGCGCGTGACCAGGTGCAGCGGCTGCTCGCGCTGGTGCCCTACCTGCAGGAGAACGACGGTGCCCGCGTCGATGACGTCGCCAAGGAGTTCGGCGTCCGGCCGAAGCAGATCCTCGCGGACCTGAAGGTGCTGTGGTTCTGCGGCCTGCCCGGGGCGCAGATGGGCGATCTGATCGAGATCGACATCGAGTCCGCCGAGGGCGAAGGTGTCATCCACATCAACAACGCGGACTACCTGGCCCGGCCGCTGCGGCTGGCGGCTGACGAGGCGCTTGCGCTGCTGACTGCACTGCGGACGCTGCGCGAGGTGACTGCCGGTCAGGACCGCGATGCCGTCGACCGGGCGATCGCCAAGCTGGAGCAGGCGGCTGGTGAGGCCGCTGCAGCACACGAGGGTTCTGCGGCCCATGTGCACGTCGAGCCGACCAGGCCCGAGATCGCTGAGACGGTCAACCGCGCGCTGGCCGGGAAAAGGCGCCTGCACCTGACGTACGACGTACCGTCGCGGGACGAGACCACTGAGCGCGATGTGGACCCGATGCGACTGGTTGTCTCCGACGGGCGCAGCTATCTGGAAGCGTGGTGCCGGCTGGCGGAGGACGTGCGGCTCTTCCGGCTGGACCGGATCGCTGCGGTCAAGCTGCTCGACCTGCCGAGTGAACCGCCGCCGGAGGCGACTCCGCGCGACCTGTCGAACGGCATGTTCCAGCCGTCCGAGCGGGACTTGCTGGCGACCATCCGGCTCGCACCGCCGGCTCGCTGGGTCGCGGAGTACTACCCGAACGAGTCGGTCGAGGAGGGACCCGAGGGCTCGCTCATCGTCAAGCTGCGGGTCGCTGACATCTCCTGGCTGCAGCGCCTGGTTCTCCGCCTCGGCGGTGCGGCCACCGTGCTCGACCCGCCCGACCTGAGCAGTCAGATCGCCGAGACGGCCCGCGAGGCACTGTCGGCGTACGAGCTTTAGCCCTGGCTGAGCTGTCGCTCCAGCGGGACCCGAAAGCGGGGTGTCACCCGGACTCCGGCGAGCCAAGTGGTCCAGCTGGCGGCCGCTGCCTCGACCAGCGTCCGCGTCTCGCGACCGACGTCCTCGAGTAGCTGGAAGCGCACCTCACCGGACTCCGGCTGGCCCCAGCCGCCGATGATTCGTCCGTCGGCCCAGACTGTCGGACCGATGTTGCCGGTGTTGTCGAAGAGCTTCGCCTTGTGGTCGCCGAGATACCAGCCGCGGTCCTTCCAGCCCATCGGCGTCGGGTCGAGTGCCGGCAGAAAGGCCACCCAGGGCTCGACAGGCACCTCCGGCTCCTCGTCGCCCGGCAGTACATAGCCAATCTGGCCGTCCAGATCGACCTCCACCGCCTCGACCGCAGCCAGTGCCTTCTTGGTTTGACCACCTGTCCACCCGGCCCACCACTGCAGGTCTGCAGCCGTCCCGGGCCCGAATGACGTCAGCCAGGCCCGGGCGAGCGTTATGCGTGCCTCCTCGGCCATCAGCTTGTCGCCCAGACCGCCTGCCAACCACTCCTCCGCAGGAGACCACTGGTGCTGGCTGCTCAACCAGGTGCCGAGCGGGCGACCCCGGACGATCCGTCCCTCCACCGCCAGCTGGAACAGCACCCGACTCGTCACGTATGGCGCAGCGGCGTACGCCTTGCCCTCAGCCATGTTGAGTCTGGTCCGCAGCCGGGGCTCATCAGCAGACAGCTCCTGCGCAGTAGCCGACCCACGTAGCGCCAGCGCAGTCGCAGTCGACTCTTCGACGGTCCGCAGCCACGTGCCGCAGGACTCCGCATCGTCGGCCACTCCAGCCTCGGTCAGGTGCTTGACCAGCAACCTGCGCTGCTTGACCGCAATGTCATCCGCGCACGCCGCCTGAACAACCGGCCCGAACCCCGTCGGTACGACGAACACTGTCCGGCGCATCCCGAGCATGCGGATCAGCGTCCGATCGTCGTACAGGGCACGCTCTGTCGCTGCGACGTCACTGCCAGGCACGCGAGCGGCGATCGACAGATGCACAGTGGCCGGATCGGTCGCGTGGAGAGCAACCACCGCCGTAGCGGCCTCAGTGGCGTCTGCCGCCTTGCTCGACGCTGCGAGCCGGTGCCTGCGCCCGATCCGCCCCCGCCGCTCCTCGACCCCGATCTGCCGCATTCCGCTCCCTCACGCTGACCTCGCCCTGGTGGACACCTGGTTTTACCATCACGTTCGGACACCGTTGTCAGAACGTGACGCCCCGCCCAGCGTGGGCGGTGACCGGGAACCGGCTAGGCTCGGGGGCATGTTCTGGTTCCTGCTGTTCCTTGCGGTGGTGGCGGTGTGGCTTCTGGTCCTCGCTCTGCTCGCGAAGAAGCTGTGGGGAAAGTCCAAGGCGCTGCTGCGAGAGTTCGGCGCCGCTCAGTCCAAGCTGGACGCTGCAATGTCGCAAGATCGGGTCCGGGCGTAGTATCCGTCTCGAATCTCCGGCGTGCGCCACGAGTAGAAGTTCTGTGAAAGGGAGACCGACATGAACCCGCTCATCTCGATGCCTTCGGGCGCAGAGTGGCTGGTCGTCCTCGCGATCGTCGTCCTGCTCTTCGGATCGACCAAACTGCCCGCCCTGGTCCGCCAGCTGGGCAAGTCGAAGAAGATCTGGGAAGAAGAGGTCGGCCCCCGCAAGAAGGACGCGGAGCTGACCGAAGAGGCGAGCACGCCGCCGGCCCAGACTCCTGTGCAGCAGGCGGCCCCGCAGGCCCAGGCACAGCCGAACGGCCAGGCGCCGGGTGACGGCCTGCCGCCCACCCACACGGCCAACTGAGCCGAGTAGTACACCTTGTCGATGGTGAGGTTCGGGCGACGCAAAGACAAGAAGGAGCGTCACCCGAAGGACGAAGAGGGTCGGATGACCCTGCGCGAGCACATCACCGAGCTGCGCAACCGGCTGGCGATCGCAGTGCTCGCGATCGTGGTGATGTCGATCCTCGGCTACATCTTCTACGACCAGGCGCTGGCCTTCCTGAAGCGGCCTTTCGACGCCGGTGTCGCCGACCTCCTCGCCAGCAAGAACGGCGGTAAGCGGCCGGAGCTCACCTTCAACTCGGTGACCTCGCCGTTCACCTTCCAGATCAAGATCTCGCTGGTGTTCGGTCTGGTCCTGTCCAGCCCGGTCTGGCTGTACCAGCTGTGGGCGTTCATCGCGCCCGGGCTGCACCGCAGCGAGAAGAAGTGGGCGTACCTGTTCGCGGCGATCGCCACTCCGCTGTTCGCCGCCGGTATCTGGGTCGCCTACTGGACACTGCCCAAGGGCATCGAGATCCTGATCGGCTTCACCCCGAGCTTCGCCCAGAACCTGATCACGCTGCCGGAGTACCTGGACTTCGTCCTGCGCACGATGCTGGTGTTCGGGATCGCGTTCCTGCTGCCGCTGGTGGTGGTGCTGCTGAACATCCTGGGCATCGTCCCGGCCGCGGCGCTGGCGAAGTTCCGGCCGTACATCATCTTGGCGATCTTCGTCTTCGGCGCGGTGGCGACACCGTCCGGTGACCCGTTCTCGCTGATGTTCCTGGCCATCCCGATGTGTCTGTTGTTCTTCGGCGCCGAGATCGTCGCCAAACTGAACGACCGTCGTCGGCGGCGCAAGAACGACGAGCTGCTGGAAGCCTGATGAGCCGCAAGATCGCGCTGGTGGTGAACCCCACCAGCGGCCGCGGCCTGGGTGCTCGGGTCGCTCCGCTGGTCCAGTCCCGGCTGCAGTCGGCCGGGCTGACCGTCGACACCTACGAGACCACCTGCGCCGAGGACGTCGGCCGGATCGCCGCCGAGGTGATCGCCTCCGGTGCGGATGCGGTCGCGCTGATCGGTGGCGACGGCACGATCCATCTCGGGGTTCAGGTGCTGGCCAAGTCGGGGATGCCGTTCGGCGTGATTCCGGCC
Organism: Kribbella antibiotica; assembly: GCF_004349055.1. Classification (GTDB taxonomy): domain Bacteria; phylum Actinomycetota; class Actinomycetes; order Propionibacteriales; family Kribbellaceae; genus Kribbella; species Kribbella antibiotica. The sequence continues at coordinate 14,888 of NZ_SMKX01000139.1, forward strand.
GGGACCGGCAACGACTTCGCCCGCGGCCTCGGCGTACCGCTGGGGGATCCCGGCGCGGCGGCCGACCTGATCGTGGCCGGCGATACTCGCCAGATCGACCTCGCGGTCGCGCATGGGGAGTTCATCACCACGGTCGTGTGCGGTGGCTTCGACTCACTGGTGAACAAGCGGGCCAACGCGATGACGTGGCCCAAGGGCAATGCGCGCTACACCGTGGCCACGCTGGCTGAGCTCCGCACGTTCAAACCACTCGAGTACGTCGTCACGATCGACGACCAGGTGATCGAGACCGCGGCCATGCTGGTTGCCGTCGGCACAGGTCCGACGTACGGCGGGGGACTGCAGATCCTGCACGGGGCGGATATCGCCGACGGGCTGCTCGACGTCACGATCATCGACCCGGTGTCGCGGCTGACGCTGCTGCAGATGTTCCCGAAGCTGGCCAAAGGGACGCACGTCGGGCATCCGATGGTGCGTACGTTCCGCGGCCGCTCGGTCCGGATCGAGTCACCCGGTATCACCGCGTACGGCGACGGCGAGCCGCTGGGGCCGTTGCCGGTCGATGTCACGATCGAGCCGGGCGCTCTCACCGTTCTGGCTTAGTCGCTTCCTCAGCCGGCTCTGCCCGGAATCACGGGAAGAAAAAACATTTGTTCGCGAACTATTCTCAACTCTGCACCCTGTCTGATAGTAAAGCTTCCTGTCAGTTGTATTCCTCTGGAACGCCCCCACGGAGGTACCACATCATGGAAGCCCGCCCCACCCGCAGGAACGCGCTCCTGCTCGGTCTCAGCCTCGCCGCCGTTCCGGCCGCCGCCACGCTGGCCACCCGGTTCGCGCCGGCCGCCGGCGCCGCCGTACAGGCTGTCAACCTCGACGATCCCGCGAAGAAGGAGATCGCGATGAAGATCGTCTGCAGCGCGGAGAACTCCTCGCTGGACTGGAAGTCGCAGTACAAGTACATCGAGGACATCGACGACGGCCGCGGGTACACCGCGGGCATCATCGGGTTCTGCTCGGGCACGCACGACATGCTGGAGCTGGTCGAGCTCTACAAGACCCGTAAGTCCGGGAACATCCTGGCCAAGTACCTTCCGGCGCTGCGCAACGTGGACGGCAGCGACTCGCACGCAGGGCTCGACCCGAACTACACCAAGGACTGGGCGACGGCCGCCAAGGACACCGTCTTCCAGCAGTGCCAGAACGACGAGCGCGACCGGGTCTACTTCAACCCGGCGGTTTCCCGCGGCAAGTCCGACGGCGTCCGCGCCCTCGGCCAGTTCGCGTACTACGACGCCATCGTCATGCACGGTGACGGTAGCGACGGCACCAGCTTCGGCGGAATTCGCAAGCGCGCGCTCACCAAGGCCAAGCCGCCGGCTCAGGGCGGCAACGAGACCACCTGGCTGAACGCGTTCCTGGATGCCCGCGTCTGGGCGATGAAGCAGGAAGAGGCCCACAGCGACACCAGCCGCGTCGACACCGCTCAGCGCGTCTGGCTCCGCAACGGCAACTTCGACCTGAACACCCCGCTGGACTGGAAGGTCTACGGCGACAGCTACCACATCGGCTGACGTCGGTTTCTGAACAGAGCCGGGCCCCACACCACCTGGTGGGGTCCGGCTTGGTATGTCTGTGGCCGGTAAGTGCGTGGGTTTTTGGGGGTGGGCTCGAATAGTGTGGTGCCTATGAGCACTCCGTCCGAGAAATATGCAACCTTCCGCTCGGACCAGGAGCATCCTGCGGTCAAGGAGTTCCGCGGGCTGTACGACTTCGCGCTGGACGAGTTCCAGCTGCGTGCCTGTGCCGCGCTGGAGGACGGTCACCAGGTGCTGGTCGCCGCGCCGACCGGGTCCGGCAAGACGCTGGTCGGCGAGTTCGCCGTGCACCTGGCGCTCCAGCGTGGGCAGAAGTGCTTCTACACGACACCGATCAAGGCCCTGAGCAACCAGAAGTACGCCGACCTCGTCAGCCGGTACGGCGCTGACCAGGTCGGGCTGCTCACCGGTGACAACTCGATCAACTCCGAGGCCCCGATCGTCGTCATGACGACCGAAGTCCTGCGGAACATGCTGTACGCCGGTTCTCGCACCCTGCTCGGCCTGTCGTATGTGGTGATGGATGAGGTGCACTACCTGGCGGACCGGGCGCGCGGCGCGGTCTGGGAGGAAGTGATCATCCACCTGCCGGAGTCGGTGTCGGTGGTTTCGCTGTCCGCGACCGTCAGTAACGCCGAGGAGTTCGGCGACTGGCTGGCGACTGTCCGCGGGAACACGGTCGTCGTGCTGGAGGAGAAGCGGCCGGTGCCGCTGTTCCAGCATGTGATGGTGGGCAAGCGGCTGCACGATCTCTTCGCGGGGGAGGCGCCCACGGCCGGTGCCGGCGCGCAGGCGCAGTTCGGGCCGTCGGCGGGTAGCCCGAGTCGTTCGGGGAACCCGGCGAAGGCTGCATCGCAGAGCTCGGCCACTGACCTGCGCGACATGGTCAATCCGAACCTGGTCAAGCTAGCCCGCGACGACAACCGCATCTTCCGCGACGACTCGCGCAAACCGCGCCGCCGTCGTGACCTGCCGAAGGGCAAGCCGACCCGGTCGAACTTCACGCCGTTCCGCTCCGACGTGGTGGAGGAGCTGGACGCGGGCGCGTTGCTGCCCGCGATCTACTTCATCTTCTCGCGGAAGGGCTGCGAGGACGCGATGCTGCAGTGCCTGCGGTCCGGCCTGCGGCTGACGAAGCCGTCGGAGCGCGACGAGATCAAGCGGGTGCTGGCCGACCGGATGGTCGACCTGCCGGACGAAGACCTTGGTGTGCTGGGCTATCACGACTTCGCCGAGGCGCTCAGTCGCGGGATCGCGGCCCACCACGCGGGCATGCTGGCCGCGTTCAAGGAGGTCGTCGAGGAACTGTTCGCGCGCGGCCTGATCAAGGTCGTGTTCGCGACCGAAACGCTTGCCCTGGGCATCAACATGCCGGCGCGCACCGTCGTACTGGAGAAGTTGGGCAAGTGGAACGGCGAGGCCCACGTCGACATCACCCCGGGGGAGTACACGCAGCTCACCGGGCGCGCCGGTCGGCGCGGGATCGATGTCGAGGGGCATGCGGTCGTGCTCTGGCAGCCCGGGTTCGATCCGCGGGCGGTGGCCGGGCTCGCGTCGACGCGTACATATCCGCTGCGCTCGTCGTTCTCCCCGTCGTACAACATGGCCGTCAACCTGGTCCGCCAGGTCGGGCGGACGCGGGCTCGCGACATGCTCGAGTTGTCGTTCGCGCAGTTCCAGTCCGACCAGGCCGTGGTCGGACTGGCGCGGCAGGTGCAGCGCAACACCGAGGCCCTTGAGGGATACAAGGAGTCGATCAACTGTCACCTCGGCGACTTCCTCGAGTACGCCGCCCTGCGCCGCCGGATCGGGGATCGGGAGTCGTCGGGTTCGAAGGCGCGCAAGCAGGACCGCCGGGTCGAGGCGCAGGAGTCGATCGAGAAGCTGAAGAACGGTGACATCATCCGGATCCCGGCCGGCCGGAGCGCGGGCTGGGCGCTGGTGCTCGACGCCGGTATGCGGTCGGAGCGGGAGGGGCCGCGACCGACCGTGCTGACGCTGGACCGGCAGGTGCGCAAGCTGTCGATGATCGACTTCCCGACCCCGGTCGAGGCGATCAGCACACTGCGGATCCCGAAGAAGTTCAACGCGCGCAACCCGCAGCAGCGGCGTGAGCTCGCGCAGGTGCTGCGGGTTCGCACCGACATGCTCGGCGAGGACGGCCCGCCGTCGCGGACCCGTGGCCGCGATGTCATCAGCCATGCGGACGACCCGGAGGTCCAGGAGATGCGGGCGGAGCTGCGCGCGCACCCGTGCCACGGCTGCTCCGACCGCGAGGACCACGCTCGCTGGGCCGAGCGGTACTTCCGGCTCGACCGGGAGACTCGCGATGTCCAGCGCAAGATCGAGCAGCGGACGAACACGATCGCCCGCCAGTTCGACCGGGTCTGCCAGGTGCTCGACGCGCTGCACTACCTGGAGGGCGACAAGACCACCGACGCCGGCGACCGGCTGGCGCGGATCTACACCGAGCTCGATCTGGTCGCGGCGGAATGCCTGCGGCAGGGCGTGTTCGATGATCTGACCGTGCCCGAGTTGGCGGCCGCGCTGGCTGCGCTCGTCTACGAGTCGCGCTCGAAGGACGAGCCGACCTCACCCCGGCTGCCGCAGGGCGACGTCCGCCCGGCGCTGGAGAAGATGGGCTCGATCTGGCGCGAGCTGTCGGCGCTCGAGCGGGACATGCGCGTCGACTTCCTGCGTTCGATGGACCTCGGCTTCTGCTGGCCGGCGTTCCGGTGGTCGTCGGGTGCGTCGCTGGCCGAGGTTCTCTACGAATCGGATCTGGCCGCCGGTGACTTCGTGCGCTGGACCAAGCAGCTGATCGACCTGACCGAGCAGGTAGCGGATGCCGCGGGTGACAACACCGCCTTGCGTCACACGGCCCGCCAGGTGGTCGAGCAGATCCGTCGCGGTGTCATCGCGTACGCCACCGTGGTGGACGAGGCCTAGAGGGTGCGCGTGGACCTGTCTCGTCGCACCCTCGGAAAGTTTGCCGTCGCCACCGGAGCTGCCACCGCGATCGGTGCGGGCGCGGCGACCTCGGCCGAGGCGGCCTTCTGGAAGGTGACGGGTACGACGGTGCCGGCGCTGACCGGTTTCGACAGCCAGATGAAGACGTTCATGGAGGCGCGGGGAGTCACGGCCGGGCAGCTCGCCGTCACCTACAAAGGCCGGCTGGTCCTGGCCCGTGGCTACAGCGCCCTCGAGACCGTGCCCGTGCAGCCGACCTCGCTGTTCCGGATCGCGAGCCTGTCCAAGTCATTGACCGCGGCCGCGATCCTGCGCCTCGAGCAGGACGGCAAGCTGACGCTCGGGTCCAAGGTCGCAGACATCCTCGGAATCACCGTGCCGGTCGACCCGCGCTGGTCGGACATCACTGTGGGGCGGCTGCTGCAGCACCTGGGTGGCTGGGACCGCGATGTCTCCGGTGACCCGAACTTCAAGGACGCCACGATCTCGCAGGCTCTCGGCGTACCGATGGAGCTCAAGCACGCCGACGTCATCAAGTACATGACCAACCAGAAGCTGGATGCCGCACCGGGGACGAAGTACGCGTACTCGAACTTCGGGTACATGTTGGCCGGCCGGGTGATCGAGAAGCTGTCCGGGCTGAGCTACGAGGCCTACGTGCAGCAGAAGCTGCTGACTCCGTTGCAGATCAAGCGGATGGCGCTCGGCTGGAGCATTGCGAAGCACACCGGCGAGATGCCGTACGACTCGCAGTGGGCCGCGAAGACTGTGCTCGACAACTCCGGCACGTTGGTCAGAGCGCCGTACGGGTCGTTCAGCATGCGCATCCAGGACGCCAACGGTGGCTGGATCGCCAGTGCGCCCGACCTGGTGCGCTGGGCGAAGATGTTCGACGCACCGGGAGCAGTGCTGAACAGTACGTCGCTCGGTCGCGTCTGGGCGCAGCCTGAGACCGGTATCGATCCTGGTGGCTGGTACTACGGTCTGGGCTGGCATGTCCGACCGGTCACCACAGGTGGTACCGGCCGCAACACCTGGCACACCGGCAGCATGTCGGGCACGTCCACGCTGCTGGTGCGCACGTACCACGGCATGAGCTGGGCAGTGCTGTTCAACCGGCGCGACGACCCGTCCGGCAAGCCGTACGGCGACATCGACGCAGCCATGTGGACAGCAGCCAAGGGTGTCACGACGTGGCCGACGCACGACCTGTTCCCGCAGTACTTCAGCTAGAACATCAGCGCCTTGAAGTGGGGCGTGATGACCTCCGCCTCGCCGGCCATGGCGGCCAGTACGTCGCGTAGTCCGTCGACGGACTGGTCGCCGAAGCGGGTGCGCAGCCGTCGTTCGTAGGCCTGGTGGTACTTCCGGGCCGCCTTCAGTGCTGCCTGGCCGCGGTCGGTCAGGTGCAGGAGGCGGACCCGGGCGTCGGACGGGTCCGGGCGGCGTTCGACGTACCCACGCCGCTCCATGTCATCGGCGAGTTGGCTCGCGCCCTGTTTGGTGATCTCCAGCCGCTCCGCCATCCCGCCGATCGTTGCCGGCCCGTCGCCGAGCGTGCGCAGCACGAAGCCGTCCGACCTGCCCTGGTCGTTGAACCCCTGCTCCGCGGTCGCCTCGCGCAGTCCGCGCACGAACTCCTGCTCGGCCAGCAGTAGCAGAATTCCGAAATCGAGCTTGCCCACATCCGTCATACCGGTCATGATAGTCAAGCCAGCTTGGTCAAGCTGGATTGACTAAATAGCGGAGGGGATCTCATGCCAGTCGTTCGTGCGGCCGACGCGCCGAAAATACAGGCACCTGGACTCGAATTCACTGTGCAGGCCGCGCCGAGCCTGGGCTCGCCCAGTGTGTGCACCTGGCGGCTGCGAGTCGACCCTGGTTTCCAGGTCGACGCACCGCACACCCTGGACGCGGACGAGGTCTTCGTCGTCCTCAGCGGCGCTGTCCAGATCACTCCGGACGGCGAGAAGCTCACCGCCGGTGACTCGTTGATCGTCCCGGCCGGTGAACCCATCGGCATCACCAACCTGGGGGAGGGGCACGCCGAAATCCAGGTCGTCATCACCTCCGGCTTCACCGGCACCATGGCCGACGGCAGCACCGTGCAGCCGCCCTGGTCCCGATAACGCGTTAGGTTGAGGCTGATCGCGTCGTTCGAGTGGAAGGACTGTGTGATGCCGGAGATCGTTGAGCTGGCCGAGCGGCCGTACGTCGCTCTTCGGGGGACCGTGCAGCTGGACCAGATCAGTGCGTTCGCTGACCGGATGCACGAGGTGATCCGCTGGCTCGTGGCACGCGAGATCGCGCCGAACGACGCGCCGTTCTTCAAGTACGACGTCGTCGACATGGAGGCCGGTCTCGTGCTGGAGATCGGCTTCCCGGTGGACGACCTGCATGCTGGTGAGGGCGAGATCGTCACTGGGGTGCTGCCGGCTGGGCGGTACGCCACGGTGTCGCACCACGGGCACCCGGACGGCCTGATGGACGCCACCCGCGACCTGCTCGCCTGGGGCGAGGCTGAGGGTGTCGAGTGGGATGCGGACGGCGACAAGTGGGTGTCGCGGCTGGAGATCTACCTGTCCGACCCGCGTGAGGTGCCGAACATGGCGGACTGGGACACCGAGCTGCAGTTCAAGCTGAAGTAGGTGCCCACAGTCCTCGCAGGTGCCGGTCAGCTCGCGCCAGAGCGCATCCGGCACGTCGCCTCACCCCTGATCGAGCTCGGCTGCGCACTGCACGTGCTGGCCGAGCCCCGGCATCACAACCGCGTGGAGTGGGCGGCCGCCGTACCGTTGCCTGCTTCGCTGCGCTCTGAGCTCTTGCAGTGGACGTGGACGGTGCGTGCGGTGCGGGCGCGCTTCTTCGCCACCTCGTCGTCGACCGGGGTGCCGTCGTGGTCCGCCGAGCTGGCGGCGCTGCGGGCGCGGTCACCCGAGTCTTTGGCCGCGGAGCTCGTCCGACCGCTGCGGGGTCGCCCGTTGAGCAGTCGCGAGGTCGACGTGGACGCCGTACGGCACTGGTCCCGCAGCCGCGGCCCTGCGGTCGCATCACTCGTCGGCGCCTTGCTGGACTCACCCGCAGAGCCGGTACGACGTTTCCTCGACCTGCTGGACGCTTGTTGGACCACGTGGTTCCACGAGGTGTGGGACTCGTCCCGCGACGCACTCGCCGCCCGCGGCCGCCAAGACCGCGACCTCGCCGTGCGCGACGGCGTACTGGCCATGCTGCAGTCCCTGGACAGCTCCATCGACATCCGCGACGAAGACAGCGTCGTCGTCCAAAAGGTCCAGAACAAACGCATCGACCTGACCGACCGCTCCGTGCTGCTGGTCCCCAGCAACCACATCGCCCCGCACCTGTTCCTCGGCGAGATCCCCGGCGAACCCCTCACCATCATCTACCCCGCCACAGGCCGCGGCCCCGCCGTCCCCACCGCCCAGCAAGTGCGCGCCCGCCTCGAAGCCCTGGCAGCCCCTGACCGCCTCCAAGTCTGCCGAGCCGTAGCCAGCGAACCCCGCACCGCCGGCGAAATCGCCGCCCTCTGGAACCTCCACCCCACCCAAGTAACCCGCCACCTCAAAGCCCTCACCCGAGCCGGCCTGGTCACCGCCGAACGCCAAGGCCGCTTCGTCACCTACCACCTCAACGAATCCACCCTCCAGTCCTTGGGTCCACACCTGCTGACCCTCATCCTCAGATAACCCCACACCCCGCGCTACGTTGGCAAAAGCGAAGGAACGGCCGTGGGAGCCGTCGGTTACCGACGTCTGACTGGGTGATTGGGTGACGACATAAGCTGTGGGGATGACGACACGGCATGCACTGGTACGGCGGGGGCCTGCGCGGCTCCTGGTCGTCGTACTGCTGCTGGCCGGCGTTTTCGCCATGCACGCGCTGACGGGCAGCCACAACTCGGCTATGGCTGAGCATGTGCCGTCGGCGCACGTGATGGTCGTCGGTGACGCACCGATGCTTGAGCCTGCCGAGGACGGCCATCTGCACGCGATGGGTGAGATGTGTCTGGCGGTTCTCGCGGCGTTGTTGATGGCGCTTGTGGTGATGCTGGTACGGCGTTCCTTCGCGCCCGCGCACCCAGTTCCGCCGACCGGGGCCGTGGTGCCGGTGGTGGTCGCCGAGCCGTCACCGCCGTGGCGGCAACCGAGCCTGTCGAAACTCTGCGTCCTGCGGACCTAGGCCGAGCCCTGGCTCCAGGCCTATCCACAGCAACGACAAAGGACTCGAACTCATGCGACACCGTTTCTGGATCACCCCTGCCTTGATTCTCCTGACCGCGTGCGGCGCTCAAACCCCAGCCTCAGCTGACTTCAACGACGCCGACGTCACCTTTGCGACGCAGATGATCCCGCACCACCAGCAGGCCGTGCAGATGGCCGGCATGGCCGGTCACAACGCGACCAACCGCGAGCTGAAGAATCTCGCCACCGCCATCGAGGCAGCCCAAGATCCCGAGATCAAAACCCTCGCCACCTGGCTCACCACCTGGGACAAACCAGTCCCCGCCCCAAGCCACGGCGGACATGGCGGCCACGAAATGCCCGGCATGATGACTGAAGACGACATGTCCGAACTGGGCAACACCAAAGGCGCCCAGTTCGACCGCCAGTGGACCCAGCTCATGATCGAGCACCACCAAGGCGCCGTAGCCATGGCGAAGACGGAACAGTCCACCGGCAAGTATCCGGAGGCCGTAGCCCTGGCCGGCAAGATCCAATCCGACCAGTCCGCCGAAATCACCACCCTCCAACGCCTACTGGCCAAACTCCCAACCAGCTAACGCAAACGCGCCAGGTCAGGTGCCAAGCCAACACCTGACCTGGCGGGTGACTTACGCGCGGGGCTTCAGCAGGTCTCGTAGCGCGCGAGCTGCGGTGAAGCCGGCTCGGTTGGCTCCTATGGTGCTGGCGGAGGGGCCGTAGCCGACCAGGTGGATGTGGGGGTCGTCCGCTACTTGGGTGTCTTGCATGCGGATGCCGCCGGAGGGCTCGCGCAGGTGTAAGGGGGAGAGGTGGGCTAGGTCGGCGCGGAAGCCGGTGGCCCAGAGAATGGTGTCTACGTGTTGGTGGTGGCCGTCGGGCCAGGTGGGGCCGTCGGGGGTGAGGCGGTCGAACAT
>NZ_SMKX01000013.1 GCF_004349055.1 Kribbella antibiotica
CCGCCGCACTTTGAGTACCCACCAACCACTTCCCCGGCGCCGAAGTGATCGGTGGCTACCCAAAGACGCCCACCGCACCCAAAGGTGGGTCGGCGTGTCTTTGGGCACTCACGAGCACTTTGAGAACCCACCAACCACTTTCGCGCCCGCAGAACGGTCGGTGGCTACCCAAAGACCCCCACCGCGCCCAAAGGTGCGCTGCCGTGTCTTTGGGCACACGCGCGCACTTTGAGAAGCCACCAACCACTTTCCCGGGCGCGGAATGGTTGGTGGGTGCTCAAAGATCGCGCTCGTGCACAAAGTCGCGAGTGGGCGAGCGGGCGAGTGGGCGAGCGGGTTAGTTCGGGCTGGAGGTGGCGTTGGCGGGGACTGGGGGGAGGTCGATTTGGAAGGCGCAGCCGCCGTCGATGTTGGTGACGCCGATCTGGCCGTCGTGGGACTCGACCACGCCGCGGGCGATAGCCAGCCCGAGGCCACCACCGCCTGAGACTGTTGGCTGGGCTGAGACTGCGGCCGGAGTGCGTTGTTCGTCGCCGCGCCAGCCGATGTCGAAGACGCGCTCCAGGTCGTCGGCCGGGATGCCGCCGCAGCCGTCGGTTACTGCGAGGCGGACTCGGCCGTCCGGCTCGCGATCGACGACGAGCGTCACTGTCCCACCAGACGCCGTATGGCGGATCGCGTTCCCCACGAGGTTCGTCACCGCGCGGGTCAATTCGTCCGGATCTCCTTGCACAGCAAGGCGATCGGCACCTGACGGCGTCGACACCGTGAGCTCGACTCCGGACGCCCGCGCATGCTCGCCGTTCTCGCCCGCCACGTCTTCGGCCAGCTCGCGCAGGCTGACCGCCGACCGTTTCCGCGGTAGCGCAGCGGCCGATAACCGCGACAGCTCGAACAGGTCGTCAACGAGCCCGGTCATCCGGTCGACGGTCGAACGCATCTGCCGCAGCGACCCCGGTACGTCGTCGATCACGCCGTCCTCAAGTCCTTCCGCGACCGCCCGCAACCCGGCCAGCGGAGTCCGCAGGTCGTGCGACATGAACGCCACCAGCTCCCGCCGGCTCGCCTCGAGAGCGCGCTCTCTGGCGTGTGACGCGGCGAGCTTCGCGCGCGTCATCTCGAGCTCATCCGTCAACGCTGAAAGCTCAGCCGGTACAGCGCCACTCACGCGATCCGACGGCTCATACGTCGTACCCAACCGCCGTAACCGCTGGCCGACGTCGCGCGAACCCTTGCTGATCCAATGCCCCAGCAGCACCGACATCCCGAGCCCGAGCAGCGATGCGAACGCCAGTGTCCAGAGAACAACCCACGAGTCGTGCTCGGAGATGAACATCGCCCGCACGCTCTGCAGCACCGCCGCCAATGCCGCCGCCATCGGAGCGAGCGCGGCAACGATCATCGTGACCCGCAGCGAACGCCGCCGGAACTGCCACAGGATCGCGCCGCCGATCACCGCCACCACCAACGTCCACAGCGTGGTCAGCGCGAGGATCGTCATCGTGTCGCGGTTCATTCGGACTCCCCCGCGAATCGGTAGCCCGTGCGCGGCACCGTCAGCACCAGCTGCGGATCCGACGGGTCTTCCTCGATCTTCTCCCGCAACCGCCGGACGTGAACCGTTACCGTCGACGAGTCGCCGAAGTCCCAGCCCCAGACCCGGCGCAGCAGCTCGGCCTTCGTGTAGGCCTTGCCCGGATGCGACACCAGATACGTCAGCAGATCGAACTCGCGGTGTGTCAGAGAGAGCTCTCTCCCGTTCAGCATCGCGATCCGGGCCGCGGTGTCGATCGTGACCGGGCCGGCGCTCAGCTTGGTCGGCGTCAGGTCGAGCCCGGCCAGCCGCTCCTCGCGCCGCAGCATCGCCTGCACTCGCAGGGTCAGCTCGCGGGGGCTGAACGGCTTGACCACGTAGTCGTCCGCGCCGAACTCGAGGCCGACCAGCCGGTCTTCCTCCTCGCCGCGGGCCGAGAGCATGATCACCGCAGCGCCGTCATCGGCCGCGCGCATCCGGCGCAGCACCTCCAGACCGGACATCCCCGGCAGCATCACGTCCAGTACGACGACCGACGGTTTCCACTGCTGCCAGACCTCGACGGCCGCGATTCCGTCCGCGACAACGCGAGCGTCGTACCCGGCCTTGGTCAGGTACGCCGAGACGACGTTGGACACGGTCGGGTCGTCATCCACCACGAGCACACGAGTAGCCACAGCCGCAGCCTAGGACTTCCGGGCACCTCGGCGCTGGACCAAGGCCCCGAGAGAGCGCTCACCGTAAGCGACCCGTAGCCGCGGACAGCCACCTGGAAGGCCGGATCTTCCCTACGGTCGAAGGGTGGCTGTCGATCTCGTACTGCCCTGCCTCGACGAGGCGGCGGCGCTCCCCTGGATACTCACCCGGCTCCCGGCCGGCGTCCGAGCTGTTGTCGTGGACAACGGTTCGACCGACGGTTCGCCGGAGATCGCCGAGCAACTCGGCGCGACTGTCGTGCACTGCAAGGTCCGTGGGTACGGCGCTGCGTGTCACGCCGGGCTGGAGGCGGCCGAGGCCGACGTGGTCGCGTTCATGGACGCCGACGCGTCGCTCGATCCGCGTCAACTGGTTCGGGTGACCGCGCCGATCCAGGCGGGGAACGCGGACCTCATGCTCTGCCGCCGGAGAGCGATCTCTCGGGGCGCCTGGCCGTGGCATCTTCGGCTGGCGAACGCGGAGCTCTCTCGGCGGATCAGGCGCCGTACCGGCGTTCTCCTGCACGATCTCGGCCCGATGCGAGCGGCTCGGCGAACGGCGTTGCTGGATCTGGCGATCCTGGATCGGCGGTCGGGCTATCCGCTCGAGACGGTGGTCCGCGCCGCCGATGCCGGTTGGCGGATCGCCGAGGTCGACGTGGACTACCTGCCGCGCTCGGGCCGATCAAAGGTCACCGGTACGCCGCTCGGTGCCGCCCGAGCCGTGCTGGACATGTCGAAGGTGCTGAAGGCATGACGCAAGGCACCCTCATCGTGATCGCGAAGGAACCGCTTCCCGGCCGGGTCAAGACTCGTCTCCAGGCCGAGTTCACCCCGGAGGAAGCGGCCGCTCTTGCTCGCGCCTCGCTCATCGACACGCTGAACACCGTCCGGTCAGCGCCGGCATCCCGCCGAGTGGTGGTCCTCGAAGGCAATCCGGGACCGTGGCTTCCGCCCGGCTTCGAGGTGATCCCGCAATCTGGCGGCGGGCTGGACGAACGGCTCGCGGCTGCGTTCGCGGACTCCTTCGACGGATCGCCGATGCTGCTGGTCGGCATGGACACCCCGCAGTTGCCGGCCGAGCTGCTCGGCTTCAACTGGCCCGGGTACGACGCTGTTCTCGGACTGACCGAGGACGGCGGGTACTGGTGCCTCGGCCTGCGCGAACCCGATGCCGCCGCGCTGATCGGCGTTCCGATGTCGACCGACCACACCGGCCGCGATCAGCTGGAACGCCTGGAGAAACTCGGGAAGCGCGTTCTCGTGTTGCCGACCTTGCGGGACATGGACACGCCCTGGGACGCGGCTGCGATCGCCGCGGACTACCCGTTGCTGCGAATGTCCCGGTTGTTCCGCCGGCTGGAGCACAGCGCCCATCCGGTCTTGCTGTTCGACCAGGCTCTCGGCGGTACGGCGCAAGTGGTTGCTACCGGCATCGATGGGCGAACCGTTCCCGCACTGTCCGAGCTGGACCGCTGGCAGTCCCCGGCCGATGAGGTCGATCGGCTCGCTCTGAGCCGCTGCGAAGGACCGGTGTTGGACATTGGCTGCGGACCGGGCCGAATCGTCACAGCCCTTGCTGAACAAGGGATTCCCGCCCTCGGCGTCGACGTCTCACCACAGGCCGTGTCGTTGACGACCTCGCGCGGTGCGGCCGCGCTGCGGCGGCCGGTGCAGGATCGGCTGCCGGCCGAGGGACGCTGGGGCAGCGTGGTCTTGATGGACGGCAATATCGGCATCGGCGGCGATCCCGCTGATCTGCTCCGCCGCTGTGCCGAACTCGTGCGCCCGAACGGTCTCGTTCTGGTCGAGGTCGACCCTGACGACGATCTCGACGACACCGACCCGATCGTTTTGCGCAGCTCGACCGGACGCCGCTCATTCCCGTTGCCCTGGGCAAGAGTCGGCACTCGAACCCTCCTCCGGCACGCCCGCACCACGACCCTCCACCCCACCGAGGACTGGCGCACTCCGCACCGAGCCTTCCTGACACTCCGCCGTACCGCATGAAGCGGGCCGTACTTGCCGGCGGAATCGCAATCGGCGTTGCTGTCCTGACGATCTGGACGCACGCCATCAGTTGGTGGCCGAATGTGACGCTCGCACTCGGGTGTCTAGTGGTTGCCGGGGTGATCTGGCGGTTCGGACGTGGGCTCAGTGTGGTTGGCGTAGTGGCGGTCGCCGCGTTGTGTCAGCTGCCCGGACTGACGCACGCGCCGATCACCAGCACCGACGCCTACCGCTATGTCTGGGACGGCCGCGTGCAGTTGGCCGGGCACTCGCCGTACGCGCATGTGCCGTTGGATGACGCCCTGGCGGACCTGCGGGATCCTCTGCTGTTCCCGGGGCTGTCGCCGACGCAGAGATCGGGAGAGAGCGCTCCCCCGCGCGTTCCCACGGATCCCGCGGGACTCGCGGCCGTCGCCGCTGACGACCCACGGACGCTGATCAATCGGCCCCGAGTGCCGACGATCTACCCGCCGATCGCGCAGGTCTATTTCACCCTGGTCGCCGCGGTCACGCCCTGGTCGGCCGGAACACTCGGACTGCAGATCGCCGCGGGGCTGCTCGCGGTCGCACTCACCTGGCTACTCGCCGTGAAAACGGGCGATCGACGCTGGGCAGCGTTGTGGGGTTGGTCACCGATCGTGGTTCTCGAGGCCGGAAGCGCTGCCCATGTGGACGTTTTGGGCGCGCTGCTCATCACGGCCGCCGTCATGGTCGCAGCCCGTCGCCCCAGACTCGCCGGGATCCTGCTCGGCGCTGCCGCCAGTGTGAAGCTCTTGCCGTTACTGCTGGTCCCCGCATTCCGGGTCCGGCAGTCATTCGTTGCCTTTGGCGCCTTTGTCGCGACCTACGTCCCCTACATCATCGCCTCCGGCGCCCTGGTCCTCGGCTTCCTGCCCGGCTACCTGACCCAGGAAGGGTTCTCCGACGGCAGCACGCGGTTCGCGATTCTCTCGCTCCTGTTGCCTCCTGAGGCCCGGCAACTGGTCGCCGTGATCCTTGCGGGAGCGCTCGCCGTCGTCGCTTTCCGGCGCCGCGGCCGCGAACCGCTGGCCGTCACCTGCTGCTGGCTGTACGGCGCTGCGCTGCTGCTCGCCACTCCGACCTACCCGTGGTACGGCCTGCCGCTCATCGCATTGGCCGCGCTCTCCCGACGGCCGCAGTGGATCGCTGTGCCGCTGGCGGCGTACCTGGCCTATGCCACCCCAGGGCAGGACAGCCGGCAGGGCCTGGTCTATCTGGCCGCGACTGGCATCGTTGTCATCGCCGCTACGCTGCGTCACCACTCGAGTGCCGATAAGCAGGTTGACGCGAGGCTGACTGCCCACCAACACTGAGCATCGTGACACTCAAGAAGCGCATCGCGATCGCAACCTCGGTCGACTGGCCCGAACTGCTCCCGGAGGAGCGTCCGCTGGTGGACGCCTTCGAGGCGGCCGGCCTCGACGCCGAACCCCTGATCTGGTCGGACCCATCGATCGACTGGTCGGCGTACGACGCGGTGCTGTTGCGCTCAGTGTGGGACTACTACAAGCGGCACCTCGAGTTCACCGAATGGCTCGGGCTGCTCGACAAGTCCGGCGTACTGGTCCTGAACGAGACCGACCTGATCCGCTGGAACGCCGACAAGAAGTACCTGCTCGAGCTCCGCGAGCGGGGTGTCGCGATCGTGCCGTCCCAGGTCGCGGCCGGCGCCTGTCTGCGCGAGGTCGTCGCTGGGCTCGACGGCCAGCAGATCGTCATCAAGCCGACCGTCAGCGGCTCGGCCTACAACACCGTCCGCGGGGTGGCCGGCTCGGCCGAGCTCGACCAGGCGATGACGGACCTGCCTGACGACGTCTACCTCGTGCAGCCCTTCCTGCCCGAGATCCAGACCGACGGTGAATGGTCGCTACTGTTCTTCGCCGGCGAGTTCAGCCACGCGGTGGTGAAGCGCCCGGCAGCTGGTGACTACCGGGTGCAGCAGCAGTTCGGCGGCGAGTCGACGCTCGAGGAGCCGACCCCCGCCATCCTGGAGAGCGCGAAGATCGCGCTCTCCGCCGCGAGCATCCAGCCAACCTACGCGCGCGTCGACGGCGTCGTGGTCAACGGCCGGTTCCTGCTGATGGAGCTTGAGCTGATCGAGCCCTATCTCTTCATCCCGGAACACCCGGCCGCCGCCGGCCACCTCGTCGGCGCCATCGCCGCCCGCCTCTGATCAGCTGGCAGCAGACTCCGGATGGCCGCGCCGGCGGCCATCCAGGAACGTGATCCCGGCCGCGGTCCCGGTGAACTTGGTCCGGCGCGCCCAGTCGTAGCAGTCGTTCAGCACCGGGCATGAGGTCAGACACAGCTCGCGTGCCTTGCGCTGCTCGAAACGGGTCGCAGTCTCGTCGTACATCCCGGCCTGCCCGCTACAGGCAGCGCGGTCCATCCAACGATCGGTCGGATCAACGATCACGGTCAGCATCGGCCTCATGACAACGACGGTAAATCCTCGGGAGCGCTCTCCGCGGCCCGTCTCGCAGTATGGTCGTTTGTCTATCAACTTACTTCACTTTTCATCCATCGTAAGGTCGAGCTATGCCCACCCTGGAAGAGATTCGCGCGGCGGCCGGCCAACTGCGGGGCCGGATTCATCGGACGCCGATGCTTGCGTCGGCGGTGCTGGACGCACAGTTCGGGGCGGAGGTGGTGCTGAAGGCCGAGCTGTTCCAGAAGACGGGGAGCTTCAAGGTTCGGGGGCTGCTGACGAAGCTGCTGACGCTGACACCGCAGGAGCGGGCGCGCGGGGTGGTGACCGTCTCGGCGGGGAACGCGGCCGGAGCGCTGGCCTGGGCAGCGCGGGATGCGGGGGTTGCGGCGACCGTCGTGATGGCGAAGAGCGCCGTACCGGCGAAGATCGAGGCTGCCCGGGCGTATGGGGCGACGGTCGAGCTGGTGGACGGGGATCTACTGGCGGCCTACGAGCGGATCCGGGGAGAGCGCGATCTCACCGGGGTTCATCCGTTCGACGACGAGCAGGTGATCACGGGGCACGGGAGTCTCGGCCTTGAGCTGCTGGAGGACCGGCCGGATCTGGAGACCGTGCTGGTGCCGGTCGGGGGTGGCGGGTTGATCTCGGGCGTCGCCTTGGCGGTCAAGCTACTCAAGCCCGGCATCCGGGTGATCGGGATCGAGCCCGAGCAGGCGGACGTGGTGAGTCGCAGTCTCGCGGCAGGTGAACCGCAGCGGCTGCCGACCGCGCGGTCGATCGCGGACGGGCTGGCCGCGCCGATCTGCGGTACCCGCAACTTCCCGATCATTCAGCAGTACGTCGATGACGTCGTACGGGTGAGTGAGGATGCGTTGCTGGCGGCGACACGGCTCGTCATGTCGCGCACCAAACTGGCCCTCGAGCCGGCCGCCGCGGCGCCGTTCGCGGCCTTGCTCGAAGGCAGCGTTCAGCTGGACGGCGTGACCGCTGCCGTGGTCAGCGGTGGCAACCTGGACGTCGCCAAGCTGAACCTCTGACCACAGCGGCACGGTCAGGCCGGCGCGAGCTCTCGAGGCCTGGCCTTGGAGGCCACACCGTCACTGGGATCGTCGACGACATCTCCTTGGCGGACCGGGTCCTTCTCCGGCAGCAGGATGTCGCGGGCCACGACCAGCATCAGCCAGAGCGTGCCGCCCATCCGCAGGATGACCGACAGCCAGTAGATGCGGTCGGGGACATCCGGATTGCCTGGTTGCAGGAACTGCGCCAGATGCATCCAGACGAGCATCCAGTAGAACATCTCGCACGCCTGCCAGATCAGCCAGTCACGCAGCCGCGGGCGAGCCAGCGCGACCAGCGGCAGCAGCCACAGCACGTACTGCGGTGAATAGACCTTGTTGATCAGCAGGAACGCCGCGACCACCAGGAACGCGAGTTGGGCGAAGCGTGGCGGTTTGGGCGCCATCAGCCCGAGGATCGCGATCGACAGACACAGGCCCGCGAAGATCACGATGTTCAGCTGGTTGACGTCGGCGACCTCGTGCTTGGCCAGTTTCAGCACGTACCAGATCGAGCCGTAATCGCTCTCCCGCTCGTCGTTGAACGTCCAGAACGAGATCCACTCCTGCTTCGCGAGCAGGTAGATCGGAGCGTTCACCAGCACCCAGGAGACCACCGCGGCCACCGTCGCCTGGACGAACGGCCCCATCTTGCGGCCGCGCAGGCAGACGATCAGCAGCGGTCCGAGCAGCAGGAACGGGTAGAACTTCGCCGCCGTTCCGAGCCCGATCAGAATGCCGAACCAGATCGGTTTACCGCGTGACCAGGCGAACATCGCCCCGGCCGTGAGCGCGACCGCGAACAGGTCCCAGTTGATGGTCGACGTGACCGCGAGCACCGGCGCAGCAGCGACGTACAGGGCGTCCATCGGCTGGCCGCGCGCCGCGCCCGGACGGCGGGAGACACCCCGTGCTGTCGCCACGGTGAGCCCGACCGTCAGCAGTGCGCAGAGGAACAGCAGCACGATGTTGACGACGAAGAACACGCCGGCCGTGTCGCGTTTCTGCTCGTCGGTGAGGTCCTTCTTCGGGTCGCCGGTGACCAGCCAGGTGAGCTGGGCCGCGACCTCCATGAACCCGCCGGTGAGCACCGGGTACTCGAGCACCGGGTAGTTGCCGGTGTCCAGGAACGGCCGGTTGCCCTCGGCGAACCCGCGCTCCTGGTAGAGGAACCCGACGTCGGAGTAGCACAGCGCCTTGAACGGCCGCCAGCTCTGCCGGTCCCAGCCGGCGTCCATACAGGGCGCCTTCTGCAGTACTCCGAGGCCGAAGGTGATCGTGCACACGGCCAGCGCGATCCGCAGCGGCGTCCACCACGACGAGCCGAGCCGGGCGAACCGGCCGAACCGTCCACCGAGCCCGACGGTCAGCTCCGCCACAGCCGGATCGGCCTCCGACGGCGGCAGCCGGTCGTGCTTAGGCTGGCTTCCTGGTTCCGTCACGGTCGGCATCATCTCCTATCCGATCAGCCAACGACCAGGGCAGGTTACCCACCCATCGTTCGGCATCACACCACCCCCACGCCGAAGGACGCCGGGCGGGCCGGATTAGGTTCGTTGCCGATCAGTCGGTGGATTGGCCGATCAGCAGAGACGCGGTCCGCCGTGGGTCCTCCCACCAGAACAGGTGACCGGCACCGTCGAAGAGCTCCACCTGGGCCGCGGGCAACAGCTCAGAGAGCCGGAGAGCGTTCTCTACCGGGATCCCGGCGTCCGCCGTGCCATGCAGGATCAGAGCCGGTACGGCGACCTCCCCGAGCCTGGCCGTGGTGTCGTGGGCCTGGGCTGCGGCCCACTGCATCAGCACGACCGGCACCGGGACCTTGACCGAGAGCGCTCTGCGGCGATAGATCTCGCGGACGCCGGGAGTCTCGGCGTACCGGCGGGAGAAGTTCGCCTCGAAGCTGGTGCGCAGTCCGTGCTCGACATCACGGGTCGCAATCGCGTCGACCATCCGGTGTGAGGTCTCCGAGATCACGCCGCGGGGTCCGCCGGCCCAGGTGCATCCGAGTGCGATCGAGCGCACCACCTCCGGGTGCCGGAGGACCAGCTCCTGCGCCACCATGCCGCCGAGCGAGATGCCGAAGATGTGCGCATCGGTCCACCCCACCGATGCGATCACCGCTGCTGCGTCGTCGGCCAGGTCCGCCACCGTGAAGGGTTCGTCCGCTCGGTCGCCGCGCCCAATCCCCCGATGGTCGTACGCGACGATGTCGAACCTGGCCTCCAACGCACTGAGCAGTTCGTCCCCCCACACCTCGTGATGCGCTGCCATGCCATGCAGCAGCAACAGCGGCGCACCCCGCCCGCGCCGCACGTAGTCCAGCCGGCGTCCCCCGGTCCCAGTAACGAACTCCATGCGGCACAGCCTGCCGAGGCTGCCTTGCAAACCGCTTGCAGGTGTTAGCCCGAGAGCATGGCGACCATCGCGCTCCACGAGACAGGCTCGCCCGAGCCAAGCGGTCCGATCTCCTGCTCCACCCACGGCTCCCCGACGATGTAGAGCCCTGGTGTCTTGAGCCCCAGCCGCTCCGAGTGCGCCCGTACGGCGGCCAGCAGCGCCACCGCCTCTTCCAGTGGCCGTCCCACTCGGACCAGCGCGAGAGCACCAATCCGCAACGTGTTCAGCGCGTACGGGTAGTCCTCGTGCTGCAGGAACCGTGCCAGCCCAGTCCGGAGCGCTGCCAAGGCTCGCTCGGCAGAGTCCGGTCGCAGCGAAGGGTGGCGCAGGTACAGCTCACCGACGACCTGGTTCGCCCAGCCCTTGTTCCAACCACGGCTCTGCTCCAGCAGTGCATCGGCGTAGTCCAGCATCTCCGCCGGATCGGTGGCGTGCCGCAGCAGCCCGACGGTCCGGACCGTCAGACCGGCCGCGCTCATCGTCGGGAGCCTCAACCGCTCGGAGTACTCGATCAGCTGTCCCGTGACCTGCAGCGACACCGCTAGCGGCGCACTGAGGGTGGCTCCGAGCGCCAGGAAGTACAGGACCTCGGCATAGTCGCGTGGCAGGACATCAACCGGGATCTGCGGGAGCAGTCCGATCACCGCCTCGACCAGCGCCGCCGTACCGGCCAGGTCTCCGGAGAAGTAGGTGAGCGCGGTCAGCACGTTGAGGGCCCGGATGCGGTCGAGGGCAGGCGCGTCCGGTGCAGCGTCGAGCGCGGAGCGCAGCATCCGGATCACCTCGCCGTGGTGAACGCCGCGGTACAGGTAGACGCCGAGCGAGACCGCAGTGAGTACCGCTGCGTCCGCATCGGTAGTCAGGTCATGGGCGAAGCCCGCGCGCAGGTTGGGCAGCTCACGGCTCATCATGCGCAAGTAGGCGCCCGCCTGAGTGCTGCGGATCGAGTCCACACAACGCGAAGCCAGCAGCCGCACCCAGCGTGCCTGCACGAGCCGAGTCTCGGCCGGGTCCGGGTCGATAGTGCGGCAGTAGGCACGGATGCTCTCGAGCAGCACATAGCGCGTCGGCTCAAGGGAGGTGTCAGCCACGACGACCGACCGCGTCACCAGAGCAGACAGCGATTCCAGTACTGCGGTCTCCCGGCCCGGCCAGATCGTCTCGGCTGCCTCCAGCGTGAAGCCGCCCTCGAACGCCCAGAGCTTCAGCAGCAGCTCACGGTCGGGCGGATCGAGCAGGTCGACACTCCAGCCGATCGCTGCCTCCAGCGTCCCGTGCCACGCGAGCGATCCGCGCGGTACGGGCCCCAGTACTGCGAACCGATCGTCCAGCCGGTCCGCGATCTCGCCCAGCCCGAGCACCCGGGCCCGTGCGGCCGCCAGCTCGATCGCTAGCGGCAGACCGTCCAGTGCGGTCGCGATGCGCTGGGCTGCGATCAGCTCGCTCGGGTTCGGTTCCCAGCCGGGGCGCACTGCTCGGACCCGGTCCGCCAGCAGCTCCACTGCGGGCGCAGGTGACAGCGGCTGGACCGGCACCGTGATCTCACCGTCCACACCAAGCGGCTCCCGACTTGTCGCCAGAATCCGCAGCCCCGGACAGCTCTGCGTCAGCCGGTCGACTAGCTCGGCCGCAGCGGCAACAACGTGCTCGCAGTTGTCCAGCACTAGCAGCGCCGACGCCGTACCGATCCCGTCCACGATGGCTACCACCGGATCACCGCTGACGACCACACCCACCGCATCAGCCACCGCCGCAGCAACACCAGAGCCATCCGGTACGTCGGCCAGCCGCGCGGCCCAGGGATCCGCAGCCGGTCCCAGAGTCGCCAGGTACTCGACCAGCAGCCGCGTCTTCCCCACACCGGCTGGCCCGACCAGGTTCACCAGCCGATGCCGGTCCATCCGTGCGGTCAGCAAGGAGAGCTCGGCAGAGCGGCCCAGGAACGTCGTCAGCGGCCGTCTGATCGGCACTGGCCGGGCAACCCGCATCGGCGCGGCCAACCGCAGCCGCGGGTCCTGAACGAGCACCTGGCGTTCCAGCTCCTGCAGCTCCGACCCTGGGTCGACGCCAAGTTGGTCGGCCAGCAACTCGCGGACTCGCCGCAGCGTGGCCAACGCATCGCCTTGCCGATCGCACCGGTAGAGCCCGAGCACCAGCAAAGCCCAGCGGCGCTCACGCAGTGGTTGCTCTCGGACGAGCTGCTCCAACTGCACTACCGCCTCGGCGGCGTCACCAGTCCCCAACCGTGCGGCCGCCAGGTCCTCCAGCGCCACCTCACGAAGCTCGGCCAGCCGCCCGCGCTCCGCCTCAGCAAGGCCGTCCGGCAGCTCGGCGTACGGTTCACCCCGCCACAGCTCCAGCGCTTCGGTCAACCGGATGCGCGCCTCTTCTGGCCGGTCCCCGGCCAGTTGGCCCCGGGCGGCCTCGATCAGCTCCGCACAACGCCGTACGTCGATCTCGTCGGCGTGCAGGAAGTAGCCGGCCGGCGTGCGGCCCAGCCGGTTGCGGTACGTCGTCCCAAGCGCGGAGCGCAGCCGTGACACGTAAGCCTGCATCGCGGCGGCTGCTTTGGCCGGTGGCTGGTCGTCCCACATGGCCTGGGCCAGTCGGTCGTCGGACACCGGCTTGCCGTCCGCCAGCGCGAGCGCAGCGATCAGCCGTCGGGGCAGCGCACCCCCGACCTCGACCACGGTCCCGTCAACCAGCACTCGGACGGGCCCCAGAACCCGGCACTCCAGCACCTGGTCACCATAGCGGCGCCTATCTCCAGCGCCAGGCGGGCTGGCCGGACTGCTGGACAGCCAGCCGACGTTCGAGCGCCGCCAGCGTTGGGCCAGGGTCGAGTCCGAGCTGATCAGCAAGCAGCACCCGGTACCGGCGTAGCTCAGCACGAGCGCGCTCTGGTTGGCCGACCTCCAGCCAAGCACGTGCCAGTAGCTCCCAGCGGCGCTCTCGGTACGGGCTGTCGGCGACGAGATGTGTCAGCGACCTGACAGCGACCTGGGGGTTACCGGCTGCCAGGCGGGCGGCTTCGACCTCCTCGAGGGCGAGCTCGTGCAGCTCCAGCAGCCTGGCCCGTGCACCGACCACCACCGCGGAGTCGGCCAGGTCCTGCCAGGGCTCACCCCGCCAGAGCCCGAGGGCCGTCTCCAGGTGCTGCATCGCACCGGCCGGGTCCTGATTTGACGGCGTCTGTTTTGACAGGCCATCTGAAGCCAGGGCGGCGAATCGATGGTGGTCGGTGTCATTGGCGGGCACCCTCAAGCGGTACCCGGACGGAGTCCGCTCCAGGCGCTCCCCGGCAGTACCCAAAGCGGTCCGTAACCGCCACACCAGTGCCCGCAAACCCTTCTGAGCATTCGCCGGTCGCCCAGCGGGCCACACCAGAGCGGTCAGCTCCTCATCCGCCATCGGGCAGTCGCCGGCAAGCAGGAGCCCGGCGACAAGACGCCGTACCTGCACGCCCTTGAGCTGCACCGGAGTGCCGTCGACCTCCAGCTCAAGCGGGCCGAGCACTCGACTGGACACCTGCTGCTCCACGCTGACTACCGTCATGCGACCACAGTCGACCGAGCACCTTGCAATCCACCTGCAGAGCTAGTGCTGACGTCGTTGGTTCGCTGACCGGCTGCTGACCATCAGGATCCCGGCTAGCGCGCACAGCACTGCCAGTGCGCCGACTGCCAGCACCAGCCCGGCCTCCAGACCGCGTGGCACGTAACTGCATGACACCTTCCGAGCCTTCGGCCCCACCGGTACGGCGATCAGCCCGGACAGCGACTCTGGTGGCTTGGCGGCCTTGCTGTCGACTGAGCATTCCCATCCCGGCGTGCTGACGACGCTGAGGACCATGGTGCGCGCCTGCCCGGACTTGAACCGCGCAACCACGTCGTGCCCGCCAACCTCTATCTCGGTCGGCTTGCTGTTCTGTAGGTCGGTGACTGCGGCCTTGAGCTTGTCCGGGTCCAGACAGCCGATCGAGCCGATCGGAAGCCGCGTCGGCGCCGACACCCGGATCCGCACGTCCGCTGCGCCGTTCGGCCGCGCCCTGCCCACCCACAGCATCGGAGCGCCGGTGTAGGTGCCAGGGCGTTTCGCCGACGGCTTCAGCACCTGCCGCCAGCCGTCACCACTGATCATCACGTCACCGACGAAATCCGGTCCGCGCAGGTAGATACCGGAGCCCGGCTTGCAGGAGGTGGTCAGTCCGATCTCCACCGGATCGTCGGCACCCGGCAGCGGGCGCATGCCGATCCCCCAGTCGCGCTGTGCCGCAGTCGCCCCTTTGGTGACGTGCACGGCGACCTTCGGGACTGTGTAGACGTCAGCGCCCAGTGCGGTCTCCTGAACGCCGAACGCGCCCGGATCCGTCGACACCCACGGCTTCGCCGGCCGCAGCGTCACCAGCGGGCCCACCGGCCGTTTGGTGAGAGCGAACGCTCCCCGCGGGCCCTCCTGCACCCGGGCGCCGACCGAGAACACCGAGTCGATCACCGGGTTTTTAGGATCGATCGGAGCCCGGCCGTACGAGCTATAGCCGAACCCGAGGTTGACCAGTGCCTCCGACAACGAGCGCTGGATCGTACTGGTGTAGTACTCGGCGCCCTGCCCACCAATCAGCATCGGGTCGTTCACAGACGTGTACTGGCTCGCCGACACCCGCTGCTGCGGCCAGTCCTCGGCTGACTCGACCAGTGCGCGGATTGACTCCTGTTTCGCGCCCCATGGTTGGTAGTCGTGCATGAACTTCGACCGCGCCTCGTCGATCGCAACGGACGAAAGCGTGGTCTCAATGAGCATCGCGCCGATCAGCAGCCCGGCCGCAGTCCGCCGTACCCACAGCAGTGTTCCTGGCCGCCACCGCGTCAGCAGGAACGCCAGTACGGCGACCCCGGCCACCACCGGTACGACGGACCGCGTGGTCGGTGTGATCGTCGGCAGGTCGGACACCTGCGTGAACAGCGCACCGACGAGCGCTAGCGGGATAGCTACCGACAGGAAGTTGCGCACACCGGAGGCCACCGACATCCACCCGAGCACCACCAGCATCCCGGCCACGACGAATGCCTGCCGGTACGGACTGCCGTTCGGAGAGTCGAACCCGTGCCACACCTCATGCGGGAACCGCAGCTGCAGACTGATGGTTGTCAGCACCACGAACAGCGTCCAGACGAACCGCTCTCGCCGTGCCACTGCACGGTTGAAAGGAAAGCTCAGCGCCAGCAGGAGCATGATCGTGCCGACAGCCAGCCCAGGCGACGTACCGACGCCCTCAGAGCCCGGCAGGAGCCGCGAGAGAAACTCTCTCCAGCCCAGCGGCGTGAACACCTCGTCCGGACTCGGCGTCGACGTCTGCACCAGCCAGTACGTCGGCAGCAGCAGTGGAGCCGCCAGTGCGATCCCCACTGCGACACCGACCAGACAGCGGAACCCGCCCTCGACCCGGCGGCCGAAACTCCCGCCCTCGGTGTCAGACAGCACCCGCGCCAGCACGACGACCACTGCGCCCAGTGTCGCCATGTAGACCGTGTAGAAGTGCGACATCCACAGCAGCGCAACGACGAACGGCGTCACCACGAGCGCAGTGAGCGAACGCTTGCTCCAGATCCACTCACACAGCAGACAGATCACCGGGAAGGCGATCAGACCGTTCAGCCACTCGGTCATGTACGCCGCATCGTCGATCGCCCAGCCACAGGTCGCGTAGGACACTCCAGCGAGCGCTGCCAGCCACACTGGCCCGGCTGGTCGCAGCAATCGCAGGTACGCCGTCATAGCGGCCGCTGCGGCACCGATCGCGGCCGTGGCGATCACGTACATGGCCAGGTCGATGCGGTCACGCGGGAACAGCAGCACCATCCACGACAGGCTCGTCCCCAGGTACGCCATGAAGTCGCCGATGAACGGGACGCCGTACCCGCTGGACCAGTTCAGGATGAAGTCACCCGGCGCGTGTCCGGTGAGCAGGTCGCGCAGGTAGGCGTGCATCGGCACGAACTGCTGGCCGAGGTCGTTGGTGTTCCGCGGCAGCGCCCCGAACGGATAGGTGCCGCGGATGATGCCGGAGGCGACGAAGGTCGCCGCAGCCGCCAGAGCGGCCGCCGGCACGGCCCGCAGCTCACCACCGAGCAAGCGCTGGGCTCGCCACGTTCGCAAAGGCTCCCCCGTCCTGCGACTACAACTAGTCGTACTCGTGGCTCGGGGCAGGCGGCCAGTAGCAGGAGCGTAACAGAGGGTCAGGTTGTTCTATGGGTACGTGGGTAGGGTGAAAATCGTGGATCAACTCGGCGCGAACGAGACGATCGAGCACTGGGACCGCCGGCACCGCCAACTCGGTGCTCTGCGCTCGGGCGGTGACGCCGGCTACGACGAGTTCAGCAACGAGATCTTCTACGCGGTCCGGCTCGGCCGGCTGCTCGACATCATCGGTGACCGGACCGAGTACTCCGCTCCGCTGCGCATCCTCGACGCAGGCTGCGGCAAGGGCTGGTTCGCGCATTCGATGGCGCGATTCGGGCATGCGATCGACGGCATCGACGTCAGCGAGCATGCGATCGACCTGTGCCGTGCCAATGCGACCGGCCACAGCAGCTTCCACCTGTCACCGCTGGCCGACTGGCAGCCGCCGTACCTGTACGACGTGGTCTACAGCATCGATGTGCTCTTCCACATCATGGATGACGCCCTGTGGGAGGCGTCGGTGCTCAACCTGGCCGCGCAGGTTCGACTGGGCGGGTTGCTGCTCGTCGTGGACCACGAGTCCGATGTGGACCGCACATGGTCGTTCTACCAGCGCACCCGCGCGCTACACCGGTACCAGAGCCTGCTGGAGCCAGTGGGGCTGCAGGTGGATCGTTTCGTCCCGTACGGCTTCCGTGGTGCGCCGACCGGTTTCCTCGTCCTGCAAAGGGTGTTCTGAATGCAGCTCAACGAACTAGTCCGCTCCTGGCTGCCCGAGGGCGGGACCGTGGTCGACCGGACCGGCTCCGAGCACGCCTGGCCGCCACTGATGAAGGTGGCCGAGTCAGCGCCGGCCAGCGACGACGCACTGACGGCAGTAGCCCTCACTGCGGTTGGCGATCTGCCAGCGGACGCCGTACCGGGTGAGGTCGTGCTGTTGCTGCTCCCCTGGCCGCCGCATGAACTGCCGCTCGGTCCGCTGATCCAGGCGCTGGTGAGTGCTGGACTACAAGCCACTGAGGCACATCCGCTCGCTGACACCAACTGGGGTGTGGCCGTCATCTGCCGCCGCGTCGACGATGCAGTGCAGGAGATTCACTCCTACCTGGACCGCTCACGGAAACCAGGCCCGCTGACCGGGCGGACGCTGCTGCGGCTGGTGGACGAGCACATCGTCGAAGGACTGGTACGGCGTACTCAGGAGCTCGCACTCGAAGCGGTAACAGCCGAACGTGACGCACTCCGAAAGCAGCTTGCCGCAATAAACACAACGCCCCCTGCCGCAAGCGCGACAGAGGGCGAAGTGTTACTGAGCTCAGACGACCTGGGGTGACTCCGCGGCCGCCGGGACGACCGGGACCGGAAGCTCGCCCGCAGCGGCTTCGATGGTCTGCGGTGCCGGCAACCGGAGGTAGGCCAGCCGCGCCGCTTCCTGCCGCCCACGAGTGATGGCGTCCAGCACGTAGCCGACGGCCAGCACGAGGATCGCGATGATGCCCATCGTCGAGGCCAGGATCGCGGTCGGGAACCGCGGCACCAGACCGGTGCTCAGGTACTCGACGATGACCGGTACGCCGAGGATCAGCGAAACGACGCCGAAGACCGAAGCGAGGATGCCGTGGAACAGCGTCGGCCGCTCCAGCCGGGTGACGCTGAGGATCCAGCGCAGGATGCGCATGCCGTCGCGGTAGGTGCGCAGCTTGCTCTCACCACCGTCCGGACGCTCCTTGTAGCCGATCGCGAGCTCAGCGACCGGGACCCGCAGGTGCAGCGAGTGGATGGTCAGCTCGGTCTCGATCTCGAACTCCTGCGCGAGCGCCGGGAACGACTTCACGTAGCGCCGGGAGAAGACCCGGTAACCGCTGAGCATGTCGGTGATCTGCCGGCCGAACAGCGCGCCGACGGTCCCGGTCAGCACCCGGTTGCCCAGGGTGTGGCCCGGCCGGTACGCCTCTTCGTTGGTGTGCTTGCGGACGCCGACGACGTGGTCGTACGGCCCCTGCAGCAGCACGCGGACCAGATCGCCCGCGCGGGCGGCGTCGTACGTGTCGTCGCCGTCGATCAGCACGTAGACGTCGGCATCGACGTCGGAGAACGCGCGGCGGACCACGTTGCCCTTGCCCTTGCGGGACTCGTGGCGCACGATCGCACCGGCGGCCCGGGCCAGCGCCGCGGTGTCGTCGGTGGAGTTGTTGTCGTACACGTAGATGCTGGCCGTCGGCAGCGCGGCGCGCAGCTCGGTCACCACCTTGGTGACGGCAACGGCTTCGTTGTAGCACGGCACGATCACAGCGATGTCCACGCCGGCGAACTCCTGCAGGTCAGTCATGATGGCTTTCTCTGATCAGCTCGCGCCCGGCGTGAGCCAGGTCCCGAGAACTGCGCTGGACATGGTTCCGTCGTGCACTGCACGCACGTATTCCGGGCCGCGCGCGGCCACTGCCCGCGCCGCCTCCCGGTCGGCGACGATCTGCTCGACGACCGCACCGATGGTGGTCGGGTCGGCGTGCACGATCGGCAGGTCGCGCCCGGTGACCGAGCTGACGTGCTTGCGGACGTCCTCGTCGACGTTCACGACGACGACGCGACCGGCGGCCATCGCCTCACAGGCGGTGACGCTGTACGGGCCGAGCACGAACTGCTCGAGCACGATGTCGGCACCGGCCATCGCGGCCGGCATCTCCTCGCTCGGGATGTCGGTGAGCCGGCGGTACTCGATCAGGCCCCGGTCGTGCAGCGGCTGCATGGCCGCCTCGACGTACTCGGTGCCTTTGAAGCGGGGGTTGGTCGGTGCGTGCAGGACGATCGGACGCTCCCGCTCCAGCACCGGCTCGGTGTTGGCCCAGCGGTCCGGCTCGATGACGACCGGCAGCCACTTGGCGCCCGGCACGTCGACCAGGAGGTCCGGCGTGGACACGAAGGTCGGTCCGTCGAAGGTGTTGAACAGCAGGCCCTCACGCTTGGCCTGCGCCTCCAGCCGGATGAAGAAGTCGTCCCGCTCGTGGAACGGCGACCACTCGTGCGTCTCGGCGTGCCGGCTCGGCAGGCGGACGTCGGAGCCGTGGGCGACCAGGCCGACGTTCACACCGGCCTCCTTGAGCGTCTTCACGTCGCCGACGGCGTTCCGCGCGAAGCGGGTGCCGAAGACCGGGCGACCGGCCTCGATCAGCACGTGGGTGTAGCTGCCTCCGGTCAGGTACTCGACCTGGCGGTCCTGCCAGACCCGGTCGTCGAGCAGCTCGCGCTCGACCTCGATGTCGGCCGGGAACCGGTACGCGCCACCGGCGTACTGCATGTTGGTCGCCTTGACGCCGTCCAGGTGGCGCTCGGCCGCGCGGGCCCAGGTGGTGCCCTGACCGGCGAAGTTGGCCGGTCCGACGAACAACCGGACCTCGGACTTCGGGGCTTCCGGGATCGGCGGCAGGGCCGCCTCCCGGCGCTTGCGGTCGACGTTCGCGGCCAGCGTCTTGCCACCTTCGCTCACGGCACGCTTCCCCCGCCCGAGGATCTTGCGGGCCGGGCCCGGAAGCATGGCGAGCACACGGGCGCGCAGTGATTTGCGCCCGGGACTAACAGTGGAACCCATGGTGTGAAGCTGACCTTCCTGGTTGCTGCGTGCGGCACCCAGGAGATTACCGGGTGCGGAGGCCCTTGCTGGACCGGAATGCCGTGACGCAATGTCATGCCACGGTCAAGATTTCGCGAACCGCGGGCACGCCTATTGTGCCGTGCCCTCGATCCGGGCCAGCCAAGTGGCCAAGATCTCCTCCAGTTGCGCTGCCTCTTCAGGACCTAAGACGCCCAGCAATCGCTTTTCGTTGCCCATGTGCGCAGTGAAGGCGCGATCGATCAGCCGCTTTCCCGCTGGGGTGAGCCGGACGACACGGCCGCGTCCGTCGTCGTCACTGCGGTACCGAACAACGAGTCCGGCCGCTTCGAGCCTGTCGACGCGCTTGGTGACCGCTCCGGTCGTCACCATCGTGTGCACGGCGATCTCCCCCGGCGCCCGCTCGTACGGCACTCCGGCGCGGCGCAGCGCCGCCAGCACGTCGAACTCGCCTTCGGTGAGGCCGAACTGCGCGTACAGCAGGGTCAGCTCACCGGTCAGGTGCGCACCGATCCGGTGCAGCCGGCCGATCACCCCCTGTGGGCTGGTGTCTACATCCGGTCGCTCGAGCCGCCACTCCGCCTGGATCCGCGCGACGTGATCTTGGTTGGTCACCGGTCGAGTATATCTTCCCGGGAAGATATAGTGTCTTCCATGGAAAATACCTACCGGTGGGCCGCCATCACCGCGATCGCACCGGTGGCCTGGGGCACCAACTACTTCGTCACCCACGAGTACCTCCCCGCCGGATACCCCCTGTACGGCGCTCTGTTCCGCGCGCTGCCCGCGGGGTTCCTCCTGCTCGCGATGGCTCGTCGGCTCCCGAAGGGAGTGTGGTGGTGGCGGTCCCTGCTGCTGGGTGTGTGCAACATGGGCGCGTTCTTCGCACTCATCTATTTGGCTGCACAGCTACTGCCGGTCAGCCTGGCCGCCACGATCATGTCCGCCGCACCGATGACCATGGCGCTGTTCGCTTGGGCCCTGCTGTCAGAGCGGCCGACTGCCGCCGGGCTGACCGGTGCGGTGGCCGGCTTTGCCGGAGTCTGCCTCTTACTTGGCGGTGGCGCGTCGTCAGTGGACCTGCGTGGAGTGGCTGCTTCGGTTGCCGCCCTGACGATGTCGTCCTGCGGCTACGTCCTCGCGAAGAAGTGGGGCCGCGCTGACGGTCCGCTGGCCACCACCTCCTGGCAGCTGATCGCGGGCGGGCTGGTCCTCATTCCATTCGCCATGGTCTTCGAGGGCCGACCACCTGCGCTGGACTTGCCCGCCGTTGCCGGATTCGCTTACGTCGGCCTGGTGGCGACCGCTCTTGCCTTCACCGCTTGGTTCACCGGGCTACGCCACCTGAGCGCAGCCACCGTCGGCCTGATCGGACTACTGAACCCGGTGACCGGCGTACTACTCGGCCTGCTCTTCTCGGCCGAGTCCCTGACACCACGTCAGGTCCTCGGCCTCGCGCTGGTCTTCGCCGCCCTCGTTGCCGGACAGCTGAGCACTGCCGGCCAAGTGCGGCTCACGAAGAGAAGAGCAGCAACAGCCCTCCCATCGTGTACGCGACCATGACGACCAGCAGTGGGATCTGCCCGGCCAGTGCGCGACCACGTGGGAACAGCGCGACCGCCCTGTCGTGGGCTGAGATCACACCGAGCAGGTGACCGATCACCACGGCGCTGACCTGGACGGTGGCCACCGCAGTGGTGTGGTTGGTGATACCTGCGTTCACTCCACCCAGTCCGGTGCCGAAGACGTTCCAGCCGTTACTGAGTGGATCGCTGAGCAGGATGATCGTGCGCTGCCCCTCCAGAACGAGCAGGGTGAAGTAGTGCGCGACCACATAGCCCAGCACGATCGGCACGACCGAGTGCGCGAACAGACCGGGCAGTTTGGCCCTTGAGCTGTCCGAGATCCGCCCTGCCAGCACAGTTGCTGCCGAGTACGTGATCAGGACGAACAGCACGAAGCCGAGCAGTGCCAGTGTCCCGAGCAGGGTCTGCGAATAGCCCGAGTTCTGGGCCCATCCGATCCACCTGCTCGAGCGGGAGAACCCGTCGTACGCGGTGGAGCCCAGTAGCGCGGCCACCAGTCCGACGAGACCTGGGCGGACGGCCAGGGTGTCCAGGTTCTCCAGGGGGCGTCGTACGACGATCACACCGTCGCTGCGGCGGCCCCAGGGTGACAGCTTGGCCATGAGAGTCGCATAGACCTCGAACGGGTCCGCAGCGGCGAACCAGCGGTCGCCGAACAGCACAGCACCGAAGAGGACATAGACGACGTACAGGGCGAGCCAGGCCTGCACTACGAGCAGCGTTGCCCGGTCTGGCGCGACCAGCTCCAGCCAGGCGAAGGCGAAGATGCCGAACGCAGCAGGCCAGACTCCTACTCGTGGTGAGAGCTCCAGTAGGCCCCGGCGCGGGTCATGGCGGAGAGCGCGGCAGACCAGCAGGTGCAGGGTGCGGAGTGGGTTGAGGGTGCGCCACACCGGTCCGAGCACCAGTGACAGCGGCACGAGTCCGACCCAGACCAGGATGTAGACGAATCCGAAGATCGGGTTTGTCAGCCGGTCCACTCCGGCCAGCAGAGCCATGCCGGCGTACGCGAAGAGGGCCAGACCGAACAGCCGGACCGCCCACCGCAGCCAGGACGAGTCCAGTGCAGTGCGCACCGCCGCTGGGAGCGGCGTACCGCTCATGGCACCGCGGTACTTCGCTGACCGCCACGCGACGGCCAGGATCACGAACGACAGTGCGATCGCGATCCCCGCACCGGTCACTGCCAGACCGAAGGGGATCGGCAGGTCCTGACGCCCGCCGATCCCGTGCAGTGCAAGCACTAGCTCACCTGCAACTTGAAGACGAGCTTGCCGCTCTCATGTGTCTCGACCTCGAAGCTGCCCTTGGTCTCGGCCGTGAACTCCACGGAAACCGACTTGCCCGGCTTGAGCTCCAGCGTCTTGTCATAGCCATGGACGTGCAGCGAGTCAGCAACATCGCTGACCGCGGTGATCCGGATCTTCTGACCGGTCTTCGCCTTCACGGTCTGACCGCTTGGCGTGATCTTCCCGCCGGCGATCTTCACGTCGACGACAACATCAGCAGCCGGTACGACGGGAGTCGGCGTACTGCTCGGTGTCGTGGTGGGTGTGGTGGTGGGTGTGGTCGTCGGCAGGGACGAGACCGGGGCGCTGGGGCTCCCGGCGCTGGGAGCCTCCTCGGAACCACAGCCGCTCAGAACGAGAGCGAAGAGTGCAGCGGCGACTACGCCGCGAAGTGACAGCCGCATGACGGCTTCCTTCCGGAAAGGCACGCAGAGATGCGTGAACGAGTGAGATCAGCAGCGAAGGCGGCTGACCGTCACGTCCGGAGGATGCAGAGTCTGGTCAGATCTGGGGCATCTGGAACCACAGCCCGCAGCCGCGGCAGGCGCCGGCCAGTTGACCGCAGGAGCACGTCACCGAACCGCTGGCGGGTCAGCAAGAGCCCAAGGCCGAGCAACAGCACCGAGCCGATCAGCAGGGCGCAGGGCACCAGCAGGTGCTGGTGATCGGAGGTGTCGACTGCCAGCGTCAGCGGCGCCGTCATAGCGACCTGCTCGAGCCGCTCGATTGCGCCATGTGCATCGAGCGGCAGCGTGACGGCCATTTGGCTGGCCGCGGGCTGCTCGGGCTGGCCACCGGGTCCGTGGAGTGCGAACAGGCCGATCAGCGCGCCCAGGATCACCAGGGAGCGGAGTAGCTGCGATCGCGTCAGGTCCATCAAAGGGCAGGGTACCGGGTGGGACGCTGCCCACAGACGTTGTCGTTGGACTCGGGGCGGTGCGACACTTGCGACTACACATGCTTTGAACCGGGCAGGTGGGGACCTAGTGGGCTCGGTTGCATTACCCAGGGGGGACAACGTGGAGGCGGGACGCGGACGGGCAGTCGTGCCCACAGTGATCGCGGTAGTCGCGATGGCACTCGGTGCTGCCGGGTGTTCGAGCGCAGTCGGTTCGGAGTACGTCGGAAACGATGTACCGACCGTACCGGTGCCGACAGCCAAACCCAGCACCAAGAAGCCCTCGGCTGCGCCGACGGCCGCTACTGACTGTACGAAATCGACTCGGCGGCTTCAGGCCATCACGGCGGTGGACGGTATCCGGCTAGAGGCGGCAACTGACGCTACCCGGACCTCGCTGCTGCTCAAGAACACCGGCAACCTCGCAGTGATCGTCGTACCGGATGCGAAGTGGAACACGCGCCTGCTGGCCGCTCCGTTCGCCAGTCCGACCGACACTGCGACCACAACGGCCATGAAGGCAGTCGCGAACAGTGGCATCCTGTCGCCGCAGACGCAGTTGCCGGGCAATGTTCCAGCCGCGCAGGCTGTGATCGTGCCGCCAGGATGGGCGGTCTGCGGCTTGACCGACAGCGCGACTGAGGTCGCCGGCGTGCGCTACCTGCGGGAGAAAACCGCGAGTGCGGAGTACTTCGTCCTGAAGGCGCTGGCCGACCAGGCCGCCGCTGTGAAGACGCCTGCGCCGCAGACCTTCTACGCCGGGCTGCTGCGCTGTGGGAAGGCCACCCGGCTACTGCTCAAGGAGCGCGTGGACCTGCAGGACATCGAGTTCTACGCGGAGCTGCTGCGGACGGGCAGTCCCTGCCAGCTGGCCTTCCAAACCCTGGTGAGCGGTGAGGCGGCCGCGCAGCGAGCGATGGCACAGGCACTGAGCCGGCTGGAGCGAGTGCCGGATCTGCAGGAGAACACCCCGCTGTTCGAAGCTCAAGCCTCGAGCTGATCCCAGGGTGCTCTCCGGGGGCGATCAGGGTGATCTCCAACTGTGTGGTGGCCCTCCGGCCGCCACACTGGTCTTAGACCAGATCAACCTCGGAGGACAAAACACATGATCGGCTTCATCGTCGCGGGACTCATCATCGGGGCGCTGGCGCGGCTGTTCACCCCGGGCAAGCAGCGGCTCGGCCTGCTCGCCACCCTGCTCCTCGGCCTGGCGGGCTCGGTGATCGGCGGGACGATTGCGAACCTGCTCGGTACCGGAAGCATCTTCGAGCTCAACGTCTTCGGCTTCATCGCCGCGGTGATCGCCTCGGTGCTGCTGGTCGGAACCGCCGAAAAGCTCGCGGCCAAGAACTGACTCTCAGTGGCCCCCGCCCGCATAGGCCGGGCGGGGCTCACGGCCGACTGGCTGGGTCGGCCGGCCCAGGAGCGGCACCCGCTTGGCCAGCGGCCGGGTGACCGGCGTACCGGCGGTGACGGTGAGCTCCTCCCCCGCGTGCTGGAAGCTGATACTGGCGTCCTCGCCGTCGCGCACCGTGTAGGTGACCGACCCCGAGTCGATGTCGACCGTCAGCCGGACCCCACGCCACCTGATCGAGAAGCACAGCTTCGTCAGGCCCTGCGGCAACGCCGGATCGAAGGACAGGCAGCCGCTCTGGTCGCGCAGTCCGCCGAATCCGGCTACCAGCGCCGTCCAGGCACCGGCCAGCGACGCCATGTGCAGTCCGTCGCCGGTGTTGTTGTGCAGGTTCCGCAGGTCGATCAGAGCGGCCTCATAGGCGTAGTCATACGCCAGATCCAGCTGACCGACCTCTGCTGCCATCACCGCCTGGACGCAGGCCGACAGTGACGAGTCACGCACGGTCAGGCGTTCGTAGTAGTCGAAGTCGCGCGCCTTCTGCTCAGCAGTGAAGGCGTCACCACACCAGTACGCCGCCAGGATCAGGTCGGCCTGCTTGACTACCTGCATCCGGTAAAGCTGGAAGTACGGCGCGTGCAGGAGCAGCGGGTACTTGTCCTTGTAGCCCTCGAAGTCCCACTCGGCATAACCGGTGAAACCCTCGGACTGCGGATGGACGCCGAGCTCTTTGTCGTAGGGCACGTAGACAGCCGCAGCGGCATCCCGCCAGGCCGCCTCTTCCTCGCTGTCGACGTCCAGCGTCCGAGCGACCGCTGGGAACTGCACGGCCATCTCTGCTGCCGCCCGCAGGTTCCGGGCCGCCATGAGGTTGGTGAAGACGTTGTCGTCGGCCACTGCGCTGTACTCGTCCGGCCCGGTCACACCGGGCAGGTGCCATCGCCCTTGCGTGTCGTGGTGTCCCAATGAGGACCAGAGCCGCGCTGTCTCGACCAACAACTCCAGCCCGACCTCTTCGATGAACTGGTCGTCGCCCGTCGCCCGGTGGTACCTCATCACGGCTTCGGCAATGTCCGCGTTGATGTGGAAGGCCGCCGTACCGGCCGGCCAGTAGCCGGAGCACTCCTCGCCACGGATGGTCCGCCAAGGGAAGGCCGCGCCACGCAACCCCAGTACGGCGGCGCGCTCTTTCGCCATGCTCAGTGTTGAGTGCCGCCAGCGCAGCGCGTCTGCTGCCGCATCCGGCATGGTGTAGGTCAGTACTGGCAGGACGAAGCCTTCGGTGTCCCAGAAGGTGTGGCCGTCATATCCGGCACCGGTCAGTCCCTTGGACGGGATCGCCCGGCGCTCGGCACGCGCACCTGCCTGCAGGACATGGAACAGCGCGAACCGGACCGCCTGCTGCAGCTCTGGGTGCCCCTGCACCTCTACGTCGGCACCGTCCCAGAAGTCGTCCAGGAACTCGGCCTGCTGCTTCACCAGCCCGTCCCAGCCCGAGAAACGTGCACTGGACAGCCCGGCCGCCACCTGGTCGCGGATCGCGGTTTCAGAGCGCAGACTCGACCAGCCGTAGGACAGGTACTTCACCACGCGCAGCTTCTCGCCAGGCTGGAGCTGACAGATCACTGTGGTTCGCGCCCAGTCCTCACGGATGTCCTGGGTCATCTCGAACCGTGTCGGCGCCTCCACCTCGTGCGTCATCGCAGCTGCCATCAGCTGCCGGCTGTGCGTGGTCCGATGGATCAGCACGCTGCCATGGTCGCCGCCGTCATGGCCGACTGGCTTGAGCGGGTTGTCGAGCACCGCTGCGACCCGTGGGTCGTCGGACAGCGTCGGCTGCGCTTCATTGGCGACCAGCTCGGACTGGACCACGAACCGGGCCGGCTGATCGACCGCCTCCACCGTGTACTCGATCGCTGCGACCGCACGCTGGGTCAGCGACACCAGCCGCCGGCTGGTCACCCGGATGCGCTTGCCTGCCGGCGAGGTCCAGTCCACGTCCCGTTCGAGCAGGCCGGTCCGGAAGTCCAGTGAGCGCTCATGCCGGGTCAGGAAGCCATAGCGGACGTCGAACGGCGAATCGTCGACCAGCAGGCGGATCAGCTTGCCGTTGGTCACGTCGACGAGCGTCTGCCCGGACTCCGGGTAGCCATAGCCGGCTTCGGCGTACGGGAGCGGCCGTGCCTCGTAGAACGAGTTCAGGTAGGTCCCCGGGATCGCGTACGGCTCACCCTCGTCCAGGTTGCCGCGCAAGCCGATGTGCCCGTTGGAGAGCGCGAACAGCGACTCCGACTGCGCGAGGTCGTCCAGTGCCAGTCGCGTCTCGCGCAACCGCCAGGGCTCAACAGGGTGGTGTCCGCGATCGATCATCGGGTCCCTCCGTCCAGCAGCTCAGCCAGATCCTGTACGACGACATCCGCGCCATGTGCTGCCAGTTCGGCGGCCTGGCCGACGCGGTCGACGCCGATCACTCGCCCGAAGCCACCGGCATGCCCAGCCGCCACACCGGCCAGTGCATCCTCGAACACGACAGCCTCAGACGGCTCGGCCCCGAACCGCTTGGCGGCGGCCAGGAACGTGTCGGGGGCCGGCTTCCCCTTCAGACCCTCGGTGCGGATCGTCACGCCATCCACGATCTCCTCGACGTACTGGGCGAGGCCGGTGACGTCCAGCACCTCGCGGGTGTTCGCACTCGACGAGACCACGGCCCGTCGCAGTCCGGCGTCGGTAGCGGCCTGCAGGTAGCGCCGGGAACCCTCGAACACCTTCACGCCGTCCGTGCGGATGCGCTGCTGGACCGCCTCGTTCTTGCGGTCGCCGAGCCCGTTGACCGTGTCGGCGTCCGTTGGGTCGTCCGGTGTCCCCTCCGGCAGCGTGATGCCCCGGGAGGTCAGGAAGTCGCGGACGCCGTCCATGCGCGGCTTGCCGTCGACATAGTCGTCGTACTCGGCGCGGGCGTCGAACGGCTGGAACGGGATGCCTTCGCCCTTCGCATAGCTCTGGAGGAACTGGTCGAACATCTCTTTCCAGGCTGCGGCATGGACAGCCGCGGTATCGGTGAGCACTCCGTCCAAGTCGAACAGACAGACCCGGATTCCTTGCGGCAGTCCCAGTGTCTCCACGCCTCCACACTAGCCAGCCGACTGCTGCGGACACGCTACTCCCGCCATGACAGACCCATTACGTGAGAACATATCGGGCGGCTGGGGAGCCGTTCAGCAGTCACGGGGTGGTAGAGATGCGCCAGATCAGCATGCACAGCACGATGCACAGCCGGGGCGTCACAGCTATGAGTCGCCAGGAAGTCCTGGACGCTTCCCTGCGCCTCCAGGTCGTCCGAGCGAGGGTCTGCGACGACCTACTGGCCCGGCGTCCGTGTGAGGCCGAGGTGTTCGTGGTCAGGGACCGCTTCGCACTTCGCGACTGGCTGGAGGGGCACTGCGGGCGGGCCGAAGAGCTGACGGCGGTCACCTGGACCCGTCACCAGACAGTCGAGTCCTTCGCGCCCAGTCATCAGTACAACAGCGAACTGGTCGCGGCCGGCATGCGGATGACCAGCTTCTTCGACATCAGCGAGGGCTCTCCCACCGTCACCGACTTCATCGTCGCGGCCGACGACATGCCGTACCACGTGGCCTTCGGGCCGATCCAGCTCAAACTGCTCGACGGTGAGCGGGTGATCGTCGAGGGCCCGGTTCTGGAGGACAAGCGGAGCCTGATGCTGATCTCGGGCACCGAGGCCGTCAACGCGGCCAAGCAGTACCTGCACGCGGTGCGCCGTGGCGCGGTCCGCGCCGTCGAGCTCCGCCGCCACTACACCGCCGGTCTGACACCTCGGCAGCACGTCATCGCAGCGCTGCTCGGGGACGGCTGCACCGACGAGGACATCGCCGAGCGTCTGACACTCAGCGTTCGCACCGTGAGGTACGAGGTGGCCAAGCTGATGGAGGTGCTCGAGGTGAAGACCCGCTTCGCCGCCGGCGTCCGCTACGCCGAGGCGGACACCCTCGACCGCCACCAAATTGCAGGAACCTGCAACGCAATCGACCGCTGTGGTGGGATGCACGCACGCTGACGCCATGACGATGCGAACTGTCAGGACCAGAACAAGCGGCGACGGATCCCCGGCGGTCAGAGCCCCGCTCTGACCGCCGGCGTCACAGCGGCAAGTACGGCGCGCGGTGGCGCCGTACTTGCCAGCTTCAAGTCAGGGGTAGCTGACCACGTAGCGCTGCTGGTTGGCGGCGTTCGCGACACCACCGGTGTTGTTGATGACGTTCGAGATCGTGCCGACCCCGCCGAGCGAGACCGAGACCAGATCGTGGAAGCGCACTCCCGGGGTGTCCGGCACATCGAAGGAGCGCGAGGCAACGATCGAGTTGTTCGGACTGAAGAAGCAGTAGCTCCCAACACCCCACGCCTCGTGGGTCGTCACCGAGTTCGCCACCTTGTACGCCGCCCAGCCCTGGGTACCGCCGCCACTCGACCACGACGCCTGGTCGGGAACGTCGTACGGGAACTCGTTCTGGTAGAAGTACGTGCGGCCGCCGTTGCCGTTCCACAGCGTCTCGTACTCCTGATAGTGCTCCACGAACAGCCCGTACATGGTCACGTTGTTGCCGTTGACAACAAGCCCGTTCGCGGCAGTGTTGACGTTCCAGCCGACACCGTCGCCGTGGTCACCGCGCCACAGCCAGAGGTGATCACCGATCACATCGTTGCTGTTCACCCGCACGCTGATGCTCACCTTTCCGATGTGCGCGCCGCCGACGCGGGCGAACACGTCGTGCAGCGAGGTCGGGTTCGCCGCGTGGCTCGCGGTCGAGCCGACAGCACCGATCTCGATGAGAGACGGCGAGTTGACCGGGCCCGCGTCGACCAGCACGCCGGCCAGCTTGACGCCATCCACGTCGGCGACACTGATCGCCGCCTTACCCGTATCGGGAATCAGCGTGGCCAGGCCCAGCCCCAGTACGACGGTGTTGGGCCGGGTGACCCGGATCGTGTCACTGAGGTGGTAGACGCCCGGCGTGATCAGCAGGTGCTTGCCCTGAGCAAGAGCTGCGTTGATCGTGTCGACCGAAGCACCCGGCTTGACCACATAGAAGTCGGCCAGGCTGATCGACGATCCGGCGGCCTGCCCCTGCGACCAACTGGTACCGGTCGAGTTGTTCCGCAGCGCCGGGACGAAGACGTTGTAGTTGCCCGCAGCATCGAAGTACAGGAACGGCTTCTCCCGGACCTTCGGGGTCTGGCCGACCACCGTGTGCGACGGGTTCGGGAAGTTCTGCGCCGGCGCACCGTTCGTGCCGACGAAGACCATGTTCCAGACCGATCCGGCCCAGCTGCCGAACTCGGAGTTCCGCGAGAACCACTGCTGCTGCGAGCCCGAGACCACCCGGCCGTCGATCTTGCTGTCCGCGAACAACCCGCCGCTCGCCCAGCCGTCGCCGCCGTTCCACAGCTGCACCTCGGGCGCTCCCTTCAGGTGCATCCGCCGGTACGGCGCTGCCTGCGAAACCGCCCAGCGTTCGATCTGACCGGCCGGCGTGGTGACCGAGAGGTTCTCGGCCGAGCGCCAGAAATTCTGGGTGGCATTGCCCTTGTTGTTCGGGTTGTCCCCCTGCTGCAGCCAGTCGGCCTCGACCCGGACATGGCCATTGAGGTTCACATCGTCCGGAGACAGTCCGAGACCGGCGACCTGCGTGTAAAAACCGAGATTCACGTCGGCCGTGTACGTGCCGGGCTTCCAGAGCACGGCGTACCGCTGGGTGCCGAACTGGTTGGTGTGCGTCTCGGTGGCGATCTGGTTCAGCTTGTTCTGCATGTCGGTCTGCGAACTGCCCGGCCCGTAGACGAACACGTTGGGCCCGAAGTCCGGATTGCGCGGATCGGTCGGCGGGATCACCGGGCCGGTGCCGTCGCTCGTGCGCACTGCGACCTCCCAGAGCGAATATCCGTAACCGGTCGCACGCTGCGTGCCGGTGATCCGCAGATAGCGGCCGGTGCCTGCGACATCGAGCGTCTGCGCACCTCCGGTCCCGGTCGTCGTCGAGTAGATCTCGGTCCACGCGGCAGCGTTGTCGGAGACCTCGATCCGGAACGCCTTCCCGTACGCCGTCTCCCAGGTCAACCCCACCTGGCAAACACTGACCGAAGAGCCAAGGTCGATCTGCAACCACTGCGGATCCGAGAAAGCGCTCCCCCAGCGCGTCCCCGCGTTCCCGTCAACCGCGGCCGACGCGGGCACCCCGCCGTTCTCACTGGACGACGCGGTCGCCGGCCGGTTCAGCACAGCGTTCGCCGTACCGCAAGCAAGCACCTGGTCCTGCTGTTGAGCTCCGGCCACGGCGTCACCAGCGCCAAGACCGGCCGCCACCAGGGCGATCAGGGGAACAACCATCAGGAAACGCGCACGCAGGCGCGACGAAACAGCCATGGGCGACACCAATCAGAAGGGCGGACGGAGGAATCCGAGAGAGCGCTCTCTCAGAGAGTGGCTGGCTCCCGCGAGCCTGTCAAGGGAACGTTCCCCGAGCGCGGTTCCGGAACTTCTACTGCTCGATCTTCACCCAGTCCACGCCGCTGCTACGTGCTCGCCACTGCCTTGGTTCCCGGCGCCACGACGACACCCGCGCCGCCGGTCACCTTGCAGCGTCGTACGCGCGGCTGAATCACCGCAGCCGAACCTCCAGCTCGCCAGTGATCGCGGGCGGGCGCCGGTGTAGTTCGGTGACAACGGTGGCTTCGAGCAACGCCGGCCACTCGACCGGTGCGATCCAGTTGGTCTCGTAGCCCCCGGCCAGGAGGTGCGTGACGGTGGCAGCAACTATGCCGGATCGGGTGAGGGCGTCGATCGGTGACCGCGTCGGCTGGAACGGCGTCAGGTCGAGAGCTGGTTCGCCACCGAGAACTGCAGTGGCGAGCTCTTCGGCCAGCAGCGGAGCGAGTGTGAGGTTCGGTCCGGTCAGCAGCCACAGCCCCTCGACCGCGGTCTCGCCGACGAGCGGCATACCGTCGACCGCGACCGGTTGGCCGGCCAACTGGAGCGTACTGATGCTGCCCTCACCCAGGTCGCGACGGATCTGCCGCGCCGC
Source organism: Kribbella antibiotica (assembly GCF_004349055.1). Classification (GTDB taxonomy): domain Bacteria; phylum Actinomycetota; class Actinomycetes; order Propionibacteriales; family Kribbellaceae; genus Kribbella; species Kribbella antibiotica. The sequence goes on from NZ_SMKX01000013.1 coordinate 32,161, forward strand.
CGCATTGAGAACATGCATGACGTCGGCCACCGGCGGTGCATCCGGTGCCGATCCGGCCACCACCTCAGTCGCGCCGAGCTGTACCTGACCAGACCGATGCGGTACGGCGTACGTCGCCGCCGCGAAGGCGCGCTGCGGGGTACGCACGACGTATGGCGGGATCGTGCCGTCGTCGGTATCGACCAGTGCGGACACGACGCTGCTGCTGACGATCCGCGGCGTCTCGGCTTCGCCGGGCAGCAGAGCGGCAGCATGCACGTCATCGGCCAGCACGACGGCCGCCGCGTTCAGCACGGTGCCCGACTCCAGCACGACCCCGTCGACCCGACCCGCCCGGACCAGCCGAACCACGCCCTCAGCCACCAGCTCACCACCCGCAGCCTGAAACGCACGCACGAGCCCGGCCTGCAGCCCGGTGGCGTCCACTGCATGCTCCGTCGGCAGGTACAAGGCCCGGAGCGGCCGCGCCACCGGCTCGGGGTCGAGCCACTCGAACTCGTCCGGATCGACAGCCTCGAAGGGCTCGTCGTACTGCTCGAGTGCAGTCCGGATCGCGCCGAAGTTCGCGGTGTCGACCTCCGGCAGGCCCATCGTGTTCAGCACGACCAGAGTGCCGTCAGCAGTCAGTACGTCGGCCTCCAGCCCCGCGAGCCAGTCCGGCCAGAGCTTGGCAGCCTGCACCGTCCAGTCCAGCCGGATGCGTCCGTGCTCACTGTCCAGGAGTCGCGGAGTGACATCACCGAAGGTCTCGAGCAGCGCTGCAGCAGGCGGTGTCCAGGGCGTGCCGACAACAGCAACCCGGGAGCCACGCCGCGCCAGCGCGACACCTAGCGAGAGTCCGAATGGGCCGTTGCCGACAACAACCACGTCGTATGCCATGGTGATCTCCTTCTCAGCCATCAGACGGCCGCGACGGCCCGGCCGGCCGCGTAATAGTCGCGCAGCGACTGGGCGATGGACAGGTGGATACGGGACGCGGCCAGCAGCTCCGGCGGCGGGGTGAACTCCGGGTCGAACTCGTCGGCGATCCGCGTGTACGCGAGCCGGAGGTAGTGCTCGATCGTCAGCGGCAGCTCGGCCGGAAGCATCCAGTTGGTCTCGTACCCGGTCGCCATCATGTGCGTCACCGTGGTGTTCACGATGTCGGCGCGGCTGAACGGCTGGATCGGCCGGCGGACCGGCGCGAACAGGTTCAGATCGATCCCCGGCGTACCGCCGAGCAGCTGAGTGGCCATCTCCCGGGCCAGCAACGGCGAGAGGGTCAGACCGTCGCGATAGGTCCCGGTCATCATCCACAGGCCCACGACGCCGGTCTCACCCAGCAGCGGCATCCCGTCGAGCGCGACCGGGCGGTTGCCGACCTGGAGCTTGCGGAACGGGCTGCGGCCGAGGTTGCGCCGGACCTGCCGGACTCCACAGTCCATGAGGAACAGCACGTCCGAGACGAGCGCCGTACTGCGGGGGTCCGGCGAGATCACGTTGGTTGCGCCGACGTACACCTGGCCGGCGCCCCGCGGTACGACGTGCAGGCCGCAGGCGAACGCACGGTTCGGAGTACGGATCACGCTCTTCGCGGTCGTCCCGTCGACGGTGTCGACCAGGGCGGAGACGCCGTACCCGCTGATCAGGCGCGGGATGACGGCGGCCTGGTCTGGGAGCGTGTCGAGGACGGTCTGGGTGGCTGCACCGGCGGCCAGCACGACCTGGTCGGCGACCAGTGCAGTGCCGTCGGACAGGGTGACGCCGGTGACGCGGTCGCCGTCGCGGGTGACGGTGGCGGCCTCGTGCGGGAGGTAGGTACCGCCTGCTGCGGTGAAAGCCTGGTCGAGGCGGATCAACAGTTCGGTGGCGTTCACGGCGTGCTCGTTCGGCAGGAACATCGCCTGCAGCGGCCGCGCCGTGGGCTCCGGATCGAGCCAGTCGATCTCCTCCGGATCCACATCCTCGAAGTGTTCGCCGTACTCGCCGAGAGCTCGCCGGATCGCGCGGTAGTTGGCGGTGTCGATCTCAGGGAGTCCGACGCTGTTCAGCATCACGACAGTGCCGTCGGCAGTCAGCAGCTCACCGCCGTCGGTGTCCGGGCTGAGCGAATCCAGCCACTCCGGCCAGAGCTTCGAAGCCTGGTAGGCCCAGTTGAGCTTCGTCCGTCCATACTCGCTCGCCAGCAACGTCTCGGTGACCTCACCGAACGTTCCGATCATCGCTCCGGCCGCCGACGACGCAGCTCCCGGCCGATGCGGCTGTCCGAGGACGGCGACCCGCACCCCGCGCCTGGCCAGTACCACGCCGAGCGACAGGCCCAACGACCCATTGCCCACCACAACAACATCGAAGCTCACTGCAGTCTCCTCACGCTCGCTCATGGACCAGGTACTGCACCAACTCCGCCACCGTCGGGCGCTCCAGAACCACCCGCACCGGCACCCGGACCCCCAACCGTTCCCGCAAGGCCGCGGCCAACCGCACCGCCACCATGGAATGCCCACCCAGCGAGAAAAAGTCCCCCTCCACCTGCCCGAAGGCCTCCGCCCACAGTTGGGCGACGATCCGCTCCACCAGCAGCTCCCGGCCAAGCTCCGTCGTCGGATTGGTGGCGTCGTCCAGCTCAGCCGTCAGCGTCGTCCACAGCTGCTCAATGCGATGCCTGGACTGCTGCTGCGCCGCTTCGGCCACCAAGGTGCCCTGCCGAGCCGTCAGCAACGTCAGCGTCAACAGCTCACCGCCCAACCGCCCCAGTACGGCGGACTGCCGCTGCGTCGGCGTGGGGTGTGCGTGACACGTCACAGCAAACCGATGGACCTGGACAGCGAGGTACGAGTCGCCAACCGGTTCAGCAGGCACGGCTGTGGGCTGGTTGGACTGCTGCGACCAGCGGTCCATCATCGTGTCCACACCACCGGCGATGCGGAGGGCCCGTGCGTCGCGGAGGTAGCGCTCGGCCGGGTGCGCCGGAACGCCCCGGGCTGCCTTGCTGCGCGAGGTCTCGTAGCCTTCCCCGCCAAGGACGGACACCGCGCGGTCGATGGCGCGCCAGGCAGCCAGCGAGGTGATGTTCTTGGCCGCGGCGAGGTCGTGCTCGGTGTTGGTGCCGAGGACGCACCACAACTGGACGGTTTCGATCGTGTACACCTCGGCCGCGATCTCTCCCGCCGTCCGCTGGATCTCCTCGTACGATCCGAGGCCTCGCCCGTCGATCGTGCGCCGCCCGGCGAACTCCTGCACCCACTCCAGGGCCAGCCGCGCGATCGCCAGCGCCGGCGGCCCGATCACCAGGTGCCGGCCCAAGGCGGCACGCAGTCCCAAATCACTGTGTACGCCGGGCTCGGGCCGCATCCGCCAGTCGTCCGACTCCGGCATCAGCTGGTCGGCGGGCACCCACACATCGGTCAGCCGCAGCATGCCGAACGGCGCACCGCGCAGTCCCATGAACTCGTGCCGCGCCACCACCTCGAACCCCGGACTGCTGGTGTCCACGAAGAACAGCCGCACCGAGCCGTCGGCCAGCGTCGCGGACACATCCAGGAAGTCGGCCACTGCGCCGTTGCCGATGAACAGCTTCTCCCCCGTCAGCAGATAGCCACCATCAGCCGGTACTGCGCGCGTCTGCCGGCTCTGGTTCGCGGCCCCAGCCGGCTCCGCGTCGGCGGCGGCCGAAATGATGCCCGCAGCAACCTTCGCCGCGATGACTGTCCGCAGCGGCCCGTCCGCCAGCGCTGGAAGGTAGACCGACGAGCCGAACCCGTTCTGGATCGACAGCACGAACGCCACCGCCACGGATCGCAGCGCCGCTGCCTCCACCACCCGGCAGGCGCCGTACCAGGACACCCCCAGCCCGCCGAGCTCAGGATCAACCATCAGCCGGAGCAATCCGGCGCCCTGCAGCTTCTCCAGCAACCCGTCAGGCAGCCGCCCACTCGACTCAACCTCTTCGGCGTCGAGGTGGTCGTCCAGCAGTGCCGTCAGCACGGCCACCGCGTCGGCGCCGGAGGCATCCGGCTCAGGGAACGGTGTCAGCAGCTCCCACCTGATCCGTCCCGCGTACAGCTCCTGCAACACGTTCGGCGAGGTTTCGGAGGAATTCATGCGTCCGCTCCCGGAAGTAGAAGTGATCGCCTGCGAAGACTTGCGTTTCCATCGGCCTGCTCGTGTACGCGCGCCACTCGTCGAGGTACGGCGTCACGTCGTCGTCCGTGCTGCCACCGAACACCGTGACCGGGCAGTCCAGTGGTGCCGCGTCCTGGGACCGGTAGTTCGCGACCAGCGTCAGGTCGGCCCGCAGTACCGGCAGCATCAGGTCGAGCATCTCCGGGTTGGCGGTGAGCTCACCCGGCAGCCGGCCGTACCGTTCTTCGATCGCCTCGATCAGGTCGGCGTTCTCCAGTTCGTGGAAACCGTCGCTGAGCCGATCCACCTGCGGTGCCCGCGCCGCCGAGACGTACAGCGCCGCCGGACCGGGCCGCGCGGCATCCCGCAACGCCCGTGCGACCTCGTACGCCACCAGTGCACCGAGGCTGTGCCCGAAGAACACAAACGGCTGCTCCAGCTCTACCTCAGCCAGGAAGTCCACAACCAACGCATCCATCGACGTGTACGGCGTCTCGCCCATCCGGCTGCCTCGTCCGGGCAACTGCACCGCCCACAGCTCGGTGTCCTGCAACCGGTCTGCCCAGCCGAGGTACTCCCCCGGCGAACCACCACTGTGTGGGAAGCAGTACATCCGCACCGGCGCCTCGGGCCGCGTCCGCCGTCGCAACAGCCACTGTTTGGCAGCCACCACCGGTACGGCGACTTCGGCCGCCAACTGGCCGACTGTTGGAGCCAGAAAGAACGACCGCGGCGTCAACTCGCTGCTGACTTGTCCACGCACCGCAGCAAGAATCCGGGACGCGATCAGTGAGTCGCCGCCCAGCTCGAAGAAGTTGTCGTTGACGCTGACCGCAGGCAGCCCCAGCGCTTCGGCAAACGCTGTTGCCAGTACCCGTTCCGTTGCAGTCATCGGCACCGCATCCGGTGTGGCTGGTTCGGCGGGAGGCTGTTCGCTCTCCTCGTCGAGGCGGAACCGCGTGCGCTGGAACGGATAGCTCGGCAGCTCGACCTTCCGGCGTTCACGACCCTCATGTAGTGCAGCCCAGTCGAGGTCCACGCCAGAGACCCACAGCCGCCCCGCACCGCGAAGCATGCTGACGTTGCCGCCGTCACGATCCGGTACGCCGCCTGCCGCGAGACTCTGGGCAATCGGACGCTGCGGGTCGCAGTCGGGGTGCCGTCGCGCCAGTGTGCTGAGCGTCTGACCGGGGCCGACCTCCAGCAGCGCATGGTTGCCATTGGCAAGCACTGTCGACAAAGCGTCCGCAAAGCGCACGGTCTGGCGTAGATGCGCAGTCCACGACGTCACGTCCTGGACGTCTGCGACTGTGGTGACCAGTCCGGTGCGGTCCGACACCCAGGGGATGGCCGGTGGTCGTCGCGGCACACTCTCCACCACAGCGGCGTACTCCGGCAGCACTGCGTCGACGAATGTCGAGTGAGCGGCCGCGGAGATTCGTAGGGGCCGAACGTCCACGTCCTGGGCTTCCAGCACCTTCTGAAGCTGCTGCACTTCATCAGCCGGCCCACTGACCACGCACTGATCCGGACTGTTCACTGCCGCCAGCACGACGTCCCCAACGAGCAGCGGTTCGAGCTCTGTCGGTGTGAGCGGTACGGCGAGCATCGCGCCCGCCGGTAGTCCGTCCAACAAGCGCCCTCGCGCCAGAACCAACCGCATCGCATCCGCTGGTGCCAGTACGCCGGCGGCCGTGGCCGCAGCATAGGCGCCAAGGCTGTGTCCGAGGACTGCCTCGGGAGTCACCCCGCGCGACCGCCATAGCTCAGTCAACGCATGCTGCACCGCAAACAACACCGGCTGGCACACCTGCATCGTGTCCAACTGCCGTTGGGCCCAGTCCGCGTCGTCGGGGTAGAGCACCTTCCGCAGGTCGAACCCGGCCCAGTCACAAGCGCCGTCGATCGCCGAACGGAACGCTGGCTCGTCCCGGTACAGGTCGGACCCCATCCCCAGGTACTGCCCACCCTGCCCGGGGAAGAGGAACGCGACTGTCCGCCCCTCCATGGCTCGACCGCTCACCACATCCGCCTCGCCCTGCCCGGACGCAACGATCGCAGTGCGTTCCACGAACGCCTGCCTGCCGGTCTGCAAGGTCCACGCGACATCGGCAAGGGAACCGCAGTGCTCGCGCAGTCGGTCGGTGGCCGTGGCCAGCGCGGCAGCGTTCCGCGCTGACACCGGTAGCAGTTGCGGCCGGCTGTCGCCGGCTGACGCAGCGCGCCGGGGCGCCTCTTCGACGATCACGTGTGCGTTCGTCCCACCGAGACCCAGCGAGTTCACTGCGGCTCGGCGTGGAGTATCGCGAGCTGGCCAGGGCAATGGCTCGGCACTGATAGTGAAAGGGCTCTCAGCGAGTATCAGGTCGGGATGTGGCTCCCGGAAGTTGTGTGTGCCTGGAATGACGCCGTTCTGGAGCGCAAGGACCGCAGTGATCAGGCCCGTCACACCGGCGGCCGCATCGGTGTGACCGACGGACGCCTTCACCGAGCTCAGCCTGCAGAAGCCCTTGTCGGCTGTCCCCAGCGCAAACGCCTTGGCCAGCGCACGCACCTCGATCGGGTCGCCGGCTTCGGTGCCGGTGCCGTGCGCCTCGACGTACTCGATGGTGCGGGGATCCACCCCCGCTACGAGGTGCGCCGTACGGATCGCGTCGATCTGTCCGGCGACACCGGGAGCGAAGAAGCCGACCTTGCGGGAGCCGTCGTTGGTGACCGCCGATCCGCGGATCACCGCCAACACCCGGTCCCCGTCGGCCAGTGCGTCGTCCAGTCGGCGCAGGACCACGATGCCGGCCGCATCACCCGCCACGGTGCCGTTCGCGGCGGCATCGAAGGACCGGCACCGTGCGTCCAGCGACAGCACATCCTCGTCGCCCTCGGCAGCGTCTGGGGCCGGCATGTGGATCGTCACGCCACCCGCCAGGGCCATATCGCAATCGCCCGACAGCAATGCCTGGCCGGCCAGATGCACTGCGACCAGCGAGGTGGAGCATGCGGTCTGGATCGACACTGCCGGCCCACGCAGGCCGAGCTTGTAGGCAACCCGACCGGTCAGAAAGTCCGACCCGTAGCCGTTGCGCAGCTCCCAGGTCGAGCTACCGGGGAACCGGCCTCGGTGGGCCTGTAGCGCAGCCGGGTGATCAGTCAGCCCGCACCCGCCGTACACACCGATCGAGCCGTCGAACCGCGACGGGTCGTAGCCCGCGTTCTCGAGCGCTGTCCACGCACACTCGAGGAACACCCGGTGCTGCGGGTCGAGGATCGTCGCCTCGCGCGGAGAGAACCCGAAGAACCCCGCATCGAACCGGTCCGCATCCGGTACGACGCCATAGCCGTGCACCCGTCCGTCCGCAGCGGCGGGTGCGCGGGTGATCTGGTCGCTTCCGGACAGCAGGTTCGCCCACAGCTCCTGGATGTCGTGAGCCCCAGGAAAGCGGCCGGCCATCCCGACAATCGCCAGCGCTGCATCGAGATCGTCGGTCATGTCGCATCCGGACGAGCAGTACGCCGACGCTGCCGCAGCCGGTCGCGTCCAGCCAGCAATCGCTCGGTCGATGGCTCCGCAGTGCTCTCGCCGCCGCCCAGGAACCGAGCCAGCGTCGCAACGGTCGGGTACTCGAGCAGAGCCACCAGAGGCGGCGTGGTGCCGGTGATCTCGCGCAGCCGGGACTGCGTCGCCAGTAACGTGAACGACGTACCGCCGAGGTCGAAGAAGTTGTCGTGCAGACCCACCTCGGTCCGCTCGAGGACCTCCTGCCAGATCCGGATCACCTGCTGCTCCAGCTCCGGCTGCCCACTCGCCATTGCCGGGGCAGGCTGCGCAGCAACCGCTACGGGCTCTCGCTGAGTCACCAGCACCGGAAGTGGCTGTTCCGGGTCAGCTGCGCCGGCCACCAGCAACTGCTGCAACTGGTCGGCCAGTGCGGCGATCGTGCTCTCGGCGAAGAGGTCGGTCCGATAGGTGAAAGTCAGCCGGAAGTCGTCGCTGCCCGGCTGAGCGCGGAAGATCGTCAGGTCGAGATCGACCTTCGCGTCTTCCGGCGGACACTCGATCGCTGTCGCCGTCAGCCCTTCCAGCCGCGGAGTCACGATCGGCGCCGCCTCGAACGAGAAGTACGCCTGTACCAGCGGCGCATGCCCGGGATCGCGTTCTGGCGCCAGCTCCGCGACGATCCGGTCGAACGGCACGTCGGCGTGCTCCAGAAGATCCAGCAGACTCCCCTGAACCCGCTGGCACAGCTCACCGAAGGCGGGCTCCCCCGACGTGTCGCCCAGCACCGGAAGCGCATTCACGAAGAACCCGATCGCCGACTCCAGCTCAGCGCGGTCCCGCCTGCTGACCGGCACCCCAACCAGCACCTGCTCTTGGCCAGACAGCTGCGACAGCAGTGCGGTGTACGCCGACAGCACCACCACCAGCGGAGTGACGCGAAGCTCTCGTGCTCGCTGCAGCACCGGTGTCATCACCGCAGCAGGCATGACGTGGACATGGTTCGCACCCTGCGATGTGGCTACCCGCGGCCGCGGGTAGTCGGTCGGCAACCGCAGCACCGTGGGCACACCGGCCAGCTGCGACGCCCACCACTTCGCATCCTCGTCGGCCTCGGTGCGCTCGACGGCAGGGAGTGGACTGGCAGGCAATCCCGCGTACCCATCGCCGAGCTCGTCGAAGAACACCTGCAGCGACGGACCGTCCGTAATGAGCTGATGCATCACCACGGCCAGGATGTGCGAGGTCGGTGTCAGTTCGATGAGCCGGGTCCGCAGGAGCGGCCCGTTGACCAGATCGAACGGCTCACCGGCCCAGCGTCGTACCAGCTCCAGTGCGGCAGTCTCGTCGGCCTGCGTGATCGGCAGCTCGACCGCTGCGGTGCCGACACGTTCTTCCGCCCCGGGGAACGTGGTGCGCAGCGCTTCATGCCGGCTGACGATCCGATCGATCGCTGCCTTCAGCCGTACCACATCCAGCGGTCCCTCGAAGCGGGCCGCGACCGGCACGTTGTTCATCCCGGTGCAGGGGTACAGCTGCTCGACGACGTACAAGGCGCGCTGGAATGGCGAGAGAGACATCAGACGCTCCTCAGGGCGAGCCGGTCGATCTTGCCGCTGGCGGTCCGGGGCAAGGACGCCACGACCTCGATCCCGGTCGGCACCATGTAGGCAGGCAGCCGTTCGCGCAGCGTTGCCAGCAGGGCAGCTGGCAGGTCGTCATCGGCGAGCGCCTTCGGCACGACGTACGCCCGCAGGTACCGTTCCTCAGCCGTCGCCCCAGCCACCGACACCACCGCCTGGGCAACCGCCGGGTCCGAGTTCAGCACGGTCTCGATCTCCCCCAACTCGATCCGGAACCCACGCACCTTCACCTGGGTGTCCTGACGGCCGAGGAACTCCAGCAGCCCGTCCGACCGCACCCGCCCCAGATCACCGGTCCGGTACGCCGGTTCCCCCGGGTGCTGCGGATCCGGAACGTAGCTCTGGGCCGTCCGCTCGGGTAGCCCGAGATAACCCGGCCCCACCGCCGCCCCGGCAACCCACAGCTCGCCGATCTCACCATCCGGCACCGGACGGCCGTCGTCGTCGCACACCAGCACGCGGGTGTCCCGGATCGGCGCACCGATCGACGGCAGGTCGTCCCAGCTCGAAACATCGGCCGGCAGCTCGTACGACGTCGACACGTGGGACTCCGTAGTCCCCCACTGGTTCACGAGCCGGCAGTCAGGCAGCCGGGTGAACAGCGCACGGATCCGGTCGCTGGCCTGGACCTGCTCACCAGCGGTGAGGATCTCCCGCAACGGATGCGTTGCCGGGCTCACGTCCTCGACGAACAGGGCCAGCGACTGGATCATCACGAACGGCACGAAGATCCGGTTGACCCGCTCGCTCTCGATCAGGTCCCACAGCTCCTGGGGGTCGAGTCGTTCGTCCTCGGTGCAGCAGACGACCGTCCCGCCCTCGCCCAGCGTCGTCAGGACTTCCTGGTAGATGATGTCGAACGACGACGGCGCGAACTGCAGCGTGCGATCGCCCGCTCCGCAGCTGGACGTGTCGCTCTGCCAGGCGATCAGGTTGGCCAGGTTGTGATGGGCGTACCGAACGCCCTTCGGCCGACCCGTCGAGCCCGATGTGTACACGACGTACGCGAGCTCAGCCTCGGTCTCCTGGGCAGGCACCGACTCATCCACTGCCCACACCATCAAGCCGTCGCGCGCAACGGCGCTGAAACCGCCCAGCCGGGCGAGGGGTGCCTCGTGCCCGATCGCCACGCGCACCCCGGCATCCGCGCACATGAACCGCAACCGCTCGACCGGGTAACCAACGTCCAGCGGTACTGCGGCGCACTCGGCGCGAAGCAGTCCAACCACGGCGACAACCAGGTCGATCGACCGCTCCAAGTGGACTCCGGCGGTCGTAGCGCCGAGCGAACGCGCATGGTCGGCGACGCGGCCGGCCCGCTCCCACAGCTCGCGGTAGCTGATGGTCTCGCCCTGGAACGTCACCGCGACCGCATCCGGCCTCTGGGAGACCTGGTTGGCTACGGCCTCCAGCTCAGCAACAACGGTCACTTGTGCCACCCCTCTTCGGTAGTAGCCCGCACAGTGATGCGGTGTGGGCGTTCGCTGCGCAGCAACACCTGGTTGAGTGCACGCTGGATCGCTGCGGCCTGTTGCGGTCCTGGGTCGTCCATCGAGACCTCCAGGTCGTAGCGGAGTTCGTCACGGTCATCGCGGTACACCGTGGTCCGGCAGTGCCGAACACCTGGCACCTGTGTCGCTATGCGGCGGACGGACGGCAACCAGACCTTCTCGCCTCCGACCACCACCGAGTCGCTCAACCGGCCGCGGAAGAAGTGGTAGCCATCGGCATCGATCTCGAACCGGTCCCCAGTCGCGACCGCCCCCGTAGCGGTCAATGGACTCGGCAGGCCGTCCGGCAGACGGCGGCGCAGGACTGTGCTGGACGTTACTAGCAGCTCGCCTTCTCTCAGCGCAGTCCACACACCAGGTAGCGGCAGACCGACCGACGACCAGCGGTGCTCCGGCTCAGCATGCACAGCCAGCGTGCTGACCCGCGGTCCGGCTTCCGTGAGCCCATAGGTCAGGTACAGCTCACGATTGCCACCCAGCAACGGCCTGATGCACTGCGGATCGAGCGCATCGCCCCCGACTGTCAGAACCCGCAGCGTCGCCGGGATGTCGAGCAGTCGAGTCGCCGCACTCGGCGTGAGCGAAGAGACCGTGACATCGTGCTCGGCCACCTCCGCCGCGTAGGCCTGGGGTGTGAACGGCGGACCGGAGATGACCAACCGCGACCCACGCACCAAAGCAGCCAAAGCCTGCGCCACCAACGCATAGGAGTAGTGCAACGGCAGACACAGCAGCACTGTGTCCGTCGACCGCTGGCCAATCGCATCTGCGTGCCAGGTCGCATTGCGCAGCAACGCCTCAAAGCTATGCAGACACCCGCTACCAATCCCCGCAGTGCCAGACGTCATCAGTACGACGTCGCCCGGACTGTGCCGCTGCTGCGGCCCAGCACTGTGTGGACTAATAAAGCGCACTGCTTCGGCACCTGGCAGCGAAACAACCTGTACGGCGCCATACCGCGCCGGGTCAATCCGCGTAGCGATCAGAGCCGCCGCACCAAGGCGCTCCGCGATACTGGCGATCCGGGTCGATGCAGAGGCCGGAGCGATGGGCACCGGCACAGCACCGGACAGCAGCACCGCAAAGAATGTGGACAGCATCGCCTTGCCGTTGGGCAGTGCGATCAGTACCGGCGCACCGGGGTCCAGGTCGAGCGCTGCAACCGCTGCGAACACCTCGGCAGGCTCAACAACCGGAGCAGAGCCGTCGACATCCACCGTTCGCGAGAGAAGCGCGAGAAACCCGTTCACTCGTCGGCTCCCAGCACCACAGTGTGCACTGCATGGCCGCTGTCGACGGTGTGCACGCTGAGCACCACACAGCTCGCAGCACCGGAGCTCAACCAGGACTGTGCGACGGTGAGAGCCACTGGCCGACTGCGTGCCGGATCGCTGGTCAGCAACAGACTCGGCCCACGGAACCCGTGCACCAGGCACGCAAGGCTCGCAGCGCCACCAGGGCTAGCTCCTGCGAAGCGCAACGGCGACACCCGGCCGGACGCCGCCGTACCGGACAACTCCGTCATGGTCGCCAGCGTTGCGTACGTGCTGATCACCAGCACGCCGACATCGTCCGGCAGCGGGTGACTGATCGCTTGCTCGATGGACTCCAGCACCAGCCAGGCGACGGGGTCGACGTACATGGACGGAATCCGCCGCGCGCTGTCCGGAACTGCCTGCTCCACTTGGCCTTCGCCGAGGAGAATCATGGCCTCTCCAGGACCAGGCAGGTGTTGAAACCACCGAACCCCAGCGTGACGCTGAGCCCGACAGACCCGCTGAAGGCCATCGGCTCGCCGACCGGCAACCGCAACGGGAAGTCCGGCAATGGATCGGTCAGTCCGACGACTGCGGGCGCTCGCTGGTCCCGCAGCGCCAGCAAGACCGCAACGGCCTCCAGCGCCCCCGTCGCGCCCAGCGTGTGTCCAAACGCGCCCTTGGTCGCAAAAACGACCGGCCCCGATGAAAACAGCCGCCGGAAGCTCTGAGCTTCGACGTCATCGTTGACCGGTGTACCGGAGCCATGCGCGTTCAGCACAGCGACCTCACTGGCGTCACGACCAGCCATCCGCAGCGCTGTCTCAATCGCCCGCACCACGGTGTCGCCGGACGGATCCGGTGCAGTCGCCCCATGCGCGTCATTGGCTGACCCTGCACCGGTCACTGCGCCATAGACCCGCGCCGACCGTGCAGAGGCCGACGCCGTCGATTCCAGCACCAGAAACGCCGCACCTTCGCCCAGCAGCATGCCGTCGCGCGCCGAGTCGAAGGCGCGCAGCGTGGTCGGCGACATAGTCCCCAGTGCGCTGTGGCCAAGCCGCTTGGCCGGAGTGAGGATGTCGACCCCACCGACAACGCAGATGTCCGTCGTACCGTCCGCAACAAGCGCCGCACCAACCTGGACGGCGTCGGAGCCGGCCGAGCACGCCGTACTCAGGGTCACGGTCGGCACGCCTGACGCAGCGGCCAGGTCTTCACCCCACTGAGCCAGTGACTCGGCAGGCGCATCCAGATCGGGACCGTAGCTCGTTCCAGCCACCAGTTGCAGCCGAGGATCGTCCAGCTTCAGACCAGCGTCCGCAATTGCAGCCCGCAACGTGCGGAGCCCCAAGGCCTGCTGCCGCGCCCGGTGATCGCCATCCAGCGGGAGGTCATCCACCACAGCTGCTGACGAGTTGCGGAGCTTGTGGGAGCTCGGCACCGGCCGGATCCCCGAAGCACCGGCCAGCAGCGCCGCCCAGACCGTGTCCAGATCGGCACCCAGCGCGGTATCCCACGCCATACCGGTGACCAGGACCCGATCGGTCACCACCACTGCTGACCCATGTCTGCGACATCCCGCCGCACCAGGTTCGCCCGGAACGCCGCCACCGTCGTGCCCTCGACCGTGGCCCGGCCCGAGAAGAAGAACGTGTCGCCCATCAGCCGGTCGGCGGTCACGCTGATCACCACGTGGTCGCCCGGGACGATGATCTTCAGGAACCGCGAGTTCATCGCACCGACCAGCGTGAGCTCGTCATCGCGCAGCTTCGACGTACTGAGCTGGAAGAGGACGATGCCGGCCTGGGCGAACGCCTGGCTGAGGTGACTGGCCGGGAAGATCGCGCGCTCGGGGAAGTGACCGGCGATCGCGTCCATCTGCGCCGATACCGCCAGCCCCGCGACGATCTTCACACCCGGCTCGTAGTCGAGAACGCGGTCCAGGAAGAGCATCGGGTGGCGGTGGCGCAGCCAGCTCTTGATCTCGGTGAACCCCATGGTGCGCTGGGCGGTGGCTGTCTCAGTTGGCTGCATCGGCTCCGGCCTTTGTGAGGATGTCGTGCAGGGCGGGGGTCAGCGTGCGAGGTGAGCCGTCGGCGCGGTCGACAAGACCCAGTACGACGATTCCCGTCGCCAGCTCGGCGGTATCGGCGCGGCGCCGGACAGTGCCGGTGATCCGGACCCGAGCCGCACCGACGTGGTCGACGGCCGCCTCCAGGCTGAGCTCGTCGGGATAGCGTGCCGAGGCCAGGTAGCGCAGCCGGAGCTCGCTGACCACGAGCTCGGCGCCCTCGGCGGCCAAGGTGGCGAGACCGGCACCGAGCCGCTCGAGGTTGTCGAGCAGCGCAGTCTCGATCAGTGACGCATAGCGGGCGAAATGCACCACTCCGGACGCGTCGGTATCAACGTGCTCCACCTTGTGGAGCACGGGAACGAACCCGGTCATCCGAACGACGCCGCGCCCGCGACCAACCGGTCGACGATCGTCTCCAGATCGGAGCCGGTCGCGATCAGTGGTGGCGCGACCCGCATCGTCGGGTAGAGGTAGCGCAGCCCGTTGGACCGGCGACCGGCACCCGACATCAGTTCGACGTACACGCCGGCGCGGATCATGTGCGCACGCAGCTCACCAGCACGACCCGCCGCCGCTTCGGACAGCTCGACGCCCTGCAGGTAACCGATTCCGCGCGCCTCGGTGAAAGTCTCGGGGAACTCCGCCACCAGCCGCTTGTCGAGCAGCCGGCCCAGCTCGGATCCGTTCGCTGCCGACTGCCCGAGCAGGTCCTCGGCCACGATGTGGTCGAGCCCGGCCCGGATCACCGCGCAGGTCAGTGGCCGCAGGTCGGAGGTAGCGACGGCGCCGGTGGCACGGATACCCAGCCGGCGGCGCGCGATCACCATCGAAGTCGACAGCGCGCCCATGCCGAGGCTCTTGCCGATCACCGTGATGTCAGTGGCGACCGCCCCCTGCTCATCCGTCATCGCGAACAGCTGTCCGGTCTTCGCAAAGGTCAGTACCTCGTCCGCGATCAGCAGCGCGCCGCTGTCCCTCGCCAGGCCGGCCAGCTCGCGCAGATAGCCCGCCGGTGGCACGAGGATGCCGGCGTCGCCCTGGACGGGCTCGACGACGACAGCCAGGACCCGGTCACCGTTGCGGGCGAACCACTCCCGCGCTGCTTCGGCGTGACCGAACGGAATGTGCTCGACAGTGAGACCGAAGGGCTCAGAAGCGTAAGCAGGTAGGCCGATTCGGTAGTGGCGCCGGTTCAGCAGCGGCACCAGTCCACCGGACCAACCGTGCCAGGCGCCTTCGAAGGCGAGGACGAGGTCGCGCTTCCCGGCGCCCTCGACCGGGCGCAGCCGCCGGCCGTCGAACCGCGACTCCAAGGCCATGCGCAGGGCGAGCTCCACCCCTTCCGTCCCCGAGTTGCGGCCGCTGACGGCGTACTCCTCCGGCGGGAAACGGTCGGCGAACAGACCGTCGGTGCCGAAGAGTCGCCACAGGGTCTCGGAGCGCTCGGACGACGCGAGCTCGTCGGTCACATAGCCCGCTGTCCGCACTCCGTCGAAAAGCGCCTGCGCGACAACGGGCGATCCCGCGCCGAGACACGCGGATCCGTAACCACCGCTGGCATCCAGTACGTCGAACGCGCGGCCGGTGTCGATCTCCACGAACTGCTGGACCAGCCCACTGGCGCCCGTGCACCCGAACGGCAGCCGGGAGCCGCCGTAGTGGTCGAACTGCGTGTCCCGGTCGAACCAGGTCACCGTCATCTGCGTTCCTCCCCAGAAGGTGGCGTGCCGCCGGTCATGTGGTGGCTTGTGAACGCGCCTGCAGATCGCGGACCAGCTCCGCAACGCTCCGGATGCTGGTGAAGTTCGCGGGGGTGAAGTCGGCGTCCGAGATCGTGACACCGAACGTGTTCTCGGCCTGGACGCGCAGCTCCACGAAGCCGAGCGAGTCCAGTCCGAGCTCGGCGCGCAGGCGGTCGTCCGGACCGATCCGGTCGGCGGGCGTCTCGACGAACAGGTCGGTGACCAGGATGGAGCGGAGAGCGGACTCGATGGTATCGATGATGGCTCCTCGAGGTGGGAGTCGGTCCGGCATCGCTGTGCAGCGGGGGATCCGACTCGGCTGCCGAGCATTTGATCCAGCCCGGACGTCGGCCGCCGCAATCCCAGATGAACTGAACCGGTCCACTAGGCGACTAACTGCCGGGTAGCGCCAAGGAATCCTTTGTATGTAAAGGAAATCTCAGCATCCGGTCAATCGGTCCCGCCGGTTGCGCAATCTGTTCCGGGCCGGATCGCGCGCCACCAGTCCGGTTTCCCGCTGCGGATCACGCAACCGCGCGGCGAGCTCCCGCGCCGTCACGTAGGTGAAAAGGTCGACGGTCGCGACCTCGCGTCCCAGGACGGCGCTCAACCGGTCCCGCACCCGGTTGACGGCCAGCGAGTTGCCGCCGAGGTCGAAGAAGCTCTCGTCCAGGTCGCTCACCCCGAACCCCAGCACCTCGCCCCACACCGCGACCACCAGCTCCTCGGTGGTCGCCGCGGCATCGACCGAAGGCCCGGCAGCTCCTGGTTCCGGAACCGGGAGCGCGCGGGTGTCGATCTTCCCACTCGTTGTCACCGGCAACCGATCCAGCACCACGAAGGCCGCCGGCACCATCGCCGCGGAGACGCGCTCTCCCAGAAAACGCCGGACCTCCGCGGCCATCAGCTCTCCTCCCGCCAGAACGACGTAGCCGACCAGCCTGCCGTCGGCCACCGCGACGTGGGCCTGCGCGATCTGCGGGTGCGTCACGAGGGCCGCACTGATCGCGGCCGGTTCGACGCGGTGACCGCGGATCTTCACCTGCTGGTCGTTGCGCCCGGCAAATACCAGCCCGGCCTGCTCGGCACGCACCAGATCGCCGGTACGGTAGACCCTCGGGTCCCCGGTGAAGCGACCGGCCTCGTCGAGAGGGTCCAGGTAGCGAGCGACCCCCGCGCCACCGATCGTCAACTCGCCGACCTCGCCCCACGCAACCGGCGTACCGGCGTGATCGACGACTGCCAACTCCCAGCCGTCCAACGGGTGACCGATCCGCACTGTCGTACCGACCGACATCCGCCAGGCGCAGGCGACGACGGTGGTCTCCGTGGGCCCATAGGTGTTCCACACCTCGCGGCCGGGCCGGACGAACCGCTCCGCAAGCTCAGGTGGGCAGGCCTCACCGCCGAAGATCAGCAGCCGGACGCCGCTCAGCCCGTCAGCCGGCCAGAGCCCGGCCAGCGTCGGCACCGTCGAAACCACCGTGATCCCGCGCTCCACCAGCCATGGGCACAACTCGGCCCCCGACCGCACCAGCAGCCGCGGCGCCGGCACCAGACAAGCCCCACTCCGCCAGGCCAGCCACATCTCCTCACACGATGCGTCAAAGGCAACGGAGAACCCAGCCAGCACCCGATCCCCCGGCCCCAGCGGCGCGAACAGCCGAGCCTCCGAATCGGCAAACGCCGCCGCGGACCGCTGCGACACAGCAACCCCTTTCGGGCGCCCGGTCGTCCCCGACGTGAAGATGATCCACGCGTCGTCGCGCGGCCCAGCCGCGCCAACGGAGTCGAGCAGGCGCAGTACGAGGCCGGTCTCCAGCACCCCACGGACTCCCGCCAGCTGCCACACCTCGTCCGCACGGCTCTGCGGGTCGTCGATGTCGATCGGGACGTACGCCGCGCCGGCGTGCAACACAGCAAGGATCGCCAGGTAGATATCGACCGACCCGGCAGGCATCCGGATCCCCACCCGGTCACCACGACCGATCCCGGCCGACCGGAGCTGATTGCTGAGGCTGGCGACGCGCGCCGCCACCCCGGCGTACGAAAGAACGACCGAGCCGTCGTCCAGCGCCGACGCGGCGGGATGGGCCTCGACGGTGGCTGCGAAGATGTCGAGAAGCGTCCGGGGTTCGGGCGCCGGGCCACCCCGGAGAACTGCGGAGTTGTCCATGAGCGGGCAGCTCAGCCGACAATCGTCAATCCTGTCAAGGATATCCGTCTGCTGTTCACCGAACGTCCGTCTGGCCTGGCTATGGTCGCGCGATGGACACCAGCGGGTACGTTGCGGTGATCGGGATGAGCGGGCGGTTCCCCGGAGCGTCGAGTGTCCCGGAGTTCTGGCAGAACCTGCTCGACGGGCGCGAGGGCATCACCCGGACCACGGACGAGGACTCCGGATTCCTTCCCGCGTACGGCGTCCTGGCCGATGCCGACGAGTTCGACGCGGACCGCTTCGGGTACTCCGCCGACGAAGCCGCGATCATCGATCCGCAGCAACGGCTCCTGCTCACCTGCGCGCGCGAGACCCTCGGCAACGCCGGGTACGGCGCCTCCGGCCGCCCCGTGACCGGGGTGTTCGCCGGTGGCTCCACGACCGATCACGCGGCCCGGCTCCGCACCCGAGGCGTGCCCGAGTCGCTGATCCGGCTCGGTACCGATCTCGACTACCTGAGCAGCAGAATTGCTTACAAACTAGGGCTTTCCGGCCCGGCGCTCACCGTGCTGACCGCCTGCTCGTCGTCGCTGGTCGCCGTCCACCTCGCGGTGCAGTCGCTGCTCGCCGGAGACTGCGATCTCGCCCTCGCCGGTGGCGCGAGTGTGCAGGCCGGACCGTTCCGCACGCCGTACGACCCGGAAGGCATCTTCTCGCCCACCGGCCGGTGCCGACCCTTCGATGCGACCGGCGACGGGACAGTGCCGGCGAGCGCGGTCGCTCTGGTCGCGTTGCGCCCGCTGGCCGACGCGATCGCCGACGGGGACCACGTGCACGCGGTGATTCGCGGGACGGCGATGAACAACGACGGGCGGGCCAAGATCGGCTTCACGGCGCCGAGCGTGGTCGGCCAGGCGACCGCGGCCCGGGCCGCGCAACTCGTGGCGGGTGTGACCGCAGCTGAGATCGGCTACGTCGAGACACACGGTACGGCGACTCCGATCGGCGATCCGATCGAGCTGGCCGCACTGACCAAGGCGTTCCGCGAGACCACGGATCGCACCGGGTTCTGCCGGGTCGGCTCGGTGAAGTCGAATATCGGGCACGCCGACGCGGCCGCCGGGATCACCGGCCTGATCAAGACCGTGCTGTCGGTGGAGCACGGCGTCCTCCCGGCCAGCCTGCACTTCACCGAACCGAACCCGGAGATCGACTTCGCCGCGTCGCCGTTCGTCGTGAACACCACGACGACGCCGTGGCCGGGCCACCGGATCGCCGGGGTGAACGCGACCGGCATCGGCGGCACCAACGCCCACGTGATCGTCGCGCAGGCCTAGTGGTGTGTCGCGTTTAAAACTTGAGTGCTGGCGGTGTCCAGGTGGGTGCATCGCAAGGCGGAGGGAAGGGCTCGATGTTTTTCCATCGTGCCCTTTCCTCCAACGCAGCGAGGTGCCCGCCTGGGCGTCGCCAGTGCCAAGGTTTAGACGCGACACACCACTAAACCGGCTCTTCGAGGTAGTCGCGCATCTTCGGGATGGCGGAGAACAGCGGCGGCAGGAACGACAGCACGTTCAGCGCGGCCGCGATCCAGAACACGTTCCGGAGGCCGATCGGGTCGACCAGCAGACCGCCGACGGCCGCGCCGATCGGGATCACGCCCCAGGTCGCGAACCGGAAGACCGAGTTCATCCGGCCGAGCAGGTTCGACGGGGTGACGGCCTGGCACAGGCTCACCTGGAGGACGTTGAAGATGTACGCGCCCAGGTAGATGACGAAAAGTCCCAGGGCGAACGTCGCCACTCCACGTGACAGCGGCAGAATCACCGAGCCACCGGCGAACAGCACGATCGCGGCCATGAACGCCGTACCGGTACCGAGCTTGCGGGCCAGCGGTTCGGCCAGGAGCGCGCCGACGACACCGCCGCTGTTCCCGACCGCGAGCGCGATACCGATCATCGCGGGTGCCAGGTGCAGCTCGTCCGAGGCGAACACGACCTGGAGCGCGAGGACCGCGGCGAACGCGAGCTCGGCCAGCGTCGCGCAGAGCAGCAACGGGCGGATCAGCGAATGCCCGAAGACGAACCGCATCCCTTCGACGATCTCGCGCCGCAGGTCGAGCTTCTCCTCGGTCGGGATCGCGCGCGGTGTCTTCGGAAGGCGCAGCACGAAGTATGCCGACGCCAGATACGTGACCATGTCGGCGAAGAGCGCCAGCGGTGCGGTCAGCCACTGGATCAGCGCACCGCCGAGCCCGGGACCGCCGATCTGCGCGACGGACCTCGAGAGCTCGAGTTTGCCGTTCGCGTCGACGAGCCGGCTCTCCTCGACCAGCGCCGGCAGCAACGACAGCTGCGCGACATCGAAGAAGAGGGTCCCGAGGCCGATCACGAACGTGACGCCGTACAGCAACGGCATGCTCAGCACGTCGAGCCACAGTGCGACCGGAACCACCAGCAACGCGGCCGCCCGACCGAGGTCGGCCAGCACCATCACGGTCCGCAGCGGCAGCCGCTCGACCCAGACGCCCACCGGTAGCCCGACCAGCATGATCGGCAGGTACTCCACCGCCCACAGCAAGCCGACCTCGAACGCCGAGGCATCCAGGAAGAAGAGCCCGACCAGCGGCAGCGCCAGCAAGGTGACATTGGTTCCCACCAACGTCGCCGTCTGCGACAGCCAGAGGTCGCGGAACCCTCGTTCGCGCCACAGACTGCGGCTCAGATCAGGCATCCATCGAGTCGCCACACCTACTCCTCCCGGCCCTAACGGAGCCCAGAGTTCACCACCGTTGCCGCACGCCTGCCCCAACGTCCGGCAACGGGCCGGTGTACAACCCCGGGCTACCCGGCTCGGGTCAGGCAGACTCGCGGCGGAGCAGCTCGGGCTGGAAGATCACCGAGGCCGGTGACAGGTCGGGGGTCGCGATCTGGTCGAACAGCATCGAGGTCATCTTCGCGGCCATCTCCTCGACCGGCTGCGAGATCGTGGTCAGCCGCGGGCGCGACATCCGGCTCGGCTCGCTGTCGTCGAAGCCGATCAGCGCCACGTCGTCGGGGACCGATCGGCCCGCGTCGCGCAAGGCGCGCAGAGCACCGATCGCCATCAGATCGTTGGCCGCGAAGACCCCGTCGATGTCCGGCATCGTCGTCAGCAAGTCGATCATCGCCTGCTCACCGCTGTCGGCGGTGAAGTTGCCGCGGGCAACTTCGACGTACGGGATGCCCTTGCGTTCCATCGCGCGCTGGAATCCGGCGAGCCGGCTGTTCGCCGCCGGGAGGTCGGCCGGGCCGGCGATCGTGGCGATCCGGCGGCAGCCCCGCTCGGCGAGCTGGTTAGCCGCCAGCGCGGAGCCGGCCTCGTGGTCGAGATCGACGAAACTGATCGGGACCGGATCCGACGGACGCGCGAACAGCACGGCCGGGACACCCGCATCGACGAACAGCCGCGGTAGTGGGTCTCCGGCGTGAGTCGAGACCAGGATCGCTCCCTCCGCGTTGCTGCGCCGGACGAAGGAGAGCGCGTCCCGCCGCGCGCTGTCGGAGTCGGCCAGCAGCAGCGTCGGGTGCATCGCACGCTCGCGCAGGTAGGTGACGACACCGCCGGTGATCCGGCCGAAGAACGGATCCGCGAACACCTGGGCCGCTGAGCCGTCGGAACCGGACATGACCAGCGCGATCGTGCCGGTACGACGGTTGACGAGCGTGCGGGCAGCCGCGTTCGGGACGTACCCCGTGGTCTCGATCGCCTCCTTGACGCTCCGCACGATGTCCTCGTGGACGGTGTCCTTCTCGTTCACCACACGGGAGACGGTGGCGCGCGAGACGCCAGCCACGTCGGCCACATCCTGCAAGGTCACGCTACGTCGAGTCGCTGCCTGCTTCATGGCACCGGATGGTAGCTGGGGCACGCGATTTCTCCTCAAAAGTTATCCACAGGGTGCGGCGGCCCCAGGTGGTGGGCCGCCGCACCAGTCGGTGGAGGATCAGCGCTTGTAGATCCCGAACTCGTACAACGAATACCCGAACCCGGTCCCGCGCGCGGTTCCGGTCAGCCGGACGTAGCGCCCGGTTCCGCCGGTGGTGATGTCGTCGACGTCACCGTTCCCGGCAGAGGTGTTGTAGAGCGCTCTCCAAGCGTTCCCGTCGTCGGAGACCTCGATCCGGTACTCGCGAGCAAACGCTCCCTCCCAGATCAGCTGGATCTGGTCGAACGACTGCACCGAACCGAGATCGACCTGCACCCACTGCGGATCCGCCCAGTCGCTGGCCCAGCGGGTCGCGTTGTTCCCGTCCGTCACGTTCGACGGCGGGTACGGCGCTCCGTTGCCAACCTGCTGGTACGACGAAGCTGTCGCCGTCTTGCCGCGCGCGATGTTCGTCCCCGCGGTGGGCGGCGCAACCACCCGGAACGACCGGGTCTCGATGCTGACGTTCCCCTTGCCGTCGCGGACGTAGTCGTACAGCTTCCAGACCCCGAGTCGCTGCGGCACCGTGACCGTGAACGGACCGTTGCCGCTCGACGGGGTGGTGACGAGCGCGCCGCTGCCGTCGATGTACTTCCCACCGACCTTGAACTCGTGAGAGAGCGCGTCCCCGTTCGGATCAGTGACCGCGACGTTGACCGAGATCGTCCCGCCGGCCGGGGCATCCGTGGTCCGGCTCAACGTCATGTTGGTGATCACCGGCGGCGTGTTGCCACCAGCGGGACCGCCGAACGCCTGCCGGATCGCGTACCAGGCCAGGCTCTTTTCGTTGCCCGGCGTGATGTTGAACCAGACCGCACCGAAGTCGTTCTCGTTGCCGTAGTGGAACAGCGTCGCCCCCAGCGCGACACCGGCGTGCCCGAGGATGCAGTTCCACGCCTGCGTGTAGCCGTCCCGCTTCTGGACGTCGGTCGGCTGGTTCGGTACGCCGTTCGCGTCGTTCGGAACCTCCCATTCACCGGCCGGTCCACCCTCGGTGAGGATGTACGGCTTGTTGTAGCCACCGTTGATCCAGTCCTGCTTGACCTGGCAGACGTGGCCGTAGGAGTTCACCGCGAGCAGGTCGAGATCCGGCGAGTACTGCTTGTAGTACGGCCAGGCGCCGGTCCATGCATCGGTCGAGGTGACCGGGTGGTTCGGGTCGATCGCGTGGATCGCCTTGGCCGCGTCGTTGACGAAGGTCGCGTAGGCGATCCGCTGCTGCTCGAGCTCGGCGCCGGAGTAGCAGTTCTGCAGACCCAGCACGGATTCGTTGCCGACGCTCCAGATCAGTACGCCCGCATTGTCCTTGTACTCGGTCGTCCAGCGA
Organism: Kribbella antibiotica; assembly: GCF_004349055.1. Classification (GTDB taxonomy): domain Bacteria; phylum Actinomycetota; class Actinomycetes; order Propionibacteriales; family Kribbellaceae; genus Kribbella; species Kribbella antibiotica. The sequence continues at coordinate 55,436 of NZ_SMKX01000013.1, forward strand.
CGGATCTCGGCGAGCATCGTGGTCTTGTAGTTGGTGTCGGTCACGTAGTTCGCGCAACCACCGCTGCCAGGTCCACCACCAGGCTGGAGCCAGTAGCCGGCGACGACTCGCATCCCGTTCGCCGCGGCCGCATCGAACAGCGCCTTCGAGGTCCCGTCCGTGCCCCAGGTGCGCACGGTGTTGACGCCGATCGCCTTCAGCTCGGGCAGCCGCTGCGCGGCCTCGCCCACCGGCGGTCCCCAGGTCAGGCCCTTCACGGTCCAGGGCGTGTTGTTGACCAGTAGCTGCCAATTACCTTGGCTGCCGGCGATCCGAACCGTTCCGGTGCCCGGCACCGGTCCGCTGTCGCCCGGCGTACCGAAGACCTTGAACTCGAACAGGGAAACGCCGTACCCGTTGGCTCGGGTCGTGGCGAACACCCGCACGTAGCGGCCGCTGCCGCTGACGTTCAGCGTCTCGGTGCCGCCGTGGCCGGTGGTCGTGCTGTAGATCGGGTTCCACTGCTGGCCGTTGGCCGAGACCTCGATGCGGTAGCCGGTCGCGTACGCCGCCTCCCACTGGAGGACGACCTGCTCGACCGTGGCGGTCGCGCCGAGATCGACCTGCAGCCACTGGTTGTCGGCCCACTCGCTCGACCATCGGGTGTTCGCATCACCATCGACGGCGGCGGCGGGCGCCGTACCGGCTCCTTCGGAGGTCGACGCAGTTGCGGTCTTGCCTTGGGACAGCAGGGTCGCGGCCTGCGCGGGAACGGCCGACACCACCAGGTTGCCGAGCGCCACCACCGCCACTGCGATCAGGGCAGCGGCAATACGTCGGCGTCGGCGGGCTCGGAGAGCGGGCAAAGGGTTCATCGGGCGGACTCCTAGTGCGGGAGAGGGTGAGAGAGCGCTCTCTCGCGGACCGATGGTTGCCCGCGGCTCCAGGCCCTGTCAATGCCTCGCACCACAGGTTTTACGCTCAAAGTGGTTCCGGAACTACGGAGGGTTGACAGCGTCCAAGGCCCGGATCATGGTGTTCCAGAGAGCGCTCTCCCGTGATCCTTCCGACCGCGGGCCCCCGATCACCGCCCCGCGGACATTTCCTCTGACAGCAGGCCCACACAGGAGGAGTTCCGTGTTCACACACCGAAGAGCCAGTCACTCGAAGAGGAGAGGGTTGTACGCCGGTGGCACAGCCGTCGGCGTCATCGCCGCCGTACTGACTGCTTTCGCCGGCTCGACAGCGCAAGCAGCCGATGAGGTGACTCACCACGAGTTCCAGGTGAACTGCACCGTCGACCACCGCGCCACCGACGACCCGATCGTATTCCCGAACATGCCGGGTGCTTCCCACGAGCACAGCTTCGTGGGCAACAAGACCACCAATGCCGCGACCACGCTTAACAGCCTGAACGCGGCCGGGGCCTACCAGACGACCTGCCTGAACCCCGACGACCTGTCGGCGTACTGGTGGCCGACGATGTTCCGCGGCAACGACCCGATCATCCAGACCTGGCACCAGACCATCTACTACAAGTCCGGCATCCTCGACTACACCAAGGTCCGGCCGTTCCCGCCGGGCATCCGGTACGTCGTCGGCAGCCCGACCGCCACGCTGGCCTCGTTCCGGGACTCGCCGGGCACCGTCGAGGGCTGGGAGTGCGGCGACACCGCGCACAACTGGGACTTCCCGGCCAGTTGCCCGGCGGGCACCCAGCTCAACATCCGCTACCAGGCCCCGAGCTGCTGGAACGGCCGCGACCTGGACAGCGCCGACCACAAGAGCCACATGGCCTACCCGGTCAACGGTTCCTGCCCGGCCTCGCACCCCAACCCGGTGCCGATGCTGGAGTTCAAGATCGCGTTCCCGGCCGACGGTGACGAGTCCGCCATCCGGCTGGCGAGCGGACGCGGTTACTCCTGGCACTACGACTTCTTCAACGCGTGGGACGTCCCGACGCTGGCGGCCCTGGTGAGCCACTGCATCAACGGTGGCCTGCAGTGCAACTCGCGCGGCTTCGACCTCTACAAGCCCAACCGTGGTCAGGTACTCGGCGACAACTACCGGCTCCCCGGACGCCCCTGATCTCCTGCGGTGCCGGGGAGGGCAGCCCTCGGCACCGCAGGATGCCACTGCACAATCGAGTTAGGGCTTCGGCTTGAACAGCCTTGCCCACAAGCGATCCGGCACCAGCGGCGCCAGCTTCGCAAAGATCCCCATCTGCCACGGGAACACGATCCGCGCCTGCCGCCGTTCGATGCCATCGGCAATCATTCGGGCAGCGGCCGGCGCGGTCACCATGAACGGCATCGGGAACTGGTTGTCCGAGGTCATCTCGGTGTCGACGAACCCCGGCAGGACCGTCAGTACGTCGATACCTCGCGGCGCCAACCCGACGCGGAGAGCCTCGAGCAGGTTGATCTGCGCTGCCTTGGTGGCGCCGTACGCCTCCGATCCGGGCAGGCCGCGGAGACCCGCGACCGAGGAGATGCCGACGATCATTCCGGCGCCCTCCAACAGCGGGATGACTGCCTCGATGCAGTGCGCCATCCCGGACAGGTTCACGTCGAGGTGCTGCTGGAACGACTCGGCGTCGAACTCTTTCAGCTGCTTCCAGTACCCGGCACTCAGTACGACGATGTCCAGGCCGCCGAGCTCGTCGACCACCTGCGCGGCTGCCCGCCGTACCGCGGGGCCGTCGGTGATGTCCACCGGTACGACGGCCATCCGATCGCCGGCGAGATCGCGCAGAGCGCTCTCTCGGCGCGCTGACACGGCAACATGCGCGCCACGCGCATCGAGAGCACCAGCCAACGCAGCACCGATCCCGGATGATGCGCCGACGATCCAGATCCGCCGTCCGGTCAACTCCACAAACTTTCTCCCTAACTTGAGCGAGTGAGCGCGAACTGCGCCACGTTCAGGTACCCCGACCGGAACCCTGCTTCGGAATAGGCCAGGTAGAACTCCCACATCCGCCGGAACACTTCGTCGAACCCGAGCCCGTCAACCCGCTCGGAGCTCGCGGTGAAGCGCTCTCTCCAGAGTCGCAGGGTGCGCGCGTAGTCGGCACCGAAGTCCTGCTGGGCGGCGACGTCGAGCCCGGCGGCGGCCCCCATCGTGCGAATCACCTCGACGGACGGGATCAGCCCGCCCGGGAAGATGTACTCGTGGATCCAGCTCTGGCTGTTGCGCGTGGTCAGCAGCCGGTCGTGCGCCATCGTGATGGACTGCAGACCGAAGCGACCGCCGGGCTCGAGCCGGTCGGCGACGGTCGCGAAGTACTCCGGCCAGTACTGCTCGCCGACGGCCTCGATCATCTCGACGCTCACGATCGCGTCGTACCGGCCCTGCACGTCGCGGTAGTCGCAGAGCTCGACCTCGGCGTGGACGCCGGCCTCGGAGATCCGCTTGCGGGCCAGGTCGCGCTGCTCCGCGGAGAGCGTGATCGAGTGCACCTCCGCACCGCGTTGCGCAGCCTGGATCGCGAGCTGCCCCCAACCGGTACCAATCTCCAGCACGCGCGCGCCCGCGGTCACCCCGGCCAGGTCGAGGATGTTGTCGATCTTGCGGCGCTGCGCAACAGCGAGCGGTTCCTCGTCGGACGAATCGAACAGCGCTGAGGAGTACGACATCGTCGGGTCGAGGAAGGTCGCGAACAGTTCGTTCGACAGGTCGTAGTGATGGGAAATGTTGGAGCGTGCACCGACGCGATCGTTGAGCCGCGCGATCGGCTGGTCCACCAAGCGGCGCAACCGCTGCAGGCCGCCCGGCACCAGCTCGGCGAGCTGTCGCGCGAACACCGTCAGCAGATCGGCCAGGTCAGTGCCGTCCCCAGCCCGCCACTCCCCCGCCATGTACGACTCCCCGAACCCGACCTTGAGGTCCTTGCCGAGCCGATCGAAGAACCGGTCCGACACCACCTCGAACACCGGACCGGTCCCGGTGCGGGCGCGGCCCGGCAGCTGCACCGCGACGGGGAGCTGCCGCGTTGCCTGGTTGAAGATCTGGCGAGCGACTGCGGCGCGCACCGGGTACTGCGGGACGCGGGCGACGCGAGGCCAGCGGGCCGAATCGATGACCGTCGAAGTGCGGTCGGTGGCCTGTGAGATGGACATCAGGCTCCTTGAAGTGGAGTGTGCGGTGGACGGTGAACGACAGGCAGCCTGCGCAGCCAAAGGGCAATGCCGTGCAGGCGGATCAGCAGTGACACCTGATAGGTGACGAACGGCGTACGGGCGGCAACAGCCAACCGGGTACGACGGGTTGCCGCGCGCGGGCGACCGGTGAACGCGGCACTGAAGGCGCGCGCGCCTTGCTGGTGCAGGTTGATGGCGACCGCGACGCGATCGGGTGTCAGGTCGAGCACCACTTCGTACGTGCCGTCGACGGTGAAGAACGGCGACACGTAGAACGCTTTCTCGACGGTGAACCGGCCGTCCGCGGTCGGATGCGCGAGGTACGAGTGGCGTTCGCCGTACGTGTTGTGGACCTCGAGCACGACCCAGCGCAGGCTTCCGTCCGGTGCGAAACACCAGAACACGCTGAGCGGATCGAACACGTAGCCGAAGCTCCGCGCGTTGGCGAGCATCAGCACCTGGTCGTCAGGTTCGAGCACCTCGTTCTGACCGGCGATGAACGAGGTGAGGTTCTCGCGCAGAGAGCGTTCTCCCCCGTTCAGGTGATCAGCCGGACGGAACGACGCGAGCGGGCGGAACGCCGGCAGATCGTCGATATCGACCAGCCATTGGTACGTGCGGTACCGAAAGCGATGCCGCCGCGGCAACTGCCTCGTGTGCGCTACCCACCCGGGCACGATGGCCGGGAGAGACAGACCGTTCACCAGGCCGCGCCGAACTTCGCTGCAGCCTCGACTCCGGAGCGGCAGCCGTCCTCATGGAAGCCCCAGCCGAGATGGGCGCCGGCGAAGGCCAGCCGCGGTCCACCGGCCGAGCGCAGCGACTCCGCGGCAGCGACCGACTCAGGCGTGAAGATCGGGTGGGCGTACGTCATCTGGGCGACCGTCGCCGACGGGTCGACCCAGCCTTCCGGGTTGAGCGTCACCAAGTACTGGTCGGCAGCGTCGAGCCCCTGTAAACGGTTCATCCAGTAACTCACCAGAACCTGGGACTCGTCCGCGTGACAGTCACGCAGGCGGTAGTTCCACGACGCCCGCGCTCGGGCGCTGTCCGGCAGCACAGAGGTATCGGTGTGCAACCAAGTCGGGTTCACCGAATAGTCGAAGGCGTCGAGCAAGGACTTCTCGTCCGGCGTCGCATCGGCGAGCAGGTCGTGCGCGGTGTCGGCGTGGGTCGCGAGCACCACGCGGTCGAACGAGAGAGCGCGATCTGGCGTCACCACCTCGACCGAATCGTCGTGCCGCAGGACGGCCCGCACCGGCGCGGACAGCCGGACATCGCCGACCTGCTCGACGACGCGATCGACGTACGTACGTGATCCGCCCACGACCGTCCGCCACTGCGGCGATCCCTTGATGGCGAGCATCCCGTGGTGATCCAGGAACTGGAACAGGTACCGCGCCGGATAGCGCCCGGCATCGGCCGAGCCGCTCGACCAGACGCACGACACCAGCGGGATCGCGAAGTGCCGGACGAAGTACGGGGAGAACTGTTGCTCGACCAGGAAGTCACCCCAGGTGAGCGCGGAGTCACCGGAACGCAGCACAGAGAGCGCTTCCCGATGGAATCTCCGGACCTCTCCCAGCATCCGCAAGAACCGCACATCGGCGACTCGGCGCGGCTGGCTGAAGATCGAGGCCGCACCCCGGCCCCCGGCGTACTCGAGGCCGCACCCGTCACACCGGATGCTCATCGACATCTCAGTGGGTTGGGTCTGCACTCCGAGCTCGGCGAAGAGCCGTAGCAACTGCGGGTACGTGCGCTCGTTGTGCACGATGAACCCGGAGTCGACGCGATTCTCTTGCCCGCGGCTGTCGACCAACGCATGGGTATGCGCATGGCCGCCGGGGCGATCGTCGGCCTCGAAGACCGTCACCCGATGGGTGTGCCGGAGCAGATACGCGGCCGTCAGGCCGGCCACCCCGGATCCGATCACAGCAAGAGCAGGACGATCGTCTCTCGTGGTCACATCGCTCCCTCGGCGCAGAAAGTTCCTGTCACCGCTCTTCGGAGCCGACGGGTGGTCCGGATGCGTCAGGTCAGAGATTTCCCAAAACTTCGCGCAACCGCTGCGCCGCCTCGTCGCCGAGCTTGGCGAACTGCCGCCCCAAGAACGGCACCGCGAGCCGTGCCACGCCACGGAACTCGAACTCGGCCAGGTATGTGAGCTCGGTCTCACCGGGACCCACTGCGCGCAGCGTGATGGTGTCGCTCGCCGTGACCGTTTTGTTCACCCCACGGAACCGCAACCGCTCCGGCGCACTCAGCTCGACGACCGTGTAGACGAGCTCGGTCTCGCGGCCGTTGAAACGCGAAATGTTGCGGTACGTCGTCCCGACGCCCCCACCGCCGTCCAGACGCGTCGTCCGCACGGTCCCGGGGTCCCACTCGTTGGTCTTCTCGAAGTCCGCCAGATAGCCGAACACGGTCTCCACCGGTCGCCCGACGGTCAGGACCCGCTGAATCGTCACCATGAATCTTCCTCACCGACCGGTCACTGCGACCGCTCTCATCCGACCCGGTACCCGCCCTCGAACCCTACGCCCGGGGTTCCCGTTGCCGACCGCAACAAAGTTGTGCGAAACGTTCGGGCCCTCCGGAACGATAGGCAGGCTGGGAGGGGGTGATCCGGTATGTCCGAGGTGACTCGCCGGTTGGTGGCGCTGCTACGTCTGGTCGAGACAGACCGCACACAGCCCACGGTCGCGGACGACGATGTCCTGCTGGACACCACGTTCGGCCGAACCTCGGCGGAGTTCCCGATGGACCGGTACTAGTACTGGTCCTCGGGCTCCGCCGCGGCGGTGCACCCCACCCCAATCGGGCGCGGCCCAGTCGGCTAGCTCCGAGCCGCCTGGACGACGAGGCCGCGCGGCGACTCGGGGAAGCGGTCGAGCATGTCCTGCAGCTCGCCGGCGGTGACGTTCGCGCCGAAGGTTTCCGCACCGGGCTCCAGCCCTACGCCGGCGGCCAGCGGGCCGGCGATCACCGGGTCGAAGCCGAGGTCGTCGACGATCGCCGCGACCTCGGCCGTCTCCAGCGGCGGTCCGGCGACCGCGATCGCCTTGCGTCCGGGCGATCCGGCCGGCAGCGCGCCGTCCTCGAGATCGTGGTAGCCCATGTGATTGAAGGCCTTCACCACCACAGACTCGGGGAGGAACTCCTGGACGATCTCGGACGACGAGGTCCGCGGATCGGTGAGGTCGTCGCGGATGCCGTCCACCTCCCACCAGTAGTTCATCGCGTCGACCACGAGCTTGCCGCGCAACGCCTCGACCGGGATCGTCTGGTGCTTGCCGAGCGGCAGCGCGAGGATCACCACGTCCGCACGCGCCGCCGCGTCGGCCGCGGTCGTCGCGACCGCGCCGGGCGTCACGACCTCTACGATCAGCGCGATCTTCGACACCGCACCCGACCCCGCGATCAGCACCGGATACCCGGCCGCGATCGCGCGCCGGGCAAGGACCGTACCGACCTTGCCCGCGCCAAGAATCGCCACCACAGGCTTGCTCATGACTCCTCGGCCAGGATCTCGCGCACCATCGGGATCACCTTGCTGCCATAGAGTTCCACGGCGCGCAGGCGATCAGCGCCCGGCACCGAACCGGCCGAGTAGATCAGGTCGAACCGGCCGACCCCGAGCTTCGTCACAGCGCCCGCGATCCGGCGCGCCACGGTGTCCGGCGAACCGACGTACAGGGAACCGTGCGCGACCTCGGCGTCGAACTCGGACCGCTTCACCGGCGGCCAGCCGCGCAGCGCGCCGATCCGGTCCCGCATCACCTTGTAGCGCGGGTAGTAGATCTCCTTGGCCGCCTCATCGGTGTCCGCGATGAACCCCGGCGAGTGCATGCCGACCGGCTGCGCGACCGTCCCGAACTGCTCGGACGCGCGCTTGTACAGATCCAGGTACGACGCGAACCGTTCCGGCGAACCGCCGATGATCGCCAGCATCAACGGCAACCCGTAGAACGCCGTACGGACGACGGACTGTGGTGAGCCACCGACGCCGACCCACGTCTTCAGCCGGCCGGACTCCGTCTTCGGATACACATCCGCGTTCTCCAGCGACGCGCGGGTCGTCCCCTCCCACGTCACCGGCTTCTCCTCGAGGAGCCGCGCGAACAGCTGCAGCTTCTCCTCGAACAGCACCTCGTAGTCGGCCATGTCGTAGCCGAACAGCGGGAACGACTCGGTGAACGAGCCGCGCCCGAGGATGACCTCGGCGCGGCCGTTCGACAACGCATCCACGGTCGAGAACCGCTGGAACACCCGCACCGGGTCGTCGGAACTGAGCACGGTCACGCCCGAGCCCAACTTGATCCGCGACGTCTGGCCGGCGATCCCGGCGAGCACAGTCTCCGGCGAGGAGATCGAGTATTCCGGCCGGTGGTGCTCACCGAGCGCGATCGCATCCACGCCCAGCTCGTCGGCCAGCACGGCCTCCTGCACCACCTGCCGGATCGCCGCCGCATCCGACACCAATTCGCCGCCTGCACCCTCGGGTACATCGCCGAAGGTGTCCAGACCGAATTCCAGCTCGCTCATGACTTCCCGCTCCGTTTCCACGCCAACAAGTCTAGGTTGACATGTCAACCCGCCTCAAGCGGGGTCTATTCCGTCACCACTGGTCGTAGTGGACGATCGGCTCCAGGTCCTTGCGCGGTCCGGGCTTGAAGTCGGTGCCGATGGTGTGCGCGACCGGGATCAGCACGCCCTGGCGGATGCCCTCCGGTACGCCGAGCAGCTCGGCGACCTCGGCCTCGTTCTGCAGGTGCAGCGTGGTCCAGGTGGTCCCGAGTCCGCGGGCGCGCGCGGCGAGCATGAAGTTCCAGGCGGCCGGCAGGATGGATCCCCACAGCCCGGCCTGGTTGCCCTCGGGCAGCTTCGGCGCGGTGATGCACGCGATCACGAAGACCGGCACCTTCCCCAGGTTGTCGCCCAGGTACGTCGAGCTGTCCATGACCCGTTGCTGGGTCGCGGCCGTCTTCTCGTCGAGCGCGGGCTTACCCGCGGCGGCGGCCTCGTTCGCGGCGAAGTACTTGTGCAGCGTGTCGCGGTAGTACGCCGCGATCTTCGCCTTCTTCTCGGGATCGGTGACGACGATCCAGTGCCAGGTCTGGCCGTTGCTGCCGGACGGGGCCTGGACGGCGATCTCGAGGCACTCACGGATCAGGTCGAGGGACACGGGCCGCTCGAGGTCGAGCCGCTTCCGCACCGCGCGGGTGGTGGTGAGCAACTCGTCTGGGTTCAGGTCAAGGGTGTACACGCATGTCAGTGTTTCATCCCGCCGGGCTACTCCGCGCCAGTTCTCACGATGCTTGACATGTCGCCCGCACGGCCGGCCGGATGGCGCCGTACGACGATCGGTATGAACGCACCCGCGATCCCGAAAAACGCCGCCGTGAGCAGCCAGCCCGGCCAGCCCCAGCTGACCGCGATCGTCGTCAAGATGAGTGGCGCGACCAGGTCACCGAGCTGATGCCCCATCGCGTACGCACCCTGGTACTGCCCCTGCGCACCGGGCGGCGCGAGCTCGAAACTGATCCCCCACCCACCGGCCGACTGCAGCATCTCCCCCAGCACGTGCACGATCGCCACCACGATCAGCAGCGCGATCGTCACCGGCCCCGACGTCACCTCGGTGATCGCCAGCACCCCACACGCAACCGCGAGCAGCAGCCCCGCCCGCCGACCAGCCCGCGCCGCACCGGTCAACTGTTCCGTCCCGCGCGCCGTACGCATCTGCAGCAGCACGACCGCGATCGCGTTGATGACGAGCAGTACGGAGATCATCCATCGCGGCGCATCGGTCGCCGTCACAATCCACAGCGGAATCGCGATCTGCGCCATCGCGTGGTGCATGTTCAGCACCCCGTCCAGTACGACGAAGCCAAGAAACGGCCGGTCCTTCAACGCCGTCAGCGCGGACGGCCCGTCGGAAGCTTTCACCCCGGCAACGCGCGGCAGCCCGAACTTGATCACCGCAGCCGTCAGGCAGTAGGTCACCGCGTTCGCGAGCAACGCACCGACGTACAGGCCGGGTTTGTCGAGAGCGAGCACGATCCCGGCGAGCGCCAGCCCGACGCCCATGCCGATGTTCGTGGTCACTCGCAGTACGGCGCGGGTCCGTACCCGCTGGTCGGCCTCCGACAACCCCGCGATCAGCGCACCCTTCGCGCCGCGCTGGCCCGAATCGGCAATCGCGGTCACGCCGGCAACAGCGACGTACAGGCCGAACGAGTGCACCTGCGTCAACGCACTCATCGTGATCGCCTGCAGGAGGAGGAATCCGATGTACGCCCGGTTCGGCCCGAGCCGGTCGGCGACCACGCCCAGCGGCGTACTGGCGATCAGCCCGATCACGCCCGCGATGGTCAGCCCGATCCCGACCTGCGCGACCGACAGCCCCGCCACCCGCGTCAGGTACATCGCCGCAAGGGCGGCGTACACCCCGTTGCCGAGCGTGTTGACGAGGGTCGCAAAGATCAGCCGGCGCACAGCGGGCGAGAAAGACGAGGTCACCCGCTCACTCAACCGCACGCGCTCCCCATCCACCGCTGGATTGCTGAATTCCGTCAGCCCACCGCGACACCCTCGATCTCCACGAGCAGCTCCGCGCGGCAGAGGTCGGTGACGACGTAGACCACGGATGCTTCGGGCGCGAACAGTCGCTGACACTCCCGCCGTACGGTCGGCAGGTCGTGCTCGGAGCGGACGTAGACCTTGACGTAGGTAAGGGCCTGGAGATCACCCGTCAGGACCTCCAGGTTCTCGGCCGTCACGCGGATCTGGCCGAGCAGGTCGTCGCGGTGCACGGTCGCGTGACCGAGGATGCCGGCCGTGCCGGAGACGAAGAGCTGGCCGGTCTCCGGCAGCCGGGTCGCGCGGGCGAAGGACGGCGAGCGCGGTCCGTACTGCCGCGGATACTCGTACGCCGGAACCTGTCGCCGGTTCTCGATCGCGACCTGCCCGCGCGTCCGGCGACTCAGCAGGTGAACCGTGATCCCCGCGACCGGCGAACCAACACCGGTCCCAGCCGGCAACGTCGTACCGAGTTTGTCGAAGGCCTCGGCCCGCCCCAGGCAGAAGTCCCGATAGATCTCCAGACCGTTCTCGTTCGGTTCGTTGATCCGGCCGACCGTGTTCCAGATCCGGAACACCTCCGGATAGCCCAGCCCGATCACCGCGTTCAGCAGCTCCAGATAGCTGTCCCGGACAGCCACCGCATACTCATCGGCCGCGGGCACGTGCACGGCGGCGAAGGCGTACTCACCCTCATGCCCGACAATCACGTCCCCGACCTGCTCGACCTGCACCGGCCGACCCGTCGTCCACACCTCATCAAACCCGTACGACGCCTCTGTCGCCACCGGAAGGTGGACGACGGGGACCCCCGCGACCGCGGTGTCGAACGACCCCGGCACAACGTGGCGGACGATGCCGAGCGGATGGGGAACGACGGTATCGACCAAACACTGAAGAGTCATCGCGCGGCCAGCCAGGTCCGGATCGCTGCCAGCGTCGTGGCGGCGTGATCGGTCAGCACGGTGTCGTGGTCGCCGGGGATCTGGACGAGGTCGTGTGGCAGCGACCACCGCGCCCGCCAGTCCCGCGTCGGCTCCGACGCCAGCATCTCGGGGGTCGGATCCGCCGCCAGCAACAGCGTCGGCACACCGGACGGCGCCGGTCGATAGCCGTCGAAGATCCGGCTGTATCCGCCGCTCGCCAGCAGCGCCGCATCCGCCAGCAGACCCTCAGGGACACGGCGCTCCGACTCGATCAGCGCCAGCGCCCGAGGCTCGTTGCGATCGCCCAGCCCGCTGTCGGTCTCGATCAGAACCACGCCGGTCGGCGCTCTCCCATCAGCCTTCAGCTTCGCCGCCAGGGCATCGGCGACCAGCCCACCGGCGCAGTGCCCGACCAGCGTTAGCGGCCGCCCGATCGGCAACGCGTAGGCCAGGACGGCGACGAGCGCATCGATATCTTCCGGGATGGTCGGGTCCGGCCCGAAGCCTGGATACGGCAGCAGGCTGAAGTCGTCCTTGAAGGCCCGCGGCATCCACTCGCCCAGCGTCACGTAGCTCGGCAGATAGACGAGTTCGCTCACCAACTCGATCGGCGGTAACGCATGTGCTGCCCGCTCCGAAACCCCGAACGTCGGCAACGCGGCGGACGCGAGATAACGCATCGCCATCGCCTCGGCAGGCCCCTGCTTGGCGAGCACCCGCTGATACAGCACCGCGAACGTGTCCGGTACCCGCTCGACCGTTCGAACCGGCGCAGCAGCGGCCAGGTTGGCGGCGAGCTCGGTCAGCGTCGGGTGCTCGAAGAGGACCGTGACCGGCAGGTTCAACCCCGTCAGCGCGTTCAGCCGACCCCGCAACTGCAGCGTGGTCAGCGAATCGAACCCAAGATCGCTGAACTCCCGATCCAGCGGCACCGACTCCGGATCCGGGAAGCCCAATGAATTCGCCACCTCGACCCGCAGCAGGCCCTGCAGCCGTGCCTCATCCGCACCTCCCCACTCGACGTCCGCCCTCGCCGCCGCTGCCTCGGCCGGCATCAGCTCACGCAGTACAGCGGGTGCGTCCGGCCGAAGCGCCGCGATATCCAACTGCAACGGCACCAGCACGGCGTCGCCCAGCTCGCGAGCGCGGTCGAGCATCGCGAGCCCGCTGGACAGGCTGATCGGCAGCACGCCATCGGACGGCGTACCGAGTCCGCTGCCCATGCCGTCGTCGGTAGCCCACAAACCCCAAGCGAGGGACTGCGCCGGCAGCCCCTCGGCCACGCGGAGCCGGGCCAGTGCGTCGAGGAAGGCATTCGCGGCGGCGTAGTTGGACTGTCCGGCGCGGCCCAGGACACCGACCGCGGAGGAGAACAACACAAAGGCTTGCAGGTCCAGCGATTTCGTTGCCTCATGCAAATACCAGGCGGCGTCGGCCTTGGCCGCCAGGACTGTCGCGAGCCGCTCGTTCGTCATCGCCGCGAACACGCCGTCGTCGAGCACTCCGGCGAGATGGAACACGGCTGCGAGCTCGGAGCCGCAACCGGCCACCAACCGGTCGACGGCCGCTCGATCGCCGACATCACACGCGATCGCCGTCACCTCCATCGGCAGTGCGGCGGCCCAATCCGGCAGCGTGCCACGGCGGCTGGCCAGCACCACACGGTCGAATCCGGTCGCCAGGTGCTCGACGACGATCCGGCCGACCGCACCCGTCGCGCCCGTGATGAGCGCCGTACCGTGTGATGCAGCCGGGGCCGGCTTGTTCGCTGGGGGTATCGCTCTGATCAGCCGGGGCACGAGCAGCCCTTGCGGCCGGACGGTGATCTGCGGCTCACCCAAGTCGACGGCTGCTTGCAGACCGGTCGAATCGGCAGGCAGGTCGACGAGGACAACCCGCCCCGGATACTCGGCCTGCACGCTGCCGACCATGCCCCACACGGCCGCAGCCGCCGGGTCCTCGGTTGAGTTGCCGGCGGCAACCACCAGGAGACCGTCGGCGGGCAACCGCTCCTGCAGCCAGCTGAGCGTCGTACCCAACAGCGCCCGCGCGCGCTCCGGCACCGTACCGGCGGCAATTTCACGCAGGTCGAGCAGCTCGAAGACCCGTCCGGTTGCCGCCGGCGCATTGGTGGGACGCCAGTCGACCCGGTACATCGATCGCCCAGCGGCCGAACCATCCAGCGCCCGCGTCACCAACGAGTCGATCGACACGATCGCCTGACCGGCCGAGTCGGTCAGCAGCACGCTAACCTCGTCCGGCCCGATGGGCGTCAACCGCACGCGTGCGGCCGCGGCACCGCGCTGCCAGACCCGCACGCCTTCGAACGCGAACGGAACCCGCAACCCACCGCCGCTCTCCCCCACCAGCAGCGCGCTGTGGATCGCGGCGTCGAGCAGGCACGGGTGAACGACGTACGACCCGGCCTCATCCGGGTCCACCGCAACCTCGGCGTAGAGCACCTCGCCAGATCGCCAAGCAGCAGAGATCCGCTGGAACGCCGGGCCGTACTCGTAGCCCTGTGCCGCCCACGCGGGATAGCTCACCGGCACCTTGAGCGCGTCTCCGGGCATCCGCTCCGCCGTTGGTCGCGCGGCTCCGCCTTCCTCGATGGATCGGACAGTCACATGCTGCGTCCACTCCGCACCCTGCCGCGCCCAGATCGTCAGCCCCTCGGGTCCAACGACGACCTGCACCTCACACTCCCCCGTGAGCACGAGCGGCGCCTGCAGCACGAACTCACCCAGCCGTTTGTTGCCGACGGCCTGTAAGGCGAGCTCGATCAGCACCGTCGCCGGTACGACGAGGTCGTCACCGATGCGGTGATCGAGCAACCATGGTTGACGATCTGTCGACAAGATGCTCGGGTACCGCACCTCCGGCCGATCCGCCGCCGGTTGCGCCGGACCCAGCAACGGTGCGTCGGACGGTGTCGCCTCCAGCCAGTATCTCTGACGCTGGAACGGGTACACCGGCAACTCGCGACGCTCGCCACCGAGGTCGGTATAGACGGCTGCCCAGTCGACCGCAGTACCGGCAACATGCAGCATCGCCAGGCCGTCAGCCAATCCGGTTCCCAACGACACCGCCGTACCGTCGACGGTCTCTTCGGTCAGCACAGCCAGTACGGCGGCCGGCCCGACCTCCGCGAAGGTCGTCGTACCGTCCTTGGCGAGCCACTCAACCGCATCCGCAAAGCGCACGGCCTCGCGCGCCTGGCGAACCCAGTACTCCGGATCGGTCAGCAGCTCGGATTCCGGCTGCCCGGTCAACGTCGAGATCACCCGCAGCTTCGGCGGCCGACTCGTCACCAGCTGCGCGACCTCGCGGACCTCTGCCAGCACCGGGTCCAGCATCGCCGAGTGGAATGCATACTCACCCCGCAGGCGCCGATACGAGCCCCCACATCGCTCCGCCGCCTCGACGACCGCCGCCTCCGGCCCGGACAGCACCACAGACTGTGGGCTGTTCACGCCCGCGATCGAAACCTCGAGGCCCGCAATCGCCTTCTCCGCTTGAGCTTCCGACGCCCGTACGGCGTACATCGCACCCCCGGGCGCCATCGCGGCCATCGCCCGCCCGCGCGCCGCCACCAACCGCACGGCATCCGGCAACGACCAGACCCCAGCCACATAAGCCGCTGCCAGCTCCCCCACCGAATGACCAACCACGGCCGTCGGCCGGACTCCTTGCGACTCCAGCAATGCCGCCATCGCTACCTCGAACGCAAACAATGCGGGCTGTGTGTAGTCCGTCCGATCCAGCAACTCAGCGTTGATGTCAGCCAGCGGCTGCTCCAGATAAGGCGCGAACTCCGCGCACACCGCCTCATACGTCCGGCGGAACACCGGGAACCGCTGCGCGAACTCAGTCGCCATCCCGACCCGCTGGGCGCCCTGGCCAGTGAACAAGAACACCGGCCGGCTCTCCCGCTGCACCACCCCGACCCGAACCGCCGGATGCTCAACCCCTGCAGCCAAACTCTCCAAGGCAGCCATCATGCCTGCCCGGTTTCCCGTCAGCACAGCAGCTCGCTGCCGCAATGCGGTCCGCTCAGTGGCCAACGAATACCCGGGATCCGTGCCCCCTGCCCTCATCACCTCCGCCAGCCGAGCCGCACTCGCCCGCAATGCCCCGATGTCGTTCCCACTGAGAATCCAGGGGGCTACCGAAGCCGTCGTGTCCCCACTGTTGTTCACGGCGGTTGGGGCCTCTTCGATGATCAGGTGGGCGTTGGTTCCGCCGATCCCGAACGCGGACACGCCGGCCCGGCGCCTGCGTTCACCCCGCGGCCAGGGTCTGGCGGTCGAGGCGAGCTCCACGGCGCCGCTCGACCAATCCACGTGCGGGGACGGCTCCTCGGCGTACAGGGTGGGTGGCAGTACGTCGTTCCGCATCGCCCAGACCGCCTTGATCAGGCCGGCGATCCCGGCCGCCGCCTGCGTATGCCCGAGGTTCGACTTCACCGACCCCAGCAACAGCGGTCGCTCCCGATCCTGCCCATAAGCGGCCAGCAGCGCCCGCGCCTCGATCGGATCGCCCAAGGCAGTGGCGGTCCCGTGGCCCTCCACCACATCGACGTCGGCCCCGCGCAGGCCCGCATCGGACAGTGCCAGCTGGATGACCTCCTGCTGCGCCTCCGTGCTCGGCGCGGTCAGCCCGTTCGACGCTCCATCCGAGTTCACCGCGGATCCACACAACAACGCGAGCACCGGATGACCGTTGCGCTGGGCATCAGTCAGGCGTTCGAGCACAACCATGCCCGCGCCCTCGGCCCACGCCGTACCATTGGCTCCGCTCGAATACGCGCGACACCGGCCATCCGGCGACAACGCCCGCTGCTGACTGAACGCGGTGAAGCCGCGCGGCGTCGACATCACCGTCGCGCCACCAGCCAACGCCAGTGAGCATTCCCCGGCTCGCAACGCCTGCGCCGCCAAATGCATCGTCACCAACGATGACGAGCACGCCGTATCCACGGTCAACGCCGGTCCACGCAATCCGAGCACATACGAAATGCGCCCTGACGCGACGCTTCCCGACGTCCCCAATGCCAAATGCGCATCCAGCTCCGGCAGGACAAGCTGAGACCCGTAGTCGCTCCCCATCAACCCGACGAACACACCCGTCGCCGAATCTCGCAGTGACCCCGGCGCGATACCGGCCCGCTCCAACGCCTCCCAGGCGACCTCCAACAGCAATCGCTGCTGCGGATCCATCGCCAGCGCCTCGCGCGGCGCAATCCCGAAGAAGCCCGGATCGAAGTCCGCCGCATTCTGCAGAAACCCGCCGCGTCGTACATAGGTCTTCCCCACAGCCCCGGGCTCCGGGTCGTAGATCGATGCGACATCCCACCCGCGATCGGTCGGGAAATCACTCGTCGCATCGATCTCGTCGCTCACCAACTGCCAAAGATCCTCCGGCGACCCCACCCCACCAGGGAACCGGCAGCCCAGCCCCACAATGGCAATCGGGTCAGTCGCATCCACGCGCCGATCAGCAGCTTCGGAAACCGCCATCGCAGGCCCGAGCCGCGCCGCCAGATGCTGCGCCAGGACAGCCGGCGTCGGATGGTCCCAGGCCAAGGTTGAAGGCAACGAGAGCCCGGTCGCAGTGCTGAGCCGACTCAGCAGACTCGTTGCCTGCAACGAGGTCAGCCCCGAATCCGCGAAGCTCACCAGCGGATCAAACGCACCAAGCATCCCCGCCAGAACCTCCAGCACGAATGCCTCCAGCCGAGCCGTCCGCTCCCCCAAGGCCAACCCGGAGAGCCCAGCCAGCGACGCGCCACTGCTGGCCAACGTGTGCCGCAAGACATGCCGCCGCGGCTTCCCCGACCCCGTCCGCGGAATCGCCGGCACGAAGATGATCTCCTCCGGCACCTTCCCCGGCGACAACCGCTCAGCACAAGCGAGCAGCAACTCCGCAGGACTCACCCCCTCAACAGCCGGTACGACGAACGCCACCGGCGCTTCCCCAACCGTCGGATGCGCGCGCCCGACCACTGCCGCGTCCTGCACCGCGGGCAACGCCAGCAGCACCTCTTCGATCTCCACCGGATCGACGTTCTCGCCACCCCGGATGATCAGATCCCCGACCTTGCCGGTGACCGTCACCCGCCCCGACTCGTCGACGCGGCCGACATCTCCGGTCCGATACCAACCATCCACCACAGCGTCCGCGGTCGCCTCCGGATGACCGTGATACCCCAGCATCAGCCCAGGCGTCGCAACCTGCAGCTCCCCGTCAACCACCCGAACCCGCACGCCGCCCACCGGCGACCCGCTCGTCCCGGTCCCCGACTCCCCTGGCGTCTCGGCCGCCATCATCCCGCACGTCTCCGTGCTCCCGTACGCATCCAGCAGCGGCGCTCCAACCGCCGAAGCAACCGCCGTACGCAGCGCCGAACCACTGGCCGCACCAGCAGTCAGGCAGAACCGCAGCGACCCCTGAACACCCACCCCAGCCGCCAGCAACTGGTGATAGGTCGCCGGTACGCCGGCCAGAATCGTCGGCTCGTACTCCGCCATCAGCTCGATCAACGCGGCAGGCTCCAGCCGACCGGTCATCCGCAGCGAGGCCCCGGCCTGCAGCACACCAAGGAAGCCCAACGAGTGCGCGAAGCTGTGTGACATCGGCAACGGCCACAGCAACCGATCGGTCGACGACAGTCCGAGCATCGCCTGATAGCAAGCAACCGGTGACCACAACGCCGCGCGCTGGGTCGAGACGACCGCCTTCGGCTTCCCCGTCGTCCCGGAGGTGTAGATCAACCACGCCGGATCATCCAGCCCGAGCGGCTCTGGAAGCTGTCCGATCGGCCCAGTCGCCAAAGCCTCGAAGTCCACCCCGGTCACCACAGCCGCGCGACCCGCGACCATCGGCACGTGCCGCGGATCCGTGATCAGCAACGCCGGCTCGCTGTCCGCGAGCAGATGGTCGAGCTCCGCCTGGGTGCTTTGCGGATTGAACAACACCGCCACTGCTCCGGCCTGAACAACCGCGAACTGCCCCTCGATCAGCTCCACCGAGTCGTCGAGCAGAAAGGCGACCCGCTCCCCGGGCCGCACCGGCAGGTTCGCCGCGAGCCGCTGCACGCGATCTGCGAGCCCCGCCCAACTCACCGTCCGCCGGATATCGGCGTACGCCGGATTGTCCCCGTACTCCCGCGCGTTCCGAGCCAACAGGTCCGGCAACGCCTCAACAACGGACGGCATGTCTCTCCCCAGATCGAACGACCGTGCTCTCCCCCGTTCACCTGAAGTCTGCCGAACGCGTTCAAGTCCGGGTCTCTGCGGTCGACTGAACAGGCGGGGGGAACCTGCGGGTCCGACCACAGGGTTCTGCCCGGAGGCTTGTCCCGCCGTCCGGGTGGTCGTTGAACTGGTCGCGGAAGCATTCCTCTACGCCCCCGAGAGGCAATCCCCCATGAAGAACAAGATCGCGAAAACCCTCGGTGCCGTCGTTGCCGTCAGCGCCCTTGCCCTGGGCACCAGCACCGCCTTCGCCGTCAACGGCCAGGCGTCCTGGTACAACGATGCCGGCTACGGCGCCTGCGGCACCCAGATCAACGCCAACACCGACTGGCTCGTCGCGGCCCCCGCCGCCCTGTGGACCACCGCCAACCCCAACAATGACCCGCTCTGCCAGCGCTCCATCCGGGTCAACTACAACGGCAACGTCATCACGGTGCCGATCCGCGACAAGTGCCCGTCCTGCGGGAGCACCAAGATCGACCTGAGCCGGCCGGCCTTCGCCAGCCTCGCGAACACCGACATCGGCATCATCAACATCAGCTGGGAGATCGTCTAAATCTTCGGGCCGGCGGGGAGGTTGCGGCCACCCCGCCTCACCGAGCCGGCTTGAAGCGCTGCTCGATCGAGTCGACGATTCCCTCGACCTGGCGGTAGGTGGCGGAACTGTAGGCACCGATGCTGCGTTCAATGCCGAGGGCATCGCGCATGGCATCGAGGTAGCGCCGCTGCACGACGGCCATCTGCTCGAGGCTGTCCGGCTTGGCCGCAGCGGCCGCTGGCAACTGGCGGCTGGCCGAGACCAGGCGCGGAATGATCCGCTCCTTCATCGTCGAGACCAGCTCCGGATCGAGCGGCTCGCCCGCAACGGTCTGCTCCTCCAGCGGACCCATCGCGTCGATCGCCGCCGCACCGATCTGCCGCAACAACGCCTGCGTCGCATCCCGCTTGTCCTCGGCGCTCTCGGACTGGAACTTCAGCCGCGCAATCACCCACGGCAGCGTCAATCCGAAGACCACCAAGGTGAACAGCGCCACCAAGAACGCCGCGAGCACCACAGTCGCAGCATGCGGAGTCTCCGCCGGAATCGTCTGTACGGCGGCCACTGTGACCACGCCGCGCATTCCGGCCCACGCCAGCACGAGAATTCCGCGCGACGTCAGCGGTTCACGTTCCTCGAACTCGACATCCGCGCGGCCGCGCGCCAACCGGCGCCGGGCCCAGGCGACTCGCGTCTCCTCCCGCTCGCCCTCCGGATTCAGCGAATTGAGCTTCTCCTCGTACTGCGTCAGTCGCGTGCGCTGCTGCTCATTGCGATCACCGCGCCCGAACCGGCCGGCCAACACCGGCCACGCCAGCCCGATGAATCGCAGCACCACCAGCAGCCCGACCACGATCAGAACCAGCCCGGTGATCTCACCGACCGTGGTCTCCGCGCGGGCCGCATCCACCAACTGAGGCAATTGGTAGCCCATGGCAAGGAACACGGCGCTCTCGAGGAGGAAGCTGATCGTCGTCCAGGTGGTCGCCTGGGTCTGCCGGTCCCGGGCACTGAACTTCTTGCTACCGCGAACACCGGTCAACAGCCCGGCCACGACCACAGCGAGGACCCCGGACGCATGCAGCTCCTCGGCCGGGAAGTAAGCCAGGAAAGGAACCGCGAACGAGATCGTTGTGTTCAGCACCGGATCGTCGAGCCGCTGCCGCAACATCACCGTCAGTACGCCGACCACCGCACCGATCAGCCCGCCGCCGATCACCGCCCAACCGAAGTCGAGCGCCGTGTGGCCGAGGCTGAACCCACCACCAACGACCCCGATCGACGCGATCGCCGTCCGCAACACCACCAGCGCGGAAGCGTCGTTGACCAGACTCTCGCCTTCCAGCACCGTCATCACCCGCGGCGGCAACCCGAGCCGATGCCCGATCGCCGTCGCCGCAACCGCGTCCGTCGGGCTCACCACCGCACCCAGCGCAACCCCGAGCGCGAACGAAATACTCGGGAACACGGCATGCACCACCGCCCCGATCGCCAGCGACGACGCAATCACCATCACCACCGACAACCACGCGATCAGCGACAGATTCCGCCGGATATCCAGCACCGGCAACTGCACCGCCGTCGAATACAGCAGCAGCGGCAACACCCCCGCCAGCACGATCTCCGGCTCGATGTGAATGACCGGCGTACTGGGCAGGTAACTGGCACCGATGCCCAACGCAACCAGCAACAACGGTGCCGCGACCCCGGTCCGCCGAGCAAACACCGACGCCGCAATCATGATCGCCAACGCAGCCCCGGCCACAAGCAAGATCTGATGGTCCACGCCAACGGACTCTAAGCCACCACCCCCTCCCCCGGACCGCCATCACCCACCAACTCTCCGAAGACCGTCGGACTCACGCTCAACTCCAGCCGTCCGGCGAGCTCACCAAGGGGTTACTGGGTGCTGCAGGTCCGCAATCCCATCGATCGCCTGGTCGGCAAGCTCCCGTTGCTGTCCTGACCCGCAGCCGAAGTGTCCGGTTCCGGCCAACCGCATTCTTGGTCCTTTCAGCCTCATCCAGGCGTGCGAACGGGCACTTTACACAGATTTGAGAGCGCTCTCACTCGACATCCGCACTCACTTTGGTAAGGTTCCTTCGAATACATACGTAAGGTTCCTACGAAATTCCCGCGAAGGACCGCCCGGCCGAGCTGAACCGGTTTTGCCGGCCCGACCGTACTGGGGACGAATGCCATGCCGAACACTGCGACAAACCTGTACCGCGCCGCGACCAAGGCGTCGTACGAGAGCCTTGATGCTGATACCTACCTCGCTACCACGCCGCTGCGCGACGTCCAGAAGAACCTGCCGCTCCGCGTGCTCTCCGGGGCCGACTACGAGCACTGGCAGACCTACGGCTACACCATCGTGAAACAAGCCATCCCGCACGCAGGAGAGCTCCTCGACTTCACCTGGGAATTCCAGGGTCTGGACCCGAACCAGCCGGCCGGCTGGTATCCGGAGCGGGAATTCCCTTCCGACCTCGACCGCGATCTGTACATCTACGGATTCGTCGAGGCGTATCAGCACCAGCTGATCTGGGACAGCCGCCAGGCACAACGCGTGTACGACGCCTTCGTCGACGTCTGGGACGCCGAGGAACTGTGGGTCACGCTCGACCGGCTGAACCTCAACCCGCCGAACTTCGGCAACCGCGACCGGGCGCTGATCCCGGCCACCGAGACCGGCTTCGACATCGACCTGCACTGGGATGTCGACAGCACCCTCGAGGTCTTGCCGCAGCGCGTCCAGGGCATCATCGCGCTCACCGACACGACCGCCGACAGTGGTGGTTTCCAGTGCTGCCCGGAGCTGTTCCGCCGCTTCCAGGAGTGGCGCGCCGAGCAGCCGCTCGACCGCGATCCGATCCGGCCCGCCATCGATCGGAACGAGTTCCCCGTCGTCCGCCCGCGCCTCGAGGCCGGCGACCTGCTGATCTGGAACGGGATGCTCGCCCACGGCGTGGCCCCGAACCGCTCGGCCGACAAGGTCCGGTCCGTCCAGTACCTGTCGATGATGCCGGCGCTGGAGTCGAAGCAGGAGCTCGTCGACTCGCGCGTCAAGTCGTGGCGCACCATGAGCACGCCGGAGTGGAACAAGACGCTGGTCGGCGACCCGTTCAAGCACGAATCGCTGCGCTACCCGACCGCCGAACTGACCGATCTCGGCCGCAAACTGCTGGGTGCCGACTCCTGGCACAGCGCCGGTGAGTCCGGAGAGGAGGGCCGGTGAGGCGCATCTGCCTGACGCTGCCCACCGACCGTGCCTGCACCCCGATGCTCCACGAGCTCGCGGAGGAAGCGGCGTACGGGGTCTCGCACTTCGACGTCGAGGTGGTCATGCTGGTCCTGGACTCAAGCTCGCCTGCCGATTTCGGCGACCATG
This sequence comes from Kribbella antibiotica, assembly GCF_004349055.1. Lineage (GTDB taxonomy): Bacteria > Actinomycetota > Actinomycetes > Propionibacteriales > Kribbellaceae > Kribbella > Kribbella antibiotica. The sequence goes on from NZ_SMKX01000013.1 coordinate 78,253, forward strand.
CTCGCGTTCTCGCCGCGCTGCCGCCGGTCCCGGGGATCGAGGTCGTGCACCTCAACGAGGACGCCCAGCGGGTGTTCTTCCAGCAGGTGATCAAGGATGCCGGCCTCGCCGAACCCGACCGGATCCTCACCATGATGCTGCCCGGCCTGCGCTCGTACGGCGCCTGCACCAACCGCGCCTTCGTCATCGCGGCCGCGCTGGGCTGCGATTCCGTGCACCGGCGCGACTCGGACTCCAGCTACCAGGAGCTCGCCGGCGCGAAGATCTTCCCGATCCACCACGAGCTCTCCATCGGTACGACGGCCGCTGCGGCCCGCGACCGGGTGAGCACCGTGGACCTCGCCCCGGGCAGCGACGATCTGCCGGTGGTGATGGCCGGCGCGTCGTTCATCGGCGACATGTCAGTGGACATCGATGACATCCGGCAGCGTGATCCTGAGATCTACTACAACGTTGTTACCTTGTGGGCCCGCGGCGACGCGAGCGAGACCGAGAAGCGGGCGCTGGTCGCGGAGTCGTTCACCGGTGCGGGCACGGAGCCGTTCCGCGCCGACGAGTCGGTGCTGACGCTCGTCGACCCGATGCGTGTCGACATGGCCAACATCGCCTTCCATCGGATCCACGAACAAGTTCCGTTGCCACCGGCAACCGAAACGATCGGCAGCGACTACTTCCTGATGCACCTCGTCCACGACTCCGGGCTACCCGGTGTCCTGCACAACCGGCACATCGTGAACCTGCACACCGGTGAACGCAAGACCGAGGCGGGATTCGCGTCGTACCAGCTGGCGCTGACGAAGTTCTTCCTCTCGATGCTCTACCTGTGGCCCATCTACGACGACCTGGCCAAGGCCGGCAGCTCGCTGCGCGACGACCAGGGCGACATCAAGGCGTCGATGGTCTCCGACATCGTCCGCCGGAGCACTCAGCTGCCGGTGGATGAGAACGTTGATCGGCTCGATCGGCTCGACGAGGCCTACCGTCAGCTGGGCGGGCAGCACGCGGCTTTCGCCGAGTCGCTCGTGGGGCGACGCGACCAACTGCTGACCGAAGCACGTCAGGACTCGGAAGACTTCGCCGTACTGATCGACGTTTGGCAATCGTTGATCACGGCAAGCAAAGAGGCTGGAGCTGGTCTCCTCTCATGACCGCGATGTTCAGCGATCGGCTGCGAACCGCCTTGGAGCTCGCAGACCACGATCAGATCATCTTCGATCTGGGCGGGATCGAAGACGCGTACGGCGCCCTGCTCACGGAGCTCCCGGGCACCGCGATCCGGTTCGCGATCAAGTCGTGCCCGGTCGACGGCGTACTGGAGACGCTGGCCGGCCGGGGGTCGGGCTTCGATGCCGCGAGCCCGCAGGAGATTGTCCAGGCGCTGGCGACCGGGGTGGCGCCGGAGCTGGTGCACTACGGAAACACGGTCAAGTCGGACCGGAACATCGCCGACGCCTACCAGCTCGGCATCCGGGACTTCGCGACCGACAGCGTTCCCGATGTGGTCGCGATCGCTGCGAACGCGCCGGGATCGCGGGTGTTCTGCCGCCTCGGGACCACCGGCACGGGCGCGTTGTGGGGGCTCAATCGCAAGGCCGGCTGTTCGGTGCGGGACGCGATCGTCGTGCTGTCGATCGCTCGTGCGCAGGGCCTCGTACCGTCGGGGTTGTCGGTCCATGTCGGCTCGCAGCAGATGACGACGGCCGCCTGGCAGAACGCCTTCGACGAGATCGCATTCGCGATGACCGAGCTGGCCGATGTGGGCATCCGCATCGACCGGATCAACCTCGGCGGCGGGCTGCCTGCGCTGGGATACCTCGACCGAGCCGGTACGGCGCTCGATCCGGCGCTGGCCGCGATCTTCGCGACGATCCGTTCCGGCATGCGGCGGTTGCGCGAGCTCTCCGGGACAGAGCTCGAGTTCGTCATGGAGCCGGGGCGGCATCTTGTCGCTGACCACGGTGCGATCCGGGCGCACGTCGTACGGCTGTCTGAGCGTGAGCAGCCGGACGGCGAGCGAGAGCGATGGTTGTATCTCAGCTGCGGGAAGTTCAACGGACTGTACGAGATCGACCAAGTGCGCTATCGGATGGTGTTCCCGACGCATCCGCAGGGCCTGCAGGTCCCGGCGGTAGTCGCAGGGCCGACGTGTGACAGCGACGATGTCTTTGGGCAGGAGCCGACCCCGGCTCAGGTGCCGGAGGCAATCTTTTCCGGTGAGCCGGTCTGGATCCTGTCGTGTGGTGCGTACTCCACGAGCTACACAACCCAGCGTTTCAACGGTTTCGAGCCATTGCCGGTGACGGTGTTGCCGGTCGCGATTCACGCTTGAGACCAGACCAATCCCCGCCATCCACTAGGGTGGCGGGGTGACCACTGGACGCCGTACCCGCGTGTTGCTGATCGGCGGGATCGCAGCAGCAGTTGCTGTTGCCCTCGGCGTCATTGTGGTCAACCGGTTGCCGGAGGCATCGGATGAGCCTGCCGCGACCCCAACGCCCAAGGTCGAGGCGCCGCCGTTGCATGCCGGGCTCGATTATCAGCTCGGTGGTCCTTATCAGCCCGCCGCGGACGTCAAGGTCGTGGTCCGCGACCGGACGGCGCCGATCGCCGCGGGCCTCTACAACGTCTGTTACGTGAACGCCTTCCAGACCCAGCCAGGTGAAGACGGCGACTGGGAGAAGGACCTGCTGCTGCGCGATGCCGCCGGCAAGCTGGTGATCGACGAGGACTGGGACGAGCCGCTGCTCGACCTGCGGACGCCGGACAAACGCACCCGGATCGCCGCGAAGCTGAACACCTGGATCGACGGCTGTGCCGCGAGCGGCTACCAGGCCATCGAGCCGGACAACTACGACAGCTACACCCGCTCCAAAGGCCTGCTGACTCCCGAGCACGCCAAGGCGCTCCTGACGCTGCTTGCTGAGCACGCGCACAGCCGCAACCTGGCGATCGGCCAGAAGAACACGGCCGACCTCGCCAAAGACCGCAAGACCGTCGGCCTCGACTTCGCCGTCTCCGAGGAGTGCGGCCAGTACGACGAATGTGCGGTCTACGCCGACGCCTTCGCCGACAACGTTCTCGTGGTCGAGTACACCGCCGACGGCCTCCGCAAAGCCTGTACGGCGTTCGGCGGCCGGCTGAGCATCGTCCTGCGCGACCGCGATGTCACCGCGCCCGGCAGCGCGACGTACGTCCGTAGAACCTGCTGAACTACCACAGTCCTCGCGCCGACCTGGTCTCAAGGGCGTCAAGTTCTGTCACGCTCGACTGAACCGCCCCCCAGGGAGTTCACTCATGCGAAAAATACTGCTGCTTGCCCTGACCATCCTGTTGTCCTTCGTTCTGGCCGTTCCGTCGAATGCACAGGTGCTGGCCACCAAGAAAGGCGCCAGCACCAACAATGTTCCCGGTGCCTCACAGGCTCTGACCGCCGTCAACGCGAGCTGGTTCTACTCCTGGAACACGAACCCCGAGGGTGTCGCGAAACCCTCCGGAGTCGAGTTCGTCCCGATGATCTGGGGCCGCAACTCGGTCAACTCCACGGCGCTCAACAACGCGAAGGCCAACGGCAGCACCCTGCTCGGCTTCAACGAGCCGGACATGGGCGGCCAGGCCAACATGTCCGTCGACGAGGCCCTCAACCTGTGGCCGCAGCTCCAGGCGACCGGCATGCGCCTCGGCGCCCCCGCCGTGGCGTGGGGCGGGGCCGACCCCGGCGGCTGGCTGGACCGCTTCATGGCGGGCGCCAAGGCCCGTGGCTATCGCGTCGACTTCATCCCGCTGCACTGGTACGGCTCGGACTTCTCCTCCGCCGCCACCGGCCACCTCGAGAAGTACGTGAACGCCGTCCGCGCCCGTTACAACAAGCCGGTCTGGATCACCGAGTACGCGCTGGTCGATTGGTCCACCGGTACGGCCCGCTACCCGAGCTCGGCCCAGCAGGTCGACTTCATCAAGCGCTCCACCGCCATGCTGGCCGGCAAGAGCTTCGTCGAGCGCTACGCCTGGTTCACCCTCAACACCCAGGTCTTCCCCACCGGCCTCTGCAACGGAGCCACCCCGAACGCCTCCGGCAACGCCTACCGCAACGCACCGGCCTGAGCTGTCGGTTGACCAACAGATCGGCCCGCCACCGAAGCGGTGGCGGGCCATCTCCTCTTTTCGGGCTAGTGCCGGGTTACGGGACCCAGTGGTTGTGGGTTGCGGTGATCATGACCTGGAGCTGGATACTGGCTGCGTAGTAGCTGTCGGTCTGGATGGGTGTCGCGAGCATCTTGTTCCACAGCGAGTCCAGCCAAGCCTGGCTGCCTGAATCCGTCATGGCCGCGACCGCGAACGGCGCGAAGAAGGACGGGTCGCTGCTGGAGTCGATCGCGGTTCCGTTCAGCTTGTAACCGGTGGCGATGTTGCTCGGGTTGCCGCCGGCCTTCGACTTGATCCAGGTGTTGAGCTTGCGGGCCGAGGCGAGGGAAACGCTGTCGCCGCTGGTGACAGCGTCGGCGCCGATCCGCCACGGGTCGCGGCAAGCGTTCCACCAGTACTGGCCGTCCTTCGGGTCTTCCAGAACCTCACCGGTGGCCGGCTTCGGAGTGGAGTTGGTGTTGATGACGAAGTCGGGCAGCAGGCCGGTGCCGGCCGCGTAGTTGTTCTGCAGATTGGTGGCGACGGTCTGGTGCTTGACGCGAATGGTGTCCCAGACGGAGTTGCCAGTGGCTGCCTTGAAGGCGCGGAAGTGATCGGCCATCCAGTCCGACGTACGGGACTGGTAGTAGTGCTCCTCGCCGGAAGAGCTGAAGTCGCCGTACAGGAGCATGTTGGTGCTCGGGTTGACCTCGCTCGCCTTGATCGCGTTGATGTGCTTGATGGCAAGCTGCTTGTAGTTGTAGGTACCGGCGCTTCCCCACTGCTTGTCGGCCAGCAGGAGGCCGTAGGCGACGTCCATGTCGGCGTCGGTCGCGCTGTCCGAGCCGTTCACGCTCTTGCAGGCATCGTCCTGCTCAGCGGCCAGCAGGTCGGAGTTGTTCACCGACGGGTGCGCCAGCATGAACTTGGTCAGGCCGTCGAAGATGGCCTTGGCGTTCGGGTCGGCGCCTGCCATGGTCGCGGTGATGACCATGCCGTAGCCCTGCGCCTCACCGACGTACGGGTGGTCGGCGTCCGGCGAGATGACCTCGTACCAGCCGTTGCCACAGTTCTGCCTGACGAAGGCTGCCTTCCACTTGTTGTAGTAGTCGATGACCTTCTGGTCGAGGGTGGCCTGACTCCCGGTCGGCTTCAGCATGCCGGCCGCGTACGGGAACTGGTGGCTGCCGAACGGTACGGCCGGTCCGCCGCCGGTGCCACCTTGCGTGGTCGCCGTGACGGAGTTGCTCACCGCGGAAAGGTTGCCCGCGGCATCACGCGCCTTGACCGTGTACGTGTAGCTGGTGGACGCCGTACGGCCGGTGTCGGTGTAGGTCGTGCCGCTAGCAGTGGCGACCTCGGTGCCGTTGCGGTACACGGCGTAGCCGGTCACACCGACGTTGTCCGTGGACGCGTTCCACGCCAGCGAAACGCTACTCGACGTGGTCCCGGTGGCCGCGAGACCGGTCGGCGTGCTCGGCGGGGTGGTGTCGACCGGGCCGCCGCCGGTCGTGCCGTAGACCTCGAGATCGAACAGCGAATACCCGTACGCCGTCCCGCGCGCGGTGCCGTAGACGCGGACGTACCGGCCAGTGCCGGACAGCGTCAGGTCGTCGACCGCGCCGTTGCCGGTCGTGGTGGAGAAGACGTCGGTCCAGCCCGTCGAGCCGTCGGCCGAGGTCTGGATCTTGTACGACTTCCCGTACGCCGCCTCCCAGTTCAGTTTGACCCGCGAGATGGTCGCGGTGGCGCCGAGGTCGACGCGGATCCACTCCGGGTCATGGCCTTCGACGCTGGCCCACCGAGTGCCAGAGTTGCCGTCGAGCGCCTTGGCAGCTTCGAACCCGGACCCTTCGACCGACGACGCGGTGGCGGGCTTGCCCTGGGAGATGAGCGGATCGGCGGCTTGGGCCAGTCTGATCGGAACGAACAGAGCTGCGGCGGCGAGCGCCGCGGCAGTCAGTCCTCGCAATAGTGAATGTGACATCAGGGGTGTCCTCCGGGCGGTGAAAAAAGGCTGATTGTCCCCACAATCATTAGGAAACTTTCCTAACGGTTGCCCGAAGGTAAGTCCCCACCCGGACGAGCGCAAGATGTCGCGCAATGATCAACCGCTTGAACTTTTCCGCCGCAGCACAGAGCCCAGGGACCGATCGAACTCTCGGTCCCTGGGCTCTTACGCTGAGCGATCAGCGATCAGTTGACAGTGATCAATTGAAGATGCTGACGCCGCCCGGGCCGACGAGCAGGCCGACCACGATCAGGATGATTCCCCACATCAGGCCGCCCCGCACGATCGAGACGATGCCGGAGATCACAAGAATCACCGCGATGATCCACAACAAGAACAGCATCAGAAGTCCTTTCGTTCAGACCGGCAGACGATCTGCCGCTCCCCCGTCAACGTTCATCCAGTACCCGGCCGCATGCGCTGCTTGATTCCGGACCTGGCGGGTACTGGATCGCCGCACCGTCGACGGATGAAGGGCCACCGCCATGACCCACTCAAACGCCAGCTACACCCGCCAGGACGAGGACTCCGGGGAACGCCTCGACCGGCATTGGAGTGAATTGCTGCAGGAGCTACGGCTCGCACAGACCGGCACTCAGATCCTGTTCGCGTTCCTGCTCGGCATCGGATTCCAGAGCCAGTTCCAGGCCGCCGACCAGTTCACACACCATGTCTACGCGGGGACCTTGGTCGCCTCGGCGCTCGCGGTCGCGCTCTTCCTTGCTCCGGTCTCGTTGCACCGGATCGTCCACCGGCAAGGATTGCGGGACCGGATGGTCGTCATCACCGACTGGCTGGCGCAGTTCGGGCTGGTCTTTCTGGTCGCCGCCATGGCCGGCGGCGTACTGCTGGCCCTCGATGTCGTTCTGTCGCGTCCAGTTGCCCTCGGCATCGTGACCGGCATCGTGGTCTGGTTCATGCTTTTCTGGCTGGTGATCCCGCTCGTCGTGCGCGCCAAGTCCGGAGAGGACTAGACGTAGTCGAACTCATCGCCCTGGCGGCCGGCGGCGACGTTTCCAGTTGCCGCGCGCAACAACCCCGAACGTGGGACAGCGCCCGGGGATCGCCCGGGCGCTGTCAGAAACCGCTTGAGGTCAGCCGATGGTCTTGACCGCGGTGATCAGCGCGCCATTGCTGGTGTCTCCGGAGAGCTCCCAGAAGAACGCGCCGCCGAGGCCCTGGCCGTTGGCGTACGTCATCTTGCTGCGGATGGTGGCCGGGGTGTCGTAGCCCCACCACTGACCGTTGCAGAACGCGTACGCCGTACCGCCGACGGTACCGGTGGACGGGCAGCGGGTCGAGATCAGCTTGTAGTCCTCGATACCGGCCTCGTACTTACCCGGAGCGGCGCCGGTCGCGCGACCACCGGGAGCAGCCTGGGTGACACCGGTCCAGCCACGGCCGTAGAACCCGATGCCGAGCAGCAGCTTCGAGGCCGGGATGCCCTTGCTCTTCAGCTTCTGGATCGCAGCGTCACTGTAGAAGCCGGCCTGCGGGATGCCGTTGTACGACGTCAGCGGCGAGTGCGGGGCGGTCGGGCCCTGCGCGTTGAACGCACCGAAGTAGTCGTAGGTCATCGGCATGATCCAGTCGAGCTTGCCGGCTGCTGCCGCGTAGTTGGTGGCGTCGATCTTGCCGCCGTTGGTCCCGTCGGCGGTGATGGCCGCGGTGACGAGCGCCGAGGAACCGAAGCGGTTCCGCAGGGCGGTGATCACGTTGTTGAACGCGTTGGGGCCGCTGGTGTCACAGCTCAGGCCACAGGCGTTGGGGTACTCCCAGTCGATGTCGATGCCATCGAACACATCAGCCCAGCGGGGGTCTTCGACCAGACTGTAGCAGGAGTTGGCGAAAGCGGTCGGGTTCTTGGCCGCCTCGGTGAAGCCGCCGGACCAGGTCCAGCCGCCGAAGGACCAGACGACCTTGATGTTCGGGAACTCACGCTTCAGCTTGCGAAGCTGGTTGAAGTTGCCACGCAGCGCTCCGGCGTCCCAGGTGTCGGCGACACCGTCGACCGAGCCGGCCGCGTCGTACGCCTTGTCGTAGGCGGCGTACGAGTCGCCCATCGTGCAGCGACCGCCGGTGGTGTTGCCGAAGGCGTAGACGATGTTGGTCAGCTTGGCGGCCGATCCGCTCGTCTTGATGTTCTTGACGTGGTAGTTCCGGTCGTAGACACCCCACTCGGTGAAGTAGCCAACGACTCGCTTGCCCGCCGCGGGCGCCGCGGCCGCCGGAGCGACCTGCTGGACGGTCAGGCCGGGCTGTTCACCCGGCGCGGCCTTCGGTACGGCGGACGCGCTGACAGCCGGCAGGACACCGGCTCCCAGCAGTGCGACTGCGGTCAGAACGGATGAGACGGGGCGAAATCTCATTGCTGTTCCTCCAGAGGACAGATGCAAGTTCGCACATTCTGCACGACTTTCCCCGATTAAGAAACGGAGGCTACTAAAGTAATTCAGTTCCCGACCCAGCTCACTCAGCGGTGACTAGTTTTCACTCTCCGTTCATGGGGCCGAGCTCTTCCGCGATGGGCCGGAGCCGTCTACCGTCCGCTTACCGGTCGTATGTGAGAGCGCTCTCACTCCCCTGCAGTCCCCGCCCTGTTCTGCCCCGGAGGTGGTCCCCTGTGTCTCGGAGCCCCGCACGAAGCTTCACTTATTGGCGAGCCGCGATCGTCGCGCTCGTCCTGGCCCTCTGCTCGAGCCTCCTGGTGGGTGGCGTAGCACGAGCGGCCGACGACTACACCCAGTCGGTCACGTCGCTGAACACGACGCAGGCCCAGATCTCGTTCACCCCGACCACGACCGCCGTCTACGTCGACGTCCACTACACCGTCACCGGTCAAGGCCAGCAGAACTTCCGGATGGACCTCAGCGGCGGCACCTGGCGCAAGACCGTCAGCGGCCTGTCGTCCGGCTCGGTCGTCGACTACTGGTTCACCTACGAGAAGAGTGGGCCGCAGTACGACACCCCGCACTTCAGCTACACCCACGGCGGCACGACCACGCCGACGGTCGCGACACCGGCCTTCTCACCGGCGGGCGGCAACTACACGACCGCGCAGACGGTGACGATCTCGACGGCGACCTCAGGCGCCACGATCCGTTACACCGTTGACGGTTCCACGCCGACGGCGTCCTCGACCCTGTACGGCGGCCCGATCAGCGTGCCGACGTCACGCACGATCAACGCGATCGGCCTCAAGGCCGGTTCGACGAACTCCGCGGTCGGCAGCGCGACGTACACGATCGGTAGTACGCCGGTCAGCTGCACGACTCAGCCCGACGTACCGAACTTCGGCCCGAACACGCGGATCTTCGACCCGAGCATGTCGGCCACGGCCATCCAGGCCCAGCTCGACGCGGACTTCAACGCGCAGAAGGACACCATCGCGCACCAGATGGGCAACGGGCGGATCGCGCACCTGTTCAAGCCCGGCGCCTACAGCGTGCACGACGATGTCGGCTACTACACCTCGGTCGCCGGCCTCGGCCAGAACCCCGGTGACGTGGTCATCAACGGCGCCATCACGGTCGACGCGTTCAACGAGTCCGACCAAGGCGTTGCCCTGCAGAACTTCTGGCGCTCGGCCGAGAACATGGCCGTGAACCCGATCGGCGGCTCGAACCGCTGGGCGGTCGCCCAGGCAGCCCCCTTCCGCCGGATGGACATCCGCGGCAACCTGCAGCTCTACCCGGCCAGCTACGGCTTCGCCAGCGGCGGCTACATCGCCGACTCCAAGGTCTCCGGTGAGACCGCGTCGATCTCGCAGCAGCAGTGGTACACCCGCGACAGCAACCTCGGCAGCTGGGCCGGTGGCGTCTGGAACATGGTCTTCTCCGGTACGCCGGGAGCCCCGCCCACCACCTTCCCGAACCCGCCGGAAACCACCCTGGCGACCACCCCGGTCTCCCGCGACGTGCCGTACCTGTACATCGACGGCGCCGGTAAGTACCGCGTCTTCACCCCGTCCCTGCGCACGAACGCCTCCGGCGCCAGCTGGGCGAACGGATCCACCCCCGGTACGTCGATCCCGATGAGCCAGTTCTACGTCGTCAAGGCCGGCGACACCGCGTCGACGATCAACACGGCCCTGGCCGGCGGCTGCAACCTGTTCTTCACGCCCGGCATCTACCACCTCAACCAGACCCTCAACATCAACCGGGCGAATACGGTTGTCCTCGGCATCGGCTACCCGACCCTGATCCCCGACAACGGCGTCAACGCGATGCAGGTCGCCGACGTCGACGGTGTCCGGATCAAGGGCATCCTCTTCGACGCCGGTACGACGAACAGCGCCGCCCTGCTGACCGTCGGCCCGAGCGGCTCCTCCGCGAACCACGCGGCGAACCCGACCACCCTGCAGGACGTCTTCTTCCGGATCGGCGGCTCGATCGCCGGCCACGCGACGACCAGCCTGATCGTCAACAGCCACAACACGATCATCGACCACATCTGGGCCTGGCGCGCCGACCACGGCAACGCCGGCACTTGGGGCTGGACGCAGGCCACCGGTGACACCGGATTGATTGTCAACGGCAACAACGTCCTCGCCACCGGCCTCTTCGTCGAGCACTATCAGAAGACGCAGGTGATCTGGAACGGCCAAGGCGGCAAGACGATCTTCTTCCAGAACGAGATGCCGTACGACGTCCCGAACCAGGCCAGCTGGAACCGGCCGAGCGGGAAGAACGGCTACGCGGCGTACAAGGTCGCCGACAACGTCACCTCGCATGAAGCCTGGGGACTGGGCAGCTACAACTTCTTCAACGTCAATCCTTCAGTGAGCGCCTACAACGCCTTCGAGGCACCGAACAACGCAAACGTCCGATTCCACAGTCTCTGCACGGTTTCCCTCAACTACCAAGGCACCATCACTCACGTCATCAACGACACCGGAGCCGTCACACCACCTGGCACTGTCCCGGTCAACGTGGTGAGCTACCCCTGATCTAACCTCTCCCGCCCCGAACCGAGGAGCCACCATGGGCCGGAAACGTTGGCTCTATCTAGCTGCTGCGACGGCACTCAGCTTGCCGATCCTGCCGCTGACCCAAAGCGCCGCGATCCTGCCCGCGGCCACGGCCGCCTGTACTCGCGCCCTGCCGGCGGGAAACCACACCATCCAGGTCCGCTTCCGCAACGTCGACTACCCAGTCCGGGTTCACGTTCCGGCTGGCCTGGCCGCTGCGTCGCAGGTCCCGGTAGTCGTCGACCTCCATCCCAGCGGCGGCAACGCGGAGACGCACACGGCCTACACCCGGATGGACGTCCTAGCCGACCAGGAGCGCTTCGTGACTGTGCGCCCTAACGGCAACATCCCCGCCGCGGACCCGAACCCCAACCACGTCTGGTTCTGGAACGTGCCGAACGTACCGACCGTCTCCGGTCAGTACCCACCGCCCGGCTCCCGGGACGACATCGCCTACCTGACCGACGTCATCGACAAGACCTCAGCCCTGGTCTGCGCCGACCCGAAGCGCATCGCAATGTCCGGCCACTCCGGCGGCGCCCGCATGTCCTCGGCCTACGCCTGCGCACGACCCGACAAAATCTCTGCCATCGCAGCCGTAGTCGGTCTCCGCGCCGGCCGCCCCGCGCTATCCGACCTCACCACACCCGAACTCCAAAGCTGTACGCCGACCGAGCCCGTCCCGGTCATCGCCTTCCACGGAACCAACGACACCGTCAACCCCTACCAGGGCAACAACGACGCCCGCTGGGGTTACACCGCCACCATGGCCGTCCACTCCTGGGCCCGCCTCAACGACTGCAAAGAGGGGCCCGCGGCAACGACCGTCAGCGCCAACGTCACGTCCTTCACCTACACCCGCTGCAAATCAGACGCCACCGTGGCCTTCTACCGCGTCACCAACGGCACCCACAGCTGGCCCGGCAGCACCAACCCCGCCGCAACCCAGGAGATCAACGCAACCAACCTGATGTGGACCTTCTTCAAAGCCCACCCCCGCCACTGAGCAAGCGCGCGGCCGCACCGATGGCCTCGCCATCACCTAGCAGGTAGCTCTCGGCGGTAGGGGCCAGCAGCAACGAACGAACTCCGCCTACCCAGTGCACCTTTGAGAACTACGTCGCCGCCAAGGCCGGCCTGGAAGGACTGACCAAGGCTGCGGCGGCGGACCTCGCTTCCCAGGAATCACCGTGAACGCGGTCGGTCCGGGTGTCGTACACACAGCCATGACCGAGGTCAGCGCTGCCCGCGCCGGGCGGACCATGGAGGAGCACCTGCGCTTCCAGGCGGCGTCGATCCCACGCGACCGGACCGGCACCCCGCACGACATCGCTCGCGCCGTCTTGTTCTTCACCGCCGAAGACGCGACTTCGCCACCGGACAGGTCCTCTACGTCAGCGGCGGACCGCACGGCTGAGCGAAGGCACTCTCCCCGACCGGGTTCGCGGATGCCGTCCATTCGGTAGATCGCGTAGCGTTGGGGTGTTGCGACCGCGACGGCGACCAAGGTGATGGCCGCCCTCGGCGATGAAGGCCTGGTCGAGACGACGGTCGGTTCCGGCACCGTCGTCAGCACGCGCAGGCGGCGGCCGAGCGATGTCACCCGTCAGCCGATCAACCCGGAACAGGCGGTGCGCACGGCAATCGGGATCGCCGATACCGAGGGTCTCGAAGCAGCATCCGTACGGCGACTCGCGGCCGCCGGCAATGGGCTCTCTGCCGACAGCATCTCTGGCTACCGAAAGCCGTCTCCTTCACCCGCCTGCGCGAGGTCCTGGCACTACCCGCCCTGGTCGTCTCCGTCGCCCTGTCGCTGGCGGAAGAGGTCAACGCCGAGCAGGAGACCGGCCTCACCCACACCCAGTGGCAACTGAGCCAGCGCGAACGCGCCGCCGACCTGCTCGGCAGCGGCCGATTCCCCTTGCTCGCAGAGGCGTCCTACGAACCAACACCGGATCCGGACGCCCTCTTCGAGTACAGCCTCGCCCGCCACCTCGACGGCTTCGCCGCCCTCGTCAAACAGCCCCGCCCGGCTTCGTCGGCCCTGCCTTCCGAGTGAGAAGACACAGAGGCTTATCGCCGGGCCAGAAGGTAATCGCTGCCGCCGACTTGTCCGCTGCCTGGTCCGCTGACTCCGCCGCGGTGGATACCCAGCCGATGCCGGCGAGCACTACGAACCGGAATCGACATGCAGAGCACCCCAGCCCCTCCCGCTCGCACGCCCAGTCGCCGTGGCGATGCGGAGCTTCGCGGCCGTATAGAACCTGCTGCGGAATCGGCGTGGCTGGGAGCGCGGCTGGGTGCTCGGGGCATGACTGAGTGATCCACGAAGCATGGCCGCGTGGATCACTCGGGTGGGTTGGGGTTTAGGGGCCTGCTGCTGGGGTGGCGTTGGTTGCCCAGGGGTCGGTGTAGTCGGGCACGTGTGCGAGTAGTCGGGCGCGGAAGGCCTCGCGTTTAGCGGCCAGGTCCGGGTTGGTCACGGCGCTAGCGGTAGCGGGCTTGTCCGGCTGCCCGTGCATCGGTCTGCTGCTGGAACCGTCGTTGCTGCCGAAGCTGCCGAAGCTGCTGGCGGTGTCGGGTGCAGGCGTCGCCCAACTGAGGGCGGCAGCCATAACAGCAGGATCGATCATCGGTGCTGGGTCCGCCCAGCTCGGCCGAGTCACCTCCACCAGACCGTTCGTCGTGATTGATACCGCCCACTGGTCTGCGTGCACCGCGCGGTGATGCGACGCGCACAGCAACACCAGGTTCTGCATGCTGGTCGGCCCGCCGTTAGCCCAATGAATGATGTGATGCGCATGGCACATCCACGGCGGCGCTTTACACACAACGCAGCCCTTGTCGCGTTTGATCAACGCTCGCCGCATATACCTGTTCACGAACCGTTGCTCGGTCCCGACATCCAGGGGCTGCGAGTCACCACCGAGCACGATCGGGAGGATCGCTGCGTCGCAGGCCAGCAGCCGTACGGCGGAGGCGGACAGGTTGTTCCCGAACACCAGTTCACCAACCGCGCCGGTCGTCTCGCCGAGAGCAGCTTTGAGGTCGTCGAAGTCGATCGTGACGGTCAGGTGCGGCACACCCGGGTGGTCAGGGTTGCCGGCCGCGGCGTCCATGGTGGCTACCAAAGCATCAGCCTGCCGCACGTCCTGTGGCCGCGGATCACGCTCCCCATCAACAGTCTTGTGCGGCTTCGACAGCGTATGTATCTGGGTGGTGAGCTGCTCGCCATCGGCGCCGGGCAGGAACCCGGAGAACTTCACCCCGCCATCGACCTGCCGCAACCGCAGCGACCTCCTCGCCTGCGCTTCGCCCTCAGCCGGCTCTGCACCATCAGCATCCAGCCGCGCCAAGACATCGTTCCCGAACTTGGCGAGCCGACGAGGGTCCTGGTCCTTGGCGACACCGACCATCTGGTTTTCGGTGAACTCGAGCGTCTCGACCGGAACAGTCGAGGGCGCCTTCTCCAAAGTCTCGACAATTACCCTGCCTTGCGCGGGACGTACGGTCCAGGGCCGGGCTGGGTCGGTCGGATCCGGCAACGCCGCAGCCACGATCGCGTATTTGCGCAGAGCGGCAGCGAACGCGAGATCTTTGCGGACTTCGGCCGGGGGTTCCCGGTACCGCTCGGACAGGAAATCGACCGTGTCACGGGCGCCGAGCTCGGCCGCGGCACCCATCTCGTAGAGGCGTCCGGACGCTTGCAGGATCGCGGTTTCGAGCAGAGCTTTGGCGGCATGCATGGCGTCCAGAGAGGCCACCAGCTCGCTGGCACTCTGCAAGTACACCGGGCGCATCCCCACGATCTCCATACCCAAAAGCATAGCCACGCCCACCCACAGTTTTCGACCCGGAAACCCCTTATTTACAAGGTTTTCTGTGGGCTCTTTTGTCAGCCCACACCAGCCCACACCCAGCCCACACCAGCCCGGTCCGTCGAGGTCGTGAACTTCAGCACGGCCCGGAACCTCAGACAAGGCCTGGCGCCGGTCGCGGGTCTGGGCATGCTCGGCCGACTGCTTGGTGGGCTTGAATAGTTCAGTCGATCGAGGCCGGTGATCGCGTTCTTCGTGGCCAACCCAGCTCTGAGCCCGCGGTGCGTCTTTGAGCACCCACCAACCACGCAAAGCGCGTCAAAACGGTTGATGGGTACTCAAAGTGCGTCCGTTCGGTGCGCGGGCTTGCCTTTGTGGAGCGAGAAGGGCAACTGGTGGCCTTGGCGATCCACAAAGCTAGCCACCCCATGAGCAGGAGCACCGGCTCGGGCATCGGATCTGTCCCGCCCGGCACGAGCGTGCCCGGTGGGTTCAGTCGGTTACCTTTGGGGCGGGCGGGGATCCGCAGCCCCGGTTAGGGTCCGGTGAGGTCTCGGCCGGGGGCGTGGGTGCGTGGTTGCTCGCCGCGACCGGCCGACTCGAAAAGCGGGTGGCTGGTCGCCGCGGTGGCTGAGGCGAGATGGCGAGACCGGCGACCGAGGCTGGCGCTGCTTGAGGTTCCGGGCTGTGGCTGGGGTTGCTGAGGTGACGTCGGTGATCGCGTTCCCGTTGGCTTGGGCCGGCGGGCTGCGGCTGGGTTTGCTCAGGTTGCTATCGGCAACCATGTTCCCGTTGTCTACGGAATGGTGGACGGTGCTCGGGTCCCGAAGTTGCTGTCGACGACCGCGTTCCTGTGCCTAGGCCGTGGTTGGGATTGCTGAGGTACCGCCGGTGATCGCGTTCTGGCTTCATTCGATGGGTGGACCCCAAGGCCGGATAGTTCGGGCGTCCGGGTCGGCCTGAAACGGTCGGTCAATCCGCTAGCGTCCGAACGGTCGAAGGTCGGGTCTCAACAGAAGGTCGGGTCTCCGGTTCTGCGGACGTTAGCTTGGGTGGCGGTCGAGAGGCAGCCTTTGCGAGTGTCTGCTGCCGCTGAGGGGCAGTAGGTGCTCGCTGATCGTTTGTCTGCAACGGTCGACAGGCCTGCGGCCGGGATCGCCCGGTTGTGGCTGGTCGCCGCTGCGGCCGATCTACTGAAAACGCTCCGCTGAGCAGGTCTACGGCTGGGGTGGATGGCGAGGTCGGCGACCGCCTGCGGCGTTGCCCCAGGCGGTCCCCATTTGGGGCTCTCCTGACTGATCTGTGGGTCAGTTTCGGTTGGGGAGGGTGGGCCGGTGACCGCCGAGGTTGAGCATGGCCAGGGCGATGAGTGCGGTGGGTGAGTGGAAGCCGAAGGCGACGCGGGTGA
>NZ_SMKX01000140.1 GCF_004349055.1 Kribbella antibiotica
GTGCTGCCGATGGGGCCAATGGGGCTGGTGAGGACCGGCGGTCTGATGGGTCTAGTGGTTGGGGTGGGTCTGGTAGGGAGCGGACGAAGAAGCGGGGGTTGTCGTCTCGCGGTCCGGTAGGGGGCGGGCGTCGGCGACGGGATGCAGCGGATGAGCCGGTGGATCCGGCGCTGGAGGACGGGTCGGATCCGGCGCAGGTGGCTCGACAGATCTTGCTGGACAAGTTATCGGGGCAGCCGCGGACTCGGGCGGAGCTGGCGGATGTGCTGGCCGAGCGCGGGATTGCGGACGAGGTGGCCGATCAGGTGCTCGATCGGTTCATCGAGGTCGGGCTGATCGATGACGCGGCGTTCGCGACGGCGTGGGTGGAGTCGCGGCATCGCGGCCGTGGGCTGGGTAAGCGGGCGCTGGCGCAGGAGTTGCGGCGGCGTGGAGTGGACGACGAGTTGTCGCGGGATGCGCTGGAAGAGCTGCCTCCGGAGCAGGAAGCGGAGCGGGCTCGGGAGCTGGTCCGCAAGAAGCTGCGGTCGATGCGATCG
Organism: Kribbella antibiotica; assembly: GCF_004349055.1. Classification (GTDB taxonomy): domain Bacteria; phylum Actinomycetota; class Actinomycetes; order Propionibacteriales; family Kribbellaceae; genus Kribbella; species Kribbella antibiotica. Next base: position 540 of record NZ_SMKX01000140.1, read on the forward strand.
CTCGATCGGCAGGTTGCGATGCGGCGGCTGCTCGGGATGCTGGCGCGGAAGGGCTACCCGGGCGGGATGGCGATGGGCATCATCAAGGAGGAGCTCGACGCGTCCCACGACGAGTTCCCGTTACTGGATGCGTCGGGAATCGAGGTGGAGTGATGGCAAGCCTGGAGGATGTCGAGCGGCTGGTCGCCGAGCTGCCGGGGACCGAGGAGACCACCAAGTGGGGCAATCGGACCTGGGCGGTCGGTGGCAAGGGCTATGCGTGGGAACGCCCGTTCAGCAAGGCGGACCTGAAGCGTTTCGGTGCTGAGCCCCCGCCGCAGGGGCCGATTCTCGCGATCCGGGTCGAGGACCTGGGCGAGAAGGGAGCGGTCCTGACGGCGCGCGCAGGCGATGGGTTCTTCACGATCCCGCATTTCGGCAACTACCCGGCCGTGCTGCTCGAGCTGGAGCTGGTCCCGGAGCCGGTGCTGAGAGACGCGTTGCTCGACGGCTGGCTGGTTTTCGCCCCGGCGGCACAAGCTCAGGAATTGCTCGCGTCCAGAAGTCGCCGCGCAAAGGACTGATACCCGGCCAGGAACTCGGGCGGCGCCTCAACAATCCGGTAGTCCACATCGAGAAACGCCAACGGCAACAGAAGCCAGTGCCAGCTGTCCAGCAAGACACTGACCTCGGTGCCGGCCGGATCGAGCGACCGGATCTCAGCATCCTGGTACTTGAACGCGTCGAGGACAGCCTCGGTCGGTGCCGAGATCACCAGCCGGACCGGATGCTTCGCCTTGTGCAGGCCCGCGCGGAGGTAGGCAGTCGCCGAGTCCGCGGGAAGCGGTCGGGCGGCAAAGCCCGTCGTACTGCGGCGAAGGTCGACGATGCGGTCGACGCGGAACACACGCCAGTCGTCGCGGTCGAGATCCCAGGCCAGCAGGTACCAGCGCAGCAGGTGATGAATCTGCCGATACGGCTCGACGCGGCGGATCGTCTCCGGACCGCCGGCGGCGCGATAGCCGAACGAGATCAGCTCCTGACGCCCGATGGCCTCGGCCAACTCGCCGAGCTGCTCGGCGGGGACGCTGGGCGCGTCCTGGTGACTCGTCTCAACGCTGGCCCGTACGGCGACAGCGCGCGAGCGGAGTCGAGCCGGCAGGAACTGATCGACCTTCCCGTACGCCCGCGTGGCCGCATCATCGATCCCACCCTCCGCCGATGACCCGACCGAGCCGAGTGATGCGAGCGCGAGCAGGGTCGCGACGGCCTCATCGTCGTCCAGGACGAGCGGCGGCATCGTGCGCCCTGCCGTGAGCCGGTAGTAGCCGCCAGGCCCAGGCTGGGTCTCGACCGGGTAGCCGTACCCGCGCAGCCGGTCGACGTCCCGGCGCAGCGTGCGAGGGCTGACGCCGAGCCGCTGAACGAGGTCGTCCCCGCTGAACGAGCGCCCGCTCTGCAGCGTCGACAGCAGCGCGAGCATCCGCGCGGTGACATCGGCCATGAAGCCATCATGACAAGAATTGAGGCCAGAATCCGGCCACATCTATCCATAGCGTCCCCACCATGAACCAACGAGCCATCAACCAACGAGCCGGCAACGAACGAGCCATCACCCTTCGCCAGGCCCGGACGAACAATCTCGCCGGGCTCGATCTCGACGTACCGCGGAATCAGTTGGTGGTGTTCGTCGGGCGGTCGGGGTCGGGGAAGTCGTCGCTGGTGTTCGGCACGATCGCCGCCGAGGCCGGATTTCAGCTCAACGAGACGTTCCCGCCGTTCGCGCGGAACCGGCTGCCGAAGTGGGCGCGGCCGGACGTCGAGCACATCGACGGGCTGACCCCGGTGATCGTGATCGATCAGCGCCGGATCGGCGGCAACGCGCGGTCGACGGTCGGGACCGTCACCGACGCCTGGACGTACCTGCGGTTGTTGTTCTCGCGGCTCAGCGAGCCGTACGTCGGTGAGTCGAACCGGTTCTCGTTCAACGACCCGAGCGGGATGTGCCCGGCGTGTTCAGGGCTGGGGGAGGTCATGGTGAGTGCGGTCGACCGGTTCCTGGACCTCGACAAGTCACTGGCCGAGGGAGCGATCCAGCTGCCGGGCTTCGGACCGGGCAAGTACTGGTACGCGCAGTACTCCGACATCGGTTCGTTCACGGTGGACACCCCGCTGCGCGAATGGTCGGCCGGTGACCGCAAAGCCCTCCTGTACGGCGGTCGCGCAGCCGCCGACCTGGGCCGCAGACCGCCGAAGGATTACGAGGGCGTGGTCGAACGATTCGAACGTATTTACCTGCACACGGCGGACAACCTGTCGGAGCGCAAGCAGGAGACGATCCGGAGGTTCACCCGGTCGGATACCTGCCCGGAGTGTGGTGGCGATCGGCTCGCGAAGGATTCGCGCACTGCGACTGTGCGCGGTCGGACGATCGGTGAACTGGCGCGGTGGGAGATCACCGAACTGCTGGAGTTCGTGCGGGAAATCGAGGTGCCCGCCGTTGCGCCGGTGGTGTCGGCGCTGATCGCGCGCCTGCACGCCATAGTCACGATCGGACTCGGCTATCTCGCGCTGGCGCGGGCAACGACGAGCTTGTCGGGTGGTGAATCGCAGCGGATCAAGACGGTCAAGCAGCTCGGATCGAGCCTGACAGAGCTCACGTACGTCGTCGACGAGCCGACCGTGGGTCTGCATCCGACCGACGTCGAGTCGATGATCGCGCTGCTCGAGCAGTTGCGGGACAGCGGTAACAGCGTGCTCGTGGTGGAACACGATCCGGCGGTGATGCAGCACGCAGACCAGATCATCGAGATCGGACCGGGAGCCGGTGCCGAGGGTGGACGGCTGGTGTTCCAGGGCTCGTACGACGAACTCCGGGCGGCCGATACGCCGACGGGCCGAGCGCTCAGACGAGTCAGCGCAGTGAGCCCGGCCGAGGAACCCCGAGGTGACACACAGCTGGCGGATTCGGGGGAACTGGTGGTGGCTAACGCCGTGCGGAACAACTTGCGGGATGTGACGGTGCGTATCCCGGGTGCGGTGTTGACGGTGCTGACCGGGGTGGCTGGGTCGGGGAAGTCGAGTCTGGCGGCTGAGCTGGTGGCGCAGCACGACGCGGTGGTGATCGATCAGAAGGCGGTAGGGACGAGCCGGCGGTCGACGCCGATCACGTACACCGGGATCGCGCCGGCGATTCGCAAGCTCTTTGCCCAGCGCAACGACGTACCGGTGGCGATGTTCAGTGCCAATTCGGCGGGTGCTTGTCCGGAGTGCCGGGGGCTGGGCGTGCTGCAGACCGACCTGGCATTTCTGGAAGGGCAGGAGGTCGTTTGCCCGGCCTGTGCCGGTCGCCGATTTTCGCCCGAATCCCAGACCTACCTGGTGAACGGTTATTCGATCGTCGATGTCGGCGACCTCACGATCGAGCAGGCGATTACGGTGTTGCCCGAGGCCGGGATCGCGCGTGGGCTGCAGCAGTTGACCGCGGTCGGCCTGGGCTATTTGCGGCTCGGGCAGTCGCTGAACACGCTTTCCGGCGGTGAATGCCAGCGGGTGAAGATCGCGAAGGAACTCCGGGTGGCGGAGAAACCGACGACGTACGTGCTGGACGAGCCGACGACCGGGCTGCACCTGGACGACATCGAGACGCTGCAGGGCGTGCTGGACCGGCTGGTCGAACGCGGCCACAGCGTGGTCGTCGTGGAGCACAATCTGGAGGTGATCCGGCGGGCCGACTGGCTGATCGACCTCGGGCCGGGGCCGGGGCGGCATGGCGGAACGGTACTTTTCGAGGGCCGGCCGGGCGATTATTCGGGCCGCGAGACCCCGACGAGCCGGGCGTTGACGGAGTCTGTGGGGTGAATCGGTGCAGTGGTCGGCGGCGAGGGGCGTTGACGGGTGGGTTGCAACGGTGTGTTATCCGAAGAGGACTCAGTTGTTTGGCTGGGTCCGTACGCTGGGGATTTTCCGTCGATCCGCCCCTGACACACCGCGGAGGGTGCAATGAACGAATTCCAGGAACAGGCGAAGAACTGGCTCCGGAACGTCGTCAAGCAGAGCCCGGACAAGATCAAAGCCGGCGTTGAGAAGGCCGGCGATCTGATCGACCAGCAGACTGGTGGGAAGTACGCGGCCAAGGTCGACGCGGTACAGGAAAAAGTCGGGACTTTCGTCGACAAGCAGGCCGCTGAACCAGGCGCGGCCCCCGCTGACGCCGCCCCGGAGCCTGAGACCGCCGAAACCCCGAACCCCCGGACCGTGGGTGGCGAGCCGCCGGCCCCGTCCGCCCAGGCCTCGGCCGGGTCGACCCCCGAAGGCGCCGAGACCGGCGGGACCGCAACCGGTCTGCCCGGCCCGCGCGAGTAGCGGAGAGTAGCCGTTCAGTAGCTGATAGGCCTGCGCCGCGACCCTGGCGCAGGCCTGTTTTCTGATGACCAGTAAGGCACCTGGTCTGTGGATGCGAACTGGTCGCGGATGTGGTCGAGGCGTGGTTGAGTGTCCGTCTTGACCGGGTGGTGGGGCACGCCTAGCCTCGGGAAGACGAAGGGATCACTCCACCTCACGGTGGCGGTTATAGCGAGCTGAATGGATCGGCGGCGATCTGCACGTGCCGCCGGATCGATGGCGCTCCGGCGGCCAGGACAGGTACCGGACGGTGCGACCGCACAGATGTTGTCCGGAGACCCACCGGCGACGATGCCCCCGTTGCCGGTAGGGCGAGTCGCCGTACCCGGTGACAGTGAGTGACCCCTTCGACCGACTGACACAGTCCCGCCCGGTGCGTGACTCGACGAGGGGAGAGGCCGATGTTGCCAATGGCGAGCTCCGCCGGCCTGACCGTGATCGGCGTGGTGATTGTCGGTCTGCTGGGCTGGATCGGGTTCACGCTGTCGCGCCGCAAGGCCGCCGACAACACCGCCGCGCTGGCGAATGCCCAGCTGGAGGCCTCGACGATCACCTCGGGTGCCAAATCGCAGGCCGAGCTGATCAAGCGCCAGGCCGAGGAGGAGGCCGCCGTACTGCGGGTGCGGGCCGAGACCTCGGAGCAGCGCGCGGAAGAGATCCGCCGCGCCGCGGAGGACCGGGCCTCAGAGGTACGCCGGGACGCCGAGCAGCGAGCCTCCGACGTACGGCGTGAGGTCGAGTCTGTACGGCGTGAGGTCGAGGCGGAGGCACAGTCCATCCGCGACGACCTGCGCGAGCAGCGGCTGGAGATGGAGCGGCGTGATCACCGGCTCACCGAGCGCGAGGAGCGGCTCGACGAGCAGCACCGCCAGGGCGAGGAACGGCACCTTGAGCTGACCGCGCAGCTGGCCGAGCTCGATCAGCGCAAGGCAGAGATCAAGGATCTCGAGGACGAGCGCCGCCGGATTCTCGAAGGTGTCGCGAATCTGACCACCGAGCAGGCGCGTGCCGAGCTGGTCGCGTCGATCGAGGCCGAGGCGAAGCGGCACGCGCACACGATCGTCCGCGACATCGAGCGGCAGGCGCTCGACGAGGGCGAGACCAAGGCGCGCAGAATCATCACCGGAGCCGTGCAGCGACTCGCGAGCGAGCAGACGAGTGAGTCCGTCGTGTCCGTGGTGCACCTGCCCAGCGACGACATGAAGGGCCGGATCATCGGTCGTGAGGGGCGGAACATCCGCTCGTTCGAGCAGACCACCGGCGTGAACCTGATCATCGACGACACCCCCGAGGCCGTCCTGCTCTCCTGCTTCGATCCAGTACGGCGGGAGACCGCGCGGCTGACGCTGGATTCGCTGGTCCTGGACGGGCGGATCCACCCGGTCCGGATCGAGGAGATCTACGAGCGCAGCAAGGGCGAAGTCGCCGAGCTGTGTGAGCGGGCCGCCGAGGACGCGATGGCCGAGGTCGGGATCACCGACCTGCACCCGGAGCTGATTCGCACGATGGGTCTGCTGCGGTATCGGACGTCGTACGGGCAGAACGTGCTGAAGCATCTCGTCGAGTCCGCGCACATCGCGGGGATGATGGCGGCCGAGCTCGGGCTGGATCCGAAGCTGTGCAAGCGCGGCGCGTTCCTCCACGACATCGGCAAGGCGCTCACGCACGAGTCCGAGGGCAGTCACGCGATCGTGGGTGCCGACCTGGCGCGCAAGTGGGGCGAGAACGACGACGTCGTGCACTGCATCGAGGCGCACCACAACGAGGTCGAGGTGCGCACTGTCGAGGCCGTGCTGACGCAGGCTGCGGATGCGGTCAGCGGTGGCCGGCCGGGCGCGCGGCGGGAGTCGCTGGAGGCCTACGTGCAGCGGCTCGAGCGGCTTGAAGAGATCGCGATGCACCACGACGGTGTCGAGAAGGTCTTCGCGATGCAGGCCGGTCGCGAGATCCGGGTGATGGTCCTGCCGGACGCCGTCGACGACATCGCCGCGCAGGTGATGGCGCGCGACATCGCCAAGCAGGTCGAGGAGGAGCTCACCTACCCGGGGCAGATCCGCGTCACTGTCGTCCGGGAGTCCCGGGCTACTGAGGTGGCGAAGTAGCGTATTTCGCCCGCCAGGCAGGCGGTTCGAACGGAGCCCCGTAGATGCGGGTCTCGCGCACGATCCGCCCGTTGCCGAACTCAACGATGTTCGCCACGTAGTAGATGTCGCCGCCGTAGTCCGACCGCCCCAGTACGACGAAGTGGTCGCCGGCCCCGGTGATCTCCAGCACCTGGATCGACGGCGGGCCCGGGTACTCGCGCTGCATCGCCCGCATCCGATCCCGCCCGACGATCCGCTCACCCGACTGCGGCATCTCGAGCACGTAGTCGTCGGCCCGCATCTCGTGCTCCGCCTCCGCTGACAGCGCCAACTGCCCGTCCATTGGCCACAACCGCTCCAGCAACACCCGATTCCGGTCCATGACTCCACCCTCCGCCCACACCTTCACCCAGCCTTAAATCCGGCTGCACCCGGCGGCCGCGCGCCGTACGGTCGGGTGATGGACATCAGCCCGGCAACTCGAGCAGATATCGACCGCCTCGTCGCGTTGCTGGGTGGCGAGCCGGCCGCGCAGCACCACGTGCTGGCGCGCTGGCAACTGCAGCAGAGCGGCGATGCGACTTACCTGCTGGCTCGGCGCAACGGTGCGATCGTCGGACAGACGATGCTGCTCCGGCATTCGAAGTACCCGGAGGTGTCGGAGGATCCCGCCGAGATCAATGCGCTGCACGCGTTCATCCAGCACGAAGGCATCGGTACGGCGCTGGTGCTGGCGGCCGAGGCGCTGGCGGGGGACTGGGGCCGGTCGTGGATCGGCCTGGGTGTCGAGCCGGTGAACGACGGCGCTCGGCGGTTGTACGAGCGACTGGGCTACCAACTGCGACCCGGGCCGCGCGTGATCGACCGATGGACCGAGCAGGACGTGGACGGAACCGTTCTGCGGGCTCACGCGGATGAGTGTGACTACTTGCTGAAGCCGTTGTGATCTTCGCGGAACTCGGTCGGCGTGACGTCGATGACGGTTTCGGCGACCTTCTCGTGCGGGGCGACGCTGTACTGCTTCTCGACCTCGGGCTTGAGCATGGTGGCCTCGTCCCGGGTCCGCGGGTTCGCCAGGCGGTAGGACAACCAGATGCCGGCGGCACCGGCGAGCATGATGATGATGCCGAGCGCCTGCAGGTTCAGGCTGGCCGAGGTGTCCCGGACAGCGAACGCGATGATGGCCCCGACTGTGACGAGCGCGATTCCGACTCCGATACGCATGCCTGACTCCTCTCGGAACTCCTGGCCCCGTAACGTGCAGTAGTGGATTTCACTCCCTGTACCCAGCGCGTCACCCGCGCATGCGCAAGGCGTCCCGCACCAGGTCCAGCGTCCGCTCCAGCGCCTCCCACTGCGCTGAGCCCCACGTGACCATGCCTTCCCGCGCCTCAGCCTCGTCCGCAGCCGTCAGGCCACTCTGGTCCAGCCGCCCAGCGCGGGCCGAGTAGTCGGCGACGTAGCGCCGCAGCAGGAAGAACGCGAACAGGTCGAGGTGCAGCGGCACGTCAGCTGGATAGACCTCCAGAACGTGCTGCAGCGCGTAACCGCTCACAGGTTGCGCAGCCTGCAGGAGGAGGGCCAATTCAGATTCCGGAGGAGCCCACCGGACACCCTCCCAGTCGAGCACGCTGAGCTGCCCGGAGTCGTCCACCAGCAGGTTGCCGCTGTGCAGGTCGCCGTGGCACAGGACCATTTGCTCCGGCAGCCGTCGTACGACGTCCTGCAGCCGCAGCAGCCGTTCGCGCTGGGGCTGGTGCGGTACTGCGAAGTCCTCACGCGGGAGTGCAATCGTCGGCGTGACTGCGTGCAGCCTTGCTAGCAGGTGACCTAGCTGATGGAGCAGGGGCACCGACCAGCTGTCGGGGGACTTGCCTGGCAGGAGGGGGAACAATGCGACGACGCCATCGGGGATGGTGATCGAGAGCTCGCCGCTGCTGGTTGGGACTGTGTGGGGGACTGGAAAGCCGGCGTCGTGCAGTTGCTTGACCAACGGGAACCGGATGCGTGCGTCGACTGCACGCTCCGCTTCCACCCAGAGCTTGACGAAGTGTGCGTTGCCCAGGCGATAGCAGACCGAGCCCCAGCCGAGCGGGATGAACGTCAGCTCGCCAGAGACGCCGTACGCCGCGTCGAGGGCGGAGCGGAGTGCAGCGCGGTCGATGGCGGGTTCCGCGAGCATGTGGTCAGCGGAACGCGTTCTCGCCGGTCAGAGCCTGGCCGATCACCAACTGGTGGATTTCGGAGGTGCCCTCGTAGGTGAGGACGGACTCCAGGTTGTTGGCGTGCCTCATGATCGGGTACTCGCCGCTGATGCCGTTGGCGGCCAGGATCGTGCGGCACTCGCGGGCGATGGCGATGGCCTCGCGGGTGTTGTTCAGCTTGCCGACGCTGACCTGCTCCGGACGCAGCGAGCCCTTCTCCTTCAGCCGGCCCAGGTGGACGGCCAGCAGGATGCCCTTGTTGAGCTCGACCGCCATGTCGGCGATCTTGGCCTGCGTCAACTGGTAGCCAGACAACGGCTTGTCGAAGACGGTCCGCTCGTTGGCATAGGCAATGGCGGTCTCCAGGCAGTCCCGGGCGGCACCCATCGCGCCGAAGATGATGCCGAAGCGCGCCTCGTTCAGACAGCCCAAAGGACCCGACAGCCCGCGAGCCTCCGGCAGCACAGCGGACGCAGGCAGCCGTACATCTTCGAAGATGAGCTCAGACGTGACAGATGCCCGCAGCGACATCTTCAGCTTGATCTCCGGCGCCGAGAAGCCCGGCGTCGACGTCGGTACGACGAAGCCGCGCACGCCCTCGTCAGTCCGCGCCCACACCACCGCAACGTCGGCCACTGACCCGTTGGTGATCCACATCTTCGAGCCGTTCAGCACCCAGTCGTCACCGTCGCGCCGTGCGTTCGTCCGCATCCCAGCCGGGTTGGAACCGAAGTCAGGCTCAGTCAGCCCGAAACACCCGATCGCCTCACCCGCAGCCATCCGCGGCAGCCACTCGTCCTTCTGCTCATCGCTGCCGTACTTCCAGATCGCATACATCGCCAGCGACCCCTGCACCGACACCAGCGACCGCATCCCCGAGTCCGCCGCCTCAATCTCCAGACAAGCCAACCCATAAGCCACCGGCCCCAGCCCCGCACACCCATACCCCGTCAGGTGCATCCCCAGGAACCCCAGCGCCCCCAGTTCCTTGGCCAGCTCCCGCGCCGGAATACTCGCGCTCTCGAACCACTCCGGCAACGAAGGCCGCAACCGCTCATCCGCAAATCGCCGAGCCGCCGCCCGCACATCAACCTCCTCAGAGGTCAGCAACGAGTCGACATCGATGAGATCCAGCGAAACGGTCATGCCCGAACGCTAGCCGCTACCAGACCAGCGTGCAGGGAGGCCTGCATCACTAAAGGCACTGCATCACTTCCGGTACCAGGGCCACCACCAGTGGTGCTTGCGCGGGTGCCGCACGGTCAGGGAGCTGTACTTCGTGCTGCCCTGCACGATCAGGTGTACGCCGTTGGGTCCGGCGCCGACGGTCTTGTTGTCGGCCGAGCCACCGACGAGGTCGACGTCGTCGAGCGTGACGGACCAACCGACCGGGACGATCATCGTCATCGAGCTGTGCGTGAGGTGCGCCACGACAGTCACTTCGCGCGAAGTGACCGCGGCATCGGTGAAGTCGAGACGGGCCGAGGAATGGACCAGTTCGGCGGCCAGGCGCCCCGGCACATGCCAGGCCCCCTCACGCTTCTGGGAGCTGTGCGCCGCCCGGATCATCACCTCGGTCGGTGTGCTCTGCACCGGGACCAGATCGGCGGTCACGCCGCGCAGCTCGAGCTGGGTCTTGGCCGAGTAGACCTGGCCCAGCCGCTCGTCGAGTTCGGCGAAGTCGAGGCGGCCGTCGGTGTGGGCTTCCTGAAGCACGGTGGCAGCGATTTCCCGGTCCTTGTCAGAGGCGCGTTGACCGGGCGGCGGTTGCTCCAGACTCATGCAGCCAACGGTACGCCGTACCGGAGGCCGCGGGAGCTGTTCGTTCGGGGTCACCAGTTACACCGGGGTCGTCACCTCGGGTGGCCACCTGGGACAATGGCGACGTGAATCCGCGCACCGTCGTCATCCTCGGCTCGACCGGTTCGATCGGCACCCAGGCTCTGGAGCTGATCGGGCGCAATCGTGACCGGTTCCGGGTGCTCGGGCTGTCGGCCGGCGGGGACAACGTCGGGCTGCTGGCCGAGCAGGCGCTGGCGTTCGAGGTCGAGGTGGTTGCCGTGGCCAAGGCCACGGTGGCGCAGGATCTTCAGCTGGCCTTCTATGCCGAGGCGCAGCGCAAGGGCTACGCGCAGGGCGAGTTCCGCATCCCGAAGATCATCACCGGTCCGGATGCGTCGAGCGAGCTCGCCGCGATGCCGTGCGACGTCGTACTGAATGGCATCACCGGTTCGGTCGGCCTGCGTCCGACGCTGGCCGCGCTCGACGCGGGCAACACCCTCGCGCTGGCGAACAAGGAATCACTCGTCATCGGCGGTCCGGTCGTCACGCGCCGGGCGAAACCCGGGCAGATTGTGCCGGTCGACTCTGAGCACAGCGCAATCGCGCAGTGCCTGCGTGGCGGCGCCCCCGACGAGGTCCGCAAGCTGCTGCTGACCGCGAGCGGCGGGCCCTTCCTCGGCCGCAAGCGCAATGAGCTCGCCGAGGTCACCGTGGAACAAGCGCTTGCCCACCCGAACTTCGCGATGGGCCCGGTCGTCACGATCAACTCCGCGACCCTGGTCAACAAGGGCCTCGAGCTGATCGAGGCGCACCTCCTCTTCGGCATCCCGCTGGACCGTGTGGACGTCGTCGTCCATCCCCAGCAGGCCGTCCACTCGATGGTCGAGTTTCACGACGGCTCGACGATCGCGCAGGTCTCGCCGCCCACCATGACGCTCCCGATCGCGCTCGGCCTCGGCTGGCCCGACCGGATTCCGGACGCGTCCCCGCCGTGGGACTGGTCGGCAGCGAGCAGCTGGCAGTTCCTCCCGCTCGACGACGAGGCTTTCCCGGCGGTCGGCCTGGCCCGCGAGGCCGGGACCCGCGGCGGCACCGCGCCCGCTGTCTTCAATGCGGCGAACGAGGTCTGCGTGCAGGCCTTCCGCGATGGCAAGCTGCCGTTCCTGGGGATCGTCGACACAGTCGCTCAGGTGTTGACCGACCACGACGTACCCTCGTACGAGGAGCTTTCAGTCGACGACGTCCTCGCGGCGGATGCCTGGGCACGCACCCGGGCGCGCGAGATCACCGCCGGATTTGGAAACAAGAGCCAGGAGACCACAACCGCATGACCGTACTGCTCAACATCCTCGGCATCGTGGTCTTCGCCCTCGGCATCATCGCGTCGGTGGCGCTGCACGAGATGGGACACATGCTCCCGGCCAAGGCGTTCGGGATGAAGGTCACCCAGTTCTTCGTCGGCTTCGGCCGGACGGTCTGGTCGACCAAGCGGGGCGAGACCGAGTACGGCTTCAAGGCGATCCCGGCCGGCGGTTTCGTCCGGATCATCGGGATGCTGCCGCCCGCGAAGGGCGACGACCCGGCCAAGGTCCGCAAGGCGAGCACCGGCCCGATCCAGTCGATCGCCGAGAACGCGCGCAACGCGGAGTACGAGACGATCGACCCGGCCGACAACGGCCGCCTGTTCTACCAGAAGCCCTGGTGGCAGAAGCTGATCGTGATGGCGTCCGGCCCGCTGGTCAACATCGCGATCGCGTTCCTCCTGTTCGGCGGCCTCTTCATGCTGTACGGCGCCAATATCGCGCAGACGACCGTGTCCACGGTCACCGACTGCGTGATCCCGGCCAGCCAGGCGAGCGTGGACCGCAAGTGCGCGAGCACCGACAAGGTGTCGCCGGCCAAGACCGCGGGCTTCCAGGTGGGCGACCGGATCGTCTCCTTCAACGGGGCCTCGATCGACAGCTGGGACCAGCTCACGCCGCTGATCCGGGCCAACGTCGACAAGCCCGCGACCATCGTTGTCGAGCGCAACGGTGAGCGGAAGACTCTGCAGACGAACACGATCATCAACCAGGTCACCGAGAAGGCCGGGTCGGACAAGATCGTCTCGGTCGGCTTCCTCGGCGTTTCGCCGGAGATGAAGATCGTGCGCCAGGGGCCCGGCTACGTGGTCGACCAGATGGGCAAGATGACCGTTCTCACCGTCCAGGCGCTCGGCCGCTTCCCCGAGAAGCTGGTCGGGGTGGCCAAGTCGATCGTCGGCGGCGAGCGCGACAAGGACAGCCCGATGAGCGTCGTCGGTGCCAGCCGGGTAGCCGGCGAGGTGGCCTCCAGCGACCTCAGCCTCGGTCAGAAGGGCTACGCCCTGATCACGCTGCTTGCCTCGCTCAACCTCTTCCTTGCCCTGTTCAACTTCATCCCGCTGCTGCCGCTCGACGGTGGCCACATGATCGGCGCGATCTGGGAAGGTGTCCGGGGCGGCTTCGCGAAGCTGTTCGGCCGTCCGGACCCCGGGTACGTCGACGTCGCCAAACTGCTCCCGATCGCGTACGTGATGGCGACGGTGATCACGGTGATGGGCGTGCTGCTCGTGATCGCCGACATCGTGAACCCGATCCGTCTGTTCAACGGCTGACCCCGACCTAACGAGTAAGGAACCATGAGCATCTCCCTGGGCATGCCCGCGCTGCCGCCACCTGTTTTGGCCCCGCGCCGTAAGACCCGCCAGATCAAGGTGGGCAAGGTGCTGGTCGGTGGCGACGCGCCGGTGTCGGTGCAGTCGATGACGACGACGCTGACGTCGGATGTCAACACCACTCTGCAGCAGATCGCGGAGCTGACCGCGGCCGGCTGCGACATCGTCCGGGTCGCCTGCCCGTCGCAGGACGACGCCGACGCGCTGGCCGAGATCGCGCAGCACTCGCAGCTCCCGGTGATCGCCGACATCCACTTCCAGCCGAAGTACGTGTTCGCCGCGATCGAGGCCGGTTGTGCGGCGGTCCGGGTGAACCCGGGCAACATCCGCAAGTTCGACGACCAGATCAAGGAGATCGCGGCCGCCGCCAAGGACCACGGCACCTCGATCCGGATCGGCGTCAACGCCGGTTCGCTCGACCCGCGGCTGCTGAAGAAGTACGGCAAGGCCACGCCCGAGGCGCTGGTCGAGTCAGCGGTCTGGGAGGCCTCGCTGTTCGAGGAGCACGACTTCCACGACTTCAAGATCTCGGTCAAGCACAACGACCCGGTCATCATGGTCCGCGCCTACGAGATGCTCTCCGAGCGCGGCGACTGGCCCCTGCACCTCGGCGTCACCGAGGCCGGCCCGGCGTTCCAGGGCACCATCAAGTCCGCCACCGCCTTCGGCGCCCTGCTGTCCAAGGGCATCGGCGACACCATCCGTGTCTCCCTGTCGGCTCCGCCGGTCGAAGAGGTCAAGGTCGGCCTGCAGATCCTGCAGTCGCTCAACCTGCGCGAGCGCAAACTCGAGATCGTCTCCTGCCCCTCCTGCGGCCGCGCCCAGGTCGACGTCTACACGCTGGCCGAGCAGGTCACCGCCGGCCTCGAAGGCATGGAGGTCCCGCTCCGCGTCGCCGTCATGGGCTGCGTCGTCAACGGCCCCGGCGAGGCCCGCGAAGCCGACCTCGGCGTCGCCTCCGGCAACGGCAAGGGCCAGATCTTCGTCAAGGGCGAGGTCATCAAGACCGTCCCCGAGTCCAAGATCGTCGAGACCCTGATCGAAGAAGCGATGCGCATCGCCGAAGAAATGGGCGAAACCGCGAGCACCGGCGAGCCCACCGTCACGGTCGGCTGACGCGCCGACAGCCCGCCGTACGACGTGAGCCGCCCAGGTAGTCTCTCCTCGTGACTGACTACCTCGTCGTGAGTGCGATTGCGGGCGAAGCGCGGTATGTGCCGGATGGGTTGCCGGTGTTGATCACCGGGGTCGGTAAGACGCAGGCGGCCGTGGCGATGACGCGGGCGCTGGCGACTCGGGACACGAGCGACCTCGTCGTACTGAATGTCGGTACGACGGGGGCGTTGCGGGACGGGTTGTCGGGGATCTACCTGCCGAGCAGTGTGATCAACCACGACCTGAACGCCGACGCGATCCGGGCGATCGGGCTTGATCCGCAAGAGGAGCTGCCGGTCGACGGTGGGGACGGGACCGTGCTGGCGTCCGGCGACGTGTTCGTGGCCGACCCCGTCGTACGGGATCGGTTGGCGGAGCGGGCGCACTTGGTCGACATGGAGGCGTACGGCGTCGTCTACGCCTGCCGCGAGTTCGGCGTACCGGTGAAGGTCGTCAAGCATGTGTCGGACGCTGCGGACGATGCCGCCTTCGACTGGCCGGCGCAGGTAGACGCCAGCGCGAAGGTGCTGGGGGAGTGGGTCACCGAGTTCGTGAGGCAAGCATGACGCTGTTGTGCCTGCTGACCGGCCACCGTGCGGCGGAATGGTCCTTCCTGAGCGATGCCGACAAGTGCCGGCAGGTCCAGCGCTGCCGCCGCTGTGACGGGGTGGTGAAGGCAGAGACGCTGCATTCCTGGGGCGAACCGCAACGCACCGCGGGTCGGGGGGCGTGCGCCGCGAACTTCAGCTGCCAAGAATGCGGTGAGCAGAAGCAGGACTTCGCGCACCAGTTCGAGGTGGTCTGGGGTAAGGCGGGGGGCCGCTGTACCAAGACGAACCGTTGCGCCGGCTGCGGCGAAGTGGCCTGGCGTTTCGAGGACCACCAGTACAGCATCGGCAATCCGATCTGTGAGCGGTGCGGCTACGACAGCTTCGTCGACGAAGCCTGACCTTCAAGCCACTCCAGTACGGCGGTCTCTCGCGCCAGCCAGCGCATGACGCCGACATCACTCGCCAGTACGGCGCGGTTGGCGGCCAGCGCGTCGGCCACGGTCACCCAGCGCGGGGTGAGCTCCAGCTCAGCCTCGTAGCCCTCCAGTTGCTGCGAGCCAACAACCACTCCACCCGAGCAGCCGAAGTAGTGCGACGTCATGCCGAAGACGTCGTACGCCGGTTCCGCGGCCGGCACCTCCTCGCGCGTCCACCCCAACTCCGCGCCGACCACCACGTCGCCGTACCCGCACTCTTCGCCGAACTCGCGCACCAGTGCCGAGGCGAACGACTCGCCGGCCTCCACTCCGCCGCCGGGAAACTTGAAGTCCCCATGCCGCGAGCCCAGCAGCAACAACCGCGGACCGTCGAACAGCACCCCGCGCACCGCGATCCGCTCGATCACGCGCCCCCCGGGCCGCAGGGTGGGATCGCGGAAGGTGCCGAGGTGCATCCGCCTATGCTGACTTGACCTTGCCCCTGGGGGCAAGGTTTAGCGTGGGGATCACAAGGAGGCGGGATGCGGATCGGGGACTTGGCGACAGCGGCCGGAGTGACGATCAAGGCGGTGCGGTACTACGAGTCGCAGGGGTTGCTGAAGCCTCGCCGCGAGTCGAACGGCTACCGCGCGTACGACGCCGAGGATGTGGTGATCGTGCGGGAGGTCAAGGCGTTGCTGAGCCTGGGACTGACCGCCGAGCAGACGTATCCGTTCATCGAGTGCCTGCGCGCCGGCAACGACCGGGCCGACGTGTGCCCGGCGTCGCTGACGGCGTACCGGAGCCGGATCGACGAGGTGGACCGGCGGATCGCTGAGCTCACCGAGTTGCGGTCCAAGCTGACCGACCTCCTGACCGATGCCGAGAGCTGGAGGACGAACCAACGATGAGTGACCTGCAAGCAGTCGACGAGACCACCTTCGACGAGCTGGTACTGCGCTCCGGCAAGCCTGTGCTCGTGGAATTCTGGGCCCAGTGGTGCGGGCCGTGCCACCAGATCCTGCCGATCCTCACCCAGATAGGTGCCGAGCGCAACGATCAGCTGACGGTGGTCAAGCTCAACGCCGACGAGAACCCGGCTATCTCCGCGGCCTACCGGGTGATGGCCTTGCCGACCTTGATGCTCTTCCATCACGGTCAGCCGATCTGGGCTGTCGTCGGCGCCCGCCCGAAAGCCAAGCTCC
Source organism: Kribbella antibiotica (assembly GCF_004349055.1). Taxonomy (GTDB): domain Bacteria; phylum Actinomycetota; class Actinomycetes; order Propionibacteriales; family Kribbellaceae; genus Kribbella; species Kribbella antibiotica. The sequence continues at coordinate 17,015 of NZ_SMKX01000140.1, forward strand.
TCAAGGAGTTGGACGACGCCCTACTGGCCCTCGTCTAGCCCCTGCGCCACTGCACTCATGACCTGCTCCCAGTGAACTCGCTGGCGTTCGCGTTCATCCGCGTCCGCCAGCCGTTCCTGGTGGAAGCGCAGTATCGTCTTGTTTCCCGACGCTGACACCGTCACCTGCACAGTGCTCGCATGCGTCCAATCAGCCGGCCGCCAAGTCAGCCGGATCCGGTTGTTGTCGTGCAGACTACGGACCTCACCGACGACCCCAAGTGAAGTCTCGTACGGCGTGCCGCTCGCAAGCTCGGCGCCTTGACCGAGCCAGTGGGCCACCCCTGCTGGGCTGACGATGAACTCCCAGACGTCGGTGACCGGGTAGGGGAGCGTCTTCGAGACGCCGATGTTCCAACCGGCGTCCTTCGTCTGACCGGTCGGCATCAGAGTGCCGTCTGCTGGTGGAAGACGACGCGCCAGTCGCCGGAGGTGTTGTTCCAGACCGTGCTCGCGTACGACGGGAACTGCGCCTCCTGTCCGTCCAGCAGCACGGTCACCTCGACGCGGTACGTGATCACCGCGGTGTTCTCGTCGACGATGATCACCTTCTCGTCGGTGCGCGGGGTGCGCAGGTAGGGGCTGTGGTTCGCCTGGATCCCCGGGACGGCCGCGGCCTTGTCGATGATGCCGTACTTGCTGACGGCCAGCGCGTCCTCGCGCAGCCAGTGCGCGTAGAAGGATCCGTCCCCCTCACGGTTCGCGCGCCACAGTTGGTCCTCGAGCTCGAGCAGGGTCTCCGTGGCCGTCATGGCGCCTCCTGAAGGCTGTAACTGGTTTAACTGGTGTCTAACACCGAATATAGTGGTTACATGAAGCCAGGCGCAAGACGTTTGCGGACCCGCGACGGGGTCACGCACACCTTCGATCCGGGGAGCTTCGCGCTCGAGCTGATCCTCAGCGGCGGCCCGCCACCCTGGGACCGCTATGAGCAGCTGAACACCCCCGACGACGCTGCGGCCTGGCTGGCCGAGTCGTACCTCGCTGCGGACCTGCCATTCACTGCGGAAGACGTCCGCGTCACCAAGGCCGATCTGGCCCGCCTGAAGGACTTCCGCGAGCTGCTGTGGCACGTCGTACCGGGCCTGATCGCCGATGCGAAGGATGTCCCCGGCATCGCCGTACGGCGGCTCTCGCCTGCGGACCGTGGGTTACTCAACGCATCGGTGGGGGAGACTCCGCATCGGGAGCTGGATGAGCAGGGCGCGATCCGCTGGCGCACGCCGATCACCACGCGGCAGGTGCTGGGTGCTGCGGCCGAGGATCTGATCGAGATCATCGGGAGCGACCGGGTCTCCCGCCTGCGGATGTGCCAGGGCGACAACTGCGCTCTGATGTTCTACGACACCTCACGGCCCGGCAACCGTCGGTGGTGCTCGATGCAGCGCTGCGGTAACCGCCACAAGGTCGGCAACTACCGCACCCGCCACACCGACTAGCGCCGTAAGATTTAATGCATTAACACGGCAAAGGATCGAGGGCGGTGCGCATGCTCCCGAAGTACGAGCAGGTGAAGCGCGAACTGCTCGCACTGGTCGCGCAGGGCAGTCACACGCCGGACCGGCCGTTCATCACTCAGCGCGGGGTCTGCGAGCGGTACGGCGTCAGTACGACGACCGCGATCCGCGCACTGAACGATCTGGTCGCCGATGGGGTGCTGGTCCGCCAGCAGGGCCGCGGGACGTTCGTCGCCGAGCGGACTGCAGGGCCAGAACCTGTACGGCGGCGTGCGGTCGCGCTGGTGATCCACGGGCAGGGGCCGGTGAAGGAAGGGATCATCGCCGGTGTGGAGTCGCGGTGTGAAGAGCTGGGGTTCGAGCTGGTTCTCTATGACAGCAAGGGGTCCCTGGAGCTCCAGGAGCGTGCACTGCAGCGAGCCGTCGACAGTGGGGTCGGCGGTATCGCGCTGTATCCGGTGGAGGGCTCGTCTGCGGTGCTGAGGGAGTTAGAGCTCCCCGTTGTGCTGATCGACCGCTATCAGCCCGATGTGCCGACCGATGCGGTGCTGGCCGACCAATACGCCGTCGGCTACGAACTGACGGCGTACCTGATCGGTCTGGGGCACCGCCGGATGGCCGCGCTGTGGGGAGAGGTTGACGCCACCAGCGTCCGTGACCGCCTGAGCGGCCACCAGCAAGCGCTCCGCGCCCACAACCTGCCCATCCGCCCAGACCTCACTGCACTCACGACGCACCAGTTCCTCACCCCCGATGCCCGCAAGGCCCGACTGGCCGCACTGCTCGAACAGGCCGAGCCGCCGACCGTCCTGCTGTGCTCAGACGGCTTCATAGTCACCACAGCCGCCCGCGACCTGGCCCACCTCGGCTACGAGGTCCCCGGCGACATCGAGCTAGCCGGCATGGACGACGCCGGCCCCGCGAGCATCCTCCCGCTCACCCTGGCCGCCGCCTCCCTCCCCGTCCACGAGATGGGTCGCACCGCAGTAGACCTCCTGGCCGACCCCGCGCCTCCGCGCAACGTCGTACTGCCCATCACCCTCCACACCCGCAAAAGCACCTACCTGCGAGTCGTCCACTCGTAGAACCACCGGGATACCTCCTGATGCTTGACTGGTAGCTCTCTAGGATGCTAGCAATATAGCCATGAGCGGTGAGGGTGACAAGAAGGTGCAGTTCAACGTGTATCTGCCGCCTGGGCTGGTGCGGCGGGTGAAGCACAAGGCCATCGACGAGGGCGCGAGCCTTTCGGCGCTGGTCGAGCAGGCGCTGACGGAGTACCTGGACAAGCATGGGGAGGCACGAGGATGAGTGACGTTGTGGTGCGGCCGTTGCGGTTCACGGACCGGGTGGCGGAGATGCGGGCGTTCCTGGAGGCGCTGGGGTTGCATGCGCGTCTCGAATCGGCCAGCGGTGGCTGGGTGGACATGCTGGCCGGCCGTGGCATGGTCGCGCTGCATGACGCCGCGAGCAGTTCGACCGGTGGCAAGCCGGGGCAGACCAGACTGTCGTTCGAGGCCGAGGATATCGGCCGGCTGAAGGACCTGCTGGAGAGTGCCGGGTATGGCGACGTAGCGATCTGGGACGAGGCGTACGGGCGAGTGCTGAAGGTGTCCGGTCCGGCGGGCGAGAGTCTGTGGATCGACGAGCGCAGTGACGACCTGTACGGCTACAAGCTGAATGAGGGCGTGCCGGACGAGCGTGTGACGCTCACACCGCTGCTGGACGCCACGCACCAGGCGGAGTGGCGCAAACTGCTGACTGTGCTCGGACTGGCTGACGGCTTCCGGTTCGGCTCACCAGGTGACGAGGTGCGGTTGGAGTTCGTCACCACCGAGGCCCTAGACGACGTCCTGCAGCGGCTGAGCGGCTACGAGGTCATTCGCAGCTACGACACCCTCGAGATCACCGACCCCGATGGCCAGCCCGTGATGGTGCACGGATGATCGCCGTACGGCGGGCTGTGCCGGAGGATCTCGACGCAGTGCGGCAGATCGGCCTGACCACCTGGCCGGTCGCGTACGCCGGACTGGCGTCACCTGAGTTCATTGTCGACGGACTGGCGCAGTGGTGGTCGCCGGAGGTGGTCGAGCGCGGCATCCGGACCGGCATCACCTTGGTGGCCGAGGAGGACGACGTACTGATCGGCATGGCGGGTGTCGGACGCGAGGAGGACTTCTGGGTGCTGTGGAAGCTCTACGTGCTTCCGGATCACCAAGGGAAGGGTGTGGGCAAGGCGTTGCTCGACGCGGCGGTCGCTGCGCTTCCAGACGGTACGCCGGGCCTGCTGCTCGACGTACTGGTGCAGAACACGAAGGCGATCGACTTCTACGCGTCGTACGGGTTCGGTGTGCCGCCGGTAACGCCCGCCCGGGATCTCGGTGACGAATTGCAATGGATGTACCTGCCCCGCTAAGTGCCTCGGCGAGGTTCATCCGCTAGGTTCTGCGCGTGGGCGTACGGGTTCTCGGTCCTCGTGACCTCGCGGCGGCGCGCGCGGTGATCGCCCGTGACCCGGTCGTCAACGTGTTCGTCGACAGTCTTGTGCAGGCGTCCGGACTCGATCCGCGGCGCGGTGCCGAGGTCTGGGGGTACGTCGACAAAGGCGTGCTCGAGGCCTTGTGTCATGCCGGCGGGAACATGGTCCCGGTCGGCGCGGACGACGCTGCGTTGCGCGCCTTCGCGGCGTACGCGCTGCGCCGCGGCCGCAACTGCTTCCAGATCCTCGGACCGGTTCGTGCGGTCGACCAGCTGTGGACCGTGCTGGAGCCGCACTGGGGTCCGGCCCGCGAGGTGCGCGGCGAACAGCCCTTCATGGTGATCGAGGGTGCGCCGACGGTCGCGCCGGATCCGCTGGTCCGTGCGGTCGAGCCGGTCGAGCTGCCGATCCTCTACCCGGCGTGTGTCGCGATGTACACCGAAGAAGTCGGCGTACCGCCGCAGACCGGGCCCGACGGGACCTTCTACCGGTCGCGGGTCGCCGAGCTGATCCGCGCCGGCAGAGCATTCGCGCGGATCGAGGATGGCCGGGTCGTGTTCAAGGCCGAGGTCGGATCAGTGGGGACGGGGGTCTGTCAGATCCAGGGGGTCTGGGTGGACCCGGAGTACCGCGGGCAGGGGATCGCCGCGCCGGGAATGGCTGCGGTGGTCGAGCTCGCACGGCAGATCGCGCCGGTGGTGACGCTGTATGTCAACGCGTTCAACACCCCGGCTCGGCGTTCGTACGAACGGGTCGGCTTCCGCACCGTCGAGACATTTGCCACCATCCTGTTCTGATTACCCGGGAGTAAGGTGGCCCGCATGGCGTCCCGTAGTAAGACCACCACGGCCCTGGCAGTCCTGTTCGGCGTCTCCGGCGTCCTGCACTTCGTCCGGCCGACGCCGTTCGAGAAGATCGTGCCGAAGGCGCTGCCGCGGAAGAAAGAACTGGTTTACGCATCAGGCGTTGCCGAGCTGGCCTGCGCGGCCGGACTGCTGCACCCGAAGACCCGGAAGCTCGCCGGACTGGCCAGCGCCGGTCTGCTGGTGGCGGTGTTCCCGGCGAACGTGCAGATGGCGACCGACCTGCAGCGCAAGGGAACCCCACAGGCGAAGGCGATCGGCTGGACCCGGCTCCCGCTGCAGATCCCGCTGATCAAATGGGCGTTGAAGGCTTCCCGCGAAACGAAGTGACGCCTCCTGGGGATAACTGGTCGGGCGCCGGCCGTAGGACGGATATCCTCTAGGACGTCCTTTTGTTCCATCCCTCTTTGGAGTTCCCGTGATTCTGCGTATGTCGTCGCTGTTCCTCCGCACCCTTCGCGAGGATCCGGCGGACGCGGAGGTCCCGAGCCACAAGCTGCTCGTCCGCGCCGGCTACATCCGCCGTACGGCGCCTGGCGTCTACACCTGGCTGCCGCTCGGTCTGCGAGTGCTGCGCAAGGTCGAGCGGATCGTCCGTGAGGAGATGGACGCGATCGGTGCGCAGGAGCTGGTCTTCCCGGCGATCCTGCCCCGCGAGCCGTACGAGGCGACCGGCCGCTGGACGGAGTACGGGCCGAACCTGTTCCGGCTCAAGGACCGCAAGGGCGCGGACATGCTGCTCGGCCCGACCCACGAAGAGATGTTCACGCTCGTCGTGAAGGACCTCTACTCGTCGTACAAGGACCTGCCGCTGTCGATCTACCAGATCCAGAACAAGTACCGCGACGAGGCGCGGCCGCGGGCCGGGGTGCTGCGCGGGCGTGAGTTCGTGATGAAGGACTCCTACTCGTTCGACATCGACGACGCCGGTCTGGCCGCGTCGTACGAGGCGCATCGCGGTGCCTACATCAAGATCTTCGACCGGCTCGGGTTCGACTACGTGATCGTCCAGGCGATGTCCGGGGCGATGGGTGGATCGCGCTCGGAGGAGTTCCTGGCGATCGCGGAGAACGGCGAGGACACCTTCGTCCGTTCCAACGGCGGGTACGCCGCCAATGTCGAGGCCGTCGTGGTTGCGCAGTCTGCGCCGGTCGACGCGTCCGGCATCCCGGCCTCCGAGGTGGTCGACACCCCGGATACCCCGACCATCGACAGTCTGGTCGACGCACTGAACGCGAAGCACCCGCGCACCGATGGTCGCGAGTGGACGGCCGCGGACACGCTGAAGAACGTGATCGTGATGCTGGTGAAGCCGGACGGCTCCCGCGAGCCGCTGGCGATCGGCGTACCGGGGGACCGGACGATCGACGGGAAGCGGCTGGGTGCGCAGGTCGAGCCGGCCGAGGTCGTCGCCTTCGAGGAGGCCGACTTCGAGAAGAACCCGTCGCTGGCCAAGGGCTACATCGGGCCGGGCGTGCTCGGGTCGGAGAACACCTCCAAGATCCGCTACCTGCTCGACCCGCGGATCGCCGAGGGCTCGGCCTGGGTGACCGGTGCCGACAAGTCCGGCTACCACGTCATCAACCTGGTGCACGGCCGCGACTTCACCGCCGACGGCACGATCCAGGCCGCCGAGGTCCGCGACGGTGACGACGCCCCCGACGGTTCCGGTCCGCTGGAGTCCGCGCGTGGCATCGAGATGGGCCACATCTTCCAGCTCGGCCGCAAGTACGCCGACGCTCTCGACCTGAAGGTGCTCGACCAGAACGGCAAGCTCGTCACCGTCACCATGGGCTCCTACGGTGTCGGCGTCACCCGCGCCGTCGCCGCGATCGCCGAAGGCAACTACGACGAGTTCGGCCTGATCTGGCCGCGCGCGATCGCCCCGGCCGACGTCCACTTGGTTGCCACCGGCAAGGACCCCGAGCTCTTCGCCAAGGCCGCCGAGATCGCCGCCGAGCTCGAGTCCCGCGGCCTCACGGTCCTCTACGACGACCGCGAGAAGGTCAGCCCCGGCGTCAAGTTCAAGGACGCCGAACTGATCGGCGTACCGACCATCGCCGTCGTCGGCAAGGGCCTCGCCGACGGCACCATCGAGGTCAAGGACCGCCGCTCCAACACCCGCGCCGACGTCCCCGTAGCCGAGGTAGTCGACCACCTCGTCGCCACCATCAACAGCTAAACCCCCGCCCCTAGCGGGCACCCCCTGCC
>NZ_SMKX01000141.1 GCF_004349055.1 Kribbella antibiotica
TGTGATGTGAAGGGACATGTCGGACAGTGTCGGAGGGGACATGTCGGACAGTGCGTGTGTTAGGTCGAGGGTAGGGGTTTGGTGGGGCGGCGGTCGCGGGGTAGTCCGGAGGGGACGTCTTTGTGGTCGGGGTCGAGGGTGAGTCGTTTGACGAGGTCGTGGCCGTGGAAGACGACGACGTGGAGGTTGTCGTGCAAGACGTGGAGGTGGGCGCCGGCCCATTCGCGTCCGAGTGAGATGCGGTAGCCGCCGTAGATGTTGATGCGGCCTTTGGCGCAGGCGGTGTGGCGGGTCAGGGTCGTGCGGGGGCTGGGTGGCTGGTCGGGGTCGGGGCCGGCTTTAGGGGTCGCGAAGTAGCGCTGGTCGGGGGTCTTGCCTGCGATGCCTTGGTGGGGGCGTTGAGTGTTGAAGATGACGTCGTAGCCGTCCAGGAGCCGTTGCAGATCCGCCATGGTGATGGCCGGCGGGCGGGCATCGAGCCATTTCTTGAGTGGCTTCCAGTCGCGTTCTTTCTTCCCGCAGGTCTGCGGGTGATAGGGCGCGCAGGTCGCGTGATAGACCCCGATCCGGGCCAGACGTGCTTCGAACTCCGAGTAGGCGCCCGGCCAGCGGCGCCGGATGCTGAACGCGGCACCGTTGTCGGACAGCACCACCACCGGTTTCCCGTGCCGGTCCAGCGCGGTCTTCATGCACTCCCATACCGATGGGCCGGTCTCGCCGTCGGCGGCCAGGGTCGACAAGATCTTGCGGGAATGGTCATCGATGACCCGCACGATGACGACTTTGGCCCCTGAGGCCAGGCGCCATTCGGTTCCGTCGATCTGCCACATCCCGTTGGGTGACATCGCCTCGAACCGGCGATAACTGGAATGCGGCCGCTTGGCCGGGGTCGCCTCCACACAGCCATGCGCAGTGAGGATCTTGTGCACCGTGCGCACCGACGGCAACCCCTCGACCCCGCCCACCCGCAACCAGTCCCGCACACTCATGGCCCCACCGTCCCAGCCATCAGCGACCAACTCGTGATGCTTGGCCATCAGCAACTCCACCACCTCAGGCGGCGTCGCGTTCGGAGACCGGTGCGGACGCCTCGACTTCGGCAGCAACCCCTGCAGCCCCTCAGCCTCCAACTGCGCCCGATACCGGTAGAACGTGTCCCGGCTGATCCCGTACTCCCGGCACAACCGCGACACCGCCCCCCGCGGCACCTCATCCAGCACCACCAACGCGCCAATCGCGAACCGAACCTCCATCGAAACCACCAGATCCGCCACGACCCACCAACGAACCGCAGCCATCAAGTGTCCGACATGTCCCTACACATCTCCGTCCGACATGTCCCTTCAGAACACATGTCGGTTCCGGTTTGTAGCGCTCCCCAACCCGGCCGGATTAGCCGAAGGACGGCGTCAACCAGGCCGCCGGCGCCACCGAACTGTGCTGGAGGCCGCACGGCCGCCCCGCCTTGAGCCTCCATCAGTCATTTGGCGGCCGGGTAGATGACTGGCCGGTGCTCAAGGCCGGGGTCGATGTGCTTTGAGGTCGTCTCCGAACTGCGACTGGACCTGGATTCGATCCTTGGTTCGACGCGCGCACTGGCGCCGCTGATCGATCCGAATGAACACTCGTGTGGAACGGTCCCGGCCCATGGCGTGGCCGAGCTCATGCACCCTGAGCCCGGCTACTACGCGATCGGAGCGAAGTCCTACGGCCGCGCCCCGACGTTCCTCCTCGCTACCGGCTACGAGCAGGCTCGGTCAGTCGCCGCAGCCCTCGCCGCAATTCGTCGAACTGTCCTCATCCACGCCGCGATGAGGCCCACCTTCTGCACGAGTTCGTGCACGGGATTTCGGCCCGCAGCGACGGACGGTCGCGATCTGGTCGCAATCTGGTAGAGATGTCGCGTTCATGTGGACGGGGTGGCGCGGGGGCGCCGATGATCTGGACCGAAAGATTCCGAACCGATGTTCTGCCCAAATCTCCCGGACGCACTTCCCCGGCGCCCGGACGGTGACCCCGGAGGCTCGTTTGCCCGACCCCATTCGGCTGCTGCTGGTCGACGACCAGATCCTCAGCCGAGGCGTGCTCAGAAACGGCCTGGCGCGCGAACGCGACCTCGAGATCGTTGCCGAGATCAACAGAACCGACGATGTCGTGGCCGCCGCGAAACGGCACCGGGCAAATGTCGCCCTGCTCGACACCGCCGGTCCGGGGACCGCCAGCCTCGCCGTCACCAGCGAGCTCCGGACGCTGATCCCTGAGTGCCGGGTCGTCATGCTCACCACCTACGGCCGTCCGATCCACCTGCGCCGAGGACTCGAGGCCGGCGCCAAAGGGTTCGCCCTCAAGGGCTGCCCGGCCCCACAACTTGCCGACGCCGTCCGGCGAGTGCACCTAGGGCTCCGGGTTGTCGACGCCAACCTCGCCGCCGAGTCACTCCAGTACTCCGACACCCCGCTGAACCACGAAGAGACCGACACCCTCCGCGCAGCCCGCGACGGCGGCTCGGTCGCCATGATCGCCCGCTCGCTTCACGTCTCCGAACGCGTGGTCCGCCGCCGCCTCTGGTCCGCCATCGGAAAAACCGGCGCCCGCACCCGCTCCGACGCCATCCACACCGCCGAACACAACGGCTGGCTCCTGGACTGAATCGCCAGCCCGCAGCTAGAAGTTGTCTAGTTGGGTTAGGAGCCAGCTGGGGCCGGTGGTGGTGGCGCCTAGGGGTTCTACTCGGGCGCGGAGGCCTCGGTCGGCGGTTACTACGGTGACGGGGAGCCCGGTGGCTGGGACGAGGTAGGCGGCGGTTACTTCGGTGATGGTGTCGTCGCCGGAGGCGGGAGCTAGGACTACGCGCAGAACGCCGAGATCGAGTGGGTCGCCTTCGGTCGCTTTGCGGGCGGCGCCTTCGAGGACTACGGCGATGGTGGTGTGGGGGAGTTGTTGCTGGAGGGTGGCGAGCTTCAGCAGGAGGCGGCGGGCGGCTCCGGCGCGGTCGCGCCACCAGCCGTCAGGGCGGGAGCCGATGACGTTGGCGGCGTCGACCACGATGACCTGCTCGTCGGGAGTGCTCATGGGCTCAGTCTGCGGGTCAAGAGCAGCTGGAGAGGAACTCGCCGGTGTGGGTGACCAGGGTGTGCGGGCCCGGTACGGCGGGGAGTCGGTGTACGGCGGAAGTCACGGCGTGGTTGGTTCCGTCGGGGCCTACGACGAGGGTGTTGGGGGCATCGAGGGCGATCACCTCATCGCCTACCCGCAGGAGGACGGGCGCCATATACCGGTGAGAGACGGCGGTCCGGCCGGCGGCTAGAGCCTCGAGCGTGGCGGCAACGAGTTCGGCGGGAGTCTCGGCGGCGGCGTCGACGGCTAGCCAGGTGGTCGGCGTACCGATGGGGGTTGGAGACGTGGAGTTGTGCCAGTCGCTGCCACCGATCGGGATCGTGTTGAGGCCCCAGGACTGCCACCAGGCGATCGGGCCGCCCCAGTGGTGGTCCAGCCAGGACGAGTGCCAGATCTCGGCCAGCGGTGGGTGTTCGGTGAGGGGCTGACGCCAGGAGCAGTCGCCGCCGAGGGGGTGGTTGATGGAGAGCAGACCGCCTTGGCGAGCTACTTCGCTGACCCAGGTGGAGGCGGGCCGGCGGAAGTCGATGGCGCTGAGGTGGCCGAAGGCGTTGGCGTGGCCGGTATCGGTGGTGACTTCCTGGCCAGGGATCAGGCCGATGCCGAAGCGGTCGCTCAGACCGGGCAGCTCAGCATGGTGAGCGATCGTGTTGTGGTCGGTGATCGCGAGGACGTCGAGGCCGGCCGAGACACCCATGGCAGCGAGGTTGGCGATCGGGGTCGCGCCGTCGGAGTGCAGCGAGTGTGCGTGGAAGTCACCCGCGATCCACCGCAAACCGGGTGCGGCCGGGAGCACGCGACGCGCCGGTCGCTCCGGTACGGCGATCGCTGCCGAAGCCTCGGCGTACGAGCTGAGACCGGGGATCTCGGCGACCGGACCGGTGACCGCCTCGACGATGAGTTCGGCGCCTTCAGCCGGAAGGCGGTGGAGCCCGAGAACGACCCACCAGGTGCCGGCCTCGAGCTCACCGGGCACGTACCCAGGAGTCGCCGCGTTCGGGGTGATCGCGAACGTCTGCCGCGCACCCCCGGACCACCCGCGCCAACCGCCTGCACCCTCACACCCGAGGTCGATCACGACCCCGTCGAGATCAGGAATCGTCAACGTGACAAGGAGTCCAGGGCAACCAGCCGGTACGTCGACCGGCAGCGAATGCCAGACCGATTCGGCCCGATCGTCGAGTGTCCAGACCCGCCGGTACGACGTGATTGCCATCAGGCGACCGCCTGTCGGGCGAGCAGTTCCCCGGACTCGGCGTCGTACAGGAGCACGCGCGCGGCGGGCGCGGTCAGGAACACGGGCTTACCGGGCTCCGGCTCTTCTTCCTCGGGAACGGTCACCCCGATGAGCGTGCCGTCGCAGTCGACCGAAACGAGTGATTGGACGCCAAGGTTCTCGGCCACGACAACAGTTCCGCGCAACCCTGGTCCGGTGGCGTCGCCGGTGGTCAAGGTCAGGTATTCGGGCCGGACGCCCACCGTCACCTCAGCACCTTCCGGAGTGAAACCCTCGACCGGCAACGTCCCACCAGCGACCGAAACACCGGCCGCGGAGACCACGCCGGGGGCCAGGTTCATGGGGGTGGAGCCGATGAAGTTGGCGACGAAGGTGTTGACCGGGCGGGCGAAGACCTCGCGGGGCGTTCCCAGTTGGCGGAGTTTGCCGGACTCCATGACGGCGATGCGGTCCGCGAGAGCCAGCGCTTCGGCTTGGTCGTGAGTGACGAAGACAGTGGTGATGCCGAGGTCGCGTTGAAGCTTTTTCAAGAACGTACGGGCTTCCAGCCGGAGCCGCGCATCCAGGTTGGAGAGAGGCTCGTCCAGCAACAGCACCTTGCCTTGGGAGGCGATGGCGCGGGCCAGGGCGACGCGTTGTTGCTGACCGCCGGAGAGCTGGCCGGGACGGCGCTCCAACAGACCATCGAGCGACAGTTCGCCGGCGGTGCGTTCGGCGGTTTCGGCGCGCGTGGCCGCGGCTACCCGCCGTACCTTCAACGGGTAGGTGATGTTTTCCGCGACGCTCATGTGCGGGAACAAGGCGTAGTCCTGGAAGACCATGGCGACGCCGCGCTTGCCTGGTTCGGTGCGGGTGACGTCGGCCGCGTCGATGCGGACGGTGCCTTCGGAGGCGTTCTCCAGGCCGGCGATCGTGCGGAGCAAAGTGGTCTTGCCGCAGCCGGACGGGCCGAGCAGCGCGAAGAACTCACCGTCGGCGACGTGCAGGTCGAGGCCGTCGACGGCGCGCACGCCGTTGGGGTAGACGGTCGCCAGACCTTCGATGTCGATACCGGCCATCAGGACTTGATCCCTCCATGGAAGCGGAACCCGTACCGCGAGTTCACCAGCAGATACAGCACAACGACCGGGATCGAGAACAGCAGCGAGAAGACCGGCAGGACCTGCAGGTTCACGCTGCCGCCCTCATCGGTGAGCGTCTGCATCAGTACGGCGGCCGGCTGCAAGGTAGTCGACCGGATCAGCAGGAAGGGCACCAGGAAGTTGCCCCAGGAGTTCACGAACGCCCACACCATGATGGTCGCCAGCCCAGGACGCGCAACCGGCAGTACGACGTCCCGCAGGATCTGGAGCGTCGATGCGCCGAAGACCCGCGCCGACTCCTCGTACGACTTCGGTACGGCGTCCACGAAGTCCTTCAGAATGAAGATTGCGGCGGGCAACAAACCGCTCGTCATCACCAGCGCGACGCCGAACCGCGAGTTGATCAACCCGAGCTGGTAGATCATCACGAAGATCGGCACCATCGCTGCCGTACCGGTGACGACCGATGACAGCAGCAGAAGCCCGTACAGCAAGGCATCGCGGCCGGGGATGCGCACCCGCGACAACGCGTAGCTGGCAAACGCAGCGAACGCCGTCACCGCCAGAGCCACCGTGACGCAGATGATCAGCGAGTTCACGATCGCATGCAGCGCATACGGATGGTCGAGTGTCTTGCGCACATTCTCGAACGTCCAGTCCGGCCAATGCACGCCGAGACCAGGGTTCTTGTCGAACGGCGCCGAAGCGATCCACACCATCGGTACGGCGAAGAACAGCGTGATCGCGCAGATCAGGACGTAGAAGCCGATCCGCCGTACGACGTAGGCCGGAGTCATGCTCGCCTCCTCAGCAGCCGAAGGTAGATCAGCGAGACGAGCAGATTCGCCAGCAGGAGCAGGAAGGAGATGGCCGACGAGTAGCCGAGCTCACCGCCTTGCAGCGCGACGTTGTAGATGTAGACCGGCACGGTCTCGGACTCGTGGTTCGGTCCGCCCTTGGTGAGCAGGAACGGCGAGAAGTCGTTCGCTGTCCACAGGGATATCAACAGGGTGTTGGTAAGTACGTGGCCGCGGATGTGCGGGAACACGATATCCCGCAAGGTCTGCCAGCCCGACGCCCCGACCATCCGCGCCGACTCCAGCTGCGATGGCGGAACGGCTTGCAGGGCTGACGAATAGAGCATCATCGAGAACGCCGTACCCCGCCAGGTGTTGAACACGACCAGGCACACCATCGGGTAGTCGATCAGCCACGCCGTCCCCGTCGTACCGAGGATGCTGTTCAGCGTCCCGGTGTCCCGGTCGAAGAACGCGATCCACAGATACGCGACCACGGTCGACGGCAGGATCCAGGCCAGCAACGTCAACGCCTCGACCGTACGGCGGACTGCCGGGCGCGCGCGGCGCAGAATCCAGGCCAGCGTGAAGCCGAGGATGTTCTGGCCGATGATCGCCGAACCGAGCACGAACAGCATCGTCAGCCACAACGCGTTGTGGAACAGCGCGTCGTTCAGCGCGCGGGTGTAGTTCGCCAGACCGACGATCGACGGCGAGACGGCCTCGACGCCGGTCAGCCGATAGTTCGTGACGCCGATGTAGATGGTCCAGACCGCCGGGAACACCAGGAACGCGGCGATCAGCAGCATGGCCGGGGCCAGGAAACCGAGCGCACGCCCGGTTCCCAGCCCGGCAACATCCTGAGCAGGATGTTTGGTCCGGGTCGCCATCAGTTGCCGGCGACCTTGTCCTTGCTGCCGGCCGCAGCCTCAACGGCCTTCTGGTAGGCGATCGACGCGGCTTCGGTGGTCTTGCCGCCGACCACGTCCGCGGTCGCCTGCTGCAGTGCGGCCGAGATCTTCGGGTACTCCGCCAGGCCCGGCCGGTACTGCGTGATCGGCAGCACCTTGGTGGCGACGAAGTTCAGCATCGGGTCACTCGCCAGGACCTCGGTGTTGACGTCGGTCCGCTGGGTGATCTTGGCGGCGCCGTTCAGGGACTCCTTCACCATCTCGGCGGAGTTCATGAATTGCAGCAGCTCCCAGGCCTGCTGGGGGAACTTGGTGTTCGGGTTGATCACCGTCGTGCCGCCACCGGACATGGAGACGAAGTCCTGGCCGTTGACCCCGCCGCCCGGCCTGGCGGCCGGGATCAGCGCGTAGCCGACGGCGGTGTCGCGGTCGGCCATCTTGGCGACGCCCTCCTTCGGCTCGACGACGCTGCGCCAGAAGTAGTCGCTCTCGAGCAGAATGCCGATCTTGTTCGCGGCGAACTCGGCGAACGACTTGTCCCGGCCCTTGGCCTCGCGCTGCAGAACAGGGTCACCAAGGCCGGTGCTGTAGATCTGGTGGTAGAACTCCAGAACCTGCCGCAGCTTCGGGGTGTAGCCGAGCCACTTTCCTCCCGCGTAGACGGTGGTGCCGGTGCCCACCAGTAGCGGCAGCACGCCCTGCATCGTGGTTGCTTCGCCCATCGCGGTGCCGCCGTTGATCTGGATCGGCGTCACCCCGGACAGCGTCTTCAGCTTCTGGCCGGCGGAGATGATGTCGTCCCACGACTTCGGCTGCCAGTCGGCCGGCAGTCCGGCCTGCTGGAACAGCTTCTTGTTGAAGTAGAGGACCCGGCCGTCGGTACCACCAGGAACGCCGTACCGCTTGTTCTCGAAGGTGCCGAGCTGTTGCACCGACGCGGGGATCTGCTTCCAGCCGTCCCAGTTGTCCACCTTGCTCGCGTCGCCGACGGTGTCGGTGAGCGGCTTGATGTAGCCGGCCTGGGCGAACTCGCCGACCCAGATGCCGTCGATCTGGAACAGGTCCGGCCCGGACTTGTTCGACAGGTCCAGCGACAGCTTCTGCTTGTAGACCTCGTCGTCGGAGCCGTCGCCCTGGAACTTCACCGTGACGTCGACGCCCTTGGCCTTCTGGTCCGCGACGAACTTCGGGATCAGGACGTCCTCGGTGAACGTTGCGCCGGCGCTGCTCTTGCCGCCCTTGACCGAGTTCGAGCCGATCGTCAGCTCGACCTTCTTGGCGTCGGAGTTGCGGTTCGCGTCCTGGTCGCCGGTCCCCGACGAGCCGAGGCAGCCGGTGAGCAGGAGACCGGCGGTGGCGCTGAGGGCCAGCGCGCCGGACAGCCGAAGAGATCGCATCAGGGGGCTCCTTGCGAGAAGTCGGTACGACGGTGCCGGTCAAACATTGACACCGCAGCGCGACTTTGTGAAGACAATTACCCAAACGATGTACGGCGGGTAATCGCCGCGCCGAGCGCGGTTACCGGGAGTCGCCGCGCCGGGTCAAGTCGGAGCCGGGCGGGCAGCATTGCGGGTCCGTTAAAGTGCGCTCAAGGTTCTGTCGCAACCCGTAGTGGCCTAGATACAGAACGTGAGGAGCCGAGGTAGCGTCTTGCTCGTTCGGTTCATCGGATCGGAGGTGACTGCGAATGTTGTACGGAGTTCTTCACCTGGTAGACGACCTGCTGTTCGGGCACTACCACCACGGCCACTGGTGCTGGTGGTGAGCGGTACCGACTGGTGATTTCCCGTGAGGGAAGGCCCGGACGGTGACGACGGCGTACGGCTCCCGCTGACGCGCAAGCAGCGGAATCCCGCGCCGATCCCCGAGCATCGATCCACCTGACCGACCAGGGATCATCCAGGCGATCTCACAACTGAAGCGTGTCGATCTCTTAAGGAGTGAGAAAACAGCCGGCCCCGAGTCTCTCGGGGCCGGCTGTCATTTGCCCTGGGCAACTGATTGCCCGCAAGGACAACTGTCTGCAGGTAAAGAAACAGCCGGCCCCGACAGTGTCGGGGCCGGCCGAGGTGTTTCTGTCAGTGCGTTACTTCTGAGCGAGCTGCATCATCTGCTTCGGCAGCACCGACATCTGCGCCGGGATGGGCAGCTGGGGCTTCACGAGCTCCAGCAGGCTGCCTGCGGCGTTCGCGATCGGCAGCGGCAGGGCCAGGCCCAGCGATGCCAGCAGCGCGTTCACCAGGGCCAGGACTGCGCCCAGGATGTCCAGGCCAGGCAGCGGCAGTGCGCTCCAGCCCTGGACCGGCGTACCGGCTGTGTTCATGCTGCCGGTCGGTTGTGCCTGCTTGGCCTTCCCCTTGCCGAGCAGGGACGTGAGAGCCAGACCGCTCGCCTCGTTGACGAACGTGCCGGCCTTCTGGTCGTAGTTCCACTTCTGGCCGTCGCCGCTACGGCACGGCAGGACCAGCAGTGGGGCCGCGGCCGGAACCTTGGCCAGGTCCGCACCGCTGTCCAGGCAGGCTCCGGTCTTGGCAAGGGCGCCACCGACGCTCTTGCTCATGGCGACCTGAAGCTGGCCGGACTCGGTGTAGATCCACTCCTGGGTCTTGCCTTCCTTGCCCGGAGCGCAGGCCATCATGACGCCCATCGGGACCTTGTTGGCCGCGACGAAGGTCAGACAGTAGCGAGTGTCGGCGCGGGTGGCGATCTGCTTCGCCACGCCGATCTCCACGCCCGGAGTTGCGGCGCGGTCCGTGGCCGGCTGAGCGGCCTGGGCTGGGATGGCGGTGGCCAGTGCAACGCTGACTGCGAGGACTACCACGCCGGTACGGCTGATGAGCTTACGGGTGATCAAGACAACCTCCGAAGGTCGTGCCTATCTCAGTGAGCGTCAGGTCGTCGGGACCCCGTTACGAGAGTCGGTCCGTTTTCCGGGAACCGCTTCGCCACCCCTTGCGCGGTGGGCGGGTTGCGGGTCGATCCCCCGTGAGGAGGCGGTGTGGCCCGGAAGGCCGACAGTGACTCAACGCGACGTTGACGCCACGACCAGTAATGCACAGCTCGGTCGGCGGTGGTTATGGCAAGACCGGGGAACTTGATGCCAATGGCAACTAACTGCCAGCGAAAAGTCGTTGCGCTGGGCATCGAAATCCGGCTGCGGGCTCGCCGTGCGCACCCCGAGGGGTGGCTGTGTTTCGTTCGAGATATTACAGCAACCGCTCGATACTGGGGGAGGCCAGTGTGGAAGTTGATGCCATGGGCAACAGAGTTGTCAGTGCGGCTGCTTGTGATCCGTGGGGTCGGTGGCCACGTGCTCTTCGGTCACCAGGTGCTCGGCTCCGGGTGTTTCGTCAGCTAGCTCTGCGTCACGGTCGGCGGTGATCACCGGAGCGTGTTCACGTTCGGTCACCTGAGCGCGCAGGTTCTTGATCTCGCGGTGCCGGCGCCAGCCGCGCGCGAGTCCCTTCTTCGTCAGCCAGATTCCGGCGATCAGGGCAGCACCGGCCGCCGCACCGAGGAAGAAAACGGTCGGCACGATCACGCCGAAGTCGATCCCGAAGACCGACAGCGTGGTGGACTCGGTCGACGAGACCGAGACGCCCAAGCCGAACAGTACGGCGATGACCAGCAGAACGATTCCGAGGACGAACATGGCGCACGCTGCCTTTCAGGCCTCACTACCGAGTAGTGCGGTGAGCAGCGCGACCGCGCCGCTTTTGTCGAGTGGGTTGTTCTGGTTCCCACACTTGGGTGACTGTACGCAGGATGGGCAGCCATCCGTGCACTCACAGTGTGCAATGGCGGCACGTGTCGCGGTCAACCACTCACGCGCTGCGGCATAGCCGTGTTCGGCGAAACCGGCGCCGCCGGGATGGCCGTCGTACACGAAAACAGTGAGCTTTCCGGTGTCTGCGTGCCGTGCGGTGGAGACGCCGCCGATGTCCCAGCGATCGCAAGTGGCGAACAACGGAAGCAGCCCGATCGAGGCGTGCTCGGCTGCATGCGCGGCACCCGGTACGTCGTCCAGTTGCAGAGCCTCGATGTCTTCGTCGGGAACCGTCCACCAGACCGCCTTGGTGCGCAGCGTCCGTTCCGGTAGGTCAAGCGGTTGTTCGTCGAGGACGTCGCCCGTCGCGATCAGCTTGCGTTGGAACGAGATCACCTGGCTGGTCACCTGAACCCAGCCGCGCGACAGCTCGGCCGTCCCCCAACCGCCCGACTCCTCGGTCGCAAGGATGCTGATCTCGGTCACGTCGCGAGCAAAGGTGGTGTAGTCCGGCGCGGCCGGCTCCACGATCGCGGCATGGTTGTCCAGATCGAGAGTCCGGACCAGATAGGACTCACCCGCATGGACATAGACAGCGCCCTCGTGCACGGAGGCATGCGCCGATCCGCCGTCGACAGTGCCGAGCAGGCGACCGGTCTGGTCCTCCACGATCTGCACGGTCTTGCCACCGGCCGAGCGAATGTCGATCGCGTCGACGGCACGGTCGCGACGAGTCCAGAACCAGCCATGCGGTCGCTCGCGCAGCGCCCCTTGGCGAACCAGCTGCGCGATCGTGTCGGCCGTCGTACTGCCGAAGATGTCGTAGTCCGCTTTGGTCAGCGGTAGCTCTTGGGCGGCGGCGCAGAGCTGCGGCCCGAGAACATAAGGGTTCTCCGGATTGAAGACAGTCGCTTCAACCGGCCGCCCGAAGACTGCCTCCGGGTGACGGACCAGATAGGTGTCCAGCGGATCGTCCCGAGCGACCAGCAGCGCCAGCGCATCCCCACCGGCACGCCCCGCGCGACCGGCCTGTTGCCACAGCGATGCGCGCGTGCCGGGCCAACCCGACAGCAGCACGGCGTCCAGCCCCGCAATGTCGATGCCCAGCTCGAGGGCATTCGTCGCAGCGACCCCGGTCAGCTCGCCGCTCTGCAGCATGCTCTCGAGCCGTCGACGCTCCTCGGGCAGATAACCAGCCCGGTACGCCGAGACTTGGTCGATCAATGTGGGGTCGACCTCGGCCAGGTTCGCGCGGGCGGTCATGGCCACGGCCTCGGCTCCACGTCTCGACCGGACGAACGCGACCGTCCGCACGCCCGACACGACCAAGTCGGTCAGGAGGTCGGCCACCTCGGCCGGAGCAGAGCGCCGTACGGGGGCGCCGTTTTCACCACGTATAGAGGTGAGGGCCGGCTCCCACAGCCCGAAGGCGATCCCGCCGCGGGGTGAACCGTCGTCGACGACCGCCTCCATCGGCAGGCCGGTCAGCCGCTCACCTGACACGGCCGGCTCGGCCACGGTGGCTGATGCGCAGACGAAGACCGGATTGGCGCCGTACTGGGCGCAGATGCGGCGCAGCCGGCGGAGCACGAGAGCGACGTGGGCGCCGAAGACGCCGCGGTAGTGGTGGCACTCGTCGATCACGACGTATTGCAAGCTGCCGAGGAAGCGCGCCCAGCGCTGATGGTTGGGCAGGACCGACCGATGCAGCATGTCCGGATTGCTCAGTACATAGGTGGCGTGGTCGCGGGCCCAGTCTCGCTCCGTGCGCTCGGAGTCGCCGTCCAGGGTCGTCGGCCGCAGACCGGGCACTGTGTACGCCGAGATGGCGCGGAGTTGGTCGTGGGCCAGCGCCTTCGTCGGAGAGAGGTAGAGAACAGAGGCCGTCCGCCGGTGCGGTGAGGCTGCCTGCGCGATGCTCAGCGTCGCGAACGCAGGGAGTAAGTAGCCCAACGACTTGCCTGAGGCAGTGCCGGTCGCGACCACAACATGACGACCCCCGTACGCCGCCTCGGCCGTGGCGACCTGGTGGATCCATGGTGCTGCGATCCCGGCGTCGGCCAGCTGCCCGAGCACCTCGGGTGGAACCCATCGGGGCCATTCGCCGACGCGGCCGGGTCTGGCGGGCACCGACTCCACATGGGTGAGCCGATCGGCCCGGCCGGTGGCGAGGCGGCGCAGTACGGAAGTCGCCTCTCCTTCACGCATGCGGCGAGCCTAGTTGCCGCCACGGACAGAGTGATTCCGGTCGAGTGCACGTGCACGGATTCGTGCATCTCGGCGTGCGCGTGCGGATGCACGCGGCATTTTGGGGGAGGAGATCGACTTTCGATGCGAGGAGATGAAAGAGTTTTCCGTAACGGCCCTTCTCACGGTCCGTACATGGTTGAATGCAGCAGTTCACGGGATCGGAGGCCGAAGTGGATCTGTCGCTGACCGCGCGCGCCGAGGGCGGGCGCACCGTCATCGAGGTGGCGGGGGAGATCGACGTGTACACCGCACCGAAGCTCCGCGAGAAGATCGCAGCGCTCGTCGACGACGGGTCCTACGACCTCGTCCTGGACCTGGAACGCGTTGAGTTCCTGGATTCCACGGGGCTCGGGGTGCTTGTCGGCGGGCTGAAACGGGTCCGCACCCACGACGGATCGCTGGCCCTGGTCTGCACCCAGGAGCGGTTGCTGAAGATCTTCCGGATCACCGGTCTGACCAAGGTCTTCGACATCCACCCCGATGTCGCGTCCGCGATCTGAGGTCAGCGGTTGTGGCGTTGCCGACAAGAGAAAATGTGTCCTCACAAATACCCTGAGTGACACTCCCGCCTGACAGCTTCGGTATGGCGTAGACCACCCTGTCGTCAGGTCTGGTCGGAGAGCCGTTAGAGTGACCCACCGCGCCATGTCCTTGGCGCTGTTTGGTATTTTCCCCAACCCTTCGGTTGCGGCAGACGGGGGCCGTCAAGCCTGGATGGGTTGCCTACAAGGAGGACGGATGTCCGCGCTGCTTGCACCACAAGCGGTGGATCTTTCGTCGAGCAACACCACTCTGGTACTCGTCGTTGCAGTGATCGCGGTTCTCGCGATTGCTATTTCGATGGTTTTCCGGAGTCAGGTGCTTGCCGCGAACGATGGCACCGAGAGTATGAAAGAGATCGCCGCTGCGGTCCAGGAAGGTGCATCGGCCTTCCTGAGTCGGCAGTTCCGGACGCTGTCGGTCTTTGCTGGGGTGGCGTTCCTGCTGCTCTTCCTGTTGCCTGCGCACACCGACGGCGACAACGCGACGACGCTGAAGATCTTCCGTTCCGTGTTCTTCCTGGTCGGTGCGGGCTTCTCCGCGCTGATCGGTTACGTGGGCATGTGGCTGGCCACGCGCGCCAACGTCCGGGTCGCCGCGGCTGCCCGTGACGAGGGTCGCGAGCCCGCGATGCGCGTCGCGTTCCGCACCGGTGGCACCGTCGGTATGTTCACCGTCGGCCTCGGTCTGCTGGGCGCCTCGGTCGTCGTGCTGCTCTTCAAGGGTGACGCACCGACCGTGCTCGAAGGCTTCGGCTTCGGTGCCGCCATGCTCGCCATGTTCATGCGGGTCGGCGGCGGTATCTTCACCAAGGCCGCCGACGTCGGCGCGGACCTGGTCGGCAAGGTCGAGCAGAACATCCCCGAGGACGACCCCCGCAACGCCGCGACGATCGCCGACAACGTCGGTGACAACGTGGGTGACTGCGCCGGTATGGCCGCGGACCTGTTCGAGTCGTACGCCGTCATGCTGGTGGCGTCGCTGATCCTGGGCAAGGCCGCCTTCGGCGAGCAGGGCCTGATCTTCCCGCTGATCGTGCCGGCCATCGGCGCTTTCACCGCGGTCATCGGTGTCTTCCTGACCCGCCCGCGGGCCGGCGAGAACGGTCTGCGCACGATCAACCGGGCGTTCTACATCTCCGCGGTGATCTCCGGAATCCTGTGTTCGATCGCAGCCTTCGTGTATCTGCCGAGCAGCTTCAAGGAGCTGACCGGCGCGACCGACACGATCGCCGCCTTCGACGGTGACCCGCGCGTCATCGCCACCGTCTCGGTGATCATCGGCATCGTGCTCGCCGCGGTCATCCTGGCCATCACCGGCTACTACACCGGTACCGAGGACAAGCCCGTTCAAGACGTCGGCAAGACGTCGCTGACCGGTGCTGCCACCGTCATCCTGTCCGGTATCTCGGTCGGCTTCGAGTCCGCCGTCTACACCGCCGTCGTCATTGCAGCGGCCGTGTACGGCGCCTTCCTCGTCGGTGGCACCGGTGTGGTCGCGCTGTTCGCGATCGCGCTGGCCGGTTGTGGTCTGCTGACCACCGTCGGCGTCATCGTCGCGATGGACACCTTCGGTCCGGTCTCCGACAACGCCCAGGGCATCGCCGAGATGTCGGGCGACGTCGACGGTGAGGCTGCTCAGATCCTCACCGAGCTGGACGCGGTCGGTAACACCACCAAGGCGATCACGAAGGGCATTGCGATCGCGACCGCCGTACTGGCTGCGACCGCACTGTTCGGTTCCTACACGGACTCGATCCGGACGTCGCTCGCCGAGAACTACTCCAAGTTCGAGGCGGACGCGCTGGTCTTCAACCCGGGCACCCTGGTCGGCATCATCCTCGGTGCGGCCGTCGTGTTCATGTTCTCCGGTCTCGCGATCAACGCCGTCGGCCGCGCCGCCGGTGCGGTCGTGTACGAGGTCCGCCGGCAGTTCCGGGACATCCCCGGGATCATGGACGGAACGGGCAAGCCGGAGTACGGCAAGGTCGTCGACATCTGCACCAGGGACTCGCTGCGTGAGCTGGCGACCCCGGGTCTGCTCGCGCTCTGCGCCCCGATCGCCGTCGGCTTCGGCCTCGGCGCCGCGGCACTGGCCGGCTACCTCGCCGGTGCGATCGGTGCCGGCACCCTGATGGCGGTCTTCCTGGCCAACTCCGGTGGAGCCTGGGACAACGCCAAGAAGCTGGTCGAGGACGGTAACCACGGCGGCAAGGGTTCGCCGGCGCACGAGGCCACCATCATCGGTGACACCGTCGGTGACCCGTTCAAGGACACCGCCGGCCCGGCCATCAACCCGCTGATCAAGGTGATGAACCTGGTCTCCGTGCTGATCGCCCCCGCCGTCGTCGGCCTGTCGGCCATCGGCGACGACACCAACACCCCGCTGCGGATCGGCATCGCGCTGGCCGCGGTCGTCGTACTGGCTGTCGCTGTGATCATCTCCAAGCGCCGGGAGTCGGTCATCTCCGACACCCCCGCCGAGGCGAGCATCGCCGCCTGATTCACAGCAGTACCCGTAACGGCCCGCCGGACCTAGTGTCCCGGCGGGCCGTTCCGTTTACGGTTGACTGGTGAGACTTGCGCGAGTGCCGGCGTTCCTGCTGCTCGTCGCCGCCGGCGTGCTGGGAACGGCACAGCCGGCCGGTGCGGCGACGCAGCCCGATGCCGAGTACCTGAGCCCGGCCCACGCGCTCAACCTGACGATCATCGCTGCCGCGCACACAGCCTCCGGCCAGAGCGCGTCGTCCTGCATCCGCAAGGTCGCCCGCCAGCTGGAACGCGACCATCGGAAACTGGCCGCCCAGGAGAACACGGTCGCCGCCCGGCTCGACCTCGAGCTGGCGACGACGGTGGCCGACGATCAGCGCCGGCAGCTGGTCGCGCTGGCCGCGAAGGCGGGAAAGAAGGGATACGACGCCGCCTGGCTGCAGTTCCAGCGGCAACAGCACCAGGAGTACCTGAAGCTGGTCACGGGCGACGTCGCGAAGTCGGCGTCGCCTGCGGTCGAGTCGGTGGCCAACGGTGCGAAACCCGTGATCGAGATGGACCTGCGGATGGTGACCGGCCAGTGCAAGGACGCGACGGGGACACCGTCCGTCGACACCGGCGCCGGCGGCATGGTCGCGGATGCCCGGCAAACGCGCTCCCGGGTTGCGCTGGCCCTGATCGCCCTCGGTCTGTTGCTGTTGCTGGTGGGCAAGTCCGTCCCGGTCCGCCGGCGGCTGCTCGGCATCGGCGCACTGGGTGTCGGCCTGGTGATGCTGCTCGGCGGTGCGGTGCACGACACCGGCCAGGTACCGAAGGCCGCCGTCGGTCCGCAGGAGCGGGAGGCCGCCGTACCACCCGTCGAGCTGAAGGTGCCGGGCCTGCTGACCGTGCGGGTGCAGCCGGTTGCGGCCGGTGGGGACGGTCGGTTGCAGGTCCCGGCCACCGCTGACGTGGGGTGGTGGGCCGCTGGTGCAGCGCCCGGTGCCCAGGGCGGGACGGTGCTCCTGGCCGGGCATGTCGACACCGCTCGCGGACGGGGTGTCTTCGCCAAGCTGTCCGAGGTTCCGATGGACGCGCGGGTGGCCGTGACGGACGGCGCGGGCGAGCAGCACTGGTACCGGATCGTCGCGCGCCGTACGTACCGGCAGAACAACCTGCCACCGGACCTCTTCAACGGCTCGCAGAAACCGCGGCTGGCGCTGGTGACGTGCACCGGCTCCTACGACCACGCCGCCCACCGGTACAGCGACAACCTCGTGCTGTACGGCGTCCCGCTCGACTGACCCCACTGGAAGGCATTCGCGTTCTCGGGGGTGCTCGGGGGTCCCGCTCAGGGGTTCAACTGATGCCCTTGTCTACCCGGCACCCCCAGAATCAACCTGCGGGTGGACACACCGGGTCCGCCCCGGGTCCGATGATCTTGGCCGGTCCGCCCTCGATACTGAGGGGGCACAGCCCGCCCACCATCACTGGCGCGCCACCGAACGAGGAGTACGGCAATGATCGAGGCACACGGCCTCACCAAGAGATACGGCGCCACGGTTGCCGTAGACAATCTGTCGTTCGAGGTGAAACCCGGCAAAGTGACCGGCTTCCTCGGCCCCAACGGTGCCGGCAAGTCCACCACCATGCGCATGATCCTCGGCCTGGACACCCCGACCGCCGGCTCCGTCACCATCGACGGCACCCGGTACCGGGACCTGAAGCGGCCGCTGACGAAGGTCGGTGCGCTGCTGGACGCGAAGTGGGTGCACCCGAACCGGTCTGCCCGCGCTCACCTGGCCTGGATGGCAGCGTCCAACAAGCTGCCGAAGTCCAGCGTCGACCGCGCCCTCGACATGGTCGGCCTGACCGAGGTCGCCGGCAAGCGGGCCGGAACCTACTCGCTGGGTATGTCGCAGCGGCTGGGCATCGCCGGCGCACTGCTCGGTGATCCCGAGGTGCTGCTGTTCGACGAGCCGGTCAACGGTCTCGACCCGGAGGGCATCGTCTGGATCCGGACCTTCATGCACCGGCTGGCCGACGAGGGCCGGACGGTCCTGGTCTCCAGCCACCTGCTCTCCGAGATGGCGCTGACCGCCGAAGACCTGGTTGTCATCGGTCGCGGCAAGCTGATCTCGCAGAGCACCACGCAGGAGTTCGTCGACCGTGCGAGTGGGACGACCGTCAAGGTGCGGACGCCGCAGCTCGACCAACTGGCCGGGGTGCTGCACCAGCAGCAACTGGTCACCCGGATCGAGGACGTCGAGGGGCAGGGCAAGGTGCTCTTCGTCGAGGGCGACCTGACCACCGACCAGATCGGTGAGTCCGCTGCTGCGCACGGCATCGTGCTGCACGAGTTGACCATGCAGCGCGGCTCGCTGGAGCAGGCGTTCATGCAGATGACCGGCGACTCGGTCCAGTACCACGCGACGGACGGACAGCTTCCGGACCCGTCCATCACCGAGGTGGCCGCGGGGCCGAAGGAGGACAACTGACATGTCGGCTTCCACTGCAACGGCTCCCACAACCTCCTCGTACGGCGGCCTGGCCGTCATCAACGTCGAGCGCATCAAGCTGTTCACCACCCGCTCACCGTGGTGGTGCATGATCGTCGCGGCCGTGCTGAGCGTAGGTCTGGCGGCGCTGTTCACCGGGTTCATCCCGAGCGACCAGGAGCAGCAGGCGACGATCTTCATCACCCAGGGCGGCACGCAGTTCAGCCAGATGGTGATGATGGTGATGGCCGCGCTGGCGGTCACCACCGAGTACCGGTTCGGCACCATCCGGACCAGCTTCCAGGCTGTACCGCAGCGGTCGCAGATGTTGCTCGGCAAGACTGTCGTCGTCGGCCTTCTGGCCGGACTGGTCGGCCTGGTCGCCGCCTTCGGTGCCTGGTTCATCGGCACTCTGTTCGTCGGCAGCGCCGACCTGGCCATCGACACCGGAGCCGAGTGGCGGCTGCTGGCCGGGCGCGGCATCGTTTTCTTCCTGTCCGCTGTGATCGCCGTTGCGGTCGGCATCCTGATCCGGCAGAGCGCCGGTGCGATCGCGATCCTGATCCTCTGGCCGCTGCTGGTGGAGAACCTGTTCAACCTGATTCCCAAGATCGGCGACGACCTGTCGAAGTGGTCGCCGTTCCAGAACGCCAGCTCCTTCCTGACTCAGGGCAACGACGGTGGTTTCGCCGGCGCGGTCGGTGACGCCAGCAACTACGCGCTGAGTCCCTGGTGGGCCCTGCTGTACTTCGCCGGTTGGGCGATCGGGCTGCTGGCGATCGCGCTGTTCAGCGCGAACAAGCGCGACGCGTAACAAAGCTCGGCCGGGCTGAGGGGTCCTGGTCGCTACGGCCCGTGGAACGTAAAGTTCCGCGGGCCGTTCCTTTGTGCTGACCTGGTGGCTCGTCTAGGGTCCGGCGCATGACTGACTGGGCAGCGGTTCGCGCTGACGACTTCGCCGTACCGGCTGATCGGCCGCTGGATGAGCTGGTGGGTGAGCTGTCGGGGCTGCTGCGGTCGGCTGATCCGGTGCAGCGGGATGGGGTGGCTTACTCGACGCTGGCGACCTGGATCGGTCGTGGGGTGTTGGGTGCGGGGCAGTTGTCGGAGCTGGGCGATGAGATGGCTCGGCGGTTTGGGGATGCGGAGCTGCAGGCGCGGACGTTTGCTCCGCTGATCCTGGACTGCATCGTGTCGGCCGGTGTGTACGAGGCGAGCTGGGTGCCGCCGTTCGAGCGCTGGTACGTCGCTGAGACGGACCTGCGCGGGTATGACGCGGAGCTGGGCTGGCTGCATGCTGTGGCGCACGGGGCCGACCTGCTGGGGACCCTGGGGCTCTACCCGGCCGTGGAGCCGGTGGAGATGCTGCGGCTGGGCATTGGACGGCTCCTGACGCCCACGGAGTACGTGTGGCGGGACATGGAGGACGACCGGCTCAGCTACGCGCTGGCGTGCACGCTGACGCGTTCTGAGCTCACTGTCGAGGATGCGGTCGATTGGCTCGTCCCGGCGTTCACGGGGATCACTCCGCTCGGGTTGACGATCGATCCGGTGAATACGAACACCACTCGGACGCTGCGGGCGCTCTACGTGTTCGTGGACCGCGGTGTGCGGTTGCCGGACACGAGTGAGCCCACGCTGATCCCGCATGCCGCGGAGATCAAGGCGCAGTTGGTTGAGGTGCTGCGCCAGGTGACGCGCAGCTACTTCTGAGGCATCTTGCGCAGCACGGTGGTGAGCTGCTGCAGACAGGTGTTGGCTGCTGAGACGGAATACCCGTCCCACCAGGCCGCGGGGTCCAGCCGAGCGACTCGGCCGGCCTTGACTGCGGGCAGCTGGGTCCACAGCGCGTTGTTCGTATACGACTTGAAGATCTGATCCGGGGCGGCGTCGAACGCGCCGCCACCGACGAAGTAGAGGATTACGTCGGCATCCGCGAGCACGCCGACGTGCTCCCGGCCGATCGGGTAGTACGTGTCCGTGCCGCCCGATGCAGTCGTCGACTTGCTCCGCCGTACCCGGACCTCGTCGAGGATCGTGGATCCGAAGATCGGGCCGCGGAGAATGCGCAGCTCGTTGTTCGTGAAGTGCAGCAGGACCACGGAACGCTTTGTCAGGAAGGCCTTGTGCTCGGTCTTCACCTGCAGGGCCCGCTCGCGGAAGCTGGCCAGCTTCGCGTCCTGCTTGCCGGACTGGCCGAGGAGGTCGGCGATGCCGCGCACCGACTCCTGCCAGGACTTGCCCTTGCCGGCGTTCTCGTACGGAACGGTCGGGGCGATCGCGGACAGCTGCGGGTAGAGGTCCTTGATGCGCTGGAGATTGCCGATGATCAGGTCCGGCGCGAGCTTGACGATCTTCTCGAGGTTCGGCTGGTTGAAGCCGAGCGACTCGAAGCCGGCCGCGGGACGAGGGAGGTAGCCGGGGATGCCCACGGCGCCACCGAGCGTCTCCGAAGCGATCAAAGGCGCGCCGACCTCGAGGCTGACCTGCAGCCCGCCGGATGCGTCCAGTGAGACCACGCGCTTCGGCGACACCGGGATGTAGGCGTTGCCGAGGGGATGCTGGACGCTCCGCGTCTCGGCGACCGACGGCCGGATGTCACCATCCGATCCACAACCGGTCAGACCGGCGACGACGGCCGCGCCCAACAGGCCGGCAAAGCCACGGCGTCCCAGGGCGGTTTGGCGGTCGTCGTACGGCATGCTGGTAAGGCTACCCTTGCTCAATGGAGACCGGATCCCTCTCAGGGCATCAGTCGACGGGTGGTCCGCGCATCCTACTTTCGTCTGCGTTTTCCCTGAAGCACCCCCGGGGCGCGCCACCAGAGCCGTTGTCCATGACAAGGTCTGTGCAGGCAAAAACCTTGGTCCCCTCCCAGGGTGATGCCGACGGTGGTGCCAACGCCACCGCCGGAAGTAGTGCCTACACCATCAGATTTGGTCCTCGGCACCGTTAACTTTTGGTGGACGGAAACAGTCGGGGGCAGCAGTTGCAGAGAGGGCGCGTGGAAGTCATGGTTGCGACATACCTGAAGAGATGGGTCGGCAACCGGATCCTCAGTAGGACCACCCGGAAGGGTGGTCTCGACCTGCTGAAGATGCGGATGTTCCCGACACAGGTGACGTTGCCGTTGCGCCGGCAGGGACTTGACCCGCTGCCCGCCCTGGGCGAGGTGCGGGAAGTCGACCCGGTGAACCGGCTGGCGCACGTCTTCGGGATCACGGTGTGGATGGTCACCGGGCACGCCGAATCGAAGGCCGTGCTCGCCGACACCACGAACTTCAGCAACGACATCCGGCCGCTGGTCGGCTCGGACCCGAACAAGCCGTCCGAGGGGATCGGCGGTCTCGGGTTCACCGACCCGCCGGACCACACCCGGCTGCGCAAGCTGCTCACCCCCGAGTTCACCAAGCGCCGCCTGGCCCGGCTGGAGCCGATGATCGAGAAGATCGTCAACGACCAGCTCGACCTGATGGAGGCCAAGGGCCCGGTCGCCGACATCGTCGCCGACTTCGCTTTCAACGTGCCGTTCCTGCTGATCGCCGACCTGCTCGGCGTCGAGGAGCAGGACCGCGACCGCTTCCGTGCCCTCGGCCCGGCCCGGTTCGACCTGTCCGCGGGTGGGATCGGGGTGTTCGGTTCGGCGAGTGAGTCGCGCGACTTCCTGTTCGAGATCGTCCGCAAGCAGCGCGAGAACCCGGGTGACGGGCTGATCGGATCGATCATCCGGGCCCAGGGCGACGACCTGGACGACGTCGAGCTCGGTGGTCTCGCCGACGGCGTCTTCCTCGGTGGGTATGAAACCTCGGCCAGCATGCTTGCCCTCGGCGCGCTCGTGCTGCTGCGCAACCCCGAACACTTCGAGCGGATCCGCACCGAGCCGGGCGCGGTCGATGTGATCGTCGAAGAGCTGCTGCGGTATCTGACCGTCGTACAGGTGGCTTTCCCGCGGTTCGCGCGGCACGATCAGGAGTTGTTCGGCAAGCAGGTCAAGAAGGGCGACCTGGTCGCCGTCTCCCTGTCGGGCGCGGATCGCGACAAGAACGTCTTCGGTGACGACGCTGAAGACTTCTACCCCCGCCGAGCCTCGTCTGCCGCGCACCTGGCCTTCGGTCACGGCATGCACCGTTGTGTCGGCGCCGAACTGGCCCGGATGGAACTGCGCGCCGCGTTCCTCGCGCTGGCTCACCGCTTCCCGGACCTGGCCCTCGCCGTACCGGAAGAACAACTCCGCTTCCGCGAACTCTCCATCGTCTACGGCCTCGACTCGCTCCCCGTCCAGCTCCACGCCACCAAAACCCAGCAGGCCGCCGGCTGACATGACCGTCCCGGACTACATCGCCCGGATGCCCCGCAAACGCCAAGCATCCGCCGTGCTCATCCGGGACGAGTCGAATCGCGTGCTGCTGCTCGAGCCGTCGTACAAACCCAACTGGGAACTCCCCGGCGGCATCGTCGAAGCCGACGAATCCCCCTGGGCAGCAGCCGCCCGCGAAGTACTCGAAGAACTCGACCTGGTGCTGCCCATCGGCCGCCTCCTGGTCGCCGACTACATCCACGCCTACGAAGACCGCCCCGAAGGCATCAACTTCGTCTTCGACGGCGGCACCCTCGCGGACGCTCCCACCACTTTCCCCGACGGCGAAATCCTCTCCGCCCACTTCCTGACGCTGGCTGAGGTGCAGCCTCGAGTTCGCTCGATGATGCACAACCGCATCACCACGGCGCTGGCCGCAATCGCCGAAGGAGCAACAGCCTTGTGCGAACAAGGCTTCCGCGTCGCGTAGGAGTTGTACCTGCCGCACTGATCAAGCGCCGCGAAAGCTCAAGCCGCGCGGCACCTCCAGCGTGCCGGCACGCCCGCCGGTGAGCTTGGTCAGTGTCTGGCGTTCGCACGAGGGAACGAATCTGAGCCGATGCCGGTCCTGCAGGCCATCACAAGTGGCTGTGCTGCAGTCGCCCAGGCTCAGACCCCAGCACGGCAGGCATTTGTGATGGCCTGGCGGTTGAGCACTGAGTGGAACAGCCGAACTGGGCGCGAATCGGCCGGTGGTTGGCTGTTGGCCGGGTTGTTGGTGGGTGCGGGGTCGGGGTGCGATGGCGGGATGAGCGTTCGGGTTGGGGTTTTGGCGCCTTTGAGTCGGCCGGGGT
>NZ_SMKX01000142.1 GCF_004349055.1 Kribbella antibiotica
GGTCGGGGACGGGGATGGGGAGGCTCCAGAAGTGGGTTCGGGAGCTGACCATGCCGTAGCGGACGGCTAGGAAGCGCATGAGCTTCAGGGGGCCGCCGATGAGGATGAGAGCCAGCGGGATTTCCAGGAGGGCGGCGCTGAGGACTGCTTGCATGAGATCGCTGCGGTGGCTGGTGAGGATGTCGAACCAGGCGTCGCAGAGCAGCAGTACGCCGGAGATGACGGCGGTGGGGAAGACCATCAACCGGCGTTTCCAGCCGGCGATCGCGGTCAGGGCGAGTGAGCAGAGCAGGATGATGTCGAAGCCGACCCAGGTGGCGACCCAGTTGCGGGCAACGTAGTGGTTGGGCAGGGTGACGGCGAGGTAGACGGTCCACGGGATCAGGGCGAGTGAGCAGAGCAGGACTAGCGCCGTCCGCCACTTGCGGATCCGGTTGATCGTGCGCGCCGACGGCAGTCCGTCCGGGCGCGGGACCAGCCGCAGGAGCAGGTCGCGCCGCTCCGCCGGGGACAGCGCGGCGATCTGTTCGTCGGTCAAGGTCACCTTTTCAGTATCGGCCCGCCGTCCAGCACCCCCTTGTGATTGCATTCACAAGCCTTTAGAATGGGCGTCCGGAGCAACTGTCGATCAGACAGCGAGGTGTCGATGATGACCAACCGCAAACCGTCGAGCATGTCCGTGCAGGACTGGGTCGATCACCAGATCAACCAGGCCGAGAAGGATGGCGTGTTCGATGATCTGCCGGGTGCGGGCAAGCCGCTGAAGCTGGCTGACGCTCACGACCCGGACTGGTGGGTCAAGGATTTCATCCGCCGCGAGAACATCGACTCCGATGCGCTGCTGCCGCCGGCCGTGCAGCTGCGGAAAGAGAAGGCGCAGGTCCGCGAGAAGGTCGCGAAGATGCGCCGCGAGTCCGAGGTGCGCGACTACCTCGAGGAACTGAACAAGCGCATCGCGCTGAGCATCCGCGATACCACCGGTCCGGTGATCCCGGTCGGGAAACTCGACGCTCAAGCTGCGCTGACGCAGTGGCGGGAGGACAATGAGGAGTGGCTGGAGAATCGCCGCCGGAACCTCGCTCGCGCGAGCGAAGAGGACGTC
The DNA here is from genome assembly GCF_004349055.1 of Kribbella antibiotica. GTDB lineage: Bacteria > Actinomycetota > Actinomycetes > Propionibacteriales > Kribbellaceae > Kribbella > Kribbella antibiotica. The sequence goes on from NZ_SMKX01000142.1 coordinate 1,103, forward strand.
GTACCGGTGCAGAAGTCGTTCTGGCAGCGGCTCTTCAGCTGAGACTCCGATGCCGGATGGGGGCGGGGCGGCCTCCATCCGGCATCGGTTATTACTGCTTGAGCAGCGCGCGGGCGGCGTCCTCGATCGTCTCTTCGCTGAGCAACACCTGCCGCGCCGCGTCGCCGAGCGGCACGAACGAGTCCTCCGAGGTGACGCGGGCCATCCGACCTGTGTAGCCGTGATCGATCAGCGCGGCCAGCACGCCTTCGGACACGCCACCGGACCGCCGAGTCTCGTCGACGACGAGCACTCGGCCCGTAGCCGTTGCCTCGCGCAACAAATCCTCGACCGGCAGCGGTGCGAGCCAGCGCAGGTCGAGAACCCGTACGCCGGGCACTCGCGCCGCGACCCGCAGACTCATCGGTACGCCGTTGCCGAAGCTCACGAGCGTGAGTTCGGTGCCACCGCCGTAGGTGCGGCCGCGGCCGATCGGCACTGGCTCAGTCGGGTACGGCGTCAACCACGCGTCGTCGGCTTCGTCGTATAGGTCGCGGCGGTGGTAGAGCGCAATCGGCTCCAGGAAGACGCTGACCGTGCCGGAGGAGCGCGCCGCCGCGGCGCAGGCGTGCAGCATCGCGGCCGCATCATCCGGCCGCGAGGGGGAGGCGATCACGATGCCCGGGATGTCGCGCAGGACACCGATCGCGTCGTCGTTGTGGAAGTGGCCGCCGAAGCCCTTCTGGTAGCCGTAGCCCGCGATGCGGAGGACCATCGGGTTCGCGTATTGCTCTTGCGAGAAGAACTTGAGTGACGCCGCCTCGCCGCGCAGTTGGTCCTCGGCGTTGTGCAGGTACGCCAGGTACTGAATCTCTGGGATCGGCAGCAGCCCGGAAACACCAGCACCGAGCGCGAGTCCAAGGATCGACTGCTCATCCAGCAGCGTGTCGAAGACCCGCGCCGCGCCATGCGCCTTCTGCAGTCCGCGCGTGACGCCGTACACGCCGCCTTTGCGACTGACGTCCTCGCCGAAGACCATCGCCTCCGGATAAGACGCCAGTACGTCGCTCAGTGCGCGGTTGATGGATTGGCTCAGCGTCAGGCGTTCCGTGGTCGGTGTGCGTAGCGGCAAGGCTTGAGCGACAGTCGCTGGATCGGGGAAGCGGAGTGGCGCGGCGACGGCCTCGGCCGATGAGAGCTGCGGCAGACCGGACACCTCGGCCGCGATCCGCATCGCCTCGGAGCGCTTGTCTTCGTAGAGATCGATGATCTCGTCGGCAGTCAGATCCGCACCGAGCAGCCGTCGCGCGGTCCCGAGCAGCGGGTCCAAGACCTCGTCGGCCGCCACCTCCGCCGTACTCCGGTACGCCGCCTCAACGTCGGAGCCGGCATGACCGAGCAGCCGGACTGTCCGCAGCCGGAGAAACGCCGGCCGCCGGTTTCGCCGTACGAAGGTGGCTGCTTCCATTGCCATCGTCAGCGTGGCGGCGAGGTCGGTCCCGTCGGCGTCGAAGTACCGCAGACCCGGCCGTGAGCCATAGGCCTGCTTGATCCAGCCGTCCGGCGTCCGCACGCTGATCCCGAGCCCGTTGTCCTCGCAGACGAGCAGCAACGGCATCGGCAGACCCTGGTACGACGCGTGCAGCGCAGCGTTGATTGCGCCCGTCGCGGTCGAGTGGTTCGCAGATGCGTCGCCGAAGCTGGTCACGACGATCGCGTCCGCAGGCCAAGGCGACGGTACGCCGAGCTTCGCGGCCCGGGCCATCGAGAACGCGACCCCCATCGCTCGCGGCAGGTGGGAGGCGATCGTCGAGGTCTGCGGAATGATCGCCAGGTCGTGGCGGCCGAAGACCTTGTGCCGCCCGCCCGAGATCGGCTCGGTGGTGGCCGCGGCGACGCCCAGGAGGATGTCGCGCAGGCCGTCCTTCACGCCGCACTGATCCGCGCGGGCGAGGTAGAACGCACCGGAGCGATAGTGCAGCAGGGCCGGGTCAGTCGATCGAAGGGCCGCGGCGACGGCCGCATTGCCCTCGTGACCTGCTGATCCGATCGTGTAGAAGCCATGGCCCTGGGACTGCATCCAGCGGGCTGCGAGATCGGCGTGCCGGCTGCCTAGCTGCGCGTCGTACAGGCTGCGCAGCAGGTCGGCGGAGTAGTCGCAGGGGGCGGGTTTGAGGGCGCGGACGCGCTCCGCGAACCGCTCGTCGACGCTGGTCATGGGGCCCCCTGACCTGGACTGAGGAGTGGAGGGAGCGAAGCGACTGGAGTGACGAGGGAAGGGCTGGGGTTAAAGCCCCATGACCCGCCGCGCCGGAGGCGTGGCATATGCACCGTCACGCGGCAGTCGCCCGGGCTTTGGGGGTCCTCATTCGAACCATGATCCGCCATTCTGTCGGAGCCGGGTGGCACGATCGGATGAACACTACGGAGGAGGGCGATCGTGAGCACGGGCTGGAAGGCGGTTCGGCCGCTGCGGCACCGCAATTACCGGCTGCTCTGGATCGGCCTGGCCGTGGCGTTGCTCGGGAGCGGCTTGTGGCTCGTGGCGCTCGCCTGGCAGGTGATCGAGCTCGGTGGTGGTCCGGTCCAGCTGTCCGTGGTCACAACGGCGTACAGCATCGGCCTGGTCGTCTGCGTGCTGTTCGGCGGGATTGCGGCTGACCGGTTGTCGCAGCGTCTGGTGATGGTCGCGGCCGACGTGTTGCGGGGCCTGGTGCTGCTGGTGGTCGCGGGTCTTGCGCTGAGCAACCTGCTGGAGATCTGGCATTTGGCCGTGGCCGCGGTGCTGATCGGTGCCGGTGAGGCCTTCCTGATCCCGGCGTATACGGCGCTGGTGCCGAAGCTGCTGCCTGCCGATGAGCTGCTCGCGGCCAACGGGCTCGAGGGGACGCTGAGACCGCTGGCGCAGCAGGCGACTGGGCCTGCGATCGGTGGTCTGGTGATCGCCGCGATGTCGCCGGGGCTGGCGATTCTGGTCGCTGCGCTGACTTACCTCTTCTCTGCGGCCTGTGTGCTCGCGATGCGATTGCCGGCCGAGGAGCCGACCGAGGTCGACGAGGACCGGGCAACCGGCGCTCGCGCACTGGTGGCGGATCTCCGTGAAGGCTGGGCCTATGTACGGCGTACGCGGTGGTTGCTGGCGTCGTTGCTGTTCGGCACCATCTTCGTGCTGCTGATTCTCGGGCCGCTTGAGGTGCTGCTGCCGTTCGCCGTGCGTGACCAGTTGGGCGGCGGGCCGAAGGACTTCGGGCTGGTGCTCGCGGCCTTCGGGGTCGGCGGTGCGATCGGCGCCCTGCTGATCTCGTCGCGCAGCCTGCCGCGGCGCTACCTGACGATCATGACGCTGATGTGGGGCTTCGGCGCGCTGCCGTTCGTGCTGCTCGGGATCGCCCGCGACCTCTGGGTGATGGCGATCGGTGCCGCGCTGGTCGGCGCGACCGGTTCCGCGGCGATGGTGATCTGGGGGACGCTGCTGCAGCGCCGCGTCCCGGACCACCTGCGCGGGCGGATCGCCAGTCTCGACTTCTTCGTCTCGCTGCTGCTGATGCCGGTCTCGATGGCGCTGGCCGGCCCTGCCGGTGCGCTGCTCGGCATCACGACCGTCTTCATCATCGCCGCGGTCGGCCCCGCCCTCGTGTCACTCGCGGTCGTGTATTTCGGCCGGATGCCGTCCGATGAGATCGCCAACCCGCTCGATCCGGCGCCGGCGCCCGCGACTGCCTGACCGGGCATGACAACCTTCCGGCAGGTTCGGGACGTCTTTGTTTGGGGAACGGTGGGAGAGGGCCGCTCGTTCTAATGGAGTAGTGGGTGGGATTACGTGAGGTGGGCGTCACAGTGAGTGTGCAGCGGGTGGTGATTGCTGCCGGTTTGGGTGCCGGGACGGTGGCGGCGCTCACCGGTGTGCTGCTGCTTGGGCCGTTGGGGTCCTCGCTGCTGCTGACCGTCGTGTTCCTGATCGTCTGGCCGCTGGCTGCAGTCATCCGCCAGGTCGTCGACGACACCCCGGACTATTCGGCCGTGTCCGTGGCTGCGTACGCCGCGGTCGGCGTGCTGTGCCTGCCCGGTCTGGTTCGACTGGTCGCGGACGGCGCTTTCGGGGTCGCGACACTGCTCGTCGGCGCGGTCCTCTTGGCGCTGATCGACCTAGTGGTGCCGGATCGTCCCGATCGGCCGTCGCGGCGCCAGCGCCGGGTCCGGCAGTTGACTGAGGAGCAGTTCCTTGAGGACGAGGCGCTGATCGCTTCGCTGCAGTGCCCGCTGAGCATCAGCGAGTTGTGCGATGTCTGGGTCGAGACCGCCGGGCAGCTGGCCATGGGCGCGGACATGCGGGACCGTCAGGCGGTCGCCGAGGTGCGGCGGATCTGCCTGGACGAGTTCGAGCGTCGGAACCCGGTCGGTTTCCAGCGCTGGCTCGACGCGGGCGCCCCGCCTGATCCCACCAGCTACCTGATGGCCCGCGGGTCCTAGAAAGCCTTCTTCCGCGCGGCCGCCTTCTTGGTCGCTGTCTGCTTCACATGCGGTTGTAGCGTTTCCGCGCTTCGCGGCTTTCCTTCTGGGCGTCACGGGCGGTACGGCGGGCTTCGTCGAGCTCGGCGCCGAGATTGTGCACGAGTTGCTGCGCCTCGGCGAGGGCATCGCGGGCGTCGTCGAGCTGCTTGTCGAGATCCTCGACCCGAGCCTCGGCCGCCTGGGCGGCGGTGACGGCGGCCTCGAATTCCTTCTTCGCCTCAGCGCGGGCTGCTGCCTCGCGCTCCTCGGCCTCGCGTTGCGCGCGGTCCTGCTCAGCTTCCGCGGTGGTTTCGTCCTGCTGGGTCTTGCGGCGGGCGCGGGCAGCCTCGCGACGTTCGTCGGTGAGCGGGGTGACGTTGGTGGGCTCACCGTTCTCGTCGACGACGCCGAAGCCGACGTGCCGCAGTGCGCTACTCAGTCGACCTTCCCGTACGGCGTCCCCTGCCGCCGGGTCGACCAGCGCGGCATCGAGTGTCTCGCGCAGCTTCTGGGTGACATCCGCACTCAGCTTCTGATCGGCGAGCTTTTTGGCTTCGGCCACCAGCTTGTCGACCAGCTGATGGCGTCTCGGGGTGAGCTCGCGGAGGCGGGCACCGTCCATGTCGGCCGTTGCTTCGCGGAACTCGTCACCGAGCGCCAGCAGGTCGTCGAGATCGTCGCCCAGCTCCCGGGCGACCAGGTTCGTCACCCACGCTGCCACGGTCGGCTTCCGGAGCGCCTTCAGCCGGGTCGAGGCGAGCTGGTCGCCGTCAGCCTTCAGCTCTTTGGCCAGCTCATTGCGCGTCGCGATGAAGTCGGCGGCCGGGCTCGCGTACAGCTGGTCCGCCGCCTCCTCGAAGTCCACCCGGCCGACGTTACTAGACCATCGTGGTTAAAGCTCGGCACTGGCGGCGCCCAGGCGGGCACCTCGCGGCGTTGGAGGGAAAGCCACGATGGAAAAGCATCGAGGCTTCCCCTCCGCCTTGCGATGCACCCACCTGGACACCGCCAGCACTCGAGCTTTAACCACGACGGTCTAGTACCCGAAACCTGACAGGTTCTGGCAGGTTGAGGTGATTGGCTCGCCCGGTGAATGAATGCTGCGCTGTCGTCGACCTCCGCCAATACACGCTGCATCCCGGTCAGCGTGACACCTTGATCGACATCTTCGACGAACACTTCGTCGAGGGCCAGGAGGTGTGCGGGATGCACATCGCCGGCCAGTTCCGGGACCTGGACGATCCCGACCGGTTCGTCTGGCTCCGCGGGTTCCGCAGTATGGCTGCGCGCGCCGAAGCCCTCAATGCGTTCTACTACGGCCCGATCTGGCGCGAGCACGCGGAAGCAGCCAACGCGACGATGCTCGACTCCGATAACGCGCTGCTGCTCGAGCCGATCTTCCTCAGCCCCGAATACCCGGGCCCGGAGGCTCCGCGCGACTCGGCGCTCGGAGACTCGGTGATCGCGGGCATGGTGCATCCGGCCGACTCCGGCTTCGTCGAACACTTCCAGCACACCATGCTCCCGGCCATCGCGGAGCTCGGCGTCTTGCCGTTGGCGGTCTTCCGATCCCTGCCCGCCGAGAACAACTTCCCGGCGCTCCCGCTGCGCGATGACCGCGTGCTCGTGTGGCTCGCGCGGTTCGCGGACGACGCGGCGTACGACGTGTTTCGGAAGGAGATCGGAGACTGGGAGGGGCAGGAACTGAGGCTGCGGCCGACCTTGCGTTCGCAGCTGCGGTAAATACGTTGCGGGCCCGGAGATCGCCGGGCATCCTGTGGGTGAACCGAGCGGCGACGAGCGCTGCCTGGGCTTAAGGAGGGCTGACGAATGGCAATCACTGTGCTGGGCCATGCCCGCGTCAGTCTCACCTCAAGCTTCAGGAGCACCTCCGTTGTCTTCAGACGTCTTTCGTACCGAATCTGAATCTGCATCTGACGATTTCGATTTCGATTTCCAGCAGGTCGACGAAGAGCTGGCGCCGAATCAGCGCTGGACCACCTGGCTGGACGTCGAGCGCGGTTCTCGCGGGCCTGAGCCCCGCCCGTCCTGGGTGGTGACGGCACAGGCCGCGATCGACACCGAGCTCGGCGTCCTCAAAACCGGCAAGGAAGCTGATGTCTTCCTGATCGAGCGCGCCGTCGAAGCCATCGGCGATGCGCCCGCGCAATCCTCACTGCTCGCCGCCAAGCGGTACCGCGCCGAGGAGCACCGGTCCTTCCACCGCAGTACGGCGTACGTCGAAGGTCGTCGTACCCGCAACAGTCGCGACAGTCGTGCGATGGCGAAGAAGAGCCAGCACGGCCGCAGTGTCGCGTCTGGTCAATGGGCCTACGCCGAATGGGACGCACTGAACCGACTGTGGAAAGCAGGCGTGCCAGTGCCGTACCCGGTCCAGATCGACGGGACCGAGCTGTTGATGGAGTTCATCGACGACGGTGAAGGCGGTGCCGCGCCGCGGCTCGCTCAGGTCCGCCCGTCGAAGCAGTTGCTCGGCGAGTACTTCGAGCAGTTGCGGGGAGCCATGCGGGAGCTGGCCCGGGCCGGTCTCGCGCACGGCGACCTCTCGCCGTACAACGTGCTGGCCCAGGGCGAGCGGATCGTCATGATCGACCTGCCGCAGGTGATCGACATCGTCGGCAACCCGAAGGGGATGGAGTTTCTCCTCCGGGACTGCCACAACATGGCGACCTATTTCACCAGCAGGGGCTTGGAGATCGACGAACAGGAGTTGTTCGCCGACCTCCTCAGCATGGCCTTCTAGATCACCGCGTCACGCGGTAGGCGTCGGTCACCACCGTCTCGAACTGGTTGCCAGCAGCATCGATCAGCTGGGACTTGAGCGAGACGGTGGTGGCACCGGCCGGTACGGCGACAGTCGCGACGTACCGGTTGTTACTAGTAGCCCGGATCGGTGCGGACCGCCAGGTCGTGCCGTTGTCGGTCGACGTCTGGACCCGAGGTGTGCCCGCCGTGCTGACCACCAGCGGCAACTCGTGTGTCGCGCCGGTATGGACGACATTGTGGTCGTCGACCGTGGGCAGGAAACGGATCGTCGACAACGGCAGTGGCGTCGTACCGGCCGTGGTCGTCGAGTCGAAGGTCCAAGTCGAAGTGAATCGCGAAGTCACCAGCTCCAGCCGGAACTTGCCGGGCCCGGCGGGGACGGGGTAGGCCTCCATGCCCTTGAAGGGATAGGAGAGGACATCGAGCTTCCGATTGTCGCGGATCACCGTGAGAGTGCCCTCGCTGAAAGCGTAGTGGCCGTCGGCATCGGTGTACGGGAGGTACAGCTGGAGGTTGTCACCGGTGCGGGTGACCGCGAGCTCCCCGCTGGCCAGCACTGCCCGGCCCCAGTGCTGCGTGTAGGTCTCGCCGGCCTTGTACACCTGGCCCCGGTCTCGCAGGCTCACGAACTCGCTGTCCGGACTGTCGGCGATCGAAGCGTCGAACAGCCACGGCGTCCCACCGGTGAGGTAGAAGACTGGCGCCGCCGGTAGCCCCGAGAATCCGTAGCCCATGGTGCGCCCGCCGCCGACGCCCGGTACGTCCGAGACCGGGAGAACGGCGGCGACACCGCTCGCGGGTCCGACGAAGGTCGGTGTGAGCTTGGCCAGCTCGGTTCGGTGGAAGATCTTTCGGAAGCCGGTGTAGTACTTGCCGGACTGAGACTCCGACAACGCATAGACGTACGGCGTCCCGTCGAAGGTGCCATCGGCGTTCTGCCGGGCGAACTGAGCGGACGCTTCACTGGCCAGCGCGGGTACCGAGGGGCCGACCTGTGCGGTGAAGACGGGCTCCGTGCCGGGGCTCTCGCCGATCCCGCTCACCCAGCCCTGGGTCCGCTGAGTCAGCCCGTAGAAGACGTTGGCCATGACTTGGTCGGCGTCCGGATCGGAGAGGCCGATCTCGACCGGCTGGGCCTGGCGTGCGTCGAGCGTGACGGTCCGGTCGACGGTGAGATTCAGGGCCGGCTGCACCAGTTGGCTCGTGCCGAGGTTGGCCGAGCCGCCCGCGATGGTCGAGTCGAGGAGGTAGCGGCCCTTGGGGGCGAGGACCTTGGTCGCACCGTCGGCCTCGGTCGGCAGGATGTAGAAGGCGTCGCTGTCCCGGTCGACGAGGTAGTCGAGGTAGTCACCGGTGGCCGCGCCGCTGCGATCGAGATGGCGGATGGTCAGTTCGACGTTCTCGTTCGTGCGGGCGGCCGGAAGCGCCCGGGCCTGGTGACTGCTCGGTGTGACGTCGAAGAGCCTCGGGTCCAGCTTTCCGGTGCCGACCTTCGCGAGGGCGTCGGTCGGGATGACCGACACCTGGTCGCCGGACCGGTGGACGCTGAACGCAACGTCCCGGCCCGGTCCTGGCTCCGGTACGACGGTCTTGTGGTCGGCGGAGATCCGGACCGTGTCGCCCGTGACCAGGGTGATGGTGCGGTCGCTGGGTGCCGGTTGGTTTGCGCCGGCCGGCGTTGGGATCGTGGTCAGCAGGGCCAGGACCAGTAGGCCGGCCCGAGTGCGGAGACGATTCATACCCCGTTCGACGCCTTGAACGGGGTCCGCTGTCACATGGCTACGAGATCGCCTTCGCGGCCGCGCGGCCCGCCGTGCGGCCGGTGAACAGGCAGCCGCCGACGAAGGTGCCTTCGAGTGAGCGGTAGCCGTGGACGCCGCCGCCACCGAAGCCGGCCACTTCGCCGGCCGCGTAGACGCCGGGCAACGGTGTGCCGTCAGCCTGGAGGACCCGTGAGTCCAGGTCGGTCTGGAGACCGCCAAGGGACTTGCGGGTCAGGATGTTGAGCCGTACGGCGATCAGCGGGCCGGCCTTCGGGTCGAGGATCCGGTGCGGACTGGCGACCCGGATCAGCTTGTCACCGCGGTAGTTGCGGGCGCCGCGCAACGCGGTGACCTGGAGATCCTTGGTGAAGGTATTGGTCATCTCCCGGTCCCGCGCGACGATCTGGCGCTCGAGGTCGTCGAGCTTGATCAGGTTGTCACCGGTGAGGTCGTTCATGCCGCGGACCAGGTCGGGCAGGTTCGAGCGGACGACGAAGTCCTCGCCCTGCTCCATGAACGCGCGGACCGGCGCAGTCGCGCCGCCGCGGGCGCGGCCCAGGACCGCCTTGATGTCCTTGCCGGTCAGGTCCGGGTTCTGCTCTTGACCGGAGAGCGCGAACTCCTTCTCGATGATCTTCTGGGTGAGCACGAACCACGTGTAGTCGTAGCCGGTGGTCATGATGTGCTCGAGCGTGCCCAGAGTGTCGAAGCCGGGGAACAGTGGCACCGGGAGTCGCTTGCCGGTGGCATCGAACCACAGCGACGACGGGCCGGGCAGGATCCGGATGCCGTGCATCGGCCAGATCGGGTCCCAGTTCTGGATGCCTTCGGTGTAGTGCCACATCCGGTCGCGGTTCACGTACCGGCCGCCGGCCTGCTCGGTGATCGCGAGCATCCGGCCGTCGACATGTGCCGGTACGCCGGAGATCATCCGCTTCGGCGGATTGCCCATCCGCTTCGGCCACTGCTCGCGAACGAGATCGTGGTTACCGCCGATACCACCGGACGTCACGATGACGGCTTGGGCGGACAGCTCGAAGTCGCTGACCTCGGTCCGCGAACTCGGCTCGCCACGCAACACGCTGCTCGGCTCAAGCACCTTGCCGGAGACGCCGTCGACGACTCCGCCAGTGACGGTCAGCTCGTCCACGCGATGCCGGAAGCGGAACTCGACCAGGCCCTTGGCCACGGCCTCGCGGACCCGGCGCTCGAACGGCGCGACCAGGCCCGGGCCGGTGCCCCAGGTGATGTGGAAGCGCGGGACCGAGTTGCCGTGGCCGTCAGCGTTGTATCCGCCGCGCTCGGCCCAGCCGACCACCGGGAAGAACCGCACGCCCTGGGCATGCAGCCACGACCGCTTCTCGCCTGCGGTCCAGTCGACGTACGCCTCGGCCCACTGCCGGGCCCACTTGTCCTCGTCGTCCAGCCGGTCGAACCCGGCTGAGCCGAGCCAGTCCTGCCAGGCGAGCTCGTGCGAGTCCTTGATCCCGAGCCGGCGCTGCTCGGGGGAGTCCACGAACATCAGCCCGCCGAACGACCAGAACGCTTGGCCGCCGAGCGAGGCCTCCGGTTCCTGGTCCAGCAGCAGCACCTTCTTGCCCGCGTCCGCGAGCTCCGCGGTCGCTGCCAGCCCGGCCAGCCCCGCCCCCACCACGATCACATCGGCGTCCATGTGCTCATGTATACCGGACAGTAGGAGGGCATGAGGTAGGCATGGACTCTTATGCGCGTAATTGCAAGAATAGAGGGTGTGACGATCCTTTCTGCGCAAGATCTCGTGCTGCCCGCCGCCGCTCTAGGCGGAGAGAACCCGCTGCCGCCGCTGCGCAGCCACCAAGAGGTGCACGAGGTCCGCAACCTCGCCGAGCTCCCGGCCGACCTCCAGGCCAACATCTCGTACGGCGGCCTGCGCAGCACCCTGCCGTGTCTGGATCAGGACGGGTACGACCGCACGCTCGTCGAGACGGCTCTGCCGTCGTTCGTGCTGGAGAACGACCACGTCCGGGCGGTTGTCTTGCCGAGCCTGGGTGGCCGGTTGTATTCGCTCATCCACAAGGCGTCCGGGGAGGAACTGCTCTACCGGAACCCGGTGTTCCAGGCGGCGAACCTGGCGCTGCGCAACGCGTGGTTCGCCGGTGGAGTCGAGTGGAATGTCGGCAGCACCGGGCATTGGACCGGGACGTGCGCGCCGATGCACGCGGCCCGGGTCGAGGGCCCGGACGGTACGCCGATTCTGCGGTTGTGGGAGCTGGAGCGGACCCGGAATCTGGTCACGCAGCTCGACTTCTGGCTCCCGGCGGACTCCGAGTTCCTGTACGTCGGGGTGCGGCTGCAGAATCCCGCCGACCACGACGTTCCGGCGTACTGGTGGTCGAATATCGCGGTCTCGCAGTCTGCGGACACGCGGGTGCTGGTGCCGGCGGATCAGGCGTGGCGGTACGGATACGGCGCTCGGCTGGATCTGATCGACGTACCGGGTGAGTTGACGTACCCGATGCGGCACGAGAAGGCGGTCGACTACTTCTTCGAACCGCTGGCCGGCGAGCGGCCGTGGATCGCGTCGGTTGATGCCGAGGGCAATGGGTTGGCGCAGGCGTCGACCGAGCGGTTGCAGGGGCGGAAGCTGTTTGTGTGGGGCGAGGCGCCGGGTGGTCGGCGCTGGCAGGAGTGGTTGGCGCCGGGGCTTGAGGGGCCGGGGTATGCCGAGATTCAGGCCGGCCTGGCGCGGACGCAGATGGAGCACCTGAAGTTGCCTGCAGCAACATCATGGCAGTGGCTGGAAGCTTATGGGCGAGTGTCGATCCCCGAGGCGCATGGCGAGTGGGTCTCGGCACGGACTGCCGGTACGGCGGCCTTGCGGCCCGTCCTGGAAGGGTTGCCGGAGCGCGAGGCGGAGTGGTCGGCCGTTGTCGATGCGGAGCCGGTGGAGAGCCTGTACGCCGGGTCTGGCTGGGGCGCGTTGGAGTTGGCGCGGACCGCGTGGTCAGTGTCGGCGGGGACGCCGTTCGCGCCGGAGACGATGGGGGATCGCGAGCGAGCCTGGTTGCCGTTGCTGGATGGACAGTTGCCGGCGATGGACGGCGTACCGGATGGGACGTTGGTCGCGTGGCGGGAGTTGCTGGAGAAGGCGGCGGACAACTGGCTGGTTTGGTATCACCGTGGGGTCGCGCGGTACTACGCCGGTGATGAGGAAGGTGCGCTGGAGGCGTGGCGCGAGTCCGGGGACAACCCGTGGGCGCTGCGGAATCTCGGGTTCGTGACCGGTGACCTGGCGGCGTACAAGCGGGCTGTTGAGCTGCGTCCGGAGCTTGTCGAATTGCGGGTTGAGGCGCTGACGTTGTCATTGGATCCGGTCCTGTTCGAGGGTGCGCCGGATGATCCGCGGATCCAGCTCTTGCGGGTGCGGGCTGCGCTCGAGGCCAGTGATGCGCAACTGGCGCATGAGCTGCTCGCGGCGGGCATTCAGTTGGCGACCGTGCGGGAGGGCGACAACCCGCTGACCGACTACTGGTTGGCCGCGGAAGAGGCGCTCGGGACAGGTCGTCCGGTGCCTCCGGAGTACCAATTCGGCATGTCGGGAAGCTGACTCGACAAATTCTTTGTCCGAACCTGGAACCGAGTAGATCTTCCTGACGTCTCACCGACGTGCGGCAAGGGCCGCGCAGTCAGTTTCGACAACGACCGCGTCGCTCGCGGGCGACGCGTCGGGGGTGAGTGCCATGTTGATGATCGTGTTGTTCGGTGGATTCGGCCTGGTGCTGCTGGTCACCGCCTTGATCGTGGCGGATGTGGTCAGCGGTTCCCGGCGTTCAGCGAATCCAACGACTCGTGAGGAGAAGACGGCAGGGCGGGTGATCCGGGTCCGCGGCCCGGTCCACGGCCGCCTGGAGAACGGGGCTTCGGCGACTTTCACCGAGGTCATCGTCGAGTACTACACCCGCCGGGGTGAGGGGCCTTACCAGGTCGCGCGCAAACTTCCGGTGGGCGGCAGGACGTCGTACTGCAAGGGCGATCGGGTGATCGTCGCGTACGACGTGCGCACGCCACGGCGGGGCCGGATCGCCGGTCGCGTCACGCACTGGCCCCAGATGGGGCCGCGGGTTGGGCAGCCTGCACCCGAGGAGCCTCAACCACAGCACTAAACCTTTGCTTGGCTGGAATCCCTCACCTAAATAGGTGAGGGCTTTGTGATTTCACGCAGGGCTCTGTGATTCATGCAGGGAAGTGCGGCGCCAACAGGTTGTAGAGAACGGGCAGGCCTTGGGCCAGCACCGTCGCGGCGTCGGCTTCCGGCAGCCGGTCGGCCAAGTGGGCCAACGCCTCGCCCATCGCGATGCTGACAGTGACTGCCAGGCGGAAGTCGCTGCTGTCCCGCGCGCCGAACCGCTGCGTCAGCAGCTCCGAGAACTCGCCGGCGTGCTGATCGTCGTACTCGCCCGGCTGGGTCTCCAGATCCGGATCGCCGAGTCCGCTCAGGACGACGGCCCGGAAGCCCGGGTCGGTCCGGTGCATCTCGCGGAACGTCGTCATCGTCACGTCGACGGCCTGCCGCCAGCTGGTCACCTCTGCCAGCCGGATGCTCACCGCCTCCGTGTACCGCGCCTGGTTCCGCCGCTCGATCGCCTGGATCAGGCTCCGTTTGTCGGGGAAGTACCGATAGACGCTGCCGACCGCGATCTCGGCCCGTTTCGCAATGCCGCTGGTGGATGCCGCGTCGTACCCGCGCTCGACGACCTCGGCACAGGCCGCGTCGAGGATGCGCTCGACCTGGCGGCTGGCCCGGTCCTGGGTCGGTGTGCGGCGCAGCGGATACGCCCCCGATGTCACCATTCGGCCATTGTGCACCGAATCGTCGACAACGATGCCATCTTCGTATGACAGATTGCCGTCAGATCTGCGTCATGCACTCCAGTGAGGGGAACGCATTCCATGCGTATCAGCAAATCGGTGATCGCCGGCGTCGCGACCACAGCGGTTGCCGCATCCGGTCTGGCCGGTTCGGCGTTGACCACACAGACCTCCCAGGCCAGTACGTCGGCTGGGCTCAAGATGAACCAGATCCAGGTCATCGGTTCGCACAACTCGTACCACCGCGAAGTCAGTGACAACGAGAAGAAGATCCAGGTCGGGCAGAACCCTGGCGCGGTCGACCTCTGGTACTCGCATGCCCCGCTCGGGCAGCAGCTTGAGGACCAGAATGTCCGTCAGCTGGAGCTCGACCTGTTCCCGGACCCGAACGGCGGGCTCTACACCTACCCGCTGATCCGCAAGATCGCTCAGCTGCCGGCGCTCACCGACCCGGAGCTGGCCAAGCCCGGGATCAAGGTGATGCACATCGTCGACGTCGACTACAACACTGTCTGCCGCAGTTTCAAGCAGTGCCTGCAGCAGGTGAAGACGTGGTCCGACGCGCACCCGCACGCCGCGCCGATCGCGATCAGCCTTGAGCTCAAGCAGTCCGACCCGGCGATCGTTGCCCAGGGTGGGGTGAAGGCTCCGCCGTGGGACGCCGGCAACCTGGACAGCGTCGACGCCGAGATCCGCTCGGTCTTCAGTGAGAAGCAGTTGCTGTCGCCGGACGACGTACGGAAGTCGGGGCTGACGCTGGAGCAGTCGGTGACCACGAAGGGCTGGCCGACGCTGAAGAACGCGGCCGGCAAGGTGATGTTCTACTTCGACAACGCCGGGCCGGGCACCGAGATCCGCGACGTGTACCGCGCCGGCAAGCCGAACCTGGAGGGTCGCGCGGTCTTCACCCGCGGCGCCGAGGGTGAAGCGGACGCCGCGATCACGCAGGTCAACGACCCGCGAGCGGCCGGTACGGCGGAGATTCAGCGACTGGTCAAGAAGGGCTACCTGGTCCGCACCCGTTCGGACGAGCCGCTGGCGACGATCCGGAACAACGAGTTCAGCCGGGTCGGGATCGCGCTGGCCAGTGGAGCGCAGTTCGTCAGCACCGACTTCCCGGTGGCCGGGATGGCGTCGCGGTATGACAGCGACTTCGTCGCCGAGCTGCCAGGGGACACCCCAGTACGCTTGAACCCTGTGACCGGTCAGCGCGGAG
The DNA here is from genome assembly GCF_004349055.1 of Kribbella antibiotica. Lineage (GTDB taxonomy): Bacteria > Actinomycetota > Actinomycetes > Propionibacteriales > Kribbellaceae > Kribbella > Kribbella antibiotica. The sequence goes on from NZ_SMKX01000142.1 coordinate 16,187, forward strand.
CGCACGTAGCGGAGAGGTGATCTGAACATGTCGGAGCACGTGGTCGACGTCAGCTGGAGCCGTGGTGAGCACGAATTCACCTACGACACCTACAGCCGCGACCACGAGTGGCGCTTCGACGGTGGAATCACCGTGCCCGGGTCCGCCAATCCGGCGTACCTGGGCAGCCCCGGGCCGGTCGATCCCGAGGAAGCGTTCGTGGCCGCGCTGTCGTCGTGCCACATGCTGACCTTCTTGGCGATCGCGGCCCGCAAGCGGTTGGTGGTCGACTCTTATGAGGACCACGCGGTGGGTGTGATGGCGAAGAATGCGGCCGGCCGGGTCGCGGTCACCGAGGTGACGCTGAGCCCCAAGATCGTTTGGGGTTCTGCGGAGCCGTCGGCCGAGGTGCTGGATCGGCTGCATCACTTGGCGCATCAGGAGTGCTTCATCGCGAACTCCGTCACCACTGAAATCACAGTCCTGCACTAAAAAACCACCCACCGGGTCTGGCCTGAGCCTCGCGCAAGCGGCGTCAGGACAGTCGGTGGGTGGTTTTGCGGTGCACCTCTGTGGTGGTGCACCGGACGGATCCGGCGGCGCTGCACATGGGCGCCTCTGCGTTACGTGTGCGTCATCCGTGCGGTCTAACTCGGTGGGTAAGACCGTTCGGGTGCGCTGCCGGGTTCCGTTCGTCCGGTTCGCGCCAATTACTGCTCAGCGGCGGCGTCGCTCCGGTCGTCTGTGGTCGAGTCCGTCTCGATGGTCCGGCCTAGCTCGGTGGCCAGTGTCGTCATCATTCGGTGGATCGTCATGCCAGTGAGACGCACCGAGTGCCCGGGTATGACGGGAATTTCGAGAAATATCTCGATGTGACCTAGGCCATACCTTTTTCGGTGTCCGGACCCTCTATTTCTCGTCGAGCCCGTCGTCACGCAGCGGGACGAGTTTCCGGGCCTCGTCGTACGACGTTCCGGTCAGCTCGAGGAGGTCGACGACGGTCGACCGGATCTGGCCGAGTACCACGACCGCGGACAGGCCGCTGGGGAGCGGCATATCCGCCGTACGGCGTCCTAGCTCGCCCAAGACGCGGTGGGCGGCGACCTTGGCGGCCGGCTCGAAGAGGGATTCCGCGATCAGACGGGTCCCGTCGGCGAGACGGTCGAGGAGCATCGGGTATTCGTCAGGCATCCGCTCATCGCGCCAGACCGAGACTGCACAGCGCCGTACGAGGACTCGGATGTTGCGGATCGCGCGGTCGAGCGGGACGACCAGATCGGCGATCTGCTGGACCCGGCCGCGGTGTTTGCGTCGGAATGGCGAGAGCCGGACGACGGCCACACCTTCGTCGGCGGCACTGCGCAGGTCGTCGAGCATGGCCTCGCTGTTGCGGGCCCGGCGGAGCGCATCGGTCAGCTCGCGCTCGTCGCGCTTCTCATCGTGGGCCTCTTGGTTGATCTTGTCGCGGAGGCCCTCGGCGGTCTCGACGAGGATCGCGGAGAGCTCGTTCAGCACCTCGGAAGCTTGTTGCCTCGGGCGCCTGATCGCGGCGGCCGGGGCGATCGTCGCCGCGGCGAGCGCGACCACACCGCCGAGAACCGCGTCGAGCCAGCGGCTGAAACCAGCGCCGGGATTGGGCAGCAGGGTGGTGACGATCGCTGCCTGGACACCGGCCTGGGTGGTCATCAGGGTGCCGGCACCGAGTAGCACGGCGACGCTCATGGCGAGCGCGACCACGAAGATGATCTGGGGTACGCCGGTGCCGAAGAACCTGACGAACAGGTCACCGACGCCGACACCGACCGCCACTCCGACCATGACCTCGGCGACGCGACGCAGGCGCTGGCCGAAACTGAAACCCAGACAGACCATGGCGGCCACCGGCGCGAAGAACGGTTGGTGGTGGCCGACGACGTACCGGGCCAGGGCCCAGGCGACTCCGGCCGCGAGGGCGCATTGGGCGATGAAGAAGATCCGATCCCGCCAGCGCTCCAGGCGTCGCCGTACCGAAGCCCGCGACCGGCGCGCGGCCCGTGGCGCGATGTCGTCCCGCAGCTCCCGCAGCTGGTCCAACGTGAGCCTGACCGGATCCATCCGTTCATTGTGCCTGGCTTGATTCAGATGGGTGTGTGGGGACACTGTGTAGGCATGACCGAGAACAACCGCGAGGACTACGGCAGCTACAGCGTTGACGACGAGGACCAGCTGCAGGCGGAGGACACCCTGAACGACCGTGGGGTGGACGACGTGCTCGACGAGGGCTACTCGCCGCCCGAGAAGTGGTCCGCCGGTGAAGGTTTCGGCACCACCGCCGACGAGGCGCTGCAGGGCGAGACCCTCGACCAGCGAATCGCCCAGGAAGAGCCCGACGTCGACCCGTACGCCGAAGGTGGCGAAGACGTCGGCGGTCCCGAGGTCGGCACTCGCCGCTCCGGCCGCCTCGTCGCCCCCGACGAAGGCGCCCACTCCGACGGCGAGTCCGACCTGGTCGCCGAGGACATCGGCTACGACGGAGCCGCCGCCTCAGCCGAGGAAGCCGCCGTCCACGTGGTTGACGACGACAACAACTTCGAGCTCGAAGACGACGACGCCTCTGACCTGCCCTCCTACGAAAACGTAGACCTGGGCGACGTCACCGACCCCGAAAACTGACTATCTGCGGGTGACTGTCACCCTGGCGCCGTGTTTGGGCACCAGGGTGACGTTCTTTGCCTGGGCCGGCTCGGGAGTGGGGTCCGGAGCATGCAGGTTGTACGCCGACAACGTCGCGCGGAGGATCTCGGTGCCTTCCATCAGGGAGAAGCCGGCGCCGATGCAGCGGCGGGCGCCGCCACCGAAGGGCATCCAGGTGCCGGGTGCCGGCGGGTCGTCGGAGAGGAAGCGCCGGGGGCGGAAGTCGCGCGGGGCGGGGAAGTGTTCGGGGTCGCGGTGGACCAGGCCGATCGCGGCGAGGATCGTCGTGCCGCGGGGGAGGCGGTAGCCGGCGATGTCGGTCGTCTCGGTCAGGCGGCGGCCGACCTGGTAGACGACGGGGTGCAGGCGCAGCGACTCCTTGACGATGGCTTCCAGTTCGCCGTCGGCGTTGTGGTCGGCCGCGTTCTGGCCGAACTGCTGGTCCTCAGGGCGGCGGGCGAGTTCGTGGAAGGCCCAGGCCAGCGCGGTTGCCGTGGTTTCGTGGCCGGCCAGGAGCAAGGTGACCAGCTGGTCGCGGAGTTCGACGTCGGTCCACTCGCCTGCTGACAACAGCCGGGTCAGTACGTCGTTGCGTCCGGCAAGGTTTCCGCGCCGGCGCGCGATCTCGTCGTACAGGATGTTGTCGACCTGCTGCTGCGCTTTGAGGAAGCTGCGCCACGGCGGGATGCGGAGCAGCGGCGGGTAGAAACCGCCGAGCATGATGACCGGCGAGACCGAGACGATCTTGTCCATCAACGGGCGCAGGGTGTTCAGCCGGTCGACATCGGTCACGCCGAAGATGACTTGGAGGATGATCTCCAGCGTCAGATTCCGCATCCGCTCATGCATCTTGAACGGCGTATCGATCGGCCACGTTGCGATCTCGGCGACCGCGAGCTCGTGGACCATGTCGGCGTACCCGCGCAGCGCTTGCCCGGAGAACGCCGGCATCAACTGCTTCCGCATCCGGACGTGATCCTCGTCGTCGAGCAGCAGCAACGAGCTCGAGCCCATCGCCGGCTCGAGTGCGGTGTTGCCCTCGCCTGCGTGCATCACGGCGGGCGAGCCGCCGAAGACCTCGCGGATGTGGTCCGGCCGGCTCAGTACGACGCAGACTCGGCTCGACGGCACGAGCCGGATCGTGAAGACGTCGCCGTACTTCTCGCGCCACCGGGGGAAGTAAGTCTTACGGTTGGTCGCGAACAGCAGGCTCTGCACCAGCGTGGGCAGTCGCGGGCCAGGCGGCAGCGTTCGGGCGGTCTGCCGATCGAGCGTGCGGGAACCGAGCAGCGGTGTCGGAGCCATCCTTTGACGCTACGTCACAAGGGTGAACGCTGAGCATCGAATGCGACAAGCGCAGCAACGATCCTGGGCAACTGATCGTCGCTGCCTGGATCGAGGCCGGTGAGTTTGGCGACCTGCTTCAGGCGGTAGTCGACGGTGTTCGCATGGAGGTGCAGGTCGGCCGCGGTCTGGCGGCGGCCGCGGGCGTTAGCGAGGTAGCAGCGCAGTGTGGAGAGCAAGTCGGCTCGGTCCTCGAGTGGTTCGAGAAGCTGGGCCAGCCGGTCGCGCGCGGGGCCTGGGCGGCTCAGCTGGAACTCCAGGACGAGATCGTCCAACTCGTACACCCCAGGCGGGTGCCGGTGGATCCGGATCACGTCCAGCAGGTCCCGCACCAACGCGGCTGCAGCCGGTACGGCGGCCGGCGCGCTGGTGGTAATCGCCAAGGTGACGTCGACCCCGGCGACTCGGCTCAACCTGGTGCGGAGGTTTTCGACCTCACCTTCCTTGGCGGACAGCAGTGCGATGCCGCCGTCGACCGACAGACTCGCCATACTGCCGTCCAGTCGTTCCAGCTCGACCCGGATCCGCCGAAGCTTGCGTCGGGCAACGATCTGCGGATCCACGCCCGGCTGGTGCTCATCAGGATGCGCGCCGAACGCCATACCGGCAACGACGAACTCGGCCGGAAGCCTGGTGCCCGCGCGCAGTGCGGTCTCGTCCACCGCGCGACCGTCGAGCAGCGCGGCCAGCACTGCCTGCCGGGTCGCCTGAACCTCACCGGCGATCGACTGCCGCTCCTCGAAGTAGCTCGCCGAGACCACCGCGGTCACCTGCTGCAGGAAGTCGAGGATGAGCCGGTTGAGCATGATCGCGTCGGCCAGCTCGTCGGGCCGGAACCCGATCGCGACGCCGTCGGCACAGACCTTGCCGCCGAGGTGATAGGCCGCCAGCAGCGCTTCCAGCGGAACACCTTCCTCGGCCCGCCGCCGCGCTGATTCTCTGAGCGGCGCCAGTACGTCGCCAGTCGGTACGACGCCGGTCCGGAACGCCTCGATGAACGCACGCAGCGACTGATCGGTGATCCGGCGGATATCGCCCTGAAGTTCCTCGGACGGCAACTGCGCATACAGCGGGATCTCCGCGACCAGCCGGGCGAGGACATCGTCGACGAGCCGGGGCAGCCGGGACCGGAGGAGCTCATGCACCGGCACACCGCCGGAACGCAGCTCCTTGTGATCCGTCACAACGATCACCCCTTGAACTCTGGGCGTGGCCCCAGCGACCGGCAGGCGCTTTGGGGTCGAACATTACTACCCATAAGTACAGTGCTGGATCGACTGCAAAGGGTGATGACCATGAAACGACGGGTACTGCTGGCGGTAGGCGTGATGCTGGCCGGCCTGGTCACCCCGGTGGCAGCGCAGGCGGCCGACCCCTATGAGTACGTCGCCATCGGCGACTCCTCGGCCGCCGGCCCACTGATCCTGCCCCAGGTCGACCTCCCCTGCCTGCGATCCGGCGTCAACTACCCCCACATCGCCGCGGCGAAGCTCGGCGCCCGCCTCACCGACGTCACCTGCTCGGGTGCCGTGATCCCGGACTTCAGCGGCAAGCAGTTCGGCTTCGTGCCTCCGCAGTACAACTCCCTCAGTGCGGCGACCGACCTGGTAACGGTCGCCATCGGGGGCAACGACACCGGCCTGGTGACCGCAGCGCTGAGCTGCATCAACCTGCTCCCCGCCCCAGCCGGCCTTTCCTGCAAAGAGCGCTACACGGCCGGCGGCCGCGACCAGCTAGCCGACCGCATCACCGCCACCGCTCCAGCCTTCGGCAAAGCCCTCGACCGGATCCGCGCCCTGGCCCCCAACGCCCGCATCCTCGTCACCGGCTACGGCACCTACATCCGCCCCGGCGGCTGCTACCCCACCATCCCCGTCTGGGCCGTGGACGCCAACTACCTCCAAGCAACAATCGACCGCCTCAACACCATGCTCGCCGCCCAGTCGGCATCGCATGGCGCCACCTACGTAGACCTCCGCACCCCATCCATCGGCCACGACGCCTGCGCACCCATCAGCCAACGCTGGCTGGAAGGCCTCATCCCCACCTCCGACGCAGCGCCGCTGCACCCCAGCCGCGCCGGCATGGCCGCCTTCGGCGCCCTAGTCGCGGCCGCCGCGAACTAGACGTTCTGGACGTGGCATCGCGCTGATGATGAGTATCGCCAGCGCGGTGGCCCAGATGTTCGCCGGCCACAGCGACAGGCGCTCGAAGAATCCGTGTCCGGCGCCGCCGGGGTTGATGCTGAAGGCAACCGCCCCGGCAAGTGACGCGACGCCGACCGCGATGGTCGACCATCCGAAGATCGCCCGCGTGCGGCGAAGGGCGAGGCCGAGCAGGATCAAGGCGAGCGGCTGTACGAGGAATCCCGGCCCGGAGACCAGGCTGTGCAGCGCGAGGTTCTGATCCATCGGCACCAGTCCCGTGCCGATGGAGGTCAGGCCGCCGATCACGTACAGCACCACCGCAGTCGTGGTTGTGCGGCCGGCCGGCAACTGCGGGCGAAGCAATACCGCGCCGGCGGCCAAGAGCACTCCGGACACCACGAATGACGTGTTCATGAACGCGTGCCACGGTGAACAGACCGCATACGGACCCAAGGGCGGCTCACCAAAGGTCGTGCAGGTGACCGCACCGAGCTCACTGATCGTGTTGCCCACGAATGAGTAGGGCACCGTCACCCGCCCAGCGGTGACGATCTCGGTCACGAAGTACAGCGGCTGAACCAGCCAGAACACCAGACCCCAGAACACCGGTTTCCCCATGTCCTCAGTATCGCCCGAGGCCCACCACCCCTGAGCGCTTTCGGGCACCACCCTTGCCCCAGCGCACCTCGCGCCCACCGACGGATAGTTGCCGCAGGCATGCACTGCGCCCCGCCCCCGCCGACGGACAGGACCTGCAGATCCGCCTCTCCGGCAAGGCGAACCGGATCCGTTCGCCGGCTTCTCCGGGACAGGCGCTGTCGCCGCGGCGGATCACGCGCATTAACGACTGCAGGTACGCCTTGGCTGACTGCCTGCTGCGCTTGGGCGAACGGCCGACGGGCTCGTCGCCGGCGACTACCTGCAGTTGGTCGTGTCGTTCGGCTGCGCGGACCGCTGGCACTCACCAACCGCGCTTGGTGGCGACTGCCACGCCTGGGCCTACTGCGTAAGCCTGTGAGTGGCGCAGGTCCGCTTCGGTGGGTGTAGCCAAGGCGTGGGCGCTCGGCGAATACCTGCGGTTGGCGTGCATTAGCGACTGCAGGTATTGCCTTGGTCGCGTGGCTGCTGCGCTTGGACGAGCCGCCGATGGGCTTGTCGGCGGGGACTACCTGCAGTTGGTCGTGCCGTGGACGGTCGGTACTCCGCAATTGCCGGCGGCGGCGGTTGTCACGCGGGGCGGTACTTGGCTGAGCTCAATTGTGGAGTGCTGGAGATCCGCGATAGCACCGCACCGCGGGCGTGATCGTCGTACGGGGAAAGGACCGCGCCCGGTATCAACGTGCTGATACCGGGCGCGGGCCTTTCCCC
>NZ_SMKX01000143.1 GCF_004349055.1 Kribbella antibiotica
CCCCGCCCCCAGAACCCTCACCCTCCTGTCCCACCAATCCACCCGAACCGCCACCACCAACACCGAAGGCCCACTGACCCTCACCAACCCGAACAACCACCTGTCCCTCACCACCCACCAGCCTCGGTAAACCACCTGCCCCGCTCCTCGGCGCTGCCATCGCGGCGCGCCCAGCCATCAGCCGACCGATCCAGAGCGCCGCTTTGTGGATCCTCGCTGCCAGGGAGCGCCAGTAGCGGTCCACAAAGCGCCGGGTTGTGGCCAGCTGGCGAGTGAACGCACCCGCGCCGGCGTGTTCGGTCGGCGGCGAGCGCTGGCCGCGATGACGTATTCTGAATCATCCATGGAAGATAGTTCTTCGGAAGATGTGTGATGACTGAGCTGAAGCGCCTGTACCGGGAGATCGTCGGGCTGGAGATCGAGCTGTGGGACGGTATCGGCGCACGGCTGAAGGCGGAGTACGACCTGCCGCTGTCGTCGTTCGAGATTCTGCAGCTGGTGCGGTCGCGGCCGGCGGCGCGGATTCAGGACATCGCTGACGAGTTCTCGATCACGGTGGGTGGTACGAGCAAGGTGGTCGATCGTCTGGAGGCGGCGGGGTGGTGTGGGCGGCGCGCGAATCCGAACGACCGGCGGTCCTCGATTGTCGAGCTGACCGCGGCCGGCCGGAAGCTGGTGGACCGGGCGACGAAGGTCTTCGAGGCTGAGTTGGAGCTGCGGATCGGGTCGGTGATTCCTGCGCAGTCCGTTCGCGAGGTGACTGAGGTGCTCAGTAGGTTGCGGGCCGCCGGGCGTGCCCTGGATGCGGAGCGGAAGGCCGCGGGGCAAACGGCACTGCGGTCGGCGGGAACGCCGAAGCGTCCCGGCCGACCGGCATGAGGCAAGCTGTAGCAGCTGAAAGTGGATGCGCCTTGGGAACCTTCAGTCGGCGATGCCGTCGAACGCGATGACCTTGTCGATGCGGCCGCGGACGAGGAGGTTGCCGGGGCCGCCGTTGCGCACGGCATACTCCTTGGTGCGCTCCTGGCCCATGTAGCGGGCTCCGAGAAGGCCACCCCAGTGCAGGGTCTCCTCAGGATCCTCGGAGATTTCGGCCTGGCCGTGGAGGAGTGTGAACGCATACGGGGCCACGTCCTCGTCGACGCACAGAACGAAGCGCCCGTCGCGGACGAGGTTGCGCCCCTTGACGCTGTGCTTCTCGGTGGTGAATACGAGCTCGTCACCGTCGAGCAGGAACCAGATCGGCGCCAGGTGCGGACTGCCGTCGGCGCGGACTGTCGACAGCTTGCCGGTCCGGGTGCCATGCAAGACGAACGCTCGCCACTGCTCGTCGGTCATCTTGTGCATGATGATGCCTCTCGCGTCAGGTGGTGCTCACTGGCCCCAGAAAGCGTCTTCGGCAGTCTGATCGCCGGAGAAGAGCCACATCTCGATGATCTTGCCATCCTGGACGCGCATCAGGTCCACGCCGTCCATGGCCATCGCCGTGTCGCCACGACGGCCGGCGAAGTGGATGCTCGCGGCAATGAGATCGCCGTTGTCCATGAGCGAGTGGATCGTCTCGATAGCGAATGTGCCCTGGCTGGACTCCATCATCCGGCCGAGCATCCCGAACACGGCCTCTTGGCCCTCGTGGTCGCCGGAGAACTGGTTGGCGCCGGGCTGATGCCAGACGATGTCACCGGCGAGGAGCTCCCCGACGATCGCCATGTTGCCGGTCTGCACGGCCTCGAGGTGAGTGCGGGCAATGTCGGTATTCGTGCTGGTCATGCGGTCTCCTTGGTGTTGCCGAGCCGACTGGCCCGGTGCGGGTCTACTGGGCAGGCATTGAGAAGACGCCGAAGTGGTTGCCCGCGGCATCTTCCAATCGAGCGAAGGTGACGCCCGCGGCGTCGGAAACCGGCTCCATGAGGGTCTTGGCGCCCAGCGCTTGCGCTCGCTCGACGGTCTCGGCGACGTCCTGCACGAGGACGTAGAAGATCGCGTAGTTGGGGAAGGCACCTGCGGATTCCCATACGCCGCCCGCGGGCTGCTGGGCGCCCGGCGTCAGCGCCGCGTGGTAGTTGACGCCCGGAATGTTGGTGTTGAGCTCGTACTTCCAGTCGAACAGTTCGCCGTAGAACTTCTTGACCTTGGCCGGCTGGTCGGTGCCGAACTCGAACCAGGCAACCGAGTTGAAGGCGGGGACGGTCATGGCACTCACTCCTTGGGGCTATGCGGGCAGGAACGGTTGGATACGGAGCCAGCAAACCAGATATATTCCACGGAATCAACTTCCATGGATTTATCTTCCGTGTAGACTGCCGGTCATGGAGCCGGTAGAGATCGAGGCGAAGACCCTCATTCAGAAGTCGAAGACACCGTCGAACGACTACGTCATCAACCCCTATACCGGCTGTGTGTTCGGTTGTGCCTACTGCTTCGCCAGCTTCGCGGGGCGGCAGTTCGGTCGGTCGGCGCAGGAGTGGGGCGACTACCTGTACGTGAAGACGAACGCGGTCGAGCTCGCTCGCACGGAGCTGGCGAAGATGCCGGCGCACAAGCGTCAGGGCACGATGCTGCTCAGCTCGGTCACCGACCCCTATCAGGGCCACGAGACGAAGTACCGGCTGACTCGCGGCATCCTGCGAGAGCTGGACGCTGTCGCCTACCCGGGCCTGGTCCGGATCCTTACCAAGTCACCCCTGGTGATCCGCGACATCGACCTGCTCAACAGCCTGCCGCGTACCGAGGTCGGCATCACGGTGACCACCACTGACGACAAGGTCAGCCGGTGGCTGGAGGTACGGGCTCCGATCGCATCCCGCCGGCTGCGCACCCTCGCCGAACTCAACAAGGCGGGTATTTCCACCTACGCCTTCGTCGGTCCGCTCCTGCCGCACTTTGCGACCCAGCCCGAGTTGCTGGATCACCTCTTCGCTCAGTTCGTCGATGTAGGCGTGACCGAGGTGTTCATGGAGCACATCAATCTCAAGCGATACATCCGTGAGCGGATGGATCAGGTGCTCACCGATGAGCCGGAGGAGATTCGTGCGGCGTACCTCCAGGCCCGCAGTAAGGAACACCGCGCTCAGCTTGACGTCATCGTCGCTGAGCTACTGACCAAGCATGGTCTGAAGTTGCGCTTCGACGAGGTCGTTCATCACGACGACAACGACGCCCTGCGGCAGCGATTGGCGTCCTCGACCTGACATTCGGTTAGCCCTCGAAGGTGACAGCCGTTGCCGGGTGAGTGATGTCGGGTTGGTCGCCGAGGGACCAGGCTGCTACTCGGGAGACTGTGTGGGCGGGGATGGCCTCGCTTACACCCGGTACGGCGGGAATGTCGTACGTGCCGTGGGCATCGTGCGGAAGGGTCACCTGGTAGCCGCGGGCGAGCGCCGTACGGGCTGTGGCGTGGACGCACATCTCGGACATGACGCCGCAGATGACGAGCGAGCGCACGCCCGCGCCGACGAGGACTTCGCCGAGTGCCGTGGCGTCGAAGCCGTCGTCGCGCGGCTTGCGGATGACGTGCTCACCCGCGCCGACCGGCAGATAGAGCTCCCAGCCGGGGGAGCCGACCTCGTCATCGGCGCCAACTGGACCGTCGTTCTGCCGGTGGACGATGACGGCGTCAGCCGAGCGGGCGCGCTGCAGCAGGTCGGTAACGCACGGAAGCAAGCGCAAGGCTGCCGGTATGGCGTTGGGACCTGAGACGAAGGCGGTCTGCAGGTCCACGAGAATCAGGGCGTCGGGCATGGTGACCATCTCTTCTTGGGGGTGCGGCATGGGATGCTGGGGGTGTGGCTGCTCGTAGGGGTTCTGCGCCGAAACTGGGCGATGTACTGCTGGTGACCGGATCCGAGGGGTTCCTGGCCGATCGGGCGGTGCGCTCGGCGATCGCGGCGGTGAAGAAGGACTTCGCCGAGGTCGAGACGACGGAGCTGGACGCGTCGACGCTGGACCTCGGGGTGTTCGCGGAGCTGACCGGGCCGTCGCTGTTCGCGGCTGAGCGCGTGCTGGTGATGCGCATGCTGGAGAACCTGCCGGCCGAGATGGCACCGCGCCTGCTCGAGTACGCCGGTGCTGCGGCCGACGACATCCTTCTCGTGCTCGTGCACTCGGGCGGCCAGAAGGGCAAGGGTGTTCTCGACAAGCTGCGGAAGGCTGACGTCACCGAGGTGGTCGCGACAGCGCCGAAGGCGTGGGAGCTGCCGCAGTTCGTGGCCGGGGAGATCCGGCTGCACGGCGGCAGCGCCGACGAGCGCACGGCAACTGCACTGGTCGATGCCGTCGGGCACGACCTGCGGGCGCTGTCCGGGGCTTGTGCGCAGCTGGTGTCCGATTCCGGCGGTCAGGCGGTGACGGTCGAGCTGATCGGCCAGTACTTCGGTGGTCGCGCCGAGGTGACGAGTTTCGCGGTCGCCGACGCGGCGATCGCAGGCCGGACCGAGCCGGCGCTGGAGCAGTTGCGCTGGGCGCTCGACTGTGGAGTCGCCGCGGTGCTGATGACGAGCGCGATGGCCGGTGGACTGCGGGGTCTCGCGAAGTTCTCGAGTGCTCCGGGTGGGATGCGCGAGGCAGACCTGGCCCGCGAGGTCGGCGTACCGCCGTGGAAGCTGAAGTCGCTGCGTCAGCAGGCCAAGGGCTGGACGCCGGGTGGTCTCGCGACCGCGATCAAGGCGGTGGCGCAGGCCGATGCTGATGTGAAGGGTGCCTCCGGCGACGCCGGTTACGCCCTGGAGCGGATGGTCATCACGGTCAGCCGCGCCCACGGCCGCCGCTGACCACACCCGAGCCCGGACTCGCCAAGGATTCCGGGCATGCAAAAACGATCGGCTGGTCCTGAGGACTAGCCGATCGTCAGTTGCAAACTACAGCGAGGCGGCCTTCTTGAAGATGGCCGACTTGCGGTTGGCAGCCTGGTTGGCGTGAATGACGCCCTTGCTGGCGGCCTTGTCGAGCAGCCGTCCAGCCGCCGTAGCGGTCTCGGACGCCTTGGTGGCGTCACCGGCCTCAGCGGCCTCCCGGAAGCGGCGCACGGCCGTCTTGAGGGTGGACTTCACCGACTTGTTGCGAAGTCGCGCAGCCTCGTTCTGACGGTTGCGCTTGATCTGGGACTTGATGTTCGCCACGTGAGCAGAGCCTCGATCAGGAGTATGCGGTCATTACAGGAAAGGTGTCGCGCGCACGGCTGGCTCCACTACTTCCTGGGCACCCGTGAATGCACGAAGGAACAGATTACCAACAAGCTACCCGGTCACCAAACCGGGCCGCCTGCGCTGGCGACCCGAGTCGCGGGCCACTAGGTTACCGAGCGGTTCTCCCACGATGATCGGAGCGGATATGCCTACTGATTTCGCACTCAAGGCGATGAACGCGGTCCACCGTGTCCTGCTCACGCTCAGCGGCGGCAAGGCTGGGTGGCAGGCGGCGGACATGCCGGTGCTGAGGCTCACGACGATCGGCCGCAAAACCGGCGAGCCGCGCTCCGTGATGCTCACCTCGCCGCTCCAGGAAGGCTCGACGCTCATCGTCGTGGCCTCCCGCGGCGGCGACGACACGCACCCGGCGTGGTTCCTCAACCTCCGCGACAACCCCGCGGTGGACGTGATGTACCAGGGGGAGCCTGCGCAGCGCATGAACGCCCGAGTCGCCACTGCGCCGGAGCGGGAGCGCCTGTGGCCGCTGGTCGTTGCCGACCACAAGCGTTACGCCGACTACCAGTCCAAGACGCAACGCGAGATCCCGCTCGTGCTGCTGGAGGCCGTCAACTAGTTCTCAGCAGCCGCCTTCAGGCGTTCGAGGGTGGTGCGGATGCCGTACTCGTTGATCTTCACCCGATCGCCGACGATCGTGTTCATGGTGAACTTCAACGCGGCCGGTCGCCGATCGGTCCACGATTCGGTGACCTCGCAACCACCGTCGGTCACCGTGAAGTCGTAGGACCAGAGCGCCACCTGCAGCGGCCCGAAGAAGATCTCGAAAGTGAAGCGGCGGCCCGGCTCGGCCTCCAGAACGCGTCCTTGGGTTGGCCAGCGGGCCACCCCGGACCGGTTGCGGCCGATGAAACGTGCGCCCGTGGCTGGTCCCGGCGTACGGGAATTCCACGTCACGCCGGTACATTCCGGGCTCCACTCGCCCATCCGCGGCAGATCGCTGACCAGGGCGTAAAGCGTGTCGGCGGGTGCCGCCACGGTGATCTTTGCTGTCAAGTCCGGCATCGGGTTTTCCCTTGCGGTCGGATGACATGGTCGTGCCGAGCGTGACACCCCACAGGGTCCGGCGGCATACTCAGGCTCCCGTGACGCTGCTCACCACCAGCGCCGGGTCCACCCAAGCCTTGGCTCCCCACCGTCCTGGCTAGCCAACTCATGGAGGCCGACTTGTCCCGCCGTACCCCGATCATTCTGGTCAGCGCGCTCGCAGCGTCGCTGGCCGGGTTGCCGCTCGTTCATGCGCAGGCAGCCGAGACGCCGGTCCTGTCGGACCCGCTGGTCAAGGAGTCTGCGACCGGCTCGTACATCGTGCAGCTCGACGACGCACCCGTGGCCGAGTACGACGGTGACATCGCCGGTCTGCCGTCGACTCGCGTCGACGGCGGCGGCAAGCTGGTCAAGACCGACGCACCGGTCACGAGCTACGTCCAGCACCTGTCGCGGGAGCGTGACGAGGTCCTGAAGGCCACGCCGGACGCGAAGAAGCTCTACGACTACAACTACACGTACTCCGGCTTCTCCGCCGAGATGTCGTACGACGACGCCGTGAAGCTGGCCAAGTCGTCCGGCGTGAAGAGCGTCGAGCCGAGCGGCATGCAGCACCAGGACACCGTCGACACGCCGCGCTTCCTCGGTCTGTCCGGCAAGGGCGGCACGTGGCAGCAGGTCGGTGGCATCGACAAGGCCGGCGACGGCGTGATCATCGGTGTCATCGACGGCGGGTTCACCCCGGAGCGCCCGAGCTTCGCGCCGATCAAGACGACCAAGAAGTCGGACGCGCTGGTCGCGAAGAAGTGGAAGGGCATCTGCCAGGCCGGCGAGGAGGCCCCGCTCGTCACCTGTAACAACAAGGTGATCGGAGCCCGGTACTTCAACAAGGGCATCGGCACCCGCCCGATCCCGGAGGAGTTCACGTCGCCGCGCGACTTCGGCGGCCACGGCACGCACACGGCCAGCACCGCCGCCGGTAACTACGGCGTCGACATGACCGTGCTGGGTCGCGACTACGGCAAGGGCTCCGGGATGGCGCCGCACGCCCGGCTCGCGATCTACAAGGCGCTGTGGTCGGTCGACGCGGCCGGTGGCGGTTCCGGTACCGACGCGGACATCATTGCCGCGATCGACACCGCGGTCGCCGATGGCGTCGACGTGATCAACTACTCGATCTCCGGCACCGGCGCGACGTACTTCAACACCACCGGTATGGCGTTCATGCGCGCTGCCAAGGCGGGTGTGTTCGTCGCGGTCAGTGCCGGTAACACCGGCCCTGGCGTGTCGACGGTCGGCAAGACCTACCCGTGGGTGACGACTGTTGCCAACGGCACCCATGACCGCGACATCCAGACCACGGTCACCCTCGGCGACGGCAGCAAGTTCACCGGCGCCGGTATCGGTTCAGGTACGCCGAGCTCCCCGGTCGTCCTCGCCAAGGACGCTGGGCTCCCCGGCGCGAACCCGGCCAACCTGGTGCTCTGCCAGGCCGGCACGCTCGACCCGGCCAAGGCGACCGGCAAGATCGTGGTCTGCGACCGCGGCGGAAACGCCCGCGTCGACAAGAGCGCCCAGGTGAAGGCCGTCGGCGGTATCGGCATGATCCTGGTCAACATCGTCCCGGGCACCCTCGACGCCGACCTGCACACGGTCCCGTCGGTCCACCTGGACGATAAGGCCACCCCGACGGTCAAGGCCTACGTGAGCGGTACGGCGAACCCCACCGCCACGATCAGCGCCGGTACGCCGGTCAAGGTCGTCGCACCGAAGGTCGCAGCCTCCTCCAGCCGTGGCCCGTCCCTGGCCGGTAACGGAGACCTGCTCAAGCCGGACATCATGGCTCCGGGCACCAACGTGCTGGCCGCGACGAGCGCGTTCGGTGCTGCTGGTGGCGAGTACGCGTTCTTCAGCGGTACGTCGATGTCCACACCGCACGTGGCCGGTATCGCGGCCATCCTGAAGAGCAAGCACCCGGACTGGTCGCCGATGGCGATCAAGTCGGCCCTGGCCACCACGGCCACGACCAAGGACTCCGCTGGCCAGCCGATCCAGAACGACTCCGGTACGCCGGCCACCCCGTTCGGGTACGGCGCCGGAATGGTCCAGCCGAAGAAGGTTCTGGACCCGGGCCTGGTCTACGACTCGACGTACGCCGACTGGGCGAAGTTCGTCTGCGCCTCCGGTGAGGTGCCGACCACGCACGAACTGTGCGCGGGCGGGAAGATCGACCCGAGCGACCTGAACTACCCGACCATCGCGGTCGGTGACCTGGCCGGTAAGCAGACCATCACCCGCACGGTGAAGAGCGTCAGCAAGCTGCCTGAGGTCTACTTCCCGAAGGTCACGGGTGCGACCGGGCTCAAGGTGACGGTGTCGCCGAAGGTCCTGATCGCGCTGCCCGGCAAGTCCGTCACGTACAAGGTCACCATCGAGAACGCCGGTGCACCGCTGGAGCAGTACTCGTTCGGCACGCTGACGTGGAAGTCGGCCTTCCATGCCGTCTCCAGCACGCTGGCGGTCAAGCCGCTGACCGTGAAGGCGCCGGTGCAGGTCAAGGGCACCGGTGTGAGCGGCTCGGCGCCGGTATCGGTGACGGCCGGCTACACCGGCACGCTGAACACCACTGCGGTCGGCCTGACTGCGGCGACCGTCACCGACGCGGTCGTCAAGAAGGCGGGCGGGGTGTCCTTCCCGGCCACCAACCCGCAGGCCAACGACCACGTCGCCAAGTTCACGGTGGCCATCCCGGCCGGCACGAAGTACGCCCGCTTCTCCACGTTCGACGCGGACTACCCGGCAGCCACGGACGTCGACGTGTACGTCTACAAGTCCGGTACGACGGCAGTGCTGGCGAACTCCGGTGGCGGATCCTCCGAGGAGGAGGCGAACCTGGTTGCCCCGGCAGCCGGCTCGTACGACGTGTACATCGACTTCTTCGCCGGAGCCGACAACACGACCGTGAAGCTCAACCACTGGGCGCTCACGACCGCTGAAGGCAACCTGACGGTCGCCCCGGCCTCCCAGCCGGTCACCACCGCAGCCCAGAGCACGGTCACGGCTACCTGGACCGGCCTCACCGCCGGTACCCGGTACCTGGGCCAGCTCAGCTTCACCGACGGCGGAGCCGGCACCGGCTCCACCGTCCTGCGCGTAGACAGCTAAGACGACAAAGCGAAAGGGCGGTCCCACCAGCACGGGGGACCGCCCTTTCGTCATGTTCAGCGCTCGGCGAGGGTGATCTGGTCGTTCTTCTCGGTCTGGAGCAGTTTGCACTCGCCGGTGGTGGCCTCACAGCGGTACAGCCGCTGCGGTCCCTTGCCGTCCTCTGTCTTGGAGACGACGAGGACCTTGGTCGCGTCCTCGAACACGGGGGTCGGATAGTTCTCGATCTGGTCCGGCACGTCGAGCTTCGTGGTCTTCCCCGTCGCGACGTCGATGGTCAGCTTGTCCGTGACGTTCAGCACCTTCCCCCCGTCGGGCGACAGCACCGGGAACGGGCCCCGCACGCCTTGGCTGCAGGACTCCCGCTGAACCTCGATCGCATTGCCCTTCAGCACACCGGCCTGGATGCAGTGCTCCTGCGGGGGCTCGGCCTTCGTCGTGGCGAAGCTCTGTCCCGGCGTCGGGGCCGTCCGCTCGGGCCGCTTCGTCAGCACCACGATGTTCGAGTTCGGCGTCGTCTCGATCCCGTCGAAGCCACTGGGAACCTGGATCGGCCGGGCTGCCGCTTCACCCGGCTTCCACAGGTACAGCCGGTCCTTGGAGAAGGGATCACCGGAGTCGAGCCAGATCCCGTCCGGGTTCCAGCCCACCGGACCCGCCATGTTCGACGGCGGGCGGATGGAGTGGACCTCTGCCCCGCTCGAGATGTCGTAGATCAGGATCCGCGCCGTCGGGCCGGCCGGGTAGGTGCTCATGGCAACCTGCCGGCCGTCCGGGGACAGCCTCGGGCCGAGCGCACGCTTCGGTCCCAGGCGCTTGAAGGTTCCGTCGGTCTTCAGGATGCCGACGTGTGGGTCGACGCTCGGGGCCTCTTGGACGTAGTACTCGGTGAGCCATCCGCCGGCGACGCGCGCGACGACCGGCCGGAGTTCCTTCGGCAGCCGGACTGAGCGGGATCCGTCGTGCACGGTGCCCTTGAAGTTGATCCCGGTGGTGAGGGTGTAAGGGACAGTCGGGGCTGCGTCCGTGAGCGGGGCCGGCTTGCCGGCTGGGTCTGCCTTGTCGGGGCCGACGTGGGTCAGGACGGTGGCTGTGATGGCCAGTACGGCGGCCACGGAGGCTGCGGTGGCGAGGATCGGCCAGACGGGCCGGCGGGAGGTGCTTTCGGCCAGCAGGCCGGGGCCTTGGGCGTTGCTGGGGACCGTGGCGGCCTTGGTGTCCAGGTAGTCGCGGAGGCGCGATTCGGTGTCGTTCATCGGATGTCCTTCAAGCGGTCGGTCAGCGTCGCGAGGCCGCGGGAGGCGTTCGAGCGGGCGCTGGACTCGCCGATGCCCAGGAGCTGGGCGATCTCGGCGAACGGGAGATCGAGGTAGAAGCGGAGGACCAGGACCTCGCGGGTCCGGGTGGGTAGGGCCTGCAGTGCCCGTTGCACCTGGAGCCGCTCTTCGCCGAGGACTACGTCGCTCTCGGCGGAGGCGTTGGGGGCCTGGTGGGGTGGGATGTAGAGCCGCGCGACCCGGCGGCGGCGCAGTACCGAGCGACTGCGGTTCAGGACCGCCGTACGCAGGTATCCGAGCGCTGCTGCCGACTCCTTGAGCGGCCAGTGCCGGTACAGGTTGGTGAAAGCCTCCTGTACGACGTCCTCTGCCGCCTGCCGGTCGTCCATCACCAGCACGGCCAGGCGCACGAGGCCCGCCCAGTGCTGTTGATAGAGCGCCGACACGGCGGTCTGCGCGTCATCACGCGCCAGCGCCCGGACAGGGCCGCCGATGCTCACCATTTGATTCGTCACACCCCCAGAGACGCCCTGCCCACCAAAACGCTGCTAGCCCAACCGCTCCCGCACCCAATCCAGGTGAACGAGCGCCTGCTCCCGCTGCCAAGCCCGGATCGTGGGCAGACCCGGAGGCGCCTCCTGAGCCGCTCCCCACCACTGGCCGCCCGCGATGGCGGCCACAAAGCCGGTGATCGCCGGGTCGTCCGGCAGTGCGGGCAGCCGGATCGGACTGTCCCGCATGTCTGCCTGCAGAATCACAGTGTCGGTCCAGCGAGGGCCAAGGCCGGGGTGCGCCCAGTCGATGAAGACCACGCGGTCGTCGGTGAGGATGATGTTGTCGGCCCGCAGGTCGTAGTGCGCCAGCGCCTTGCCGCTAGCCATCACCTCAAGTGCAGCGCGGGACAGCTCAGCCAGCTCCTCCACGCGCCCCTCCAGCCAGTCCGGTACGGCGAGACCGTCCGCGATGATCACCGGCCAGCGACTCAGAAAGTCCCGACTCCGTACGGCGACCACTGGCGCATCAGGCCACGGGGACGGGTCCAGCGCGTCGGTCAGCTCGTCCAGCGCAGCCAGCACCCGGTCCGCCTCGGACTGGATCCACGGGTGCGACGGCAACCGCCCCTCGATGTCCTCGAACAGCAGTCCGACCCAGTCGCCGTCGTCGTACACATCCAGCAGTCTGGGAGCCGACGGCAACGTTCCGATCGCCTCGACCGCCTCAATCTCCTGGCGGAACAGCGACGGCGTCTTCTCGTTGAGCGCCGTACCGACCGTTTTGACGAAGGCACGGCGGCCGGAGGCGGTGACGAGCCGGGCGGCGACGCCGGGGGAGAACCCACCCTGCTGGGTCGCGGCCGAAACCACCGTCGATCCCAGGACTCGTTCGACCCAGGCCCGCACTGCGGCGGGCACCTTTTCGAACGGTAAGCGGACTCCCGCAGCGTGTGCCATGCGTCACCACGGTAGGGCCCGGCGGACCGGTCTGCTCCGATTTTTCAAATCCGCTGGCTCCGCATGGGATGATTGGCCAGTTGTGCTGGTTGTACCACCGAGACGAACTGGATCCCCTCCGTGCCCGTTGCACCCCCGAATGTTCCGCAGCCGGGTCGCACCGACCCGACGCTGATCCGGAACTTCTGCATCATCGCCCATATCGACCACGGCAAGTCGACGCTGGCCGACCGGATGCTGCAGATCACCGGCGTGGTCGACGGCCGTGCCATGCGGGCCCAGTACCTGGACCGGATGGACATCGAGCGTGAGCGCGGCATCACGATCAAGTCGCAGGCGGTCCGGCTGCCGTACGCGCCGAAGCCGGACACCCCGGGCGGCCTGCTCGCCCCGGACGGTACGACGTACATCCTGAACATGATCGACACCCCCGGCCACGTCGACTTTACCTACGAGGTGTCGCGGTCGCTGGAGGCGTGTGAGGGCGCGGTGCTGCTCGTCGACGCAGCCCAGGGCATCGAGGCGCAGACGCTGGCCAACCTGTACCTGGCGCTGAACGCCGACCTGAACATCATCCCGGTGCTCAACAAGATCGACCTGCCGGGCGCGATGCCGGAGAAGTACGCCGCTGAGCTCGCCCACATCATCGGCTGCCGTCCCGACGAGGTCCTGCGGGTCTCGGCGAAGACCGGCGAGGGTGTCGAGGAGTTGCTCAGCGAGATCGTCGCCCAGATCGAGCCGCCGAAGGGCGTCAAGGACGCTCCGCCGCGGGCGCTGATCTTCGACTCGGTCTACGACACCTACCGTGGCGTGGTCACCTACGTCCGGGTGGTCGACGGCGAGCTGACCCACCGCGACAAGATCAAGATGATGTCGAGCGGTGCGGTGCACGAGATGCTCGAGGTCGGGGTCATCTCCCCGGAGCCGATGAAGTCGGGCAGCATCAGCGTCGGCGAGGTCGGCTACCTGATCACCGGTGTGAAGGATGTCCGGCAGTCCCGGGTCGGTGACACCGTCACCGCCGCGATCCGCGGGGCGACCGAGGCGCTCGGTGGCTACAAGCACCCGCAGCCGATGGTGTACTCCGGTCTGTTCCCGATCGACGGTGACGACTACCCGACGCTGCGTGACGCCCTCGAGCGCCTGCAGCTGAACGATGCAGCGTTGAGCTACGAGCCGGAGAGTTCGGGCGCCCTCGGCTTCGGGTTCCGCTGCGGCTTCCTCGGCCTGCTGCACATGGAGATCGTCCGCGAGCGGCTCGAGCGCGAGTTCGACCTGGACCTGATCTCGACCGCGCCGAACGTCGTCTACCGGGTCGACATGGAGGACGGTAAGGAACACATCGTCACCAACCCGAGCGAGTTCCCCGAGGGCAAGATCGGCGACATCTACGAGCCGATGGTGCGGGCCACGATCCTGAGCCCGAAGGACTTCATCGGTGTGATCATGGACCTGTGCCAGACCAAGCGGGGCAACCTGCTCGGGATGGAGTATCTGTCGGAGGACCGGGTCGAGCTGCGCTACACGCTGCCGCTGGCCGAGATCATCTTCGACTTCTTCGACCAGCTGAAGTCGAAGACCAAGGGCTACGCGTCGCTGGACTACGAGCCCACCGGCGAGCAGGCGGCGAACCTGGTCAAGGTCGACATCCTGCTGCAGGGCGAGACGGTCGACGCGTTCTCCGCGATCGTGCACAAGGACAACGCCTACGCGTACGGCGTTTCGCTGGCCGGCAAGCTCAAGGAGCTGATCCCGCGGCAGCAGTTCGAGGTGCCGATCCAGGCCGCGATCGGGTCCCGGATCATCGCCCGCGAGTCGATCCGCGCGATCCGGAAGGACGTCCTCGCCAAGTGCTACGGCGGTGACATCACCCGGAAGCGCAAGCTGCTCGAGAAGCAGAAGGAGGGCAAGAAGCGGATGAAGATGGTGGGCCGGGTCGAGGTCCCGCAGGAAGCCTTCATCGCTGCCCTCAAGACGAACGAGCCGTCGGAGAAGGCCAAGAAGTAGTGCAGGCTGTCGACATCCCGGCCGGTCTGCAGGTCGTTGCCTCGCGTGGGCAGGACTGGGCGGACTGGCTGGATCGGCTGCCGCGACTGACGCGTGAGCTGCTGGCGGAGTGGGAGCTGCGCGTCGACGGTCCGTCGGCGCATGGCGAGTGTGCGCTGGTCGTTCCGGTGCTCACGCGGGACGGACAGAGCGCCGTACTGAAGGTGCAGTTTCCGCATTGGGAGGCTGAGACCGAGCATCTTGCGCTGCGGGACTGGGCTGGGAACGGTGCCGTGCAGTTGTTGCGCGCGGATCCGCGACGGCTCGCGTTGCTGCTGGAACGGTTGGAGCCGCGCGACCTCACCACACTTCCGGTCCTCGAGGCCTGCGAGCTTGTCGGTACGACGTACCAGCGGCTGCATGTGGTTGCCGGGCCGCAGTACCGGACGTTGTCGGGGGAGCTGAAGCGGTGGCTGGAGCGGTTCCGGCAGTTGCCGGCGTCGGCGCCGGTTCCGCACCGGTACGTCGAGCAAGCGATCTCGCTGGCCGAAGATTTCGCTTCAGACCCGGCTACTGACGGCCGGTTGATCCACACCGACCTGCACTATCAGAACGTTCTCGCGGCTACCCGTGAGCCCTGGCTGGTGATCGACCCCAAGCCGCTCTCCGGTGACCCGCACTACGAGGTCGCACCGCTGATCTGGAACCGCTGGGACGAGATCACCGGCGACCTTCGCTTCGCCGTACAGCAGCGCTTTTACACGGCGATCGACGCGGCCGGCTTCGACGAGGAGCGGGCTCGCAACTGGGTGATCGTTCGCCAGATGCTCAACGTCCTTTGGGCTGTCGAGAGCGCGACCACCGACGCGATGTTGCCGCGAGACTGGGTGACTCGCAATATTTCGATCGTCAAGGCCATCCAGGAGTAGTTAGCCTGTCGGGATGCGCGTGCTGACGGTGAATGTGGTCGAGGAACTGATCCCGGGTCCGAAGGAGACGGGGTTCACGGCGATCGACAAGCGGCCCCAGGCGGGCCGGGTGCCGGTGGGGGAGCTCGGGCTGGCCGGTGATCGCGTCTGCGACACCAAGAACCACGGCGGTCCCGACCAGGCGCTCTACGCGTACGCGCTGGAAGACGCGAACTGGTGGGCCGACGAGCTCGGCCGCGAGATCCCGACCGGCCTGTTCGGGGAGAACCTCCAGACCGAGGGGCTGGATGTGAACGGCGCGCTGATCGGTGAAGTCTGGCGGATTGGTGACGAGGTCGAGGTGCTGGTGCGCTCGCCGCGGGTCCCGTGCATCACCTTCCAGCACCGCATGGAGGAGCCGCGCTGGGTCAAGCGCTTCCACCAAGCCGGCCGCCCCGGCGCCTACCTCAAGGTCCTGAAGACCGGCACCATCGCCGCCGGCGACCGCATCGAGGTTCTGAGCCGCCCGGATCACGAGGTGACGGTCGCCGACATGTTCGCCGGCCAGGATGCCGCGAAGATGCAGGTGATGCTCGACTCGGGCACGGATCTCGAGGACGAGATCCGCGACCACGCCCGCCGAATCGCCGCCCGCGCCTGAACCATCTCATGGGTTAACCCACGAGGTTGTGGCTTCTGGACCCGCATGCGAGTGCAGAAGCCACAAGCTGATGGGGGAACCCATGAGATGCCGTACGGCGGGCGCGGGTCCCAGGGGCCTGGTGGGTTCCCTGGGACCCGCGGCTGGTGGTTAGGACGTGGTGAGCTTGTCCATGTTGGGGCCGCCGTTCGCCGTGGTGGCGACGGCCTTGATTTTGTTGCTTCCGGCTACCAAGTTCACGGTGACGGTTTTGGTTTGCCAGGTGGTCCAGGCGCCGGTGCCGGCGAAGGCCAGGCCGGGGGAGACGACCGTGCCGTTGACCGACACGTCCATTGCCCGGTTGGCCGTCGTACCGTTGGCGTAGCGCAGCTCGACCGTGGCTGGACCGGCCGTGGTTGCGTTGACGGTCCATTCGACCGCGCTGCCGACTGCGTTGTCGTAGTTGACGAAACCGCTGCCGGTGAAGCCGGCGTGGTTCGACTCGACGACGCCGGAGGTGATGGCGGCGTCCTCGGCCTGGTAGACGACCGGCTCGGGATCGGTCGGTCCGCCCCCGCCGTTGCCGGGGATCGTCTGCGTGGCGGTGTTCCAGCCGGTGATCCGGACCGACGGTGAACCGCCCTTGAGGTCCGAAGTCCGGTACGTCGCCTTCAGGACCGTGGTCTCGCCGGGCCACAGCGACACCGCGTTGTCGTTCCACTGGACCGGCAGCACCGGCTTGCCACCAGCAACCACATGCGCATCGAGATAGAACGCCGGAGTCTTCGCGGTGGAGGTGTTCTTCAACGTGACCGTCGTGATGGTGTTCTCACCCGAGGTCGTTGTCGAAGCGCTCGCTGACACTGGCGTCTGCGCAAGCGAAGACAGACCCTTCAGATCGGCGTAGCTCGTGGTCGGTGTGTAGTACCAGTCGGTGTTGTTCCAGTCCAGCGTGTCCGCCTTCGTGGACAGCCAGTAGACGTTCCGGCTCACCTCGACCCCCGACGAGTTCGTCAGGACGAGCTTCGCCAGGTACGTCGTCGACAGGCCGGCGGGGGTCCCGATCGTGATCGGAGTG
Source organism: Kribbella antibiotica (assembly GCF_004349055.1). GTDB lineage: Bacteria > Actinomycetota > Actinomycetes > Propionibacteriales > Kribbellaceae > Kribbella > Kribbella antibiotica. Next base: position 16,694 of record NZ_SMKX01000143.1, read on the forward strand.
ACCTTGCCGCCGTCGCCCGGAACGGTGACCGAGGCCGACATCGAGAACTTCTCGGTCCCGTCGATGTTGTAGAGCTTGACCGAAGCCGTCAGCCCCGACGCCGCAGCGTGGTTTTGGTTGACGACGGCAACAGACTTGGTGTCGTACGAGTACTGGATGTGCAGCGGCTCGTTCGCCTTCTTGGCGCCGTAGTACGCGCCGTTCTGATCGAGATAGGCGTCGAAGAGCTGCCAGTGCAGCGAAGTCCAGCCACTGTTGAGCATCCAGTAGATCAACCCGGTCGACGGGTTCGACGAGTCGGTGAAGTTGCGATTGTGCGACTCGAACTCGGCACGAACATTCTCGTACGCCGCCAGTTGCGCCTTCTTGACGTAGTCGTTCAGGTTCGCCGGAGCGCCGTACCGGCCGGCCAGGGCGTCACCGAACAGCTTCAGGTTGCCGAACGTGGACGACTCGGACCGGTGGTACTGGTTGGTCGCCGGGCTTTTCCAGAGCGTCTCGAGCTCGGCCGGAGTCATCATCCGGTTCAGCGTGTCCAGCGTCGGGATGTCCGGCCCGGCTGACGTCTCGGAGTTGAAGCTCCACGCGCCGCCGGAGTCGCTGTGTGCCTTGTCGTACCAGTAGTTCGGCGGGATCCAGTCGTACGGCCCGTTCATTTTCATCCCGGAGATGCCGAGCTGCGGCGACGCCTTCGCCGACGCGGCCGCGATGATCGGAGTCTGCCAATCGGCCGCGGTCAACGCGTCGAGATAGCCCTTCTCCTTCTCTGCGTTCGGCGCGAAGTCACTGCCGATCAGGAAGGTGAAGACACTCGGGTGGTTGCGGAGCCGCTCCGCCTCGCCGGTCATCGACAGCTTGGCGACCGCCTTGTCCTCCGCGCTCCACCCATTGCCTTCCCACTTGTCGCAGCATTCCCAACCGGGCATGGTCAGGACGCCGAGCTCGTCGGCCAGATCGAAGAACTCGTCCGGCTCGATGTGCCCTTCCAGCCGGACCGTGTTCAGGCCCAGATCCTTGACATACTTGAGCTTGTCGGCCGCCGCGGTCTTGTCCCAGCGCAGGAACAGGTCCGGCGAGTAGCCACCGCCCTTGATCAGCAGCGGTCGCCCGTTGATCGAGTACGCCCGTCCACCACTGCTGTTCAGCGGCGCCTTCACATCCCGTACGCCGAACTTGGCCGTCGTACTGTCGGACGCCGTACCGCCCACCGATGCGGTCAGGTCGATCGCGTAGAGCGGCTGCCCGCCCATCCCGGCCGGCCACCAGACATTCGGGTTGTCCAACCCGATGGTGGCGAACGTGACGGTCTTCTTCTCCTTGGCTGCCAGCGAAACCGACTGACTGACCGGTACGCCGGCCACAGTGCCGCTGACCGTGGTCGTGACGGCTGCCGAGGAGTCGTTGCGGACGTCGACCTTCGGCGTCAGGTCCGCGTGGTTCAACGAGGGCACGGTCAGCTTGGTGACCACGTGGGCGCCGCGCAGGGCGACCGCACCACTGCGTCGTACCAGGACGTCGCGGACGATGCCCATGTTCTTGTCAGGTGGCGTCTGAGCCCAGTCGATCCAGCCCATGGTGAGATCGCGGTTCGGGTCGTTCGGGTAGACCTTGAACGCGATCGAGTTGCTCCCGGCCCGCACCTGGGCCGTGATGTCCAGGTCGTGGCGGGTGTAGGCACCGACGACCTGGTTCTTGTCGGCGCCCCGGACGCCGTTCACCCAGACGTCGGCGCGCGACATCACGCCGCTGAAGTCGAGGTAGGTGCGCTGGCCGGTGTCGGCGACCTGGAGTTCCGTGCGGTACCACCACGGGACGGTGAACTGCGCCTTGTCGACGTTCTTCATGTTCGTCGAGAAGAACGGGTCCGGGTACTTGTTGTTCTGCAGCAGCCCGGCGTACACGGTCGACCGGGACGAGACCGGCAACCAGCCGGTGGTCGGGAAGCCGGGTTTGGTGACGGCGGAGTCGTCGGAGACCTGCGCGGAAGTCTGTAACTGGAAGCCTGGGATGGGACTGACCGAGGCAGCAGCCGCAGCAACGCTGGGGGACACCGGCACCAAAGTGCCGACGATCAGTGTTCCTGCGAGCAACCAGCGGAGAGGAGATTTCATTGGGCGATCCTCTACCTCAATGGTTAGGAAGGTTTCCTAACTTTAGAGGGCCTTTACGGTTCCCGATACCCCAGCGCGGCGCTGATCTTCCGGGCCGCCTCGGTCGCCGCCGGTGCCATCAGGGCGACCTGGGCGATCGACTGCTCGAGGGACAACGTCGAGATGCTGACCGCGGCGATCGCCAGGGCGGTGTGGTCGTGGATGACCGCTGCCACACAACGAATTCCTGGCTCGTTCTCTTCGTCGTCCAGCGCATAGCCGCGAGCGCGGACCTGGGCCAGGTCGGCCTTCAGCCCGGTGGCGGTCGTGTGCGTCAGCGGCGTGCGGGCCGGCAGACCGGTCCGGGTGATGTGGGCGTCGAGCGCCTCATCGTCCTTCTCCGCCAGCAGCGCCTTGCCGATCCCGGTGCAGTGCAGCCAGAACGCCTTCCCGACCCGGGACGGCATCCGGTACGGCTTGGGGCCGTCCAAGCGGGCGACGTAGATCGCCTCATCGCCGTTCAGGAGACCGACGTGCACCGTGCAGCGCGTCTGCGCGACCAGGTCGGCGAGCACCGGGCGAGCGACCGTGGCCAGATCGACGTTGGTCAACGCATGTCCGGCAAGCCGGAGCGCCTTCGGACCTGGATGGTACGAGCCGTCGTCGGCCTGCGCGACGAACTCGTGCTCCACCAACGACGCCATGATCCGGTGCACGGTGGACTTGGCCAGACCGGTCGCGTTCACCACATCGGTGAACCGCGAATGTTCCAGTACGGCGTCCAACACCATCAGCGTCTTGTCGATGGCCGAGGGCGAACTCATGTCGGACATCCTGCCACTCCTTATCTGGCCAGCCAGCCACCGTCGACCGCGAGGATGTGGCCGTTGATGTAGTCCGCCGCTGCGGAGGCCAGAAAGACCGCCGCACCGACGAGATCATCCGGCCGCCCCCAGCGACCGGCCGGGATGCGGGACCGGATCGCGGTCTCGCGCTCCGGATCGGCCCGCAGGTCGGTGGTGTTGTCGGTACTGATGTAGCCCGGGGCGATCGCGTTCACCTGAACACCGGCCGCCCCCCACTCATTGGCCAGCGCCCGGGTCAGTCCCGCGACCGCATGCTTGCTGGCAGTGTAGGCGGGAACGGTGACTCCGCCCTGGAAACTCAGCAACGACGCGATCGTGACGATCTTTCCGGAGCCGCGCGCGGCCATTGCGGCCCCGATCGGCCGGGTCACCGCCCAGGCCGAATTCAGGTTCACATCGATCACGTGCCGCCAGTCCGCCGTACTGGTCTCGGCGGCCGGCGCGCGGCGGATGGTGCCGGCGTTGTTGACCAGGATGTCGATCTGCCGGGTCCGCGCCAGCTCGATCGCGGCCGCCTCGACGGCGTCCGGGTCGGCGAAGTCGGCCGTCACGATGGTGGCCTCGCCGCCGCCGTTCTGCTTGATCGCCTCCAGGGTGTCCTCGAGCGCGGCGTCGCGCGCGAACAGGATCAGTTCGGCGCCGGCTGCGGCATATCCAGCCGCGATGGCCGCGCCGATACCGCGCCGGGCGCCGGTGACGAGCGCCGTACGGCCGCGGAGGCTGAACACATCAGCTGTCACCGCAGGTCCCGGACGTCCACACCGTCCATGTCGGTGAAGGCCTGGTTCTCGCCGGCCATCGCCCAGACGAAGCTGTACGACGACGTGCCGACGCCGGAGTGGATCGACCAGCTCGGCGAGATGATCGCCTGGCGGTCCGCGACCAGCAGATGTCGGGTCTCGTCAGGCTCGCCGAGCAGGTGCACGATCCGGTCGGTCTCCGGAAGGCCGAAGTACAAGTAGCACTCGGTGCGACGGTCGTGCGTGTGCGCGGGCATCGTGTTCCAGGTGCTGCCGGCGTGCAGGGTGGTCACACCAAGCACGACCTGGCAGCTCTGCACGCCACCGGCGTGGATGTACTGGTCGATCGTCCGGCGGTTCGCGGTCTGCTGGTCGCCGAGCTCGAGGCGGTTGCCCTCGCCGGGGTTGACCAGCGCGGTCGGGAACTCCGTGTGCGCGTTCGCGGAGAAGATGTAGAACGCCGACTCTGGTCCCTCGAAGACCACCTCGCGGGTGCCACGGCCGACGTACAGGCAGGCGCCGGTGGCGAGCTCGTACTTGGTGCCGTCGGCGGTGATCGTGCCGGGACCGCCGACATTGACGATGCCGGCCTCGCGGCGCTCGAGGAAGTACTCGCTGCGCAGCTCGGGCCAGGTGTTGAGCGTCAGGGGGCCGGAGGCCGGGACGGCGCCGGCGAGCACGATCCGGTCATGGTGGGTGAGCACCGCGGTGACCGCGTCCGGGGTGAAGAGGTCGTCGACCAGGTACTGCGCGCGCAGTCCGGCGGTGTCGAAGCCGGGCACCTGGGCGGGGTGGGTGGCGTGGCGGATCTGGAGTGGCGACTGTGCATTCACAGAACTAGGTTCTATCTCATGGAACCTTCTGTCAAACCCTGTCTGCGCTGAGTTCAGGCGTGGAACTCGCGGCTGATTTGTTCCGGGTTCCGTCTCTTGACACCGAGTTCTGTTCGATGGAACCTTCCAGTCACTCGCCCCGTTGTCCCTGGGAGGACCCATGACCGCTCTGGACTGGACAGTCCTGGTCGGCTATTTCGTGTTGATGGTGGTGATCGGTCTCTGGTCCCGCTCCAAGATCAAAACGGTCGTCGACTACTTCACGACCGGAGGCCGGATTCCCTGGTGGCTGTCCGGCATCTCGCATCACATGTCGGGCTACAGCGCGGTCATGTTCGTCGCGTTCGCCGCCGTCGCCTACAACTACGGCATCACCGTGTACGTCTGGTGGGCCGTGTCGATCGGTGTCGGTGTCGGCATCGGAGCCTTCGTCTTCGCGGCTCGCTGGAACCGGCTGCGGGCCAAGCACGGGGTTGTCTCGCCGCTGGAATACCTGGCCCGCCGCTACAACCTGCCGACCCAGCAGGCACTGGCCTACTCCGGTGCGGCGCTGAAGGTCGTCGACATCGCGTCCAAGTGGGTCGCGATCGCTATTCTGCTGAACGGATTCACCGGCGTACCGATGCGGTGGGGCATCCTGCTCACCGGCGTGGTCACGATGGCCTACGCGACGCTGGGCGGCCTGTGGGCCGACGTGCTCACCGACTTCGGCCAGTTCATCATCCAGGCCGCAGCCGGGATCGCGATGTTCGTCGGCGTGCTCGCCCACCTGGGCGGAATCTCCACGCTGTGGACGATGTGGGACAAGCTGCCGGAGGGTCACGGCGACGCGCTGAACGGGCCGTACACGCCGATCTTCCTGATCGCGTTCCTGTTCATCAAAACCTTTGAGTACAACGGCGGCATGTGGAACCTGGCCCAGCGCTACATGGCTGCACCATCGGGTTCCGCCGCCAAGAAGTCGGCACTGCTGTCGTCGGCGCTCTGGCTGGTCTGGCCGCTGGTCCTGTTCATCCCGATGTGCGCCGCGCCGCTGCTGGTGAACCCCGGCAAGGCCGAGCAGTCGTACGTCGCTCTGGCGCAGTTGCTACTGCCGAGTGGCCTGATCGGGCTCGTGCTGGCCGGCTTCTTCTCGCACACGATGGCGATGGTGGCCTCCGACGCGAACGCGATCTCGTCCGTCATCACCCGCGACCTCGCCCCGGTCCTGGTGAAGAAGGTCCGCGAGATGAGCGATTCCGCCGCGCTGAAGATGGCCCGCATCACGACGTTCGCCTTCGTCACGGTGAGCATGATCATCGCGATCGCCACCAACGGTCAGGGCGTCGTACTGAAGATCGTGGTCGACCTGGTCGCCGCGACGATGGGCCCGATCGCCATCCCGCTGATGCTCGGGCTGCTGCCTTGGTTCCGGCGCAGCGGTCCGCGGGCCGCACTGGTGTCCTGGGCGATCGGCCTGATCACCTGGGCGATCGTGAAATACGGTATCGGCTCCACCGACACCACCCTGGTCGTCGCGTTGCCGCTGGCAACTTCTCTGGTGATCTACGTGGGCCTCGGCCTGCTGCTGCCGGAGCGCAAGGATGACGTCGACGTCCTGCTCGATTCCCTCAACACCGACCCCGAGGATTCCGCGGAGGTCGCCGCCCGGCGCACCGCCGCCCTCGGCTGAACCCTTTTGGAGAACCCTGTATGCCGAACATCTCCGTCGAGCTCCTGTCCGGCCGGACCCTCGACCAGCGCCGTGAGTTCGTCACCGCGGTGACCGAGGCCGCGATCTCGATCCTCAACGCCAAGCGCGAAGCCGTCCGGATCGTCTTCACCGAGATCGAGAAGTCCGACGTCGCCAACGGCGGCACCCTCGTCTCCGACAGCTGACCCGCAGGCCTCCGCCCCCGTTCCCCTCCGCCCAGGGGACCGGGGGCGGTCCCTTGCCCGCCAACCATCTGAGGGGCCAACCCCTGAGCTGGTGGGTTGCACCGTCAGAATCCGGCCGTGCAACCCACCACCAGCGGGGTTGACCCCTGAGACGTCCGTACGGCGAGGCGTCCGTACGGCGAAATGTTCGGGGGTAGGGGAGGGG
>NZ_SMKX01000144.1 GCF_004349055.1 Kribbella antibiotica
GATAGCCCAAATCCGGGAACAGGCATCCGGCCACCACCAGATAGACCACAACCCGGGCGGGCAGATCACGCACCCGGACCTGGACCCGGCGGCACTCGGCCAGGGCTTCGTCGACCATCTCGAACGGCAGGTGCTGGGTCAACTCGCCCAGATGGCCAGGCGCGAACGCACCCTCGGCCACCTCGATCGTGCGGGTGATGACAGACTGGACAGGCAGCGGAGCCTCATTCGGTAGCTGGTTGTCTCGCGAGGACAAACCTGTCTACCCAACGAGCTCCGCTGCTTCACGTTCAACACACGCCTTGACACCACCCAACCCGCCTTAACTAACCGGCCTTGGGGTTCACCCATCAGATGCGCGGGCGTAGGGCCCACCAAATGCCCGACGTACGGCGGTAGGCGGTCGGTCGGCCCGCCTGGTGGGCTAGCGGGACTCTGGTGGGCCAGCGCCAGCTGCCTGGCATACCCAGCAGACGGGGCTGTGGCGTGGGATATGGCGGGTCTGGTGGGGGATGTGGTGTGTTGGGGGTATGTGGCTGGCGGAGAAGTTTGGGTTGAGCGTTCCGGTGGTTGGCGCGCCGATGGCTAATGTGAGCGGCGGGAAGTTGACGGCGGCGATCTCGGCCGGCGGGGGACTGGGGATGCTGGGCGCGGGGTCGGCGGTGACCGCAGAGTGGATCCGGACCGAGGGCGCGATTGCCGCGGCGGGTGGGAACCCGTGGGGGATTGGGTTGATGGCCTGGTCGGTGGATGAGCGGCCCGAGCACCTGGAGGCGGTGCTGGAGTTGAAGCCGGACCTGGTGTCGCTGAGCTTCGGCAACTACGCCCCGTACGTCGAACCTTTGCGAGCCGCAGGGATCACCGTGGCAACCCAAGCCGGGACCGTCGCCGACGCCCGCGAGGCGATCGAGATCGGCGTCGACGTGATCGTCGCAAGAGGCGCCGAGGCGGGCGGACACGGCCGCAATGCAGTCGGCACGCTTCCGCTCCTCCAGGCGATTCTCGACCTGACCGACCTCCCGGTGCTCGCCGGCGGCGGGATCTCCGGCGCGCGCGGACTGGCCGCCGTACTGGCTGCTGGTGCACAAGGCGGCTGGATCGGTACGGCGTTCCTCACCTGCGTCGAGGGGTTGACCGCCGACCCGGTAGCGCAGCGCGTGATCGAGGCGGACGAGACCGACACTGTCTACGGAACGGTTTTCGACGCCGCGTCCAGGGCCGGCTGGCCTGACGAGTTCGGTGGTCGCGCACTGCGGAACGCCTACTTCGACCAGTGGGAAGGCCGCGAGCAGGAGCTCAAGACCGACGACACCGGCCACACCCAATATGTCGAGGGTACGAAGACCAAAGACGTCACCCGTGCCTCGATCTACGCCGGGCAAGGCGTGGGAGCGATCACCGGAAGGCCCACGGCCGCCGAGGTGCTCGACGGCTTCGCGGGCTACCGGACCTACTTGAGCAGAGCCCTCAACGGCGGCTCCAAGTAGTTGCTGTGGGCATCAACTAGTTCGTTGCACAGCTCCCAGATCTTCTCCACCGGTAGCGCGGCCGCCGTCGCCGGATCTGCCATCACGGCCTGCCGGATCGATCGCGGATCCTCCTCGATCGCGGCCCGCACCACAAGCTCGGCCACATTCAAATACGACTTGTTCAACGCAGCCAGTTGAGCCGGCAGCGCCCCGACCGCAGTCGGCTGCACCCCCAAACCGTCAACCAGGCAAGGAACCTCAACCACAGCCCCGGCCGGCAGGTTGCTGATCAGCCCGGTGTTCGGCACGTTCCCGTAGATCGTCCGAGGCGTACCAGTGACGATGCTGTGGATCACCTGCGGCGCATATTCCATCGTCCCCTCGACCGTCAGCGGCTGCCCGGTCTTCAGCGCATCCCGAGTCTTCTCGTATGCCGTCAGGTTCTCCTCGATGATCCCCAGATAGTCCCCGACCGGCAGCCGCAGCCGCTCCACTTCAGAGGCATGCTGCAGATACCAGGACACGTACTCCGACGAGTGCTCACTCGTCTCGGTCGGATAGAACCCAAGCCGCTTGTACATGTCCACCCGCACCCGGCGCCGCAACCCCGGATCCGCCTCGATGGCCGCGTCCAAGGCGTCGTACAGGTTCACTCCGTCCCGCTCCCACCGCAGCACCCAGGCCTGATGGTTGACCCCAGCCGCGAGATAGCTCACCTCAGAAAGCGGTACGCCGATCAGCGCCGACAGATCATGAATCGTCCAGTAGACCGAGTGGCACAGTCCCACGACCTTGCGAAGGCCGAGCGCCTGCAGGTACCAGACGTTCATCACCATCGGGTTGGTGTAGTTCAGCAGCCACGCATCCGGGCAGATCTCAGTGATATCCGCAGCCAGCCCACGAAGGACCGGGAAGGTCCGCAGCGCCCGGAACACCCCGCCGACCCCGAGCGTGTCCCCGATCGTCTGCCGAATGCCGTACCGGGCCGGGATCTCGAAGTCGATCTGGGTCGCGGCGTTCATCCCGACCTGGACGATGTTGATCACGAAGTCCGCGCCCTCCAGCGCGGCCCGGCGGTCAAGGTGCGCCGTGATCTGCGGTGTCACGCCACGCTCGGCAGCGATGTACGCCGCCGCTCCGGCGGCCGTGTCGAGTCGCTCGGGATCGATGTCGTGCAAGGAGATGTGCAGCGGACCAAGGTCGAGCGCGAACAGATCCGCCAGCAACCCTTGCGTGAACACGACGCTTCCGGCACCGATAAACACGATCTTCGTAGAACTCATGCGGTCACGCTCCCCAGCGCTAGATCCCAGTCAGCCTGGGCAGCGGTGCCCCCAGCGGCACGCGTCGACAATGAGCCGCAGGCAGCGGCGATCGCCAACGCACGAGCACGGCTGAAGCCCTTCAACCGAGCGGCGACGAAACCGGCGTCGAAACTGTCACCGGCCCCGACCGCGTCCACCGTCTCCAGTTTCAACGCGGGTGCACTCAACACCTTGGTGCCGTCATGCGCGAACGCCCCGGCAGCGCCGTCCTTCACCACGACCAGCGGCCCGCGCCGAGCCAAGATGCCGGCCGCGTCGCGTGTCGTCGGATGGCCGGTCAGCAACTGAGCCTCAGAAGCGTTCGGCAGGAAGTAGTCGGTTACCCGCAACACCGGATCAAGAATCATCCGATCCCAGCGCCCCGACGGATCGTCATTCGGATCCAACGACGTGGTGGCCTTACAGGCCTTGGCCTCCTTGAACAACCCAGCAAGCCCAGCAGCCAATTCAGGCATCAGATAGAACGACGACGCATGCACATGCCGCACCGAACGCAACAAAGCAGCCGGTACGTCGTCTGCGCCGGTGACCGGGAGACATCCGGGCGAGGTGATCATCGCGCGGTCGTCGCCCGAGGTCAGCACGGTGGTGAGCGCCGTCGGCAACGAGGGGTCGACCACCATCGCCGACACATCGACTCCGCGGTCGGCGAGCGCCGTACGGACGAAGTCACCAGCCGCATCGGCGCCGACCCGGCCGGCGAACGCAACGCGCAGCCCGAGCCGAGCCGAGCCACAAGCCATGATCGCGGCCGAGCCGCCTAGCAAAAGTGCGCCATGAGGAACAAGCCGTTCCTTCTGGCCAAACACAACTGGTTGATCGACAGGCCCGACAACCACGTCGGGATTCGCGTCGCCGATCACTAACAGGTCATATGTCATAAGGGTTCAGCCTTTGAGTCCAGTGGAAGCCAGCGACCGGATGAACGCCTTCTGCGCCAGCAAGAACCCGAGCAGCACCGGCAGCACGGTGATGACGTTGCCCGCCATCACCGCCGCCCACTGCGTGTGGTGCTGGCCTTGGAAGGTGGTCAGTCCGAGCTGGAGGGTGTAGTTGCTGTCGCTGTTGATCGCGATCAGCGGCCAAGTCAGGTCGTTCCAAGTACTCAGAAACGTCAGTACGGCGACTGTGCTCAGCGCGGGCCGAGCCAGCGGCAGCACGATCGACACGAGGATCCGCAGCCGTCCGCAACCGTCGATCCAGGCGGCCTCTTCGAGCTCTCGCGGCAGACTGACGAAGAACTGCCGGAACAGGAACACGGCGAGTGGCGTCACCAGCGACGGGATGATCAGCGCGCCCAGAGTGTCGATCAGCCCGAGGCTCTTCATCACCAGGAACGTCGGAATCATCGTCAGCTGGAACGGGATCACCATCGTGGCCAGCATCATCCCGAGCATCAGCTTCGACCCGGCGAACCGAATCCGCGCGAACGCGTACCCGCCGAGCGTCCCGAACGCCAGGTTCGCCGTCACCGCGACCGCCGAGACGATCATCGAGTTCACGAACCAGCGCGGGAACAGCGCGTTGCCGAGCACGTAGCGGTAGCCGCCCAGGTCGATCCCCGAAGGGATCAGCGCCGGCGGAAACCGATTGATCTCCGCATTCGTCATCACCGAGCTGACCAGCAGCCACAGCAACGGCAGCGCGAACAACAACGCCAGTGGCGCCAGGACCAGATGCCAAGCGCTAGGTCGTTTCATCGGGCCGCCCTCCGCCGCGAGATCTGCAACGCAACTCCGACCACCAGCAGCGCAAGGGCCAACCCATAGGCCGCGGCCGCGCTGTAACCGGCGGTGAAGCTCTTGAACGCCTTCTCCCAGATGAAGTAGACGATCACCGTCGTCGATCCCAGCGGCCCGCCCTTGGTCGTCACGAAGACAAGGTCGAACAACTGCAGAGCCCCGATGGTCTGGAACAGGAGCAGGAACACGGTGATCGGTGACAACGCCGGCAGAACGACATGCCGCAGTACGCCGAGCTTCCCGGCGCCATCGATCCGCGCGGCCTCGACCAGCTCGGCCGAAACGCCTTGCAGGCCGGCCAGATAGACGATCACGCAGAACCCAGTACCGCTCCACAGTGAGATGAGCACCAGCAGCGGCAGCGCCTGAGCCGAATCACCGAAGAACCCCTGAGCAGGCAGTCCGACCTTGTGCAGCAGGGAGTTCGCAACGCCGAAATCAGGGTCGAGGACGAACGAGAACAACACGCCCTGCGCCGCCGCCGACACCACGAACGGCACGAACACCAGCGTCCGGTACAGCCCGATGAACTTGATCTTCCGATTCAGCGCGATGGCGATCGCTAGCCCACCCACCACGCTCAACGGCACGTAGAGCACGGTGTAGAGCAGAGTGTGCTTGACCGCCGACGCGAAGGTCGGATCCTGCAGCAGTGCCTTGTAGTTCTCCAACCCGACCCATGAGCTGGGCGACACCAGATCGTTGACCTGGAACGAGAGCAACAGTGACCACACCACCGGAACGATGCTGAGTCCGAGGATGAGCAACACCGACGGACTGACAAACGCCCACCCGGTCGCGCCCTCGCCGCGCATCCGGCGCTTGGCCGCCTTCCGCGCCCGTGGATCGATGGTGAACGTGCCGACGACGCTCGCCATCAGCTCGGCACCGCCAGTACGGCGTTCGATACGTCGACAGCCTGCTTGATCGCGTCGTCCGGGCTCTTCTTGCCGAGCAGCACCGAGACGATCGCCTCACCGAGGGCCTGCGAGATCTTCGGGTACGCCGAAATTGTCGGCCGGACACGGGCGGTTTCGAGCGCGTCCACGAACACCTTGAGCCCCGGCGTCTCGCCCGAATGTTTCGTCCAGGCCGGGCTGGCCGCCGTACCCTTGCTGAGCGGCAGACTGCCACCTTCGACGTCCCACTTGATGTCCTGCTGCGGCTGGATCAGCCAGTTCACGAACTCGCTGGCGGCCTTCACCTTGGCCTTGCCGTTGTCGAAGACAGTCCAGGTGTCCGGCCCCGAGATCGTCACGGGCTTCCCCGAGTACGTCGGGAGCGGGACCACGCCGTAGTCGAGTCCCTTGGCGGCGAGGTCGGGGAGCTGCCAGGGGCCGGTGGCGACCATTCCCATCCGGCCACCCAGGAACACCTGGTAGAGCTGTTCACTACCTGGCTTCAGGTCGACGTACAGGGATTTGTCGGTGCGCAGGCGATCGAGAGTGCCGAGGGCCTGCGCACCGACCTGATCAAAGGCGACCTTCTTGCCGTCCTGGGAGGCGACGTCGCCGCCGAGATCCCAGATCATCGGCCACAGCCGCCAGACCGTGTCCTCATCGCCGACACCAGGCCAGCCGGTGCCGAAGACACCCTTGCCTGGGTTGGTCAGCGCCTTCGCGGTGGTGATGAAGTCGTCCCACGTCCAGCCGGGCTTAGGTGCGGAGAGCCCGGCTGCGGCGAACAGTTTCTTGTTGTAGACAAGGCAGAGTGAGTCGAGCAGCGCAGGCGCGGCCCGGACCTTGCCCTTCACAGTGACGGACTCCTGCGCGGCCGGCCAGAAGTCGCCGAGGTTGAGGGCACCGGACAGGTCGGCGACCTTCGGACTGCGGGTCAGGCTGGCGAGGTCCGACCCGAAGATATACGCGATATCAGGGAAGGACCCCGCCGCCAGGCCCGCGGTGACCTTCTGCAGCATGCTGTCTGCCGTGACTCCGCCGCCACCACCGTTCACCCGGATGTTCGGGTGGGTCCGGTTGAACTCGTTGATCAGGGCATCGATCGCGGCCTTGCCGGTGTCGACCTGGCCGTGCCAGAGCTCGACCTCGACGACACCATCGGCAGCCTGGTCGTCGTTCTTGCCGCAGGCAACGAGTGCGCTGGTGGCGGTGACCGCCGCTGCGGCCCGAAGGACGCCACGGCGGGTCAGGACAGGGGCATGCTGAGACATGACGGTCTCCCAGAGACAGGGTGAAATGAAGGGGGTAGTCAGCAGGTCTTGCGGACGTAGCCGGAGGACCCCGGCGTCGAGACGTCCACGTCACGCTGCACGATCGAGAGCGTGCTCCCGTACGCCGAACAGGCCTTCGTCCGGCCGGAGTTCGTGTACTCGATCACGATCACGTTGTTGCCGAAGTACTGGACGTAGTCGCCGCACTCGTCGTACTGACCGCACTCCTCGGCGACCGCGAAGTCGAGACCGATCGAGGTCCGCGAACTGGCCAGCTCGACCGTGTTCTTCTGGCCGATGGCGAGGTTCTTGCTGTGCGCGTAAGTGGCCAGCAACGTCAGGTAGGACTTGGCCTGCGAAGCGGTGAGCAGGTTCTTCGAGCGGGTGTAGCTGTCGTAGTTGTCCGGCTCGATCGCCTTGTAGCCCTTGGAAGCGCAGGTGTTGGTCCAGCCGTTCACCTTGGCGGCGATCCGGCTGCGCTTGTCGGCGGTGCGCAGGTCGAGCAGCGCCTCGCCCCAGTCCGCGTCGTACACGATCTTGCCGCTCGCATCGCGCAGCAGCAGGTCGGAGGACCAGGAGCCTTCGTCGCCCGGCTGGGCCTGGAACGCGTTGATGTAGCAGATGTTGTAGAGACCGGCGGCGGGGGAGGCCGTCCAGTCCCGAGTGACTACCTGGACACCGGCAGGCGGCGTGTAGGCCCCACCGATCTGGTAGTCGAACTTCGCGTGGGTGGGCGGCAGCGTGGCGGCCGCATCGGCTTCGGAGCTGAGGTTGAGGGCGGAGTAGCCGGCAGTAGCCGCGAGGGCGGTGGCCAGAGAGGCCAGAAGCACGCGGCGAATGACTGAACGAGGCTTGGACACGATTGCTCCATCGGTCCCGGGGACGCTACCCCGCCTCGGGTGGGCCAGTCCTGGCCGCCCTGGCGCCTGAAAACCGGACTCCGGATCATCGATCCGCTACCGGCTGGGTGCGTCACTGCGGCCAAGATTAAGGGCGACACCTGCCCCGCCGTCAAGGACCAACTGCAAACAAATGCGCAGAACTCCGTTAATCGCGCATTGCCAACGCTTCAGCGCACCAACCCGCCACGAACGCCAGCGCCTGGCCGCGCTGGTGGTACAAGTGCCGGCTGTCCGCCGACTGGTGATACGCCTGATGGCTCTCCAGCGAGGCCAGCCCGAGCAGGTGCGGCAGCAACCACGCATACTTCACTCCCGCCGCCAGCACACCCCGCCGTACGACGTCGCTGTCGCCCCGCCAGCCCGCTTCATCGAGCCCGGCGAGGTATCCGGTGACGCAGGTATCGGCCAGCTCGCCATGTCGCTCGGCCGGCCAAAACAGGTCGAACACCGCATCCGGGATGTGGTTCCCGATGTCCTCGCCGAGCGCTCCATCCCCGGTGAAAGCCCAGTCCAGCAAGGCGAATTCGCCATCCGGCCGCCGAATCACGTTGGACACCCAGAGATCCAGATGACACCGCCTCCGCGGCGAGCTCTCGACCAGCCGGAGCAGCTCCTCGCGGTGGGCGAGCAGCTCCCGCCAGGCGGCCCGGAGGCCGGTCGGCCAAGTCTCCGCAATCAGCGGTTGCCGCCAGGCATCGTCGTCGTCCACGAGGTCCCATGGCACCTGACGCGTGGTCGAGTACGCCCGGAGAAACCCTCGCGACGTCCACTCCCGCTCACCGCCCGCGCGAGCTTGCCATCGCCCAACAGCCCGCGCCAACGCCCCATGCTCGGCCAGCCCGAACTCCGTCCCAGCGAGTCCGACGATGTCCTCCATCATCAGGACAGCGCCGCCGTCGTCCTCCGCCACCTCGGCTTGCGGGAGCACCAGCCCAGCCGTCGCCAGATCGGACCGCAACTCCTCGTCCCGATAGACCTCCACCTCACGCCGCCAGTAGTTCCAATGCCGCGGATCCACCGAAGCCGCCCAAGGATCTGCACTCGACTCCACCGGCCGGCGCAGTCGCTTCCGGATGGCGGTCCGCCCATCGGCAGACGTCACTCGCTCGACTGTTTCGGTCACCGCGTTCAGCGGGTTGTGCCGAAGCGTCTCCACCTGAGGCTCGCTCATGCCAGCAGTCTCCTGGGTGCCAATCCCGTCAATGCCTTCACCTCACGGCTCAGATGCGCTTGATCCGCATAGCCGCTCACCGCGGCAACTTCCGCTAGTCCCTGGCCGGTGCGGGCGCGGTCCAGCGCTGCGTTCATCCGTAGTACCCGATCGAGCGTCTTGGCGCCGTATCCAAATGCTCCTAGGCATCGGCGATGCAACTGCCGCTCGGACAGGCCCAATCTCCTCGCCAACTGCAGTACGCCGCCGTCTCGCAGTACGCCGGTTCGGACGCCGCGCAGTACGTGGCTCGCTAGGTGGTCTGGTGGTACTTGGCTGAGCTCCGCGACCGCCTCATCTAAAGCGATTGCCGGGTCGGGCGCACGGCGGATGCGGTCGAGTAGCTTGCGAGTTCGTCCTCGCGACCACAACTCCTCCAACGGAACCCGATGATTCAGCAGAGCATTGGCCGGTACGCCGAGGAACGTCGGAGCGTCACCCGGCGCGAACCGGAGCCCGGCGTACTGGGTGCCGGGGGCCGCAGTTCCGGTCCAGGCAACGGAGTCGGGGCCGGCGACGACGAGGGTGTTGTCCATCAGCAGGAGGTCCATGCAGCCGTCGGGCAGGATCAGGTAGTCGCCGCCGGGGGCAGTGCGGGTCCACACGGCGGCTCCGGGCAGGAGTGCGGGGCGTTCGACGGTCACGGGTCCAGTCTGCAACGTGCCACCGACATCATTGGTCTGGTGTGGTCCACGGGTAGTCGGTGGACATGCTGACCTCGAGCCCTCCGGTGCCGCCATAAACCACGAGCTGCACGCGCCAGCCCGCGACGTAGCCGGTATGCGAACCGGTTTCGCTGTGCTTGATGATCCACTCCCGGACTTCCTCCGTCCCAGGACCGTGCACCACGTTGAAGGTCGCCTCCACCAGCAGCGAGAACGACTCGTAGTTCGTCTGTCCAAGAGTCGACAAGCGGAGGTAGCGGATCCCCTCCGGCCCCATGTCATCGAAGGGGATCGTCACCTGGCCCTTGGTGCTCACGCAGTCGTTATCGCTGCACTTGAACCCCAGATCTTTGAAGCCAAGCTCGGCGGCATCGGTGGTAGTGGTCGCAGCGCGCTGCTGCGGATCCACCGGCGCTGCTCCGAATTTCCCGGCGACAAACAGGGCCGGACCCGCTGCGATTTCCGTGCGGTAGCTACCCCAACTGCCGTCGAACTTACTGCTGTTGGTTCCGGCAACCCGCAGCGCCGCCTCCTGATCGGCGGGAAACACCACCCCGGCTGTCGCGGCGACCAGCGGTTTGAGCGCAGTAACGTCATGTCCGTTCACAGGGCCTTCTGCCCGCGCATCGATACCCGTCACCGTGCCGTCAGACCGATACTGGAATCGCACTTCGGCGCTGGTGAGACCGCCATCGAGCCGCTGGAAGCAACCGGCCAGACCGCCATCGGAACTGGTGAACTGCACCGAGCACTCCAGCTTCAACGCGGTCAGCGCAGCACTGAGCTCCCGAGCCTGACCGGTCGTCGTACCGCCCAGCTCTATCGGCGTCGGGACCACGGCCGGCTTCTCGGGTTGCGCATCGCGCACCGGCTCGCTCACGACCAGCCAGCCAACCGCGAGCGCACCCACGATTGCGCCGATCAACCAGTACGACGGCCCTCGCCGCGGTGGCCGGGGCGGACCGCCGTACTCCATGGTCTCGTACACGCCATGAACTTAACCCGAACAAGGCGCAACGTCCTTGACCAGGGCAACGATCCGGGCCCGGCGTCACCCCAGTGGACGCCTGCCCGTTCAGGTAACGCTACGTGGACAGCCCAGCGGTGAGATGACGGCAACTGCACGATCCCGTTGCGCTCTGCCGGACTCTCGCAACCCAAACCCCGATTTCGTCCGCAAACCGAACGGCTTTGCAGTCCTGACCGAAAGGCCTGCCCGGCAACCGGAATCCCAGGTGACCGGCGGCACATCCTTGCGGAATCGCTCGCGGGTGAGCCCCCTGCTCGCCTAAACTTTCACGCAGTGCGACCAGGGCGGGCGCGCTGTAACACACCAGAAACGTAGGCAGTGCGGGCTTTCGGGCCGGCGAGTGTCTTGGGGGAAGGTTCACCGAGTGTTGGGTATCTGGGGTAGACAAACTTGGTGGTGGTCAGGCGGTTCGCGGAAGCTTCGCGTCCGGGACTCGAAGCTGCGGGCCCACAGCCGGCAGCTGCTGCGGGGGCTCACGCCCTGCTTGCCGTTGAGTGTTACCGCATTGTGTGAGGAGCTCGGGGGAGTGCTCGGCCGGCCGATCACGCTGATGGAGTGGGAGTTGCCGGCCGATGGGCCGTTCGGCGTGCTGATCTCGCGCGACGACGAAGACGTCATCGTCTATCAGGCGACGACCACGAAGGCCCACCAGGCGCACATCGTTCTGCACGAGGTCGGTCACCTGATCGCGTTCGCCTTCGACGGCCGGCGGCCGTCCGGTGAGCACTCCTGCTACTCCGACGAGGACGAGCGCGATGCCGAGGTGATCGCCTCGACGATCATGGACCAGGCGATCTCGATGCGGCGGCGGGTGCGGACCCACAAACTCGACGATCCGTTCCAGCACTCGGTCTACAACAGCCTCGTTCTGACCAGCGAAGCGGCGTGAGCGTTCTCAATATCATCGCCGTCGCCACACTCCTCGGCGGCGCGGCGTGGACCACCCCCGCCCTGATCCGGCAGCGGTTCCGCGATCCGATGCGGGTGCATCTGTGCCTCGCCCTGCTGTTGATGGGGGCCGGTAACGTGCTGGCTCAGCCGCCGTTCCTGCAGTTCGCCGACAGCTTCACGTTCCCCGGCTTCGCCAAGATCACCTACAACATCGAGGTGCTGATCGGCCTCTGCCTGATGGTCGGTTTCCTGAAGGAGCGCCCGTTGCGGCGCTGGGCACCGCCGTGGCCGTGGGAGGTGGGCCTGCTGCTCATCTGCCTGGCCGGCATGATCACCGTGACTGCACTGCTGCCCGATGCGTTGCGCAGCCACACCCTCACGTCGGAGTTCCTGGCCGACTGGCGGGTGCGCACGTTCTACAACTTCGGGAACGTCTACCTGCTCTTCGGCTACGCGGCCAGCGCCTATCTCGCCCGGCAACATGCGAGGGAGGGCTCCCCGCTGCGAAGGCTCTCGCTGAACATGATCACCGCCGGCCTGGCCGGTCTGGCGTTCACCTGCGTCTTCCGCTTCCTCTGGGTGAACCTGCCGACGCTGCGCGAACCGGGCCGGCCGATCGTCTACACCGACGTCTTCTTCTTCGGTCAGGACGCGACCATCGTGGTCTGTGCGGGCCTGAGTCTGCCGTTCTTCGTCAGCGTGGTGCAGGCTGCGCGCGAGCGGCTCGATCAGCATCGCCAGTTCCGCGGCCTCGAGGAGTTGTGGCACCGGCTGGTCAAGGTGCATCCCGAGCTTGTCCTGGAGCAGAACCGTGCCAAACCGCTGCTCGCGAACTCGACAGCGCTCTACCGCCGGTACGTCGAATGTCGCGACGGCCTCACCCGCCTCAGCCCGTATCTTCAGCTCGCGGCCGAGGGGGCGCCTGGTCCCGGATCGCGCAGTGATGTCCGGGCCTCCGCTCGCCTGATCGCGCAAGCTCTGCGGCTGCACGGTAAGCACGATGCTGGCCGCGGTCGTCCGCCGACGGAGGTGCTGGTCGGCTCATCCCGCAACCGGCACAGCATCGACGACCACGACTACGAAGAAGATCTCGGCGCTCTGATCACTCTGTCCCAAACCCTGCGGACACTACGAACAGATCAAGAGACCGCCGACTGACTACTCGTCGGTGGTAGCAGGCTTCGTGGGGTGGATGACCTCGAACGCCCGCTGGGAGTCGAGCGCGTCGATGATCGACAGCACCTGCTCGCGCAGCGCCGGCGTCAGCTTGCCGGCCCGCATCGCGATCGCCTGGACCTGACGGTCGGCGAGTGCCTCCGCCCATTCACCGTTCGCCTCGCCGGCCGGCCCCGGCTCCTCGCCGGTCAGGGCGCTCACCGACACCGGCAGTGTCATCGTCTGCGCCTGGAAGAACTTGACGATCGCGGACAGCATGTTGACCGTCGGGTTGGTCTGCGAGCCGTTCCGCAGCGCGGTCAGATAGCTCCGGGAGATCGTCACGTCGTGGCTCGGGTCGTCGGAGATCGCCTGCGCGACCTCGGAGGTCGACAACTCACGCTTGCGCCCGACCGCGTCCGTGATCGCGGCATCGGCAAACCAGGCGTTCAGTCGTTCGGCGAGCGTAGCCATGGGTTCGTATCTCCGTCGCTTCTTATAGTCGCGCTTCGAGCTGAATATAACACGAGCGACGCAGTGACTGTCACTCTGCTACTATAAACGACAGCAAGCCACTGAATAGACGGGCTTGCTTCTCAAGTAGCGGATCACGCGGAGGAAGATATGCGCAGCGATACCGTCTTCACTCAAGGACTTCGTCAGGGAGTCGGAGGCAGCCCGTTCTGGACGGTCGAGGCCGTCCGGCAAGTGCGGTACCACGTCGTCAGCTCCACCGGCCTGTTCGCGCCGGGCAACCCGGCCCTGATGACCGGCTGTCCCGACGCCCCGATGCTCCCCGGCGACCGCCGGCTCGTCGTCATCGACGAGAACGTCGACAAGCTCTACGGCGCCGAGATGCGCGCCTACTTCAGTGCTCACGAGATCGACGCGACGGTGGTCCCGCTCCGGGCCGACGAAGCGGTGAAGCAGTGGGATGCCGTGTCGCTGGTCGTCGACGCGATGAACGACTTCGGCATCGATCGCCGTCGTGAGCCGGTGCTCGCGGTCGGCGGTGGCGTCCTCACCGACGTCGTCGGTTTCGCCGCGAGCCTCTACCGCCGCGGGACGCCGTACATCCGGATTCCCACCACGTTGATCGGTCTGGTCGACGCCGGAGTCGGTGTGAAGACCGGCGTCAACTACGAGCGTGGCAAGAACCGGCTGGGGACCTACGCGCCGGCGACCGCCACCTTCCTGGACCGGTCCTTCCTGCGCAGCCTTCCGCTGCGGCACATCAGCAACGGCCTCGCCGAGATCCTGAAGATGGCGCTGATTCGTTCCGAGGACCTGTTCGACCTGCTGGAGTCCGCCGGTGCCGAGGCTCGGGCCGATCGGATGCAGGGCACGACCGAGGAGCTTGCTCGCGCCGCGGACGGGATCATCACCGAGTCGATCCACCTGATGCTCGAGGAGCTGCAGCCCAACCTCTGGGAGTCCGCGCTGGAGCGCTGCGTGGACTACGGCCACACCTTCAGCCCCACGCTGGAGATGCACGCCCTGCCCGCGTTGCTGCACGGCGAGGCCGTCGGCATCGACATGGCGCTGACGACCGCAATGGCAACTCTGCGCGGCGATGTCAGTGAGGCCCAGGCCGAGCGCATCTACGGTGTGATGCGGACCCTCGGGCTCCCCCTGTGGAACGAGGTGCTCGAAGTCCCGGCCCTCCTCGGCGACGCCCTGCGCGACTCGGTGCGGCACCGCGACGGCCAGCAGCGACTGCCGCTGCCGGTCGGCATCGGGCAGCACCGTTTCGTCAACGACGTCACGGAGACCGAGCTGCGCAACGCCACCATGTTGCTGCGCGGCTACGCGAATGGGCACGCGGCCTCGGCTGGTGTTCTCGTCCCGGCTCGGCTCAGCGCATGACGGCCGGTACTGCGGTTGTGGTCGGCGGCTCGACCGGTATCGGGCGCGGTGTCGCCGATGCGTGGGCCGATCATGGCCTCGAGACGCATGTCTTCAACCGCAGCAAACCGGTTGGCCCGGGCGCGGAGCGGTTGATCTGGCACGAGCTGGACTTCCGGGATCCTGAGCAGGCGAAGGAGATTCTGAGCTCCGAGTGGCCGGCCGAAGCCTCCTCGGTCTGCTACTCAGCGATCTACTTCACGGCCGGGCGTGCGCCGTTCGTCGATGCTGACGAGAAGGACTGGCTGGATCAGTTCGCCATCAACGTGCACGGTCTGGCCTGGACGCTGAAGGCGGCGCTGCCGTCGCTGCGCAAGGCCGCGCCCGGTCTGTTTCTGCACATCTCGTCCGAGGTGGTCTACAACGCTGGGCCGAACCGGTCCGGGTATGCCGCCACCAAGGCCGCGGCGAGCTCACTGATCCAGTCCGTCTCCCAGGAGGTCGGTGTGGACGAAGTGTCGTTCGTCCAGGCGCTGCCGGCCGGCATGGTCGACAGTCCGGGGATCCGGGCTCGTCGCCCCGCTGACTTCGACTACAGCGGCTACATGCAGCCGGACACCTTCGGTCCGCTGGCCGTCGAGCTGGCTCGCACGTCCGGCGCGCCGTACGCGGGGGAAGCCCTGGTGGTGCACGAGGACGCGACCTGGTCGACGGTTGCCGAGGGCCTCCCCATCTCCCAGTCCCGTCCGTTAGTCAGGAACTGAACCGATGACTACCTCCATCTCTTCTCGACAGCTTCGGGCAGCTGCGCTGCTGTTCGACATGGACGGCACGCTGGTGGACTCGACCGCTCTCGTCGAGTCCACCTGGGCAAGCTTCAGCGAGCGGCACGGAGTCAGCGTCGCCGAGGTGCTGGAGTTTGCGCACGGCCGCCCGACCCGGGCGACGGTCGCACACTTCGTTGCCGATCCGGAGTTAGCGGCTGCGGAGACGCAGCGGCTGATCGCGCACGAGGAGTCCGAGACCACCGGAATCACCGAGATCCCCGGTGCCCGCGCGCTGCTCACCTCGTTGCCGCGTGGCTCCTGGGCCGTGGTCACCTCGGCGGGGCGCAAGCTCACCGAGGTGCGGATGGCGGCGGCGGGGCTGCCGTTGCCCGAGATCATCGTGAGTGCCGACGAGGTGGAGCGCGGAAAGCCTGATCCTGAAGGCTATCTGCGCGCCGCCGCACTGCTCGGCGTCCAGCCGTCCGACACGATCGTCTTCGAGGACTCCGGTGCCGGTACGCGTGCCGGCATCGCCAGTGGCGCCCGCACGGTCGTCATCGGCAGCCTCGACGAGTTCGACGGGGTCGCAGACCGGTACGCCGATCTCCGGGCGTTCCGCGTCGACACGGAGGCGACCGATGGCGTCGTACTGCACGCATGGTGACCGCGACGGCAGTCAGGACCGCCTTCGCGGCGGACGTCGGTGGCACGTGGGTGCGGATGCGGGCGGGAAGTGTGGGTGCCCCCGTCGAGCGGCTCCGGTCGCCCAGCATTCTCAACCACCCCGGCCGGTCGGTCGAGAAGCTTCGCGCCGACATGGTCGAGCTCTTGTGCCACGCCGCGCCAGCTGACAGTCAGGCGGCGATCTCCTTCGGTGCGGCGATCGATCACCTCACCGGCACGGTGTTCGGTTCGGCGCCGCTGTGGGGTGCCGAGGCAACGCCGTACGACATGGGTGCTGAGCTACGCGACCGCCGGCCTGATGTCGCGTGGCAGCTGGTCAACGACGTCACCGCCGCGGTGGTGGACTTCGCCGCCGAGCAGTCCAGGCCTGGAGTACGGCGGGTCGGCTATCTGACCCTGAGCAGTGGCATCGGGATGCGCATCGCTGATCTGGAGCGGATGCGGATCCCGGTCGACGGCAACGGTCTGCAGGGCGAGGTCGGCCACCTGCCGGTCATGTCCAGCAGTCCCGAGCTGCGGGGCCTGCTGTGTGAGTGCGGTGCGCCGGACCACTTCGCCTCGATCGCTTCCGGGCCTGGCATTGCGCGGGTCGCAGAGCGGCTGGGGCTCAAGACTGAGATCCCGGAGTGGCTTCCGGAAGCGCTCGCAGCAGCTGACCCACAGGCGCAGCGCCTGCTGGAGTTGTGCGTCGAGCCAGTGGCGCAGATGCTGCGAACGATGTGGTGCCTTGACCCGCACCTCGATCTGATCGGTCTGGGCGGCGGTGTCGTCGAGGGGCTCGGCGCGCACTACTCCGACGAGCTGTGCCGTCAGCTCGGCCAGGCCACCTCGTACGCCGATCGTGGCTGGAGCCGTGCGCAGCTTGCGGACCGGCTGGTGTTCTGCGGCGCCGGGACGATCGACGCCCTGCGTGGTGCGCAGCGCGTCGGCCAGTGGTTGCCGGGTATCACCTCATGAGCCTGCACCGCGCGCTGACGCGCCTCCCCGGGGGACGTGTCGAGGTTGCTGAGCTGCCAACGCCTGCGCTCGAAACGGGTGACGTCATGCTCGCGCCAGTGACTGCAGGCATCTGCGGCACGGACTGGCAGGTTCTGCGCGGTCTGCGCGACGACCCGAGCACGGTGCTGGGGCACGAGGGTGTGGCCCGAGTGGTTGCTTCCAGCAACAACGACCTGACGGTCGGCTCGCTGGTCACCGTGAACCCCACCCATCCGACAGACCCGTCCTTCCTGCTCGGGCACAACGTGCACGGCCTGTGGGCAGAACGCACCCGCATCCCGGCCACGGCAGTGCGCGCCGGACTGGTGCTGCCGGTGCCGGAAGGCGCAGAGCGCCCCGGAGTCGCCGCTCTGGCCGAGCCACTCGCCTCAGCCCTGTATGGCGTCGAGATCGCCCTCACGGTGACGAAGCCTGCCGCGCTGGTCGTGTGGGGCGACGGAATCGTCGGACGGCTCGCCCGTGACGTCTGGCAGCGTGAGCTGGCCGACCTGCAGGTCCTGCTCGTCGGCCACGGTCCGGATGCGACCGACCCGGGTGATCCGGCGCTGCCGGAATTGCTCGCCGGTCTGCCCGGACCGGTCGGCGTCGTGATCGCCACTCCGCGCACCGGCACCCAGGACGCGCTCACCGCGGTGGACCGCCACGTGCAGGGTCCGCTGGTGGTCGACGTACATGGGGGTCTTTCAGCGGGGCCGATTCCCCTGTCTGCTGGTGCGGTTGACGTCGCAGCCGTGCGAGCCCTCAACTGCGGCGGCGAGCCACAGCAGCCGCTGGTACGGCGGATTGATCGGGCATCGGGTCCCTTGCACCTCTACGGTCATCGCGGGGTGTCCGGCGCGCATCTGACTCGCGCGGTCAACCTGCTGCTGGCAGGCGAGTCTGATCTCGGCGTACTGACCCATGAGGTCGACCTGGAAGGCGCGGCCGATCTCATCAACGCAGTGCTCGGCTCAGAGCGTCGCATGGTTGGCGGGCGACGGGTCCTCAAGACGGCTGTCCGGATCAGCGCATGACGCTTGTCGCCGCCCCGCAGTGGCGCATCAGCACGGACCGGGCCGCGGCAGCCAAGTTTGCCGTCGCCGAGGGGGCAGACGAGCTGCACCTGGATTTCGGTGGCGCTCACCGCGGTCCGTTGCTGAGCGACGCCGTACAGGTTCGAGAGGCTGTGGCCATCGCGAAGGACATCCCCATTCCTGTCCTGGCGGTCAATCACCTCAACGACATCGGGCTGACCAGCCCCGAGGCCGGAGCGCTGCTCGAGCAGGCCCTCGACTGCGCACGTGCCCTCGCGGTCGCCGTCCTGCATATACCGGGCTTCCGGCGCAGCCTGCCGACCAGTGCAGCAGTGCTGGCCGGGACCGCGCAGGTGCTGCGTGGCTTGTGCGAGCAGGGCTTGACCGTCGCCTACGAGTCGCCGCTCGGCGCCACCGAATCGCTGGCCCTCGCCAGGGCTGTCGATCATCCGGCCCTGTGCCTGGTGCTCGACTCGGGGAACCTGCGTGAAGCAGGGGAAGACCCGCTGGAGTTCGCCGCAAGCGTGGGCGAGGCCGGGATGCTCCTGCCGGACCTGCACATCAAGGACCCCGGCTTCGATGACCTGCCCGACCTGTTGCGAACGCCGGGCCTGCGCTCGGTGCTCGTCGAGAACGACTATCACACCGCACCCGCCCGCTTGCGAACCGATATCGCGCTGGTCGGGTCCTGGGACGACAAGGACGAACGATGAAATCCATTCTGCTCACCGCTCCTCGCACCGCGTCGGTCGTCGAGGCCGACGCTCCCGAGCCCGGACCGAACGACGTACTGATTCGGGTGCGGCTGCTCGGGCTGTGCGGGACGGACCTCGGCTTCTACGACGGCAGCAGCAACTACCTGCGCGACGAGCTGATCAGCTACCCCTTCGTCGTCGGCCACGAATGGGTCGGGACAGTTGTCGGCCTCGGAGCCGACACCGACCCGGCCTTGCTCGGGCAACGCGTCGCCGGCCACAACTTCCGGACCTGTGGTCAGTGCCGGCACTGCCTGGCCGGGCGGATCAGGTACTGCCCGGATCGCAGCGAGATCGGCATCCTCGGCTCGTACCCGGGCGCGGGATCGGAGCTGATCGTCGCACCGGTCAGTTCGCTGACCCAGATCCCCGACACCATGTCCGACGTCGCGGCCACTCTGCTCGAGCCGACCGCCGCTGCGATGCATGCGCTCGACCGGCTCGCGGTCACTGCCGCGGACCGGGTCGCGGTCCTCGGTGCGGGCACGCTCGGGCTTGCTGCGGCTCAGGCCGCGCAGGCGCTCGGCGCCCACACTGTCGTCTTCGACCCGCAGCCCACTGCGCGTGAGCTGGCCCGCTCGCTCGGCCTGACGGTCGAAGCGCGGCCGTCGGAGGACGACAAGGAAACGTACGACGCCGTGATCGAGGCGTCGGGCAATGAGGCGGCGACGCGCACTGCCGTCCTTCTGGCCGCGTCGGGTGGACGGGTTGCTCAGCTCGGCACGCCGCACCACGACGTCGACGGATTCGACGCAGCAGGCCTGGTGATCCGAGACATCACGCTGCACGGCGTGCTTTCCGGCATCGGCTACTGGGACCGGCTGGTCGCGCTCGTCGAGTCCGGCGCGGTGAACCTGGACGCCCTGGTGGAGCAGGTCTTTCCGCTCGACGACCTCGACGCGGCATTCACACACCTGGAGAGCAGCGGCCGCGCTCGGCCGAAGATCGTCGTACAGATGGATCCGGAGCTTGGGGACGTCGCGAGCGCGCGCTCGCTCGCGGCCCACCGGTGAGTGCAACGACGCCAACGGCGGCACCGGCCAGGATCGACGCAGGGGCCGCCCTGCGGCTGACGGTCCTGGCCGCAGCCACCTTCGTGTACGTCACCTTCGAGGTGCTTCCGGTCGGTCTGCTGCACGAGATCGCGGCTGATCTCGAGGTCAGCGCCGGCCGGGTCGGACTGCTCGTCAGCGGCTACGCCGTCGTCGCAGCGATCGTCACCATCCCGACGGTCGCACTCGCTTCCCGCGTCTCCCGCCGTACGGCGTTGGTGTTGTCGCTCGTGGTCCTGGTCATCGCCGAGTTGCTCGCGGCAACGGCCAACGGCTTTGCCATGCTGGCGGTCAGCCGCGTCGCGGCGGCGCTCGCGCACGGCATCCTCTGGTCACTGGTTGCGCCGGCCGCCGCCACACTGGTCCCCCGCGAACGAGTCGGTACGGCGACCGCCGTGGTGTTCGGCGGTTCCACACTCGCCGCCATCCTGGGCAGCCCCGGTACGACGTTCGTCGGCGAACTGATCGGCTGGCGGCTCACCACGTTGCTGCTGGCTGTGGTCACGGTCGCGGTGGCTATCGCGCTGGTCTGGGCCTTGAAGCCGCAGCCGGAGATTGACGGCGGGCCTGACCTTCAGCCGCAGTCAGCGGGCGCCCCGGCAGACTGGCGAGCGGTCCTGTCGCTGTGCGCTGTAGCGGTGGTGCTCGTCGTCGCGCACTTCGTCAGCTACACCTACTTCGCCGTCATCGTCGCCGAGGTGATCGAGGCGCCGCGGGCGCTGGTTGTCCTGCTGGCTGTCTTCGGTGGGGCCGGAGCCGTCGGCACCTACCTCGTCGGCCGCTTCAACGACCGCACGCCACGTCGCACCGCGGTCCTGACGATGACCGCCTACGCGTCGGGTGTCGGTCTGCTGATCCTGGCCTTCGGATCGTTCCCGCCTGCGGTGGTCTGGGTGGTCGCCGCTGTTGCCGTCGCGCTGTGGGGAGCGGCTTTTGCGGCCGCCGGCCCGGTCTTTCAGACGGCGGTGATGCGGCTGGCGGGCAAGGACGCCGATCGCGCTTCCTCGGTCTACGTCACCGGCTTCCAGATCGGCATCGCGAGCGGATCCGCGCTCGGGACCGGTTTGCTGGGCCATCCGGTCAGCCTGCCGGTGGTCTCCGCCGTACTGGCTTCGGCGGTGCTGGCGACTTTCTTGGTCAGCCGCAGAAGCAACTGGCTTGTATAGTGGCAGCTCGACTACTAAACTCATCTTCTGTCGTCGAAAAAGTCTTGTTACCCGAGAGGCACCGCATGTGGTCCCGAATGGCTGTCCTGATCCTGGCGATCTTCTGCGTCGGTACGGCTGAGCTGGCGCCGAGCGGCATGCTCGGCGACCTGTCCCGGGATCTGACGGTCAGCATCCCGACCGCCGGTCTGCTGGTGACCGTCTACGCGTTGACCGTCGTGATCGGCGGGCCGCTCGTGACGGCGGCCACCACCAGGGTTCGCCGCAAGCACCTGCTGGTTGGCCTGCTGCTGGTCTCGGTCCTCGGGAACGTTGTTTCCAGCCTGGCGCCCACGTTCGGTCTGCTGATGATCGGTCGCGTCCTGACCGCCGTCATCCACGGCACGTTCCTCGCCGCCTGCGTCGTCATCGCGGGCAGCATGGCCGACGAAGGCAAGAAGGGTTCGGCCGTGGCCGGGACCCAGTTGGGGATCAGTCTCGCGACTGTCCTCGGTGTTCCGCTCGGCACGCTGGTCGCGCATCAGCTGAACTGGCGGGCCACCTTCGGCGGCGTCGCCGTACTGGCTGTGATCACCATCGTGCTCATCCTGCTCGTCATCCCGGACAGCCCGGCGACCACCACTGCGCCGTCCGCGGCCCATGAGCTGCGAGAGCTCAAGAAGTGGCAGGTGATCGGGATCGTGCTGGCCACCGTGCTCTGCTCGGGCGGCATGTTCACCGTGATCACCTACATGGTGCCGCTGCTCACCGACGTCGGCGGAGTGCCTGCCACTTGGGTGCCGGTCGTGCTCTTCGGGTACGGCGTCGGATCCATTGCAGGCAACGCGATCGGCGGCAAGTTCGCGGACCGCTCGATCGATGCGGCCGTGATCGGTCTGTCGTCGATCCTCGCCGCCGTCTGCGCCCTGTACTGGCTCGTCGCCGGGACCGCGGTCGGCGCCGCCGCCTTCCTGATCCTGTTCTCGATGGCGACCTTCGCTCTCATCCCTGGCCTGCAGGTCAAGGTGCTCTCCGCCGCCGCAGATGCACCGACCCTGTCCCTCACCGTCAACATGTCCGCCTTCGGGCTCGGCGCCGCACTCGGCTCCTGGGCCGGCGGACAGCTCATCGCCCAAGGCCTAGGCATCCGCTCGGTCACGCTCGGCGCAGCGGCGTTCACTGCCCTAGGCGCCGTACTGATCGCGCAGACCGTCCACAGCGGCCGGCGTCAGCGGGTAGCCGCTGACGCGACGCCGCAGACCGTCGCCTAGCCCAGTCCTTCCTCACGAGAGAGCCGGCCTGATGCCCACTAGCCTCGCGCCCTCCAAGCAGCCCAAACTTCCGTCCCTGACCGGTCTGCGCTTCATCGCCGCCGTCCTGGTCTTCTTCTTCCACGCATCGCTGATCTTCATCGCGATGAACCCCTTCAGCGACCCCGGTACGGCGGACACGTTCCGCTGGCTGTTCAGCAAGGCCGGCTGGATCGGTGTCTCGTTCTTCTTCGTGCTCAGTGGTTTCGTGCTGACCTGGTCAGCACGACCGGGGGACACGGTGACGGGTTTCTGGCGCCGTCGGGTGCTGAAGATCTTCCCGAACCACATCGCCACCTGGGCGCTGGCCATGCTGCTCTTCGGTGGCGCAACGATTCCGGTCGGGGTATGGCTGCCGAACCTGCTCCTCGTGCACTCCTGGTCCCCGAATCAGGCCGTTTTCCTGAGCCTCAACGCCCCCGCCTGGTCGCTGTGCAGCGAGCTGCTGTTCTACCTGCTGTTCCCGTTCCTGCTCCGCCCGGTGCAGCGGCTCAAGGAGCGCACCCTGTGGTTCTGGGCCGGGGCCATGATCGCCGGCATGCTGGCTGTCCAGCTCGTGACCGACTTCCTGGCACCCAGCAGCCCTGCGCAGGCCGGCACCGACATCACCATCTGGCAGTTCTGGTTCGGGTACAACTTCCCGCCGGTGCGGATGTTCGAGTTCGTGCTCGGCATGATCCTGGCCCGGCTCGTGATGGCCAAGGCGATGCCGCGGGTCGGGATCATCCCCGCCGCCGTGCTGTGTGTCGTCGGATACGCCGCTGCGTTGGCCGTCCCGTTCCTCTACGGCCTGAACCTGATGACGGTCGTCCCGATCGCGCTGCTGATCTGTGCGGTGGCCCGGGCAGACATCGAGAGCACACCGACGTTCCTGCGGAACCGGACGTGGCAGTGGCTCGGTGAAGTCTCGTTCGGCTTCTACCTTGCGCAGCAGATCGTCCTTTCGTTCGTCCGCAACACCTTGATGGACAAGCAGACCGTCTCCACGCCGGTCGGCCTCGTCGTACTGGCTGTTGAGCTTGCCGGCGCACTGGCCCTCGGGTGGCTGCTCATGGTCTGCATCGAACGCCCTGTCATGCGCCGCTGGGCCTTTCCGCGCCGCAAGGTCGCGACTCCGGTCGACGCCGTCCCGTCCCAGCAGCCGAACCCCGCCCCGAACTCCGCCCC
>NZ_SMKX01000145.1 GCF_004349055.1 Kribbella antibiotica
GGCGGGGAGTGGGCGTAGCTGACGCGGGGGACAGAAAACCCCCGAGGAGATGCTCCTCGGGGGTTGTTCTTCTACAAACTGCTTAAGCCGGAGTTACCTCGTACGGCGTGAGGTCGCCGGCCAGGGCCGGGTGGACTCGCGCGGTGACGCGGGTGCCGTCGGCGGTGTGTTCCAGGTGCTCGACCGAGCCTTCGGAGTGGATCCGGGAGACCAGGTCGCCGCGGCCATAGGGCAGCAGCAGCTCGAGGGCGATGTGCGGTTGCGGCAGTGCGCCTTCGAGGTACTCGCGGAGCTTGTCCATGCCTTCACCCGTGCGGGCGGAGACTACGAAGGCGCGCGGTTCGCGGGCCAGGATCGGCGCCAGGTCCATGGCGTCGACGGCGTCGGCCTTGTTGATCACGATGATCTCGGGGACGTCGAGGGCGTTGATCTGGCCCAACACCTCACGGACCGCGTGGATCTGCGACAGCGGATCCGGGTGCGAACCGTCGACCACGTGCAGCAGCAGGTCGGCGTCGGCCACCTCTTCCAGCGTCGAGCGGAAGGCCTCGACGATGTCGTGCGGCAGGTGCCGGACGAAACCGACGGTGTCGGTCAGGGTGAAGACGCGGCCGTCGGCCGTCGTGGTGCGGCGGGTGGTCGGGTCCAGGGTCGCGAACAGCGCGTTCTCGACCAGGACGCCGGCGCCCGTGATGCTGTTGAGCAGCGAGGACTTGCCCGCGTTGGTGTAGCCCGCGATCGCGACCGAGGGCACCAGGTTGCGGCGACGCTCCTGGCGCATGGTCGACCGGGTGGTCTTCAGCTCCTTGAGCATCCGGTTCAGCTTGGCGATCTTGGTGTTGATCCGGCGCCGGTCGGTCTCGATCTTGGTTTCACCAGGACCACGACCACCGATACCGCCACCATCCGCGCCGACCCGTCCACCGGCCTGGCGGGACAGGTTTCCACCCCAGCCACGCAGGCGCTGCTTCATGTACTGAAGCTGGGCCAGCTCGACCTGCGCCTTGCCTTCCTTGCTCTTCGCGTGCTGCGCGAAGATGTCCAGGATCAGCGCGGTTCGGTCGACCACCTTCACCTTGAGCTTGTCTTCGAGGTTACGCAGCTGCGAAGGGGCCAGCTCACCGTCGGCGATCACCGTGTCCACGCCCAGGGCCGCGACCAGCTCGCGCAGGTCGGCCACCTTGCCGGAACCGATGAAGGTCGCGGCGTCCGGCTTCTTGCGGCGCTGGATGACTCCGTCCAGCACCTCGGAACCGGCGGTCTCGGCGAGCAGCTTCAGCTCGGCCAGCGAGTTCTCGGCATCCTGCGCGCTGCCTTCGGTCCAGACGCCGACCAACAGCACCCGCTCGAGCAGCAGCTTGCGGTACTCGACCTCGCTGATGTCGGTCAGCTCGGTCGACATGCCGACGATGCGGCGCAGCGCCTGGCGCTCCTCGAGCTCCAAGCCCTCGGTGTTGCCTTCGCGCTCGTGGTAGTCGTCGTGACCCGTCAACGAAGCGCCGGAGTCATCGCCCTGAATCAGGTCGGTTTCGACGTCGGAGGTCTCTTCGTATGCGTTCGATTGGGTCGTCATATACCTTCCATGTTGGCACGGGCCACCAGTACAGGCGACCCGATTACCTCCGTCAACGCCTCAGAGAGCGTCTGAATTCCCGTTCAGCCAGGCGCGGTCGAACTCTCCGCGGGCGTGCAGGACGGCCGGACCGGTCAGTTCCAGGTGGTTGTCCGCGCGCCAGGTGACCGTGACTTCACCGCCCGGTACGCCGACTCGGTAGGTGACTGGGAGTGCCTGACCAGCTTGTTGCGCCGCTGCCACGGTCACAGCGCAGGTGCCGGTGCCACAGGAGCGGGTCTCGCCGGAGCCGCGCTCGTGGACGCGCATATCCACGTCGTACGGGCCGCGTCGTACGACGAACTCCAGGTTGACGCCGTGCGGGAACGCCTCCTGCGGGGACCAGCTCGGCTGGTCGCAGAGGTTGCCGGGCTCGGACAGGTCGTCGATGAAGGCCACAGCGTGCGGGTTGCCCATGTCGACGTGCAGAGCGGGCCACTCGTGCCCACTGGCCTGTACGACGATGCTGTCGGGCCCGGGGAGCGTGGGCTCGCCCATGTCGACCGTGACGGTGCCGTCGTCGTTCTGGACGACCTCTTTGACGCCTGCGCGCGTTCCGACGCGGACTGGCTTGTCATCGATCAGACCGGCGTCTGCGAGGTACCGGACGAACACGCGGACCCCGTTGCCGCACATCTCGGCGATGGACCCGTCGGCGTTGCGGTAGTCCATGAACCAGTCGCCGCCGTCCTCGACGTACCGCTGGCTGGTGCCCTTGAGCACTCGGAGCACGCCGTCTGCTCCCAGACCGGCGTGGCGGTCGCAGAGAAACCGCACCACAGCCGCGTCCAGCTCCCCGTGGATGGTGCCATCGGGGTCAGGGAGGATCACGAAGTCGTTCTCCGTGCCATGGCCTTTCAGCCAAGGGAAAGTGGTGCCGGTCATGCGGTCATCGTACGGTGTGGGGTTATGGAGCTGATCGCCTACTTCTGGGAGCAGGAGGACGCCGACACGGTCGCTGCGCGGCTGGAGGGCACCGTACGGCGGGAGCGGTTCCACGGGGAGGACGACGACGAGGACCACCCATGGGTCGTCGTACTGCGTGATGTGGACCGCGCTGCGCTGGATGCGCTGCTGGCTGAGTACGACGGGTGGCTGGAGGTCGACGAGCCAGTGGTGGTCGCGCCGCCTCCCTTGCCCAGTGGGCCCAAGCGGTTCAAGAAGTGAGCTCTATGGTCGCCACTGCGTTCTGAGCGATGAACGCCGTGTCCACCTCGTGCCCCAGCCCAGCCGCAGTCGGCACCCGTACGGCGCCCTGCGTAGCCGTGACGGGTGGAGTGATGACGTCCTGCGTGTAGTACTTGGCGGAGGCCGAGACGTCGGACGGGAGTGAAAAGCCCTGGAGGCTGGAGAGCGCTACATTCGCGGCCCGGCCGATGCCGAACTCGTGCATGCCACCACACCAGACCGGGATGCCGGCGCTGTGCGCGCGGTCGTGGGCGGCGCGGGCCGGGGTGAGGCCGCCCATCCGGGAGACCTTGATGTTGAGAACGCGGAGAGCTTTGAGAGAGAGCGCTGTCTCGAGATCTTCGACGGTTTCCACGCTCTCGTCGAGGCAGATCGGGGTCGCGATCTCGCGTTGCAGGTTGGCGTGAGCGAGCAGGTCGCGGGGCGCGAACGGCTGCTCGATCATCGTCAGGTTGAACTCGTCGAGCGCCTTGAGCTGGTCCGACTGCGCCTCGGTGTAGATGCCGTTGGCATCGACATGAAGATCCAGATCGGGGTGCGCGGCGCGGACCGCGCGGACCGGTTCGACGTCCCAGCCGGGCGCGATCTTGAGCTTCACGCGCGGGTAGCCAGCGGCGAGGTGTCGCTCGACCTCGGTCAGTAGCGCATCGATGGACGGCTCGATGCCGAGCGAGACACCGGCCACGACCTCCGTGCGGGTCCCGCCGAGGGCGTCGGCCAGTGGGACACCGGCGGTGGTTGCCCAGAGCACCCATCCGGCCGTGTCGAAGCCGGACTTGGCGAACTGATTGCCGCGCACCTTCGCCCACAACTGTGCCAAATCCTCGGGCCGGTTCCAGTCCTTGCCGAGGATCGCGGGCACGAGATAGCGCTCTGCGATGTGCCAGCACGACTCGACCGTCTCGGGTGCGTAGTACGGGTCGGACGGCGAAGCGATCTCGCCCCAGCCCACCGCGCCGGACGCATCGATCAGCTCGACCAGGATGTGGTCGAGCATGCTTTTGCCGTGCGAGCTGGTCCGGAACTCGTGCACCAGCGGCAACCGGACCCGATGCAGGCGGGCTGCGACGATCTTCATTGATGGTTCCTCTCAGGTGACGTACAGGCCGAGCTCGGTGTTCAGGCGATCGCGCTCTCCCAAGCGGCGCCGGGCGCCCTTGGCGCTGGCCGTGGTCAGGGTCGCGAGCACGTGCAGGACGGAGACGATGACCGTCGGCGAGTCCACGTACGACGCGCTTCCCGTCGCCACGTAGATGCACTGATCCGCGACCGCGGCCAGTGGCGCGTCCTCGAAATCGGTGACGACGACCAGCTCGCCGCCGGCCGCCTTGAAGGCTTTGGCGATCTCGACGGTGTCGCGCCGGTAGCGGCGCAGCGAGAACGCGACCATCAGGTCGCTGGAACGGACATCGGACAGTACGTCGACCGCTCGCACGACGGTGCCGTCGACGAGTGTCACCTGGGACAGGCCGGCGCTCAGGTCGAAGGCGAGCAGCGATGCGTAGGAGAACGATTTCGCCGAGCCGACGACGAACCGGCGCCGGGCCGCGACGATCCGGGCTGCGGCTTGCGCGATCGCGTCGTCGGCGAGGATCTTGTCGAGCGCTTCCTCGATCGAGGCGCGCTCCTGCTCGATCACGCGCCGCTGCAACATGGTCGACGACCGCCGTTGCAGCCGGGCGTCGTACCGGTCTTGGGGGCTGGAGAGTTCGCGGTTGCGCTGTTCGTCGCCGGTCATGCAGGAGATCCAAACAGGTACGACGACGTCTTGTCGTCGTCGCGGTGGATCCCGGTCGCGACCAGGCCCATGGCGAGCAGCTCGGCGAACTCGTCGCGGACCCGGGCGATCACACGATCGGTGACGGACGCGCGGTCGGCCGGCACGGGGATCTCAGCGACAGGAGCGCGGCCGGCGGACGACTCTTGGGTGAGGTTCCAGTCGACGACCAGGCGGTCGGTGCCGGGGCCGTAGAGATCCGGGGCGTACCAGCGGGCTTGGGCGCCGAGAACGTTGAGATTGAAGTGCGCGTTGCGGACCTGGAACGGGTCGTAGGTCCAGCGCATGTGAGTCATGCCGCTGGCCAGGGCGACGTCGCGCTGGGCGTACTTGAGCATCCGGCCGAGGCCGCGGCCTTGCAGGTCGGCGGCGACGACGGCTGACTGGGAGTAGTGGTAGAGAGCGCTCTTCGATGTTCCCGGGAAGCCGTAGGCGAAGGCGACCAGGCGGTCGGTCGCGTCCAGGATGCCGATCGTGGAGCCGCCGTTCTTGGCGAGGGCGGCGAGCAGGCGCGGATTCAGGCCGTGGTCCGGCTCTTGGTAGCCGAACACCTCGCGGTACAGCGCGGCAGCGTCGGCGTACTGCGCCGGGGTGTCCAGTGAGACCGCTCGGAAGTCGTCGGACACGGCGCGCCCCTCTCGAAGATACGGAACGGATCATGTCCGTCGTCTGAGTAGAACTCGCTCCTACCGCGGGAGTCAATCCTCGACCGAATGGTGATACGTTCCGTATTTATGAACCTGCCGCTCATGATGGACCGCCTGCGCAGCTACGTCGAAGACGAGACGCCGACCGGCGATGCGCCCGCGCTGAACGCGTTCGCCGACCGCCTCGTGCACCGGTACGCCGAACTCGGGGGCACTGCTCGCCGAGTCGCGGCGGCGACCGGGGATCACGTGGTCGCCGATTTCCCCGGCCGGGGAGCGCTCTCTGATGCCGCTCCGGTGCTCTTCCTCGCGCACCACGACACCGTGTGGCCGGTCGGGCAGCTAGCCGGC
Organism: Kribbella antibiotica; assembly: GCF_004349055.1. Classification (GTDB taxonomy): domain Bacteria; phylum Actinomycetota; class Actinomycetes; order Propionibacteriales; family Kribbellaceae; genus Kribbella; species Kribbella antibiotica. Next base: position 5,576 of record NZ_SMKX01000145.1, read on the forward strand.
GCGATGCCGTGGCGGGTCGAGGACGGGGTGATCCACGGACCGGGGGTGTTCGACATGAAGGGCGGGCTGGTGATCCTGGAGAGCGCTCTCGGAGCTGTTTCTGAGGCGGATCATCGGCCGGTACGGGTGATCGTGGTCGCGGACGAGGAGGTCGGTTCGCCGACTGCGCGGGAGTTGGTGAAGGCGGAATCCGCTGGCGTGGTCGCGGTGTTCGGGCTTGAGCCCCCGCATCCGAACGGCGATCTGAAGACCTCGCGCTGGGGCAGCACGCGGATCCGGATCACCGTCACCGGGCGGGAAGCGCATGCGGCGCTCGACCCAGAGAGCGGTATCTCGGCGATCGACGAGCTCGTCGACCAGCTGATCGCGGTTCGTAAGGTCGTTGCCCAGCACAACCATGTTCTGTGCAACGTAGGCACGATCGAGGGCGGCGGGCGGACGAACGTGGTCGCCGGTTCGGCGTGGTCCGATGTCGGGTTCCGCTTCGTCGACCCTGAGACCGAGGCCGCCGTACTGGCTGCTGTGACAGCGCTGCCTGCTGTGCGTGATGGGGCCGTGGTCGAGGTGAAGGTGATGTCGAACCGGCCGGCCTGGCAGCCCTCCCCTGCCACCGATGAGCTGCTGGCGAAGGTCGCTGCGGCCGGGGCGGAGATCGGTCAGCAGGTGGGCGGTGCGGCCGCCGCAGGTGCCGCGGACACCAACCTGACCGGCTGGCTAGGCCTCCCCACCCTCGACGGCCTCGGCCCGGTCGGCAAGGGCGCCCACGCAGTCCACGAACAAGCAATCGCGGCGACCCTGACGGAACGAGCCGCCCTGGTCGCCGCCATCCTGCGGACTATCTAGCATCCGAGCTGTCTAGTCCGCGCGCTCCCAGCTCCGCCGTACCGACGCACTTTGAGCACCCATCAACCATTTCGACGCGCTCCGCATGGTTGGTGGATACCCAAAGATGCGCCACGTGCCCAAAGGTGGGTCGCGTGCCCAATGGTGGGTCGGCTGCTCTTTGGGGGCGGAGTGCGACTTTGGGTACCTGCCAACCATCGTGCCGCGGTCTGGATGGTTGGTGCGTACCCAAAGATGCGCCACGTGCCCAAAGATGCGCCGCGTGCCCAAAGGTGGGTCGGCTGCTCTTTGGGCACCTGGAACAATCCCCAGCACCGCCGTACCGAAGACGCGTGTTCAGCGGGCGCGGCCTTGAGCGCGGTGCGACTGCTTCGAGGCGGACCGCCAACACTCACCAACCTGTCCCGCGCCTAGTCCCGCACGCTCAGGCGAGCGCGGAAACTCTTGTCGCAGCCACTTGGTGAGTGAGGGCGGTCCGGTTCGTCAGCGGGTGGTGGGCCAGAGTTGGTGGACGGTGCCGGCGGAGCCGCCGCCTCGGCGGACGGGTTCGGCGGCGGCGAGGTAGCCGCCGTTGGGGAGGAACTCGAGGGCGGCCACGGCGCCGATTTCGGCGGCTGAGGTGAGGGCGTCACCGGCCGGGACGAGCGTGTGGCCGTAGGGCTTCAGCGCGGCGCCGTAGGCGTCGATGAACGCGGGCTCGGCGGTGACGGCGGCGGTGTTGCGCTGGGAGGCGCGAGGTGCGGCCACTGCCTCGGGCAGCGTCATGTTGCGGTCGAGGCGGTTCGTCAGCGTCTGCAGGACGGTGGTGATGATGGTCGATCCGCCGGGCGAGCCGAGGGCCAGGAACGGCTTGCCGTCGCGCAGCACGATCGTCGGCGACATCGATGAGCGCGGCCGCTTCAGCGGCTGGATGCGGTTCGGGTCAGCGGCGTTGTAGACAGCGGAGAAGTCGGTGAGCTCGTTGTTCAGCAGGAAGCCACGGCCCGGAACGGTGATGCCGCTGCCGCCGGTCTGCTCGATGGTCAGCGTGTACGAAACAACGTTGCCCCACTTGTCCGCGGCCACGAGATGCGTGGTCGAAAGGCCCTCGGTGTCCGGGCCTTCCTCGGTCCGGGTCGTTCCGCCACAGGCCTCGTACTTGCCGTCCGGCACACCCGGCTGGAGCGGCTTGACCGAGGCCTTGGCCGGGTCGATCTGGCAGGAGCGCTCAGCACCGAAGCCGCGCGACAACAGCTCGTTCGTCGGCACGTTGATGAAGGCCGGATCGCCGACATAGGCGCCGCGGTCCGCGAAGGAGAGCGCCGATGCCTCGAGGTAGCTGTGCAGCGCCTGCGGGGTCGACTGCTTGCTCAGTTGCAATGGCGCGAGGATGTTCAGCGCCTCCCCGACCGTGGTGCCACCGGACGAGGACGGCGCCATGCCGTAGACATCCACGCCGTCGTACCGGACCTTGGTCGGGGCGCGGTCGATCACCTTGTACTTCGCAAGATCCGCCGTGGTCAGGTGACCCGGCATGACCGGCAGGGTCGCGCCCGGCGCCTTCGGCGGGTTCTTGACCGCGGCCTCGATCTCACCGGCGAGTTTGCCGCCGTAGAAGGCCGGCAGGCCCTTCGTGCCCAGCAGGCGGTACGTGTCGGCCAGCTCGGGGTTCTTGAAGACCGTCCCGACCTGCGGCGCGTCACCACCAGGCAGGAACAGCTTCGCGGTCGGCGTGATCGCCGAGAACCGCGCCTTGTTGTCCAGCGTCTGGCTGCGGAACGTCGTGTCGACAACGAAGCCGTTCTGCGCCAGATCGGCGGCCGGCTTCAGTGCCTTGCCCAGCGACAACGTGCCCCACTGCCGCAATGCGCGGTCCCACGTGGCCGGCGTACCGGGGATGCCGACGGAAACCCCAGACGTGACCAGATCCGGGAAGAACTTGTACGGCGCTCCTGTCGCGGGGTCGATGAACGCGTTCGACGGCATCGCGGCCGGTGCGGTTTCGCGGCCGTCGATCGTCAGCACCTTGCGCTGCTTGGCGTTGTAGTAGACGAAGTAGCCGCCACCGCCGACACCGGCGGAGTACGGCTCGGTGACGCCGAGACCCGCGGCGGTCGCCACGGCGGCGTCGACCGCGTTACCGCCCCGGCGCAAGACGTCCAGGCCGATCTTCGTCGCATCGGGGTCGACCGAGGCGACAGCACCGCCGTACCCGATGGCTGTTGGGTACTTCGTCCGGCTCGGCGTCGCGTCGTGCGACAGCTCCGGGGATGGCTTCGGTGACGGCTTTGGTGGGTTGGCGGCGGCGGCGCCGCTCAGACCGAATCCGGACAGGACGAGAGCACTCGCGGATAACGACGCGACCAGCTTCTTCACCGGGTCTCCAAGAGCTCAGGCGGCAGGGAACAGCCCTTGCCTATCCCGAACTCGCCCCGGGCGCCAGTCAAAAGGCGGATCCGGCCCAGATCAGTTGCCGGATCAGTTGATCGTGCAGGACCCCAGGAAGCGGCGCAGAGTGTCGTCGTTCCAGGCTTGGCCGCCCGTTGGAGCCTCGACCACGAGCCACTGATCGGCCAGCTTCACCTGGCCGGCAGGCCGCCCGGCCAGCGTCCCGAAGTGGAACGTCTTGCCCTCCGAGGTGACCACCCGCACCGTATCCAGGCTCAGCGCGGCCGCGCGGCGCTCGATCACCACCTTCGTGGCGACCTCAGCCGTCCGCATCTCGGGCTGCGCCAGCACGACCCGACTGGCAGCGATCGGCTTCTCGGGGGCCCAGCCCACCGGAGCGAGCGTGCAGCCGATCGTGTTCCAGGACTGCTGGTTGGCGGCGAGCTCGACGCCACCGGAGTACAGCGACATCGTGCCGTCAGCGACCTTCGCGCTCGGATCGGTCGATCCGGCCGGAGCCGGTACTGAGGTCGACGGCTCGCTCGCCCCGCCGGCGACCGGCGCATTGCCGCTCCCCCACCACTTCACCTGATTGCCGAACGCGAGCACGGCGGCCGACGCCGCGGCCACGCACAGCACCCCGGTCACCCGGCGGCGCCGCTTGATCCGGCGCAGTGCCCGCCGCCCGCGCGCGACATCCGCGTCGATATCCGCCGGCGGCAGCCCCGTGGCCGCTCCATCGGCGAATCCCTCCAGCAACTTCTTGACCTCGTCCACTGCTCCGTCTCTCCTCCCCATCCAGATTCTTGTGGTCCGGACGGGACGTCAGCCACTCCCCGTTGCCTGATCCGGCTGTTCGTCGGTCATCAGGTCCTTCAAACGCTTGAGAGCCTTGGCGGTTTGGCTCTTCACCGTTCCCTCCGTGCACTCCAGGATCCGCGCACACGTCGCAACATCGAGATCCTGGAAATAGCGCAGTACCAGGACCGCGCGCTGGCGGGGCGCGAGCTCCAGCAACGCCCGGCGGACGGCGATCGTGTCCGCCGGATCGGTCTCGTCGGCCAGTCTCGGCTCGAGCGTGTCGGCGGTCACCACCTCAGGGTGGCGGCCGGCCCGGCGGCGCTCGTCGAGGAACGCGTTCACCAGAATGCGGTGCGCGTACGGCCCGGCGCCTTCATGCCGGATCCGGTGCCAGTGCACGTAGACCCGAGTACAGGCGGTCTGGACCAGATCCTCCGCGGTGTACGAATCCCCCGCGGTCAGCAACAGCGCCGTTCGCATCAGTCGGGTGCGATCCGCGAGTAGATACTCACGGAACTCCGCCTCACGGTCACCCCCTCGCATCGACAGCCCCGCCTCGGTCCGAGGATCCAGTGGGGGCGATTTCTACCCCATCTACGCCGTCGGCACCCATTCGGTTGCCTACAGCCAGGACATCGATCGCCTTGTCCAGCAGGGCGGAATCGTCGTACCGGAGCCAGGTGATCCGCGGATCCTTGCGGAACCAGGAATCCTGGCGGCGCGCGAACCTCCGCGTCGACTGCGCCGTCCGCTCGCGGGCCTCGGCTTCGTCGATCTCGCCGTTCAGCAACGCGATCACCTGGGAGTAGCCGAGGGCGCGATTCGCGGTGCGGCCTTCGAGGAGACCGTGGTTGAGGAGCTCGCGGACCTCGTCGACGAAACCTTCCTCGAACATGCGGTCCACTCGACGGCCGATCCGCTCATCGAGCTCGGGGCGCGGGACATCGAGACCGATCTGTACGGCGCCTTGGTAGACGTAGCGGTGGTCGGGAAGTGTGGCGCTGTACGGCGCGCCGGTGATCTCGACGACCTCGAGGGCCCGGACGATCCGGCGGCCGTTGCTGGGGAGAATCTGGGCTGCCGCTTTGGGGTCTTTCTTGATGAGCTTCTGGTGGAGAGCGCCGGACCCGACGTCTTCCAGTTCGGCTTCCAAACGCTCCCGTACGGCGGGGTCGGTGCCGGGGAAGGTGAAGTCGTCGAGGATCGCACGGACGTAGAGCGCGGACCCTCCGGCCAGGACCGGAACCACCTGCCTCTTCGTGCAATCGTCGATGGCAGTCCGGGCGAGGTGCTGGAACTCGGCCACGGTCGCGGTCTCGGTCACATCGAGAATGTCGAGCAGATGATGCGGTACGCCGGAACGCTCGGCCGGCGTGATCTTCGCCGTACCGATGTCCAGGCCGCGGTAGACCTGCATCGCGTCCGCGTTCACGACTTCGCCGCCCAGGCGCTTGCACAGGGCAACGGACAGGTCGGACTTGCCGGCCGCTGTAGGGCCGACGACCGCGACGACGAGTGGTTCGGCCATCGCTCCAGTGTGACAGTTTTTGCGCCCGGCCTTCTGCAGGGGTCCACGGGAGCGATTTCAAGTCTGTGCCAAGAGGCCGGGGGTGACCTTGTGGATGACCCTCTGCGGCAGGTAGACCTGCAGGCAGTTGGCAACACCGGATTACGGGAGGAAAGTAGCTGTGACGAATCCGTTCGAGGGAGAGTCCGACGCGGCCAAGGACGCGTTGGGCCTGGGGGACGACGAGCTGGACGCTGCCAAGCGCAGCGGCGGTGACGTCGAGCTCAAGAAGAGTGGTGGCGATGTCGAGCGCAGTGGTGGGGATGTCGAGTCCGGCGGCGACGTGGAGTCGGGCGGCGATGTCGAATCGGGTGGCGGAAGTCAGGACTCCGGCGGCGACGTCGAGTAACAACCGCTGAATTCCTGTCCGACAGTTCGCGGCGGTCCTAGGAGTTCAGGCCCGGTTGGTGTAATCATCTACCGCTAGCTGTCAGTAAGCAGTTCACTACGCAGGAATGGGAGCCCCTGAGATGGGCATCTTCGACAAGTTCAAGGACAAGGCCGAGGACCTGAAGGACAAGGCCGGCGACCTCGTCGATCAGCACGGCGACAAGGTCGGCGCGGGTCTGGACAAGGCCGGTGACTTGGTCGACGAGAAGACCGGTGGCAAGTACGGCGACAAGATCGACCAGGGTATCGACAAGGCCAAGGACGGCCTCGATGGCCTCGACGGCCAGAACGACGACATCCCGGACGCGAACAAGCCTGCTTGATCACGTCTTTCATGAAGGGCCGCGAGCATCACGCTCGCGGCCCTTTCGTCGTTCCGGGAGGAAGCCGATGAGATCCAGCCGGTTGATGACGTCGTTGTTCCTCGTACGTGACGACCAGGTGCTGCTGCTGTATCGCCGTGGGTCCCGGGCGATCGCCAACTCCTGGGTCGGGATCGGCGGCCATCTCGAACCCGATGAAATGAGCGACCCGGCGGCCGGCGTCGTACGGGAACTGGAAGAGGAGATCGGGGTTGGCGCGGACCAGATCTCAGGGCTTGCGCTGCGGTACGTGTCGTTGCGGGACACGGGCGCGGAACTCCGGCATACGTACTACTTCACGGCTGCGCTGGGGCGCGACGTACGGGTTCCTTCGTCGTGTGCGGAGGGCGATCTGCGGTGGTTTGACCTCACGATGGATCCGGCCGAGCTGGAGATGCCGCCAACTGCGCGGGTCGCCCTCGCCCACTGGCTGCGGAGTGGCCGCCACGATGACGGCCTCCGGTTCATCGCGCTAGGTGCCCCGCTGCTTTGAGGTGGTTGAAGAGGGCTTGGTTGTAGGGGTTCATGGGTGGGAGCGCCTGGGGGTTGACGAATGCCAGGGCGAGGGTTTCGTCGTTGGCGGGGTTGAGGTCGCCGGACCAGGATTCGGCTCGGTAGGTGAGGGAGATCGTCTGCACCTGATCGCCGTTCGGGTAGACGATGAAGCAGTCGGGGCCGGAGCGGGCCGACAAAAGCGTCAGGCCCTCGGCCGTTAGGCCGGTCTCCTCGTGGAGTTCGCGGCGAGCGGCGTCCTCAAGGTGCTCCCCCGGCTCGACACCGCCGCCGGGGATGCACCAGGTGCGGTCGTCGGACCGCTGCTGCAACAGGACCTGTCCGTCGTTCCAGACCAGTACGCCGACAGCCGCGCCCGTCAAGGTTTCGTGCCCGACCAGCCGTCGCATCCGCTCGATGTAACCCATCCCAGCAGGGTAGGCCGCGCCCGAAGGCCGCCCCCCTTTGAGCACGCAGCGCATCTTTGTGTACGTACCAACCACGCGGAGCCCGTCTAAACGGTTGATGAGTACTCAAAGTCGGGGGTTGTGCCCAAAGTGAGCGTTCGCGCCCAAAGAGCGGCCGACCCACCTTTGGGCGCCCGGCGCATCTTTGAGCACGCAGCGCATCTTTGTGTACGCACCAACCACGCGGAGCCCGGCGAAACGGTTGATGGGTACTCAAAGTCGGGGGTTGTGCTCAAAGTGAGCGTTTACGCGCGGAGCCTGAGCTGAGGTGGTGCGCGGGGTGGGTGTCGGTGGGGGTGGTTAGGGTCGGGGGATGGATCGGTTTCGGGTGGTACCGGCGGCTTATGTGGTGTTGCGGCGGGGGGACGAGGTGTTGATGATGTTGCGGGCCAATACCGGTTATATGGATGGGTATTGGGCGGTGCCGGCGGGGCATGTCGAGGCTGAAGAGTCGGTGCTGGAGGCCGCGGTGCGGGAGGTGCGGGAAGAGGTGGGGGTGGAGATCGCGCCGGAGGACCTGGTGCCGGTGACCGCGATGCATCGGACGGGCGGGAACGGGGATCCGATTGATGAGCGGGTGGACTTCTTCTTCACGACGTCGCGGTGGACGGGTGAGCCGCAGTTGATGGAGCCGGGGAAGGCTGCGGGGCTGGAGTGGTTCGCGCTGGACAAGTTGCCGGATCCGACGGTTCCGCATGAGGCGCGGGTGCTGGCGGGGATCGACAGCGGGCTCCCTGCGGTGATCGCGGAGGGATTCCACTGAGTTCGCTTTGGTGACTCGGTGTGCGTTGGTCCAGGGTTTTGGGTGCGTTCATTGTTGTTTGGTTGCTGCGGTTTAGTGTTCGCTGCGGAGTCAGGTAGCGAGCTGGAGGCGGCAATGAATGACGGAACGAGTCGGCGGCGGCTGTTGCAGGCGGGAGCGCTTGGGGCGGGGGCCGTGGTTGCGGGTGGCGCGCTGAACGGCGGCGAGGCGGTGGCCGGCACGTCGTCGTACGGGGGGCGGGTTGATACCGAACACCCGCGGTTCACGGTGGCCGTCGTACCGGACACGCAGTATCAGTTCGACCAGGATCGGGGGGACTCGGCGCCGCTGACGGCGACGTTCGAGTATCTGGTCGAGCAGCGGTCGGCGGAGAACCTGGTGTTCGTGGCGCATCTGGGTGATGTCGTGGAAAACGCGCTGGCGAGTGAGTTCGCGCAGGCGGATCCGGTGTTCAAGGTGCTGGATCGGGCGCGGATGCCGTATTCGGTGCTCGCCGGGAACCACGACATCGACGGGTCGAAGGACGACAGTCGCGGCGATACGCCGTACCTGCGGACGTTCGGGCCGCAGCGGTTCCGGCGGATGGCGACGTACGGCGGTTCGACGGCGAACGGGTACAACTCGTACCACGTGTTCCGCGCGGCCGGGCGGCAGTGGTTGCTGCTGGCAATGGATTGGCGGCCGTCGGACGCGAGCTTCGCGTGGGCGCGGTCCGTCATCGCGGCGCATCCGAAGCTGCCGGTGATCCTGACGACGCACGAGCTCGTGTACGCCGATGGTGGCGTCGCCGAGCTGAGCGATCACGGCAACCGGGTGTGGGATCAACTGGTGAAGGGCAACGACCAGATCTTCCTCACGCTCAACGGGCACTTCTGGCCGTCCGGGCGGCTCACGCGGCAGAACGCGGCCGGGCATGACGTGCATTTGCATCTGGCCAACTACCAGGACCGGTACTACGGCGGTTCCGGGATGGTTCGGCTGTATCACTTCGACCTGGCGCGGAACACGATCGATGTCGAGACGATCGCGCCGTGGGTCCTCGGACAGGACCCGGCTCGGCGCAATGAGCTGGCCGAGGGCGAGATCGAGCTGACCGACGACGTCAATCGGTTCAGTGTTCCGATCGACTTCGAGAAGCGGTTCGCGGGGTTTGCGCCGGTGGCGGTGCGCCCGGCGCGGCCAGCGAAACAACTCGTGATTCCGGGGACGGCGGCGTACTGGCGCTTCGACGGGCCGGTGAGTGGGCAGGTCGTTGACCAGTCTGGTCAGGGGAATCATCTGACGCGCGTGCAACTGGGCGGGGACGCGCCAAGCACGTCGGCGGAGTTCCACCCGGAGCAGCCGGGGCACGCGAGCTGGATGTTCCCGGGTGGGAAGAATCCGGCGCGCGGCGGGTACCTGAAGACGGCTGACAACGCGCCGCTCAACAAGGCGACCTTCCGCGGTGGGTACACGATCGAGGCGTTCGTGAAGCTGGCGGACGACGGTCAGGATCATTCATGGGAAGGGCTGATCTCGCGGCTCGGGACCGGGCGGGATGCCGGTAAGACGGGCGACGATCCGGACGAGCCGGTGGTCAAGCTCGGATTCTCGGGGGGACGGCAGGTGCAGTGGGCGGTCTACCCGCTGGATCGCAACACCACGTTCACCAACTGGGGCCACGAGCAGGTCGCCGGGCAGTGGTTCCATCTCGCGATCGTGAACGATGGACGGCACAGCACTGTGTACGTCGACTCGTCGGAGCTGCTGCGGAATCCCGCGACGCCGTCGAGCGGCCTGGCGACCGTTGGCAAGCCGTGGCTGATCGGCGCCGGTCACTATGACAACACCGTCGACCAGGGGTTCGCCGGGCACATCGGTGAGGTGCGGATCGTGAGTCGCGCGCTGAAGCCGTCGCAGTTCTTGAACGCCTAGACGGACGCCCATCACCCACTAACGTCGCCCGGACTGGCCCGGCCACGCTCAGCTGAGCGTGGAACAGCGGCTTGGAACGAGGTTAGTGGGTGATGCAGGTCCGCTTGCCGATCAGAGCAGGCTGCGGATGAGCGCTTCCTGGGCTGGGAGGAGCGCTTTTTCGGCGGCGGTGAGGGTGATGTTGTTGCTGCGGGCATCTAATGCGGCGCGGAGGCCCGGGGTTGGGTCGATCGAGTTCGCCAGGTAGGCGGCGAGGGCTTCGCGCAGCAGCGGGGAGAGGCCGGCCCACGCGGGGTCGAGGGCTACCTGGGCGAAGATGACCGCAGTCATGGCGATGTCGAACTCGGCGGTGCCCTCTTCGGCGTTGCGCCAGTCGATGACGATCGGGCCGGCGTCGGTGGCGATCACGTTGTACGGGTGCAGGTCGCCGTGGACAACCACGAGCCCCGGGGTGCCGCTCGGGGCGGGGATCGCGTGCAGGCGACGGTGCAGGTCTGCGTGCAACTCCCCCAGCCGCATCGCATCGAGGTCACCGGCGATCGCAGCGTCGGCCAGCGTAGGACCGGTGAGCCGCTCGATCACCATGTCGGCGCCGTCGATCTCCCGTACGGCGGGCACCGGGTAACCGAACTTCGCCACGTGCCGCATGAAGTCGGCCTCGTCGCGCACCGGATAGCCGTCCCGGTATCGCCGGACGACCCAGTCGTCGTCCAGCGCGTAGACATCCGCATCCCGCCCAGCCGCGAAGGGTTCGGCGTCGGGCGGGAGCAAGGTCATGCGATCGAGCAGCCGCCGACCGCGGGCTCGAGGGGTTTGGCGCCGATGGTGGGCATGCCGAGCAGGACGCCGGGGGGCGCCGAAGCGGGCGGCGCGTCCTGGAGGCGTTCCCAGGCGTCGCCGGCGCGGGTGCGGCGGATGGAGCCGAAGGTGTCGGCGACCAGGTGGTGCGGGGCCGCGTAGGTGACCTCGACGGTGGCGAGGTCTCCTGGACGGGGGGCCTCGACACCTTCCGGGAGGGCGAAGTGGACGAGGCGGTTGTCGCGGGCGCGACCGCTCAGGCGGTGCGTGGCGGCGTCCTTGCGGCCTTCGCCTTCAGCGACGAGCACCTCGACGGATCGGCCGACGATGCGCTTGCTCTCGGCCCAAGCCATCTCGTCCTGCAGGGCGACCAGCCGCTCGTAGCGTTCCTGCACCACGGCGCGCGGAACCTGGTCCTCCATCGACTCCGCCGGCGTACCGGGGCGTTTGGAGTACTGGAAGGTGAAGGCGCCGGCGAAGCGAGCTTCGCGGACGACGTCAAGGGTGCCTTGGAAGTCTTCTTCGGTCTCACCGGGGAAGCCGACGATGATGTCGGTGGTGATCGCCGCCTCCGGCATCGCGGCGCGCACGTCTTCGATAATGCGCAGGTAGCGATCACGACGGTACGAGCGCTTCATTGCCTTCAGCACGCGGTCCGAACCGGACTGCATCGGCATGTGCAGCGAGGGCATCACATTTGGCGTCTCGGCCATCGCCTCGATGACGTCGGCGGTGAAGTCGCGCGGGTGCGGCGAGGTGAAGCGAACCCGCTCCAGCCCGTCGATCTGCCCGCAGGCACGCAGCAGCTTCGAGAACGCGTAGCGGTCGCCGAACTCCACGCCGTACGAGTTCACGTTTTGACCGAGCAGCGTCACCTCGAGCACGCCCTCGGCGACGAGCGCCTCGACCTCGGCGAGCACGTCACCCGGGCGGCGGTCCTTCTCGCGGCCGCGCAGCGCAGGGACGATGCAGAACGTGCAGGTGTTGTTGCAGCCGACACTGACCGAAACCCAGGCCGAGTACGCCGACTCGCGCCGCGTCGGCAGGGTCGACGGGAACACGTCGAGCGACTCGAGGATCTCGACCTGCGACTCCTCGGCGATCCGGGCGCGCTCCAGCAGCACCGGCAGCGAGCCGATGTTGTGGGTGCCGAAGACGACGTCGACCCAAGGCGCCTTCTTGGTGATGGTCGCCTTGTCCTTCTGGGCCAGGCAGCCACCGACCGCGATCTGCATCCCGGGCCGCTTGGCCTTCACCGGCGCCAGGTGGCCGAGGTTGCCGTACAGCTTGTTGTCGGCGTTCTCCCGGACGGCACACGTGTTGAAGACCACGACATCAGCTTGGTCCTCGGACGACGCGCGGACATAGCCCGCGTCCTCCATCAGGCCGCGCAGCCGCTCGGAGTCGTGGACGTTCATCTGGCACCCATAGGTGCGGACCTCGTAAGTACGCATAACAGTCACCAAGAGTACGGCGCGAAGTAGACAAATCCCTACCGGGGACCGACGGGGCTGCACCCCTGACGCCGGTCGCGCGGCAGATAATAGTGAGAGGCATGAACAGTTCCCGCCGTCAGTTCCTCGCCCGCACCGCCGCCGGAGCCGCCGTGATCGCCGCCGGATCCTTCACCGCGACCCCCGCGCTCGGCTCCCCGCGCAACCTCACCGCGTTCACCGGCGCCACCGTGATCGACGTCGCGACCGGTCGCCGCCAACGACACCAGACCGTCCTGATCGCCGGTGACCGGATCGTCGGGGTCGGCCGGTTGCCGATCCCCCGCGGTACGACGGTCATCGACGCGACCGGCAAGTACGTCGTACCGGGTCTGGCCGACATGCATGTCCACAGCCTCGGGGATGAGCACGTCTCTCCCCCGCTCTATCTGGCCAACGGATTGACCACCGTTCGTGAGATGGCTGCGACGGACCCGGTCGTCTACGACTGGCGGGACCGGATCGAGGCCGGGACCCTGCTCGGCCCGCGGATGGTCGTGGCCAGCCAGATCATCGACGGCGACCCGACCCTGTGGGACCCGAACCTGCTGCACGTCCTGGTCGTCGACACCCCCGCCGAGGCGCGCGCCGCCGTACGGCGGGTGCACGGTGAGGGCGCCGATTTCGTCAAGGTCTACTCGCGGCTGAACCGGGCGTCGTACTTCGCGATCATCGACGAGGCTCGCAAACTCGGCCTGACCGTGCACGGCCACGGGCCGGACGAGGTCACCACCAAGGACGTCAGCAAGGCCGGTCAGCGCAGCATCGAACACATCCATTCGCTCGGCCTGTCGGTCTCGACCCGCGAGGCCGACGTGCGGCGGATGATCAGCGAGATCAACGTGCAGACCGGCGACTACAACGCGTGGTTCCGCCAGATGCATCCCATCGAGTGGATCGCCGCGAACACCTACAGCAAGGCCCGTGCCGCGGACGTCTTCGGCACGCTGCGCCGCAACAACACCCGGGTGACCCCGACGCTGGCCATGCACCGCGTGCTCGACCAGATCGACTACACCCACCTCGATCCGAAACTGGCCAAGTACCTCAGCCCCGACTCGATCGGCACCTACGACTACGTCATCCAAAACCTGTACGGCGCCAATCGCACCGCCGAGGAAATCTCGCACCAGCGCGAGATGTGGGCTTGGCGCAAACACTTCGTCCGCGAACTGCTCGCGCACGACGTACCGATCCTGGCCGGCACCGACACCGGAACGCCGTACAGCGTCCCCGGCTTCGCCCTGCACGACGAGCTCGAGCAACTCGTCACCGCCGGCGCCACCCCGAGACAAGCCCTGTACGCCGCCACTGCCGAGCCTGCACGGTTCCTCGGGCTCGGCGCCGATCTCGGTACCGTCGAAGCGGGCAAGATCGCGGATCTCGTCGTACTGGATGCGGACCCGCTGACCGATATCCGCAACACCCGGCGGATTCACTCCGTAGTCACCCGCGGACGGGTTCTCGGGCCGGCGGTGCGGGCGAAGATGCTGGCAGATGTGGAGGCCGCCGTACAGGCTCCGGCATCGGCGCTAGCACTTCCTGCAGGTGGTTGCTGCGGGTCGGCCGGTTCCGGACACTCACGCGCATGATCGTGCTCAGCGTGATGGTTCAGTCACGATACGCGCCGGTTCATTGCAGATCGTTACCACCACGGAACCGATCGACGATGCGACGGCACCCCGGCCTCCAGTAGGTTCTGGCCATGAGCGATTCCGGCACCTTGACGCAAACGGGTCTGGTGGCCCTCACCGGCGTCAACAAACATTTCGGCGAACTGCACGTCCTGAAGGACATCAACCTGTCCATCGCCAAGGGCGAGGTCGTCGTGGTGATCGGCCCGTCCGGGTCCGGCAAGTCGACGCTCTGCCGCGCGATCAACCGGCTCGAGACGATCGATTCGGGCACCATCGAGCTGGACGGCCAGCCGCTGCCGAGCGAGGGCAAGTCCCTGGCGACGCTGCGGGCCGACGTCGGCATGGTGTTCCAGTCCTTCAACCTGTTCGCGCACAAGACGATCCTGCAGAACGTCACGCTCGGCCCGCTGAAGGTCCGCAAGATGGACGCGAAGCAGGCCGAGAAGCGGGCCTTGGAACTGCTGGAGCGAGTAGGGGTGGCCAGCCAGGCGTCGAAGTACCCGGCGCAGCTGTCCGGCGGCCAGCAGCAGCGCGTCGCCATTGCGCGAGCGCTGGCGATGGACCCCAAGGTGATCCTCTTCGACGAGCCCACGTCGGCGCTCGACCCGGAGATGATCCAGGAGGTCCTGGAGGTGATGATCGACCTCGCCAAGCAGCAGATGACGATGGTCGTGGTCACGCACGAGATGGGGTTCGCCCGCAGCGCGGCGAACCGGGTGGTCTTCATGGCCGACGGCGAGATCGTCGAGCAGGCCGACCCGGAGAGCTTCTTCACCAACCCGACCTCTCGGCGGGCTCAGGACTTCCTGGGCAAGATCCTCAAGCACTGACTTCCGCCCGCGGCCGTACCCAGCAATCCACACATCAAAGGGGAACCTGAATGAGAATGCGTCACCTCGTCGCCGGCCTCGGTGTCGCGGCGCTCGCGCTGACCGCGACCGCCTGCGGTAAGGAAGAGCCCGGAGCAGCAGGGGGCGGCAACAAGGCCGCATCCGACTCCTGTGGCACCCTGCACAAGTTCACCACCGCTTCCGGTGTGGACGTGGCGGGCAGCCCGGCCTTCGCCAAGATCAAGACCCGCGGCAACCTGATCGTCGGCGTCAAGGCCGACCAGCCGAACCTCGGCTACAAGGATGCCGACGGCAAGCGCTGCGGCTTCGACATCGAGGTCGCCCGGATGGTCTCGGCCGGTCTGGGCCTGGACCCCGACAAGATCGAGTACAAGGAGATCCCGTCGGCCAACCGTGAGACGGCGATCGGCGGCGGTGAGATCGACTACTACGTCGGCACCTACTCGATCACCGACAAGCGCAAGGCGCTCGTCTCCTTCGCCGGCCCGTACTTCGTCGCCGGTCAGGACCTGCTGGTGAACAAGGCCGACACCTCGATGGACGCCGGCAAGACCGCCCTCATGGGCAAGAAGGTCTGCTCCGCGAGCGGCTCGACCCCGATCCAGCGGGTCAAGGACGAGAAGCTCACCGAGGCCAGCAACATCTCGGAGTTCAAGACCTACTCCGAGTGCGTCTCGCAGCTGCTCGACAAGAAGGTCGACGCCGTCACCACCGACGACGCGATCCTCAAGGGCTACGCGGCCACCGCTCCGGACCAGCTCCGGGTCGTCGGCAAGACCTTCAGCACCGAGAAGTACGGCATCGGCCTGCCGAAGGACGACAAGGCGCTGCGCGACCAGGTGAACACCATCCTGGAGAAGTCCGCGACCGACGGCACCTGGAAGTCCATCTACGACGAGACGCTGGGCAAGTCCGGCTCGCCGGGCACCCCGCCGGCTCTCGAGAAGTACTGATCAACTCCCCGGCCGCGGCGTCCTCATCGGCGCCGCGGCCGGGCTCTGTACGAGGCCAAGTACGAGGAAGGTCGCGATGCTCTCGGTTCTCACCGACAACTGGGATCTGTTCCGGGACGGATTCTGGCTGACGATCAGGTTGTTCCTGGTCTCCGCCGTGCTCAGCATGGTGCTCGGCACCGTCCTGGGTGCGTTCCGCGTCTCCCCGGTCCCGGCGCTGCGCGCCGTCGGCACCGGCTACGTGAACACTTTTCGGAACACTCCGCTGACGCTGGTCTTCGCCTTCCTGTTCTTCGGCGCGGCCAAGATGGACCTGGCGCTGCCGTCGCCGTACTGGACGGCCGTCGGCGCGCTGACGATCTACACCTCGGCGTTCGTCTGCGAGGTGGTCCGCTCCGGCATCAACACCATCTCCCCCGGTCAGTCCGAGGCCGCCCGCGCCGTCGGTATGACGTTCTTCCAGGTGCTGACGCTGATCGTGCTGCCGCAGGCGTTCCGGGCCATCGTCCCGCCGCTGTCCAGCGTGTTCATCGCACTGCTGAAGAACACCACGATCGCGGCCGGCTTCTCGGTCGTCGAGGCCGGCTCCATTCCGGCCGCGATGTCCGAGCGGAGCGAGAACCAGTTGCTCACGCTGATCTGGATCGCGATCGGCTTCCTGATTCTCATTGTCCCGCTGATGTTCCTGCAGCGGTGGGCCGAACGACGGACGGCGGTGGCCTGATGAGCTCGGTGCTGTACGAGGTTCCCGGCCCCCGCGGCAAGACCCGCAACCGGGTCTCCAACATCGTCGTGGTGCTCGCGCTGGTCGGCGTGGCCGCCTGGCTGATCAACCGGCTGTACACCCATGGCCAGTTCGAGGGCCGGCTGTGGCAGCAGTTCCAGTACTCGTCGATCCAGGAGCAGCTGCTCACCGGTCTGCTCAACACGCTGCGGGCGGCCGGACTGGCCGCCGTACTCGCGCTGCTGTTCGGCGCAGTCTTCGCCGCGGCGCGGATCAGCGACCACAAGTGGGTCCGGGTGCCGGCGACGTACGTCGTCGAGCTGTTCCGGGCGATCCCGCTGCTGATCCTGATGTTCTTCTTCTACTACGCGAACATCCAGTTCCACTGGGGCCTCGGCCCGTTCTGGGCGGTCGTGTTCGGTCTGACGCTGTACAACGGCTCGGTACTCGCGGAGATCTTCCGGGCCGGGATCGCCGCCGTACCGAAGGGGCAGCGCGAAGCGGCGTACGCGATCGGTCTGCGCAAGAACCAGGTCGTCCGCCTCGTCCTGCTGCCGCAGGCGATCAGCGCGATGCTGCCGGCGATCGTGTCCCAGATGGTCGTGCTGCTGAAGGACACCGCGCTCGGATTCATCATCACCTACGCCGAACTGCTGTACGTCGCCAAGCAGATGGGCGGCCGGTTGCAGTACGGCTTCCCGTACATCCCGACGTACATCGTCACCGCGATCATCTACATCGGCCTGTGCTCGCTGCTGTCGATGCTGGCCAAGTACCTCGAAGGCCGCTCGAGGCGCCGCCGCAAGATCACCGGCGCACCGCCGCCACTGCCGATCGCCCTCGACTCGGGCGTCGGTCCCGGCGGAGGCGCAGCCGCCTGAACACCCGAAGGCCCCCACTCATCACGAGTGGGGGCCTTCGTCGTACTGAGCCTCTTCCCCCGCGTCGGCTACGCCCGCTCCTTCGTCGCGTGCTACGCCAA
>NZ_SMKX01000146.1 GCF_004349055.1 Kribbella antibiotica
GCGCCACCCCGTCCGCACCCTCCTGCACACCGAGAACTGGCAAGACATGGACGGCTTCCACCCCACCTTGTATGTCCCCATCCCCGACGAAGCCTTCTACCGCTGGATCTCCGCCATTCGCCATCAACCTTTCGCCCGCGGCGAACACGGCTTCCGCCACATCGACTACTACACAGCCCTTCTCACCACCCGAGGCTGCCTAGCCGGCTATCCCCGAGCCGCCGCGTTCTCTTCGGCGCCGACTCCGGAGCTCACCAAACTCCCTGCTCCGTAAAGCCAATGTTCTGCAGGTTGCTGCAGAATTTGTCATTCTTGTGCCCCGCCTCCGATGAAGCAGGCATCATCCGCTACGGAGGATCCACATGGCTAACGATGATCTGAATCGGAGAATCCGCGCACAGAAGCCCCGGTTTGTGGCGGTGGCGGCTGTGGTGGTGATCGTGGTGGTCGGTGGTGTGGTCGGCGTCCGGGCGCTGCGATCGGGCGACGACTTCTCGGCGCGGCCGTCGAACGGAAAACCGAAGTCATCCAGCAGGGTTATGCGTACGACGTGACCAAGCTGCCGGTCGTGATTGCGAACGCCAGCACGGTCTTCTCCGGCAAGGTGCTCGCGGTCACCGCGCGGGACGAGTCGGGTGGCTGGACCACGGGCAGCGTGGCTATGTCGACGGATCAGGTACCACCCACATCCTCGACAAACAGCTGCAGACCCAGGTCGACGCCTTCGACCACATCTAGAACACCAAACGCCCCCATCAAGGACTACCGGCCGCATCACACCCCTCACCGCCGGCAGATCACCGCGACGACCGAGGCGCCTCACCCCAACCATCGCCGATGTCCTGACGCACCAACTGTCACCGCTGTCCTGACATAGAACGTCGCTGCTGTCCTGTGGCATCACACTCAGAGCAACCTGCCCGATTTGGATCAATCGAACGGGTGTTCTAATATTGCTCCATGGAAACCCGATCGATCTGCCTTTCGGACGAGGAGCTGCTCGCCGGCTATCTCGCCGGGCAGCCCGATCTCGATCCGCTGCCCGAGCAATGGCCCGATGCGCCGGACTCGCCACCGCCAGACGATCTGTACGACCCGGATGACCCTGACCGGCCGATGGTTCTGAGTCTGGAGGACCTGCTCGACGTCCCGTTCCAGGCGAACAAGGTGGACGAGCTCGAGTGGGAGCTCTGGGCCGGCGTTGATCAGGATGAGGCGGAGCTGGAGATGCTGCGCCGTACCGCACCAGCTTGGGTTTTCCTGCCCCCGGGTGGTGAGCTCGCCGCGGCATTGGAGCCGGTGCAGCCGCAGGCACAGACACCGACCGCACTGATCGAGCTGATGAAGGCAGCGGCCAGGATGGCTTCCTGGGCCGAATCGATCAAGGCTGCTGCAATGGCGTCGTTCTTCCGGCAGCGCAAGGCCCAGTACGCCGAGATGCCGCGGCCGGCCCAAGTCGATTCGACCGGTCGTCCCGTGGACCCAGAGCGGTCGTGGGCTGCTGAGGTCGGAGCCGCACTGCAGTTGTCGGCAGACACCGCCGTCCGGCATATCGAGACCGCGCTGCACCTGACAGGTCCGCTCGCTGCAACTCATACCGCGCTTCGGACCGGTGCATTGTCATGGTCGAGGGCATTAGCGATCTCGGAATCGACCCGGTCGTTGTCCGATAAGTCGGCGCAGGAGGTTGAGGCTCATGTGCTGCGACGTGCGTCGTCCCAGACCCACGCCAACCTGCGCAGGTCTCTGCGTCAGCAGGTCGCCAAACATGCCGCTGCGAAGCAAGCCGACGAGCACCGCGACGCCGTGCGCGAGCGCACCTGCAAGATCGTTCCTCTGGCCGGAGGCATGGCAGGTTTGTGGGTCGTTCACACGGCCGACAAGATCCAGCAGATCTGGGTTGTTGTCCAGGCGATGGCAGACCTTGCCAAGCGCGCCGCCAACGCCGAGCGCGCCAACGATGCCGAAGCAATCGCTCATGCTGCCCCCAGTGCTGACGCTGCCCCCAGGCCCGCTGCCGCTGATCCGGTCGATACGAACAGGACAACTGCCGACGACGCCGTGCGAAATGATGCTGTGGGCAATGATCTTGCCGATGCCGATGCCGATGCCGATGCCGATGCCGATGCCGATGCCGATGCCGATCCCAATGCCGGCGCCGATACGAGCAGCAAGTCCACGGGTCAGCAGCGAAAGCGCGAGCAGCGCACAGCAGAGCAGCGGCGAGCAGATGTAGTGGCCGATGTCTTCGAGCACATGCTCCACAACGGCCTCGACTGGCTCGGGCGACGACTGCCCGACCAGCACCGCAGACGTCCGCATATCGAGGTAGTCATCCCAGCGAGCACCTTGCTTGGTGTGGACGACGACCCCTGCGAGCTATCCGGCTACGGGCCCATCCCTGCCGATATGGGCCGTCGGATTGCCGAAGACGGCACCTGGCGGCGGCTCCTCACCGACCCCATCAACGGAGTCGTTCTGGAAGCCTCAACCACCAGACACGACCCCGGCTCGCTCGTCAGCGAGACCTTGCTCGCCCGACACCCGGTCTGCGCCTGGCCAGGCTGCAACCGTGCCTCACGGGAATGCGACCGCGACCACGGCACCCGGTTCGCAGTCTCCGGTACGACGAGTTTGGCCGGGCTGGCGCCGTACTGCGAGTACCACCACGTCATCAAGGACACCCCCGACTGGGGCTGGCAGACCGACAACCACCCAGACGGTTCGGTCACCCTGATCACGCCGACCGGTCACCGCTACACCACAGTCCCACCGGCCCGTGGTCCGATTCAGCGCAGCCGACCTCAGCCGGCTGTGCGAACCAGTTCCTCGGATCCGCCGCCGTTCTGACGGGCGAGGGAAATCTGACGGCAGGGAATCTGACGGCCGGGGACGAGTGATGCCCATCCCCGGCCTTGCTCAGGAAGCGTCGGCTTTGCGGACCCAGACTTCGCGGATGATCAGGAGGATGGCGGCGGCTGACGGGATGGCCAGGAGGGCGCCGACGACGCCGAGGAGGGCACCGCCCAGAAGGGCTGCGATGACGGTGACGGCGCCGGGGATGTCGACGGCTCGGCGCATGATGCGGGGGGCTACGACGTAGTTCTCGATCTGCTGGTAGACGATGCCGTAGATGAGGCAGGCAAGGCCTACCCAGAGGCCGTCGGTGAAGCCGATCAGGGCGACGACGACGACGCCGATCAGGCCACCGACCATCGGGATGAAGGCGGTGAACATGACGACGATCGCGAGGGCGACGGCGTACTCACGCAGGCCGACGATCTCCAGGAAGATGAACATGAAGACGCCGGCGCACAGGGCGACGGTGAACTGGCCGCTGACGTAGCCGCCGACGCGGGTGAGGACCTCGTCGCCGAGGATCGAGACGCGGTTGCGGCGGGTGCGGGGGACGAGGCTGTAGGCCGCGCGCTTCACGGTGGGGAGGGAGGCCAGGAAGTACAGGGTCAGGATGAGGATCGTGAAGGTGTTGAAGAGCGCGCCCGCGACGACCTTGCCGACGCCGAGGATGCCGCCGAACGCCTTCTGGGCGAGCGCCGGGTCCTGGATGTACTCCTGGGCCTTCTGGATGTAGTGATACTTCTCGTCGAGCCGGTCGAGCGTCTTCGACTTCTGCAGCAGATCGAGCCATTGCGGGGCGTTCTTGATCAGGCCGTCGATCTGGTCGGTGACGACCGGGACGATCGCGAAGCCGACGCCGGCCACGGCGAGGATCATCAGCAGGAAAACGACGGCGACCGACATGCCGCGCTTCAGGCCGCGGCGCATGAACCACTCGACCAGCGGGTTCAGGCCGACCGCGATGAACATCGAGACCACCAGCAGGATCAGCACCGACCGCGCGTGACCGAGGGCGTTCCACATCCCCCACGCGACCAGTACGCCGAGCGCCGCGAAGAACCCGAAGACGAACGGGTTCGATCGCTGGATCGGCGGGCCGGGACGGCCCATGCCCTCGTCAGGGTGCCGCTCGTCGATCAGGAGACCGGCAGCCAGTTCGTCGGACTCGTCCGACGCCGACGCTGCGGCAGCAGCCTGTACGGCGGCCAGTTCGGCCTTGGTCGCGGAGCCGTCGGCCTGGTCAGCCGAGTCGTCCGCCTCATCAGCGGATTCCTCGGCCTCGCCAGCGGATTTCTCTGCGTGCTCGGCCGCGGCTTCGGCGTGCGCGGCGGCCGCTTGAGCCTCGCGGGTGGCCGCGGCTAGCTCCTGCTCAGAGGGGGTCGCTGTCGAGTTGTCGTCGCCGGATGGCGTCACATCGTGTCCTTCGGGGATCGCGTCTTCTCGTCGTTCACCGAAGTCTGCGGCGCCGTGAGGTCATCCAGGCGGAACTCGTCGATCCTCGTCGAGTCGACCGGCTCGTCGTCGTCAGCAGCAGAAACAGCCGGCCCACCGGCGGACTTGCTGCTCAGCTTGTCGGCAAGCGCCGGGTCCACCCGCAGCCCCGAGTCGATCCGGGTCTCGTCGACCCGGGCCGGACCTGCGTCCGATCCCACGAACGGGCTCGAACCGGTGAACGGGCCAGCGTCATCAATCGCCGGCCCCGCGGCCGCCGTACCGGCGCCGAAAGCGTTGCCGGTGGTCGGCGGCTTCGGCGCGAACGGGCTGTCACCCGTGGACTCTTTCTCCGACGAGCTGAACGAGGACTCCGGCGAGCCGAACGGGCGCTCCGTGGAACGCGACGTACCGGTCGGTGCATAGCCGTCGGCCGACGGCGTGAAGCTGCTCGCGCCACCGTCAGGAGTCGACGAAGGGGCCGAAGAAGTCGAAGGAGAAGCCGGGGCCGGGGTCAGGCCGGCGGTGCTCGGGGACTCCGGACGGCTGAACGGATTCACGTACGGCGTGGCGGACGCGGTCTCGGAGTCGAGCTCGGCCGCCTGGCGGGCGATGTTGCTGGCGATCTCGTTCAGGCCGGCGATCTGGGTCAGGATGCCGTCGCGGCGCTTGGCGAGCCGCTCGGTCTCGCGGGCCACGATCGTGCGCGAACGCTCGGCCTCGTCGGCAGCGTTGGCCAGCTCGGACTCCGCGCGGGTGCGGGCCGTGCTCAGCACCTGCTCGGCCTCGCGGCGGGTCCGGCTCAGGGTCCGCTCGGCGGACTCCTCGGCCTCGGCGCGGATCTTGCGGGCCTGCTCGGTCGCCTCGGCCACCCGGCGCTCGGAGGCCTCGGCGGCCTCCTTCATCTGGGTGGTCAGGTTCTCGGTGTCGGCCGCGATCGCCTGGTGCTTGTCCGCCAGTTCCTTGGCCTGCTGCTCCCGCTCATCGGCCAGCCGGGCGCGCAGGGCGGCCGACTCGCGCTGGATCGCGGTGCGGATCTTCTCGGCCTCGTGCAGCGCGCCGTTCTTCAGCGTGCTGGACTGCGACTCCGCGGTGAGCGTCAGCTGCTCGGCCTTCCGGCGAGCAGCCGCGAGCACCTCGGAACCCTCGGTCTCCGCCGTACGACGCAACTCAGCCGCATCGCCTTCCGCCGTACGGCGAATGCTGTCGGACTCGTTGAGCGCAACCGTGCGGATGTCCTCCGCCTCCCGCTCGCCGGTGGCGCGCTGGGCAGCGGCCTCCTTGGTGGCAGTCGTCCGCAGCTCCTCGGCCTCGCGGCGAGCCTCCTCGAGCGCTTCCTGCGCCTGGTCCTGGGCGAGCCGCAGGATCTGCGCGGCCCGGTCACCCAGACCGGCGTACGACGGGTTGGCGCTGGCCTCTAGCTGGCGGCGGTTCTCCTCGAGCTGCCGTTGCAGCGGGGCAACGCTGCCCTGCAGCTCGTCGGCCCGCGTGCGGACCTCGACAAGCTGCATCTCCAGGGCGCGGACGTAATCGTCCACGGCTTGCTTGTCGTAGCCCTTTCGACTGACCGGGAATCCTCCGGCCGCGGTGGCAGTGCGGTCGAAGAACGGCAGGCTCGACTCGTCAGGCATTCCTGAGTTTCCCTTCAGGCGGCTCAAGCTGAATCCCCCACCTTAAGCCTGTCAGACGAGAGCCCCGACCAGCCAATCGGGCCCCGGACAGATGAACCGCTCAGCGATCGCGACTCAGCGATCGCGACTCAGCGATCGCGGAAGCGGTCGATCGCCTGCTGGTGCTTGGCGCGGAGCTCGGGGTCGCGGACGCCGAGGCCTTCGGTGGGCGCCAGGGTCAGTACGCCGACCTTGCCCTGGTGAAGGTTGTGGTGGACGTCGTACGCGGCCTGGGCGGTGTCCTCGAGGGAGTAGACGCGGCTGAGTGTCGGGTGCACCATGCCTTTGGCGATCAGGCGGTTGGCTTCCCAGGCTTCGCGGTAGTTGGCGAAGTGCGAGCCGACGATGCGCTTCAGGTTCATCCAGAGGTAGCGGTTGTCGTACTCGTGCATGTAGCCGGACGTCGAGGCGCAGGTGACGATCGTGCCGCCCTTGCGGGCGACGAACACCGAGGCGCCGAAGGTCTCGCGGCCGGGGTGCTCGAAGACGATGTCGGGGTCGTCGCCGCCGGTCAGTTCACGGATGCGGGCGCCGAGGCGCTTCCACTCCTTCGGGTCCTGGGTCGACGGGTCCTTCCAGAACTTGTAGCCCTCGGCGGAGCGGTCGATGATCAGCTCCGCGCCCATCGCGCGGCAGATCTCGGCCTTCTCGGGTGACGAGACCACGCAGACGGGGAGTGCGCCACCGTTCAGGGCGAACTGCGTCGCATACGACCCGAGGCCGCCAGACGCACCCCAGACCAGTACGACGTCGCCCTGCTTCATGTTCGCGCCGTTCGGCGAGACGAGCTGCCGGTACGCCGTACTGTTCACCAGCCCGGGGGATGCGGCCTCCTCCCACGTGAGGTGGGCGGGCTTCGGCATCAGCTGGTTGGACTTCACGAGCGCGATCTCGGCGAGGCCGCCGAAGTTGGTCTCGAAACCCCAGATCCGCTGCTCGGAGTCCATCATCGTGTCGTTGTGGCCGTCGGGTGATTCCAGCTCGACCGACAGGCAGTGCGCGACGACCTCGTCACCGGGCTTCCAGGCGTTCACGCCGGGACCGGTGCGCAGGACGACGCCGGCCAGGTCGGAGCCGACCACGTGGTACGGCAGGTCGTGGCGGGCGGTCAGCGGCGACAGCTTCCCGTACCGCTTGAGGAACGAGAACGTCGAGACCGGCTCGAAGATCGACGTCCAGACCGTGTTGTAGTTGATCGCGCTTGCCATCACCGCGACCAGCGCCTCGCCCGGGCCGAGCTCAGGCGTCGGGACATCGTCCAGATGCAGGCTCTTGCGCGGGTCCTTCTCCTTCGTCTCCAGACCCTCGAACATGTCCACGTCATCGGCATGCACGGTGATGCCGCGGTAGTGGTCGGGTACGTCGAGCCCGCCTACCGCCGCACTGTCGCCGGCGAGGATCGCATCGAGGATCTGCTTCACGTCGTACCTCCTGCAAGGAGCGGACTGGTGAGCGGACGTTACCGCTGAGTATGCCCCCGGGGCTGTGCGTTGTGACACAGTTCGGGGCCGGTGAGACCACCGTCACTTTTCCAGTCCACCGTTGTCAGTGGTCTTACCCCAAGCCCTTCAGCGCAGACGCGTGGACAGCCGGACCTGGGTGAAACCGTCGCCCGATCGCAGCTGGGCCAGATCGCAGAGCTGGTTGGCCAGCCAGACACCGCGGCCGCCGAGACCGTCCAGTGGCGGCATCACCCGGCCGACGAGCAGATTGTCGATCCGGCCGTGGTCGGCGACGTCGCAGATCAGCGAACCGTTCTCGATCCAGACCGACAGTGCGCCGCGGCCGCCGCCGAAGCGGATGCTGTTCGTGCAGATCTCGTGCAACGCCAGCCCGAGGTCGTCCATCCGGTCCCGCGACACCCCGTGCGACGACGCCTGCCCGTTCACCCACTTCCGGACGTCGCCGAGATCGGCCAGCCCGAACTCCCAGCGCTCAGCCCGATCCGGTACGTCGTTCAGCGGCGTACGGAAGGTTTTTTCGGCCAACGCCTCCGCGCCGGAGTGGTGGGCAGTCGGATCAATACCCGTGGTCGCGGCGAACGGACAGCACAGGCGAAACGCAGGATCATCGGCAAAAGCGAGATCCAGCAGACCCTCGTGGAGCAGAGACTCGTCGTACTCGGCCGCCGTGCGCCCTGGATAAACAGACTCGCTGAGACCGTAGAGGCGGCCCGACTGCTCAACCAGGTCACGCCAGAAAGGGATCAGCCGCGCCGGGTTGCGCCCCACCGCTGTCATATCGATAAAACGCACCCGTACCGCGGATTCTCCGAGGGCCTCGCGCAACATCGCGATGCGGTCCGGCGGGAGTACCGCCACGATCGCCGCATCCGTTGCCAGGCCGTCGTGAACGAACGGGGCCGACAGTCGCACGAACTCCTCGTCGTCGAAGTAGACGAAGGCATCGTGGTGGAAACCGGTCGGCGCACCGTCCAGAGAGTCGGTGGCGCTGTCCTTCAGCACTCCGACAGCGTAGTCCGCAAAATCCAACTTTGAAGGGGACAGAGCGTGCCGTCACCGACTGTCGGTCACCCGTAACACTGGGATCGTCAAGACAGCTGGGGTCCTCAGTGCTGCTTCTCGCCGACCGGCTCGACGAGCTCGACCAGGACGCCGCCGGCCGACTTCGGGTGGATGAAGTTCACCCGGGACCCGGCGGTACCCCGGCGCGGTTCGTCGTACAGGAGTTCGGCCCCGCGCGAGCGCAGGACGGCGGAGACCTGGTCGATGTCGCGGACCCGATAGGCCAGCTGCTGGATGCCCGGGCCGCGCTTGTCGAGGAACTTGGCGATCGGCGACGCATCCGACAGCGGTGCGAGCAACTGGATCGACGAGCCGGAGGTGCCGACCGAGAGCATCGCTTCGCGAACGCCTTGCTCCTCGTTGATCTCCTCGTGCGCGACCGTCATGCCGAACACGTCGACGTAGTGCTGCACGGCGGCGTCGAAGTCCGGGACTGCGATGCCGACGTGATCGATTGCCTCGAAGAGCTCGTCCATACGCGTAACCCTAAGACCGGGGCGTGGCCAGACGTCGTTCGTGTGACCCGTTCGACAGGCACGTACCAGTACTCCCGCAGGTATCGTGACGATATGTCTGACACGCGGAACCAAAGCGTCATCGTGGCCGGCGCGCGCACCCCGATCGGGAAGCTGCTGGGCGGTCTCAAGGGCTTCACCGGAGCCGAGCTCGGTGGGTTCGCGATCAAGGGTGCACTCGATAAGGCCGGGGTTGCCCCGGATCAGGTCGAGTACGTGATCATGGGCCAGGTACTGCAGGCCGGCGGCGGTCAGATCACCGCCCGCCAGGCGGCGGTCAAGGGCGGGATCCCGATGGGCGTCCCGGCCATCACCATCAACAAGGTCTGTCTGTCCGGCTTGAACGCGATCGCGCTCGCCGACCAACTGATCCGCGCCGGCGAGTACGACGTCGTCGTCGCCGGCGGGATGGAGTCGATGACGAACGCGCCGCATCTGCTGCCGAAGTCCCGTGAGGGCTTCAAGTACGGCGACACGACGCTCGTCGACTCGATGTCGTACGACGGGCTGTGGGACGCGTTCACCGACCGGCCGATGGGTGCGCTCACCGAGCAGGCCAACGGCGCCATGACCCGCCAGGAGCAGGACGAGTTCAGCGCTCGTTCGCACCAGCAGGCCGCGGCCGCGTGGAAGAACGGCGTCTTCGCCGACGAGGTCGTGCCGGTCGAGGTGCCGCAGCGCAAGGGTGACCCGGTCGTGATCGACAGCGACGAAGGCGTTCGCGGCGACACGTCGGCCGAGACGCTGGCCCGGTTGCGTCCGGCGTTCGGCAAGGAAGGCACGATCACGGCCGGTTCGGCTTCGCAGATCTCCGACGGCGGCTGCGCTGTGGTCGTGATGAGCAAGGCGAAGGCCGAGGAGCTGGGCCTGTCCTGGATCGCTGAGATCGGCGCCCACGGCTCGGTCGCCGGCCCGGACTCGACCCTGCAGAGCCAGCCGGCCAACGCCATCAAGAAGGCGTGCAGCAAGGAAGGCATCGAGGCGTCCGACCTCGACCTGATCGAGATCAACGAGGCGTTCGCTTCCGTCGGCATCGCGTCGACCAGCGAGCTCGGCGTCGACGCAGGCAAGGTCAACGTGAACGGCGGCGCGATCGCGCTCGGCCACCCGATCGGTATGTCGGGCGCTCGTCTGGTGCTGCACCTGGCGCTCGAGCTCGGTCGTCGTGGCGGCGGCGTTGGTGCGGCCGCGCTGTGTGGTGGCGGCGGTCAGGGCGACGCCCTGATTGTTCGCGTAGCACGGCGTTGATTTCGAGAGTGGAGTAATGCCTAGACGCACCCCGCCTGTAGCTGAGCTGGTCGACCGCGCCCGGGAGGGAGAATCCCGGGCCGTCGCCCGGCTGATCTCGCTGGTCGAGGACGAGTCGCCGATGCTGCGCGAGGTGATGGCTGCGCTCTCCCCGTACGCCGGTCATGCGCACATCGTCGGAATCACCGGCTCGCCGGGGGTCGGCAAATCCACGTCCACGTCGGCGCTGGTGACGGCGTACCGGGGGACTGGGAAGCGGGTGGCCGTCCTGGCGGTCGACCCGTCATCGCCGTTCTCCGGTGGGGCACTGCTGGGCGATCGCGTGCGGATGCAGGACCACGCCCTGGACAAGGGCGTTTACATCCGGTCGATGGCGTCTCGTGGGCACCTGGGCGGGCTGTCGTGGTCGACGCCGCAGGCGTTGCGGGTGCTGGATGCGGCCGGGTTCGACGTGGTGTTCGTGGAGACGGTCGGGGTCGGGCAGTCCGAGGTTGAGATCGCCGGGATGGCCGACACCACGATCGTGCTGCTGGCGCCGGGGATGGGCGACGGGATCCAGGCGGCCAAGGCCGGGATCCTCGAGGTCGGTGACCTGTACGTGGTCAACAAGGCCGACCGGGACGGCGTCCAGAACGTCACCCGCGACCTGCGGAACATGCTGGCGCTGGCCGAGCGGGCCGAGGGCGCGTGGGTGCCGCCGATCCTGAAGACGGTGGCGTCGCGCAACGAGGGCATCGACGAGGTCGTCACGGCGATCGAGGACCGGCTGACCTGGATGCGCGGCAACGGCGTCCTGGACGACCGGCGGCGATCCCGGGCCCGCGACGAGATCGAGGCGATCGCGATGACGACGTTGCGGGCGCGGTTCGCGCATCTGCATGGGGACGCGCGGCTCGACGTACTGGCTGCGAAGGTCGCCGAAGGGAACACCGATCCGTACAGCGCGGCCGACGAACTGATTGCTGCGCTGTGATTTAGGTCTCCCTACTGCGACATTCCAACAGCTTTTGTCACACCGTGTAATCGGGGTCGAGACTGAGGGTTACTGTCCCGTATTCGGGCAAATGTGCCACTATTCGGTCACTGTGTGCGATTCACGTCTCACGGCGGCGCGCCGACAGGTGCCATGCCCCCGGATCCGTTACACAATGGAGCTTGTAGCTGGTGAGCATTGTGCGGTGGGCTGTGTTCAGTCAGTGACAATTCGTGACGGTCCGTGATACAAACTCACAACACAGTCGACCCAGTGGTTGCAACGAGGAGTGGTGACATGCCGAAGAAGCTGTTGATCTGGGCTCTCATCGCCTTTGCTGGCTTCTATCTTTTCACGCAGCCGACGAACGCCGCGGACGCGGTGGGAGGCGCTTTCTCCGGCGTCGGCGATCTGTTCGGGAGCGTCATCACGTTCCTGACCGCGCTGTTCAACTGATCTCACGTATAAGTGTCCCGTAACGAGCGATCGTGCGGGACACTTGCCCTCTACGGGGCACACAGTGGGTCAGCTAGCGGGGTCACACAGACGCGTGACAGAGGAGTGAGCGGATGGCCGGAATTGGCCTGTTCCGGATGTTCGATCCGAAGGTGCGGCGGCACCTCATCTCGGACGAGGGCGAAGTCGTCATCGACGAGGTCCGGCAGCACTGGATCGTCTTCACGGTCCCGATGCTCGAGGTCGTGCTCGCGGCGGCGTTGCTGATCGCGATGGCGACCACACCGATCGGTGGGCAGCCGGTGCTGCTGGCGATCGTGCTGGTGCTGCTCACCCATGCCTTCTGGAACTTCCTGACCCATCACCGGGACCGGTTCGTGGTCACGAACATGCGGGTGATGCGGATCCGTGGCGTCTTCTCGCAGACCGTCGCGACCACCCCGATCGCGCGGGTCCTGGACATCACCCTGCAGAAGCCGATCATCGGCCGGATGCTCGGCTACGGGCACTTCGTCTTCGAGTCCGCCGCGCAGGATCAGGGTTTCCGCGAGATCAAGTGGGTCAGCCGGCCCGACGACCGCGACCTCACCATCCAGCGCGTCATCCAGCGGACCGGCCTGCGGGCCTCGGCGAGCGTCGATGTCGTGCAGAGCGACGAGGACTCCGACGACGACGGCACCGGCCCGATCGGGATGGACTCGGCCCAGGAGGTCACCACGACGACCTCGGCCCCGGTGCACCACTCGCGCCCGGCGCCGACCGCCGCGCCGTCCGCCTCGAAGTCGATCTTCAACAGCGACCGCGGGAACTGGACCGACGACTGAGCTGTTCGCTAGCACCTCGCCATCAGGACAGCCCTACTGAGTTGCTTCCGTGAGGCGCCCGCGAAACGCCTGTACGACGTCCGCGGCGCCGGCGATCTGGATGGCGTCATCGCTCGTGCGGCCCCATAGCCACAGGTAGACCGAGCCCGGGTCACCGAAGATCTCGGCGGCCGCTTCGCCCTCGGCGCCCTGAGTCACCGTGATGCTGGTGGCATCGGCAGCGATGGTCCACGACCGGCCCTCGGAGGTGATCCGCAGGGTCGCGTCGATCGGGAACTTGGTGTCGCCTTCCTCCCACCACGGCCCGGCGAGGCTGGGGAACAACAGTTCGTCGATCCCGTCCAGGGCAAGCTCGGCCGCGATCGGCGTCACCACGTCGTGCGCGAGCTCGGCGTCGACCCGGTGCACAACGGTCTCCATCGCCATCCGCCGGAACCAGAACGCCGACGTACTGTCGTTGGGGTTGAAGGTCCAGGTCTGCTTGGCAGTCCCGGCCTGCTCCAACGCAACCACGATCGCGGCCCGCGCCTCGTCGAACAGCTCAAGGGTGTCGCGCTCGTCGAGGCCCGCGGGCGGCCAGGGCTTCGGCAAGGCGCCGAGCCGAAGCACCTCGATCTTGTGCAGGTAGACCTGCGCGACATGCGCGACGACGGTCTCGACTGTCCACCCGGGGCAGCTCGGCACCGGCGCTTGCAGACCTAGCCGCGCCACCTCACCCAGACGGTCGGACTCGGCCTTGAGCTGTTCGAGGTAGTAATCCGCTGACAATCCCATGCGCAGACCCTGCCAGATCCCGCCGACAGTTTTTGCTCGCCCCCGTTCACACCGTGCGAGCTCACACCGTGCGAGCTCACACCGTGCGGGCGCGGAGCGCGGCCTCCCAGTCCGAGGTTTCCTCTTCGCAGATCGCGACCACTCGTTCGGCGAGCAACTGCACGGGATCGGACGCTTCGGCGTACCGGCCGGCCTTGGCGGCGTACAGCCAGGCTTCGTTGCGCAACTGCTGCGCCGTGCGCGTCCACGTTGGATATGTGTCCTTGAATCCGAAGAGCGTCCGGAGTCCCTCGGACAGCGCGATCACCCCGCCGAGGACCGGCGCGAGCCAGCGTGGGGCGTCGACGGCGACCGAGATTGCGATCAGCACAGCGGCCACCACCTGCACCGATCCGAGGGACCGATACATGATCCGAGCCCGGGTTGCGTGCCGGAAATACCACTGGAACCGAAGCGTGATCAGAACCTCGGCGGGAGCGGCACCGCCGAGTTCCGGGAAGTCGTGGCTCTTGTGTGTCGTCATGGTGCTTCCAATTGTCGGGTTACTCTTCGGTTCATGGCGAGGAGACGGGCGTTGCCGTTCGATCCGATCGACGAGGCGTCGCGGCAGTGGGGTCAGCGCTGGGGTGCGGTCGAGCAGATGCGCGCGGTCACGTCGCTGATGCGGGCGCAGCAGATCGTGATCGGTGAGCTGGATGACATCCTCCGCAAGCACGGGCTGACGTTCGCGCGGTTCGAGGCGCTCGTGCTGCTGACGTTCTCGCGGCGCGGGTCGCTGCCGCTGGGGAAGATGGGCGAGCGGCTGCAGGTGCATCCGACCTCGGTGACGTCGATCGTGCGGCGGCTGGAGGCGGCCGGGCTGGTGCTGCGGATTCCGCATCCGGACGACGGCCGCGCGGTGCTGTGTGAGATCACCGCGGAGGGTCGCGAGCTGGTCGAGCAGGCGACGGCAGATCTGGTCGAGGCCGACTTTGCGCTCAAGGGGCTGACCGATGAGCAGCTCAAGATGCTGTGGTCGGTTCTGGAGCCGTTGCGGCAGAACGCCGGGGACTTCAGCTAACTCTGCTCACGAAGAGCTGGCAGACCTCACAAGAAACCGGCACCGCGCGGTTGGAATTAGTTGGACGTCCAAGTATTTTGGGTCACATGGACGCCGAGCAGATCGCCGCCGGCCGTAGCCGGTGGCAGCAGAGGTATGACGCCGCACGCAAGCGGAAGGCGGACTTCACGACGCTCTCCGGCACTGAGGTCGAGCCCGTCTACGGACCGCCCGAGGGCGCCACGGATCCGCGGATGGAGCGGATCGGCTGGCCCGGGGAGTTCCCGTTCACGCGTGGTCTGCATGCGACCGGGTTTCGCGGCAAGCCGTGGACGATCCGGCAGTTCGCCGGTTTCGGGAACGCAGAGCAGACCAACGAGCGCTACAAGATGATCCTGAACGGCGGCGGTGGCGGGCTGTCCGTCGCCTTCGACATGCCGACACTGATGGGCCGGGACTCCGACGATCCGAAGGCACTCGGCGAGGTCGGCCACTGCGGTGTCGCGATCGATTCGGCCGCCGACATGGATCGGCTGTTCAAGGGCATCCCGCTGGAGGACGTCACGACGTCGATGACGATCTCCGGCCCCGCCATCCCGGCCTTCGTGATGTATCTGGTCGCGGCCGAGCGGCAGGGCGCGGACATCTCCAAGCTCAACGGCACCCTGCAGACCGACATCTTCAAGGAGTACATCGCGCAGAAGGAGTGGCTGTTCCCGCCGGAGCCGCACCTGCGCCTGATCGGCGACCTGATGGAGTACTGCGCCGCGAACATCCCGGCGTACAAGCCGTTGAGCGTCTCCGGCTATCACATCCGGGAGGCGGGATCGACGGCCGGCCAGGAGCTCGCGTACACGCTCGCTGACGGCTTCGGGTACGTCGAACTGGGCCTTGACCGTGGTCTCGACGTCGACGTGTTCGCGCCCGGTCTGTCGTTCTTCTTCGACAGCCATCTGGACTTCTTCGAGGAGATCGCCAAGTTCCGCGCGAGCCGCCGGATCTGGGCCCGCTGGATGCGCGACGTGTACGGCGCCAAGACGGACAAGGCCCAGTGGCTGCGATTCCACACCCAGACAGCAGGCGTCTCGCTGACCGCCCAGCAGCCGACACTGAACGTCGTACGGACTGCTGTTGAAGCTCTCGCTGCGGTCCTCGGCGGGACGAATTCGCTGCACACCAATGCGCTCGACGAGACGCTGGCGCTGCCGAGCGACCAGTCGGCCGAGATCGCGCTGCGCACCCAGTCGGTGCTGATGGAGGAGATCGGCGTCACCAACGTCGCCGACCCGCTCGGCGGCTCCTGGTATGTCGAGGCGCTCACCGACAAGATCGAGGCCGAGGCCGAGGAGATCTTCGCGCGGATCAAGGAGCTGAGCCCGGACGGCACGATGACCGGCGGGATCCTGCGCGGGATCGAGGACGGCTGGTTCATGGCCGAGATCGCCGACGCGGCCTTCGAGTACCAGCAGAAGCTCGAGAAGGGCGAGAAGAAGATCGTCGGCGTGAACACCCACACCGAGACCGTTTCCGGCGGGCTGGAGATCCTCCGGGTCAGCCACGAGGTCGAGATCGAGCAGTGCCGGGTGCTTTCGGCGCGCAAGTCCGGACGCGACGAGGACCTGGTACGGCGTACGCTGGCGACTCTTGTCGAAGCGGCCAGGGGGACTGGCAACCTGATCGAGCCCATGCTGGAGGCGGCGCGTGCGGAGGCCACGATGGGGGAAATCTGTCACGTTCTTCGGGACGAGTGGGGCGAATACCGAGAGCCCGCCCGCTTCTGAAGAGGCACTGTCTTCGCAAGGAGGGCAGGCAGAGCCCGGTACGGCGAACCGCGTGCAGGCGGCGGCAGGTCCACCTGACGGTCGTGCTGTGGTGGTGTGCGGTTCGGACCGGACCATGCTGCGGGTCGTCACCGAGCTGGTGAGTTCGGGCGAGCAGGTCGTGGCGATCGTCAACCCGGCGTCGCGGCACTACGACCGGATCAGTGAGCTCGGCGCGCACGTGATGGGCGTCCGGGTGATCAGCGAGTCGCTGCTGCGCCGGGCCGGCATCGACGGCAAGGACGGCGGGGCGTCGACTGCGCGAGCACTGGTACTGCTGGACACCGATGACGTCCACAACGTGCACACCGCGCTGACTGCCCGCGACATGGATCCAGGCCTGCGGATCATCGTTCAGATGGTCAACCCGCGGCTGGGCAAGCAGATGTACAGCCTGCTCGGCGACTGCGTGGTCATCTCCGGTCCGTCGCTGGCTGCGCCTGCCTTCGTGGCGGATGCGCTGGAGGACGACGAGCTGACCTGGTTGGAGATCGGTGACCGGCGGCTGGTCGCCGGCCAGGCTGAGCTGATCCGTGAGCCCCACCTGACGGTGCTGGCCGACACGACCTCCTCCGCGACTCCGGTGCTGCTACCAGAGGTGAGCGCTGATCCGAGTGGCGACATCGTCCTCGGTACTGGGATTCGCACGGTCTGGAGGACTCGCGACGTACGGCGGGCTGGGTGGCTGATGGCCCTGAGCGACGTGCTGGATCGTCGGGTCCGGCGGATCGCTGCGGTGATGGCCATGCTGGTGATCGTCGGGACTGTGCTGACGCACTACATCGCCAAGATCGACTGGTTGCGTGCGCTCTACCTGGTCGCCGGTGCGGTGACCTCGGCCGGGATCGAGGACGACAAGTTCTCCGAGGCCGCGCCATGGGCCAAGGTGGCCGGAGTGATCGTGCAGCTGACCGGCATCGTGCTGGTGGCGCTGCTGACCGCGGTCATCGTCGACTCGCTGATCGGTGCGCGCCTGTCCCGGGTGATCGGTGGCG
Organism: Kribbella antibiotica; assembly: GCF_004349055.1. Taxonomy (GTDB): domain Bacteria; phylum Actinomycetota; class Actinomycetes; order Propionibacteriales; family Kribbellaceae; genus Kribbella; species Kribbella antibiotica. The sequence continues at coordinate 17,130 of NZ_SMKX01000146.1, forward strand.
TCCGTGGTCGGCCACGCAACCATGTGGTCGTCTGCGGCCTCGGTACGGTCGGTGCGCGCGTGCTGGAGATCCTGTCCGAGCGCGGCGTCGCGGTGGTCGGTGTCGAGCACGACGAGGACGCACCCGGCGTACAGACTGCGCATCGGTTGCGGATCCCGGTGGTGATCGGTGACAGCAGCAATGAAGAGACGCTGCGGCAGGCCGGCGTGCAGCGCGCGCAGTCCGTGCTGGCGCTGACAGATGGCGACATCACCAACCTTGAGTCCGCCATGGTGGTCCGGGACCTCAATCCGGACGCCCGGATCACGATGCGGATGTTCGACCACGACCTGGCCCAGCGGGTCGAGCGGCGGCTCGGTCTGGGGCACAGTCGCTCGGTGTCGATGCTGGTAGCCCCGGCCATCGCGGCTGCGGCGGCGAACCGGCGCAGCCAGGTCACTGTGCCGGCCGGTCGGCGCGTGCTGCTGCTGACCGAGGTGGCGGTCGAGCCGGGCTCCGTTTCGGTCGGCCTGCGGCTCGGTGAGCTGGATGAGGCCGGTGGGCTCCGGGTGCTCGCTCACAAGCGTGACAGCGAGCCCTGGGACTGGACTCCGGCGTACGACCGGCCCCTGCGTGGTGGTGACCGGATCGCGGTCGCGGGGACGCGGAGCGGCCTGGCCCGACTACTCCTGGCTACCCGGGCGCCCAACGCTTGAGTAGCGTCGGAGAGGATAGACCTGTGAACGTACGCGGTGGGCGCCCTCTGGGCGCGAGCGGAATGCGAGGACAGTGGTGAGCCAGTCCAACTTCTCCCGTCCCGGGGCGATCGATCTGTCGGCCCTGCGTCGTCCGGCCGGAGCACCTGCTGGTGCCCCAGGGCCTGGCGCGGGTGCACCCAGTGGTGGCGCTGCGGGATCGTACGTGCTGAACGTCAGTGAGGCGACGTTCCAGAGCGACGTGATCGAGCGGTCCCTGCAGGTGCCGGTGGTCGTCGAGTTCTGGTCCCCGCGGGCCCAGGGCGCAGCCGAGCTCGGCGAGGTGCTGACCAAGCTCTCGACCGACTTCGCAGGCAAGTTCCTGCTGGCCCGGATCGACATCGACGCGAACCCGCAGCTGGCTCAAGCCGTCGGCGTGCAGTCCGTGCCGCTGGTGATCGCCGTACTGCGTGGTCAGGTCGTGCCGCTGTTCCAGGGCGCGCTCGGCGAGGCCGAGGCCCGGCAGTACCTCGACCAGCTGATGACGGTCGCCGTCGCGAACGGCGTCTCCGGCCGCGCTGAGCCGGTCGGACCGGCCGCGGCTGAGGCTCCGGTTGAGGAGGAGGACGCGCCGAACCCGCGCTACGCCAAGGCGGAGGATGCGGTCGGCGCCGGTGACCTCGATGGCGCGATCGCGGCGTACGAGGAGCTCATCAAGGAGACGCCGAACGACGCCGAGGCGAAGTCCGGTCTCGCGCGGGTGCAGCTCGTGAAGCGGACGCAGGAGGCTCCGGCCGACATCCGCACGCGCGCCGCCGACAACCCGGCCGATGTCGAGGCGCAGATGCTGGTCGCCGATGTCGACCTGATGGGCGGTCACATCGAGGACGCGTTCGCCCGCCTCATCAAGACGATCCAGACGACCGCGGGGGATGAGCGCAACGTCGTTCGCCTGCACCTGCTGGAGCTGTTCGACGTCGTCGGCGCCGAGGACGAGCGTGTCGGCAAGGCCCGTCGCCGGTTGATGGCTGCCTTGTTCTGAGGTTCTACCGATCCAGAATGGGATCGGTCGTGAGCGTTTCGGAAACCCGGGCGAGGAGCCCACGCAGTACGTCGAGCTCCTCGTCCGTGAACGCAGCGGCCAGCCGGCGCTCGACGCCGGTCGCTCGCTCGTCCGCCTGATCCAGCGCCTTCCGGCCGGCCGGAGTCGGGCGGGTCTCGATGACGTGCCGGTGCAGTGGGTGCGGCGTGCGCTCGATCAGCTCGGCCGCCTCCAGGTTGCGCAGGATCGTCGTCATCGTCTGCGGCGTCACCAGGCAACGCCGGGCCAGCTCAGCACCCGAGATCCCCGGCTGCTCGTCCAGCACGAATAGAGCGGCGTACTGCGGGACTGTCAGCCCGGCCGGCCGCACCGCAGCCGTCTTCGCGGCCTGCAGGTCTTGCTCGACCCGCTTCAGGTGACTACCGAGCCGTTGGTCGAAGGACATCCGCATCTCCCCATCGTACGAACTCTCTGCGGGATATATGCATTGACGAGCATCAGAGGTCTGATTAGTCTCTGTGTTCGTATCCGTCCGAGGGAAGGTTCTTCGATGTTGCGAATCACCGCGGCTGTTGCCGCAGTCCTGGCTCTGACCGCGCCGGCCGCCGCTCCGGCGAGCGCGCGCCCGGTGCCTACACCGTCGCCGGTTTCGGTGGTCGGCCACACTCCCGACCGCTACCCCGAGGGGATCGCCTGGGATCCGTCCCGGCGCGCTTTCCTGATCGGCTCGATCGCCACCGGCCGGATCTCGGTGGTCGGCCGCGACGGCGTTCCGCATCCGTACGGCGTCGCGCCGGGGATCTCCACCTTTGGGCTCCATGTCGATGCTCGGCGCAATCGCGTTCTTGCCACGTACGCCGATATTGGTTCGGGCGAGCGGTCGTCCGAGGCGACGGCGTACAAGCAGTCCGGGGTGGCTGTGTACGACCTGCGGAGCGGGCGGTTGCTGCAGCGGATCGACCTGAACACCAAGCGACTGAACCCGGTGGGCGGCAGGCATGGCGCCAACGATCTGGCGATCGATGCCGTGGGCAACGCCTATGTGGCCGACCCGGCGGGTGACGCGATCTACAAGATCGGTCGGTCGGGCCATGCGTCGGTGCTGGTCCGCGACGCTCGGCTGAAGAGCGACTCGATCGGGATGAACGGCATCGTCTGGGATCCGGCCGGCTTCCTGCTGGCGGTTCGCTATGACACCGGCGCTCTGCTCCGGATCACTCCGGCCGGTCGGATTTCAGAAGTTGCCGTAGGCAAGAAATTGATCGGTGGCGACGGGCTCGCAATGACGACGGATCGTCGGCTGGTTGCCGTCACCAACAAGCTGGGCGCTCCTGGTGTTGAGGAATTGACCGTGCTGTCCAGTGTGGACGGGTATCGGAGTGCTGTGGTGCGGTCGGTGCAGGCCTGGCCCGTCGCAGGTCCGACGACTGCTGCGGTGACCCCCGCCGGGATCTACGTGCTCAGCGGGGGCATCGACGTACTGCTGGCGGGTGGCTCGACCGATCAGTTCACGATTCGGCGCGGCTAGAAGGAGTGGCCCAGTAGCTGCTCGGTTCGCTGGCCTTCGCAGTTGGGGTCGGGGGAGACGAAGTGGTCGCCGTTCCCCGGGATGTAGCAGCGGTAGATGGGCGTGCTTCCGGGGGACGGCGCCGTACGGGCGTAGCCGACTGGGCCCAGCGGGCGGAGGCCTTCACAGCTGGAGTCGCGGGTCAGCAGGTTGTGGTTGCCGACCTGGCATTCGTAGAGCAGGACGGTGCCGGCGGCCGGTTCACGAAGCAGTCGCCAGGTGTTCTCGGCCGCGAATCCGCCGGGGAGCACGCGGGACGAGGCCCAGTGGCCGCGGCTCGGGTTGTAGCCGCGGGTCAAGGATGTGTAGGGCAACTTCTCGAAGCCGCAGCTGAGTTGGGGCGGGGTGAGGTCGCTGCGGTTGGCCAGGGCCCAGGTGGTCCAGGCCGGCTTGGCGGAGCCGTCGGTGTTGCGCAGCCCTAGTGCCAGCCCGGCACCGGTCTCATCGGGATGATCGACCAGTCGGTGGTAGACGAAGTTCGTGATGCCCGGCGTTCCGAGGACGTTGCGGAAGACGTTGCAGACGGCCGCCGCCTGCTTGGCCGGTGACGACGGCGCCAGCGAATTGACGCCGCTTTCGGTGAGCTGGACGTCCGTCGCGGCAGGGGTGTTCGGGAAAGTCTTCTGTAGCCAGCCGAGCAGGACGCCGACGTTGCCGTGGGTAACATGCGGGTAGTCGTCGGGTCCGACCACTTCACTGCGCAGGTCTTTCGCATACGGGTGGGCGGCGACCCGCCAGGTGCGCGAACCGACGCGGGCTGCGAGCCCTTGCAGTACTGACATTCCGGCCAGAGTCGCGTCACTCGCGGCGGGTCTTTCGAGTTCGCTGCCGAACTGGTGGTCGATCGAAGTCAGTACCTTCGCCGCCGATTGCGCCGCGACGATCCGGTCGTACGCCGCGTTGTAGTTCGCGGCGATCTCGTCGAGCCAGCGGGTCTTGTCGCACGTCGTGCCCTGACCGCAGCCGATGTCGAACCAGATGTTGCTGTTCACCTCGTTACCGATCACGAAGTCCGCGATCCGGCCGTGCCCGTGCAGACCGTCGTACCGCTGCGCGATCATGCCGGCGAAACGGCCGTAGTCGGCGGGATTGTTCGGTGTACAGAACTGCTCGAAGCCGGGCGCTGCGGGGGAGCAGGGTTTGCCGACGCGGGCCCACGCGGGGGTGCCGTAGACGACTGCGGTAACGATGACGCCGCGGTCGGTCCAGTCCTTGATCGCGGCATCGGTCTGCGCGTCGATGACGAAACAGCGGCCGTCGTACTCCTGCTCGTTCGCCGCACACGGCGTCGCCTTGCTGGCCGGCTCCCAGGTCTGCCAGATCAGGTTCATCGCAACGCCGCCGGTGTTGTTGCCGGCGATCTCCTGCGGGTTGGCCCAGAAGTCGGGCTGGATCGCCTTGATCCGGTACGCGTCCCGCGCGGGGTAGGGGAGGCCGGCCTGTGGCGCGGCGGACGACGGCACCGGTGACAACACAGTGACGAGGGCTGTCAGAGCAGCGACGAGACGGATCAGCATGGATCGACCTTGACGTGTGGTGACGAGTCTCGTCGAGCCTTGTCATCCCAACCGAATGTCCGAATCCGGCCACTGTGAACTAGTGCAATCGTGGTTGATCAATCTTGAGAATCATTTACATGACTGCTCTCGCTGCCACCGCACCGCCGAGTCTCGAAACCCGCATCCGTGGTCTGCTCCCCGTGCTCAGCCCCGCGCAGACCCGGATCGCGACTGAGGTCCTGCGTGATCCGGGCCGGGTCGCGTCGTCGACGATCGGTCAGCTTGCAGCGCGCTGCAGTACGTCGCTGCCGAGTGTGACGCGATTCTGCGTCTCCCTCGGTCTGTCCGGGTACGCCGAACTCCGGCTCGGGCTCGCGGCCGAGACCGGTCGCGGCAGCCCCAGCTGGGAACGCGGCACCGGCGCCGAGGTCGGCCCCGACGACTCACTCGACGACGTGCTGCGCACCTTGCTGCATGCCGACACCCGAGCGCTCGAAGACACCGTCGCCGCACTCGACGTCGACGCGCTTGGTCGCGCTGTACGGGCAATCTCCGACGCCCGCCGCATCGACCTGTACGCCGTCTCCGGCTCGGCCGCGGTCGCCGACGAACTGCGACTCCGCCTGCACCGAATCGGCCGCGGCGCCAACAGCTGGAGCGACGTCCACAACGCGTTGACCAGCGCTGCCTTGCTCGGCCCGGGTGATGTGGCGGTCGGCATCTCGCACAGCGGCGAAACCATCGAGGTCATCGAACCCCTCACCCGCGCCGCCGCCCAAGGCGTCACCACCGTTGCCCTAACCAACTACCCCCGGTCCCCACTGGCCCAGGCTGCCGACATCGTCCTCGTCACCGCTGCCCAGGACATCACCTTCCGCTCCGGTGCCCTGGCCGGCCGCCACGCCCAGATGATCGTGCTGGATGCCCTGTATTTGGGGGTCGCCCAACGCGACTACCCCCTGGCCTCCCAAGCCTTCGACGCCACCGCCGACGCAGTAGCCACCCACCGCCGCCCTTGATCGAGACCCCGCAG
>NZ_SMKX01000147.1 GCF_004349055.1 Kribbella antibiotica
CCGTCACCCGAATAACTCCCCGCCCCACCCTTGAGCACGAAGCGCATCTTTGGGCACCCACCAACCACGCAGAGCCCGTCGAAATGGTCGATGGCTTCCCAAAGAGGGCGTCCATGCCCAAAGAGCAGCGGACCCACCTTTGGGTCCGCGACGCGACCTTGGGCACGAAGCGCATCTTTGGGCACCCACCAACCACGTGGACGGCGTCGAAATGGTCGATGGCTTCTCAAAGTGGGGGTTCGGGCACAAGGAGCAGCGGGCCCACCTTTGGGCACTTTGCGGTACGGCGGCGCGGGTGTGGGTGTGGGCGCGGGGTGCGGTTACTTGGCGGGGAGTTCGATGATGAAGCGGGCGCCGCCGGTGGGGTTGGCGGTGACGTGGATGGTGCCTTGGTGCCATTGGACGTGGCGGGCGACGATGGCCAGGCCGAGGCCTACGCCGCGGCCGCGGCCGCTGGTTTCGCCGCGGCCGAAGCGTTCGAAGATGCGGTCGCGGTCTTCGGGGGCGATGCCGGGGCCGGCGTCGTCGACGGTGATGATCACGCCGAGGCCGCCGGGGGCCACCCCGACGCCTTTGCAGCCGCCGGCGTGGTCTTCGGCGTTCTCGACGAGGTTGGCGATGACGCGTTCGAGGCGGCGTTTGTCGGCTTGCATGACGAGGAATTCGGCGTGCGGTTCGACGGTGGTGATCGGGCGGCCCGCGGTGGCGTCGGCGGCGGCGCGGACGAGGTCGGCGATCCGGACGATCTCGCGGCTGCCGCGGTCACCGCCGTCGTCGCGGGAGATCTCGAGCAGGTCGATGACGAGGCGGCGGAAGCGATCGAGGTCGTCGCCCAGCAGGTCGACCGGCTCCCGCACGGCCTCGGGCAGCTCGCCGCGGTGGTTCTGGATCAGCTGCATGGAGTTGAGCATCGTCATCAGCGGTGTCCGCAGCTCATGGCTGACATCTCCCGCAAACCGGGCGTCGGCCGCAACCCGGCGTTCCAGGTTGGCCGCGGTCTGGTTGAAGGACCGCGCCAAACCACCCAGGTCACGATCCTCTTCCGCATCGAGCCGCGCATCCAGCCGACCCCGAGCAACGGCATCCGCGACCTTGGCCAGCTCGGCCAGCGGCCGCAGCGCCAACGTGCTCGCCAACCGGCCGACAGCAAGCCCGACGAGCAGGGTCGCGATGGTCGCCGCGATCAGCGTGATCCGCAGCGTCTGCAGGGTGTTGTCCAGCCCCACCAGCGGATGCCACTCGAAAAGCGCATCCCCCGGCCGCGCCAGCGGAGCCCCGACCGCCAGCACCCGCTGACCGGACACGACGATCCGCTGATCCGCCACCGTTCCGGCCTGCGCGGACGCGATCAGCTCCCGCGGCAAGTCCTCGGGCCGACCGGTCAGCGCGAACCACTGGCCATTCACATAGACCATCGAGGCAGCCGAATCGCTCGTCGGCAGACTGTTGAGCACATCCATCACGCTGATCCCTGCACGCTGCACAGGGCTGTCGCACTCGCCCCGCAACCGCGCCGGTATGCAGGGCGTCGAGGCGCCGTACAGGCCGAACCGGAAGGCGGCAGCATTGTCGGCGGTCTGGTTGATCGCGGACTCACGGCGCTGGTCGGTGAGGTAGTTCGACACGACGCTCCAGGTGACGATCGCGAGCATCGCGGACAGACCGAGCGCGAGCAACCCGTAGGCGATCATCACCCGGCCCCGCAGGCTCGCGCCGCCAAGAAGCCGCAACTCAACTCACCAATCGATAGCCGAGGCCGCGGGCTGTCACCAGGTGCTTGGGGCTAGCCGGGTCGTGCTCGATCTTCAGCCGGAGCCGCCGGATGTGGACGTCCACGATCCGGCTGTCACCGAAGTACCCGTAGCCCCACACCTTGGACAGCAACTGCTCACGCGACAGCACCCGCCCCTCGGCGCCGGCCAGCTCGGCGAGCAGCTTGAACTCGGTCCGCGTCAGCGGCAGCACGGCGTCGCCGCGCGTCACCTCGGCCCCCGGTACGTCGATGGTCAGATCACCAACAACCAGCACGTCGGGCTGTCGCGCGTTGGCGGGCTCGACCCGACGCAGCAGCGCGCGGATCCGGGCCGACAACTCCTTGGCCACGAGCGGCTTCGTCACGTAGTCGTCCGCCCCCGCCTCCAGCCCCGCGACCACGTCGTGGCTGTCGGTCCGTGCGGTCACCATGATCACCGGTACGTCGCTGGTCCGCCGGATCTCCCGGCAGACGGTGAACCCGTCCCGGTCCGGCAGCATGATGTCGAGCAGCACCACGTCCGGCGGCTGCCGGCGCAGGGCCGCAAGCGCGTCGAAGCCGTTGGCCGCCTCCGCGACCTCGTAGCCCTCGTCTTCCAGGGCGAGCCGCAGTACCCGGCGGATGCGGGGCTCGTCGTCGACCAGCAACAGGCTGTGTGCCACGGGACAAGTGTCGCTCACCAGCGGGCCGCACGCCGGTTACGGCTGTCATGAATCCGTCATGTTCGCCCGGGAGCCAGATGACAACTCCTTGACGCTTCGGTGATCACCGTTCCGGCCGGGTCCGGAAGTCCTAATTTCGGGCCATCAGGTTGTGTCTGGTGGTTCACCGCCGTAGCGAGCATGTGCTCGGCGCGGTAGCTCGGCGTGCTGGGGCGAAGGCCTCGATGTTTTTCCATCGTGGCCTTTGCACCAGTGCGGCGAGGTGCCGTGTCGAGTGCAGCGCAGTAGGCGGTGGGCCACCAGACGCAACTTTAAGTCCTGGAGGAGGACACATGGCTCGAAAGAGGCTGGCGGCCGTATCCCTGGCCGTCGTGGCGACTTTGGTGCTCGCCGCCTGCAACAGTAACGGCTCGCCGCCGACCGGATCCGGTACGGCCGGCACACCGGTCAGCGGTGGAACGCTGAACATGCTCGGCGCCCAAGACGTCGACTACATGGATCCCAACATCAGCTACTACTCCGTCGGCTACCTGAGCCTGCGCCTGTGGAGCCGTCAGCTCTTCACCTATCCGGCCGAGCTGAACGGCAAGAACACCTCGCCGGTCCCGGACCTCGCGCCGGAGATCCCGACCGCCGCGAACGGCGGCATCAGCGCCGACGGCAAGACGTACACGATCAAGATCCGCCCAGGCGCCAAGTGGGGGACGACCCCGGCCCGCCAGGTGACCGCGGCTGACGTCGTACGGGGAGTCAAGCGGACCGCGAACCCGGTCCAGCCCTTCGGCGGTACGCCGGACTTCGCCGACCTGATCGACGGATACCAGAAGTTCGCCGACGGTTTCGCCAAGGCGCCGAAGACGGTGGCCGGCATCCAGGACTACATCGACAAGACCCCGCTGCCGGGTGTCGAGGCCAAGGACGACAGCACGGTTGTCTTCCACCTCACCCAGCCGGCCAGCTACTTCGTCGACATGCTGACGCTGCCGGCCTTCTCGCCGGCGCCGGTCGAGGCGCTGAAGTACCTCCCGGCCAGCACCGAGCTCGGCAACAACTTCCCCGCCGATGGCCCGTACAAGGTCGACTCGTGGGTGCCGAGCAAGTCGATCACCTACTCCCGCAACCCTGCCTGGGACGCGGCGAGCGACCCGGTCCGCAAGGCGTACGTCGACAAGGTCGTGGTCACCCAAGGTCTGACCCAGGACTCGATCCAGCAGCAGCTGCAGACCGGTACGCCGACCGCCGACATGGAGTTCGATGTCGCACCGCCGCCCTCGCAGCTGCCGGCACTGCAGGCCAAGAAGGACCCGAACCTGAAGATCGGTGACACCGCGGGTTCCAACCCGTACGTCATCTACAACACCGCCTCGCCGAACAACAACAAGGCGCTGGCGAATCCGAAGGTCCGGCAGGCGATCAACTTCGCGATCAACCGCGACCACATCCTGCAGGTGCTCGGCGGCAAGACGCTGGCTCCCCCGCTGACCCACGTGCTGCCGGACGTGATCATCGGCTCCAAGCAGATCGACCCGTACCCGTACGACCCGGACAAGGCCAAGCAGTTGCTCGCCGAGGCCGGCTACCCGAATCTCAATCTGAAGTTCCTCTACCGCAATGCGACCGAGGGCAGCAGCAAGGCTTTCCAGACCATCCAGCAGGACTTGACGAAGGCCGGCATCACGGTGACCGGCGTACCGTCGCCGAACTCGGACTTCTACGTGAAGTACCTACAGGTGCCGAGCGTCGCCGAGAAGGGTGTCTGGGACATGTCCCTGGCCGGCTGGGGTGCGGACTGGTACGGCAACGCAGCCCTGTCGTTCTTCAAGCCGCTGTTCTACGGCAAGGCGGCCTTCCCGCCGGTCGGCAGCAACTTCGGCCTGTACGACGACGCCGAGACCAACAAGCTGATCAAGGAAGCCGCAGCTGCGCAGACCGAGGACCAGGCCGCCGATCTGTGGGCCAAGGCGGACGCCCGCGTCATGGAGCAAGCACCGTTCTTCCCACTGACCAACAACAAGCAGGCCAACTACCACGCATCCCAGGTGAACAACGCCGTCTACGTGCCGTCCCTGCAGAACTTCGATCCGTCGAATGTCTGGCTCTCCAAGGACAAGCAGGGCGGATAAAACCTCATGGCCCTGCTTGAAGTAAGGGACCTCAAGGTCTCCTTCGACACCCCGGACGGTGCCGTCCGCGCCGTCCGGGGCCTGTCGTTCGACGTCGAGGCCGGACAGACCCTCGCAGTGGTGGGCGAGTCCGGCTCCGGCAAAAGCGTGTCCACCCAGACGATCACCGGCCTGACCCGCGGTGCGACAGTCTCCGGTACGGCGTACTTCGACGGCACCGACCTGATCACCGCGGACCAGTCGACGCTGCGGCACTTGCGCGGCGCCCGGATCGGGATGATCTTCCAGGACCCGTTGTCGAGCCTGCATCCGCACTACCGGATCGGCTGGCAGATCGTCGAGATGATCCGCGCGCACGACAGCGTGATCAGCAAGAAGGACGCCCGGAAGCGGGCCGCCGAGCTGCTCACGCTGGTCGGCATCCCGCGGGCCACCGAACGCATCGACGACTATCCGCACCAGTTCTCCGGCGGGATGCGGCAGCGGGTGATGATCGCGATGGCGATGGCACTCGACCCGGCGCTGCTGATCGCCGACGAACCGACCACCGCCCTCGACGTGACCGTGCAGGCCCAGGTCCTGAACGTGATGCGCCGGCTCCAGCAACAGTTCGGTACGGCGATCGTGCTGATCACCCACGATCTCGGCGTGGTCGCCGAGATGGCCGACGAGGTTGTGGTGATGTACGCCGGAACCGTGATGGAGCGGGCCCCGCGTCGGGACATCTTCTACCGCAACCACCACCCGTACACCCAGGGACTGCTCGCGTCACTGCCGACGCGCAGCGGCGAACGGCTGACCCCGATCGCGGGCAGTCCGCCGAGTCTGATTAGCCTGCCGAAGGGCTGCCCGTTCGCGTCCCGTTGCCCGCACGTGTTCGACAAGTGCCGCACCGAGGCACCGCCGCTGGCCGACATCGGCCCCCGGCACCAGTCGGCCTGCTGGCTACCGGTCCAGGCAAGCGAGGCGATCGCGTCATGAGCGATGTACTGCTGAAAGTCGACAACGTCCGTAAGGAGTTCCCGACACATGCGAAGGAGGTGGTGAAGGCTGTAGACGGAGTCTCGCTCGAGGTCTTCAAGGGCGAAACACTCGGCCTGGTTGGTGAAACAGGCTGTGGCAAGTCGTCACTGGCCCGCTGCATGGCACACCTGTACGACGTGACGTCGGGCTCGGTGTCGTTTGAGGGCACCGAGATCAGCGCCCTGTCGCGCCGGGCGATGCGCCCGATCCGCCGGGAGATCCAGGTGATCTTCCAGGACCCCTATGGCTCCCTCAACCCACGCCGCCGGGTCGGCTCGATCATCGGCGACCCGTTCGCCATCCATAACATCGCGTCCGGGGTTGCCCGGAAACGAAAAGTCCAGGAGCTGATGGAGCTCGTCGGCCTGAATCCTGAGCACTACAACAGGTTTCCGGCCGAGTTCTCCGGGGGCCAACGGCAACGAATCGGCGTCGCGCGAGCACTCGCGCTGCGCCCGAAGCTGATCATCTGCGACGAACCGGTCTCTGCGCTGGACGTGTCGATCCAGGCCCAGATCATCAACCTGCTGGCCGATCTCCAGCGGGAACTGGACCTGACCTACGTGTTCATCTCGCACGACCTGTCCGTGGTCCGGCACGTGAGCAACCGGATCGCGGTCATGTACCTGGGCAAGATCGTCGAACTGGCACCCACGGACGAACTGTTCGGCCAGACCCGGCATCCGTACACCCGGGCCCTGCTGTCGGCGCTACCGGTCGCCGACCCGGACACCGCCGACAGCAGGGAGCAGATCATCCTCGGGGGCGACATTCCCTCCGCGACGAACCCGCCGGCGGGGTGCAGGTTCCACACGCGGTGCCCGAAAGCCCGAGCAGACTGTGCAACGGCCGAGCCCCTGATGATCGCCGTACTGGACGACACCGACAACCATCGCACCGCCTGCCACTATCCACTCACCCTCGGCGAGGACCTGTCCACCGCCGTACCGGATTTGAAGGCATCATGACGGCCGCACTGGAACTGGTCGACGTGACGGCCGAGCCGGCCGCGATTCAGGGGCGCAGCCCGCTGGCGCTGGCGTTGCGCCGGCTGCGGCGGGACAAGATCGCGATGATCTCGCTGGCCGTGATCATCCTGATCGTGCTGATGGCGGTGTTCGCGCCGGTCTTCGCCGCGATCACCGGACATCCGCCGAACGAGCAGTACCGCGATATCGGTCTGACGCCGGAGGGACTGCCCCGGGGGCCGAACGGCACCTTCTGGTTCGGCACCGACGATCTGGGCCGCGACATTCTGGTCCGGATCGCGTACGGCGCCAGGGTGTCGCTGCTGGTAGGAGTTTTCGCAACGGCGATCACGGTCGTGGTCGGCGTCGTACTGGGACTTGCCGCGGGGTTCCTCGGGGGGATCACCGACACGATTCTGACGCGACTGATCGACGTGGTGCTGTCGGTTCCGTTCCTGCTGGTGGCGATCGCCCTGGTGTCCATCACCGGACCTAGCCTGTCCGTGACCGTGCTGGTGATCGGGTTCTTCAGCTGGGCCTCGGTCGCCCGCATCGTCCGGGGTCAGGTGCTCTCGCTTCGCGAACGCGAGTTCGTGGAGGCCGCGCGCTCGCTGGGGGCGAGCGACGGCCGGATCATGTTCGTCGACGTACTGCCGAACGTGCTGGCCCCGGTGATCGTCTACACGACCTTGCTGGTGCCGGTGGTGATCGTGACCCAGGCGACGCTGTCGTTCCTCGGGCTCGGTCTGCCACCACCCACCGCCGACTGGGGCGGAATGATCAACTCGTCGCAGAACTACTACACGACGGCCTGGTGGTTCATCCTCTTCCCCGGTCTGGCGCTGCTGATCACGACGCTGGCGTTCAACCTGTTCGGCGACGGCGTCCGCGACGCCTTCGATCCGCGCGCCGACCGGAGTTAGGGGTCAACCATGCTTCGCTTCTTACTGCGTCGCCTCGGGCACGGGATCCTGGTGCTGTGGCTGATCTCGATGGCCATCTTCGCGCTGTTCTTCGTTGCCCCCAGCAACGTTGCGCAGACCTTGGCCGGCCGGCAAGCGACACCGGAGACGATCGCACTGATCCAGCACCGGCTGGGGCTGGATCTGCCGGTCTGGAAGCAGTACCTGAACTTCGTGACGAACGCCGTCCAGGGCAACCTCGGCTACGACTACTACCATCAGGTGCCGGTGACCACGATCATCGGGCAGGCGTTGCCGATCACGTTGTCGCTCGCGCTGGGAGCCGCCGTACTGTGGCTGATTCTGGGGGTGACGAACGGCGTCATCTCGGCCGTGCATCCGCGGTCGCTGGCTGATCGTGGGCTGACGTTGTTCGCGTTGTTCTTCTACTCGTTCCCGTCGTTCCTGCTCGGTCTGCTGTTGCTGTACTTCCTGTATTTCAAGCTGACCCTGGCCGGGTTCGACTGGTTCCCCGCCGGTGGGTACACGGCGTTCAGTGACGGACCCGGTGCGTGGTTCCAGCACTTGGTCCTGCCGTGGATCGCGCTCGCGTTGCTGCTGGCGGCGACGTACACGCGATTGACCCGTGGCTCGATGCTCGACGTACTGGGTGAGGACTACATCCGGACGGCACGGTCGAAGGGCATCCGGGAGAGCCGGGTGGTCGTCCGGCACGGGTTGCGGAGTGCGCTCACGCCGGTGGTCACGCAGTTCGGGATCGACCTCGGGCAGCTCGTCGGTGGTGTCGTGGTGACCGAGACCGTGTTCAGCCTGCCGGGGCTGGGCAAGACCGTGGTCACCGCGATCAACCAGCAGGATCTGCCGGTCATCATCGGCATCGTGCTGTTCGCGTCAGCCGCGGTGGTGGTCGCGAACATCCTCGTCGATGTTGCCTACGCGTTCCTGGATCCGCGGGTGCGCCTGCACTGACCTCAGGAGAGCAGGGCGGTTGTCTGCGGGCTCGGGACGCTGCCCTGCTCGGCGAGGATCTTGGTGAGGGCGTCGTACTGGTGGACAGCGGCCACCCGGTCGCCCTGGATCAGATGGAGCGAGATCAGCGCGCGGTGGGCGGATTCGAGCAGCGGATCCTGGCCTACCGCCTGCTGATACAGGTCGATGCTCTCCTCGACCCGGCCCTCGATGGCCTTGGCCTCGGCCAGCGCGAGCAGATCCCCGTCCGCCATTTCGACAGCGTAGCCTTCTCCGATGGCAATCGTCGTGTATGGAGCTGGCGGAATCGGCTGCTATGTCGGCGGACGGCTGGCGGCGAGCGGGAGCCCGGTCACGTTCATCGGGCGGCCGCGGATGGCCGCCGAGCTGGCCACGCATGGCCTGCGGCTGACCGACTACCGGGGCGCGGAGCTGCGGGTGGCGCCGGCTGAGGTGCTTTACGAGACGACGCCCGCTGCTGCGGCCGAGGCGGATCTGGTCCTCGTGACGGTGAAATCGGCGGCAACGTCGACTGCAGCCGACGAGCTCGCCGGGGTGCTCAAGCCGGGCGCCGTCGTGGTGAGCTTTCAGAACGGCATCCGGAACGGCTCGATCCTGGCGGAGCGGCTGACCGCGCAGAAGGTGCTGACCGGGATGGTTCCGTTCAACGTGCTCAACAGCGGTGGCGGACACTTCCACCAGGGCACTGAGGGCGGGCTCGACATCCAGCGAGACGCGGCACTGGCGCCGTACGGCGACGCCTTCGAGCATGCGGGTTTGCCACTCAAGCAGCACGACGACATCCTGCCGGTGCAGTGGGCGAAGCTGCTGCTGAACCTGAACAACCCGGTCAACGCACTGGCCGACGTACCGCTGCGTGAGGAGTTGTCGCAGCGGGCGTTCCGACGCTGCCTGGCCGCGGCGCAGGCCGAGACGCTGGAGCTCCTGGCAACTCGCGGGATCGAGCCGGCCCAGATTCTGCGCGTACCCCTGCGCCGGATGCCCGCGATCCTGCGGCTGCCGGACTTCCTGTTCAAGCGACTGGCCGCAACCATGCTCGCGATCGACCCGCTGGCGCGGACATCGATGTGGGAGGACCTGGAAGCAGGCCGGACCACCGAGATCGACTTCCTGAACGGCGAAGTGGTGCGCCTGGCCGCCGAGCTTGGTCTCGCTGCCCCGGTGAACGCGAAGCTGGTCGCTTTGATCCGCGAGGCCGAGGTCAAGCGGCGGGCGTGGTCAGGGCCGGAACTACTCCGCGAACTGCAGGGGTAGCTGGGCGCGGACGCTGCGGCTGACAATGCCGTAACGGAAGCCGAGGTGCTCGTTCAGCGCGCGCATGTTCGCGTTGCCCTCCTGCGTCCAGGTGTAGATCTCGGTGATCCCGTGCTCGGCAGCCCACGCCATGCTCGTCCGCTTCAGCGTCGAGGCGACCCCCTTGCCCCGCCAGTCCCGCCGTACGGCGGTGTAGGCGACCTCGGCGCGCTGCGGCTGATCGACGTCGATCATCAGCCCGGCGACGCCGATCACCTCGTCACCGTCGAGCGCGACGAACATCGCGGCCGGATCATTGATCCACTCGGTCGCCCACTCCTCGGGCGTCACCTGTAGCGGCGGCTTGTGGTCCATGTCGGGAAACGTCGGCAGGGCCACCTCGTCGTACGCGCGCGCCCAGATCTCCGGCCGATCAACAACGCTCACGATCCGGTACGCCGTCGGTGCGGGCGGCTGTGGTTCGGCGCCGATCGCACGGATCTGCTCGACCTGCCGCGCGACCTCGGTGAACCCGAACCGCTCGGCGAACGCCAGCGACCCTTCGTCGTCGACACTGCAGCCGGTCCGCTGGTAGCCCTGGGCAACAGAATGCTCTGCCACGGCCCGGAGCAGGCTGGTACCAACGCCCTGCCGGCGGGCCTCCGGACGGACCCGGGCCGTCAACACAGCGCGGCCGGGCTCGGTCGAACGGTCGGACATGCCGTGGCCAACCACCTTCCCGTCGACCTCGGCGAGGAGCAGCAGCCGCCCAGGACGTTCTTGCTCGCGCAACTCCGGCACGCTCGGGCAGCGTTCGTACGGCATGGCCGCGATGCGCACGCCCCGCCACGCTTCGTAGTCTGTGTCGGTCAGCACGGGCCGGATGTCCACCATGCTGACGGTTCTATCAGGGTCGGGCGGCTGGTGGCAGCAGGTTTTCGTCGGCGACCGGCCACTCGGCCGGGCTCGGACCAAGGCTGTCGAACTCGTCGAGCTGCAGCTCGGCCCACGGCGAGAGACCGTCGACCGCCCGCATCTCGGACCACTCGATCCATCGGTACGCCGCGACCTCGTCGGGGGCCGGCTCCGGATCACCGGACCAGCGGACCCGGTACACCGGGCAGACCTCGTTCTCGACCATGCCGTTCGGCATCTCGGCGCGATAGCGGAACCCGGGCAGCACGAGCTCGGCCGTCACGTCGGCGATGCCGAGCTCATCGGAGAGCCGCCGTACGACGGCTTCCTCGATCTTTTCACCGGGGAGCGGATGCCCACAGCAACTGTTCGTCCAGACGCCGGGCCAGGTCGGCTTGCCGAAGGCGCGCTGGGTCAGCAGGACCCGGCCGCGATCGTCCACGACATAACTGGAGAAGGCCAGATGCAGCGGGGTTTCGGCATGGTGGACCGTCGCCTTGGCCTCGGTCCCGATCGACCGGCCCAGCTCGTCCAGCAGTACTACCAGCTCCTGCGTCACCCTCCGAGGGTATGCGGATATCCGGCTGCGGGCCGCACGCACAGCGTGTTACTTTTCTGACGTGATCATGCGGCGCGTGGCATATCGACCGGCTCTGGGAGGAGCCGGCGTTCGGTAGTACCCGCCCCCTGTTTCACCCAGAGCCTCCTCTTTCTGTTTCCGGAGGCGCTGTCGAGAGGTGTCTCCCATCCTGTCTGGAGCACCCTCATGAACTCTGTGATCGACCGACTACGCCGGACCACCGACGCCATCATCGGCGAGGCCGACCTGCTCGAGCGCTTGGGCTCCGGGCGGCCGCTGCGGATCAAGTACGGCGTCGACCTGACCGCGCCGGACCTGCATCTCGGCCACGCGGTCAACCTGTGGATGATGCGCCAACTGCAGGACCTCGGCCACCAGGTCGTCTTCCTGCTCGGCGACCTCACCACCCGCGTCGGCGACCCCACCGGCCGCTCCGCCACCCGCCCTCTGCTGAACCCCGACTCTATTGCGGCAAATGCATCGTCGTTCCTCGATCAGGTCGCGCTGATCCTGCGGACCGACCCTGCCGTCTTCGAGGTCCGCCGGAACTCAGAGTGGTACGACGCGATGCCGGTCGCGGAGCTGCTCGGTCTGTTCGGCCAGGTCACGCACGCCCAACTGATGGCGCGGGACATGTTCCGGGCCCGGGTCGAGGCCGGGCGCGAGATCGCCGTACATGAGCTGATCTACCCGGTGCTGCAGGGCTACGACAGCTTCGCGATGCGCAGCGACCTGACCATCGTGGGTTCGGACCAGCTCTTCAATGAGCAACTAGGACGCCATTTCCAGCAGCGTCTCGGCATGCCCCCGCAGGTGGTCATCACGACGACGATCACGCCTGGGGTCGACGGCCGCGCCAAACAGTCCAAGTCGCTGAACAACTACATCGGCCTCACCGACACCCCACAGGACAAGTTCGGCAAACTCATGAGCATCCCCGACGAGCTGGTCGAGCCCTACGCCCACGTCTACACCGAACTTCCCCTCGACACCGTCGCCGGCCTAGCCGCCTCCGCCGATGCCGGCGGCACCTCCGCCCGAGACGCCAAGCTCCGCCTGGCAGCGGCCGTGGTCACCCGCTACCACGGCGCCGGGGTGGCTCGCGCTGAGCTCCAGGCGTTCCAGCAAACCTTCTCGGCCCGGTCCCTTCCCACCGACATTCCGACCGTCGTACTGGATGGACCGGTCGCCACCGTGCTCGACCTCCTGGCTGCGCTCCGGCCCACCGAGACCCGCTCCCACCTCCGCCGCCTCATCCACCAAGGAGCCGTCACCATCAACAACACCCGAGCCACCGACCCAACCGCCCCCGTCGACCCGGTCGAGCTCGTCATCCGCTCAGGCCCCCGAACCTGGCACCGCATCCGCCCGAGCCCCACAGCGGAGCGTGAATAAGGCTGCCCCGTCGGACTGGCAAGCTGGCAGCTTCTTCCGGAAGAGGGTGGGACATGACGATCCTGATTACTGGTGCGACGGGGAACGCCGGCGGCGCCGTCCTGCAGTCGCTGGCTGCAGCCGGATTGCCGGGAAGGGCCTTGGTGCGCTCCGAAGTCGCGCTCCCGGCGGGAATCACACCCGTGTACGGCGACTTGAACGACCCGGACAGCTTCTCCTTGGACGGGGTGTCCGGGATCTTCTTGCTCAGCGGATACAACCGTGTCGAGGATCTGCTGGCCAAGGCGCGGGAAGCCGGGGTGGAGCGGATCGTGTTGCTGTCGAGCAGTTCGTTGACCGGTGCGGATCTTTCCAACGCGGTTGCGGCGTACCACCATGCCGCTGAGGAAGCGGTGCAGGCGTCCGGGCTCGCCTGGACCTTCCTGCGGCCGAACTCCTTCATGTCCAACACCTTGCGCTGGCTCGACCAATTGCAGGCCGGCGACACGGTGCGGGTTCAGTTCCCGGACGTGCCGGTCTCGACGATTCACCCGCGCGACATCGGCGACGTGGCGGTTCAGGCATTCACCAGTGACGGCGGCAGTACGACGTACCGGCTGACCGGGCCTGTTTCGCTCACCCCCGTCGAGCAGGTGGCGATTCTGGGCGAGGCGCTCGGGCGGCCGCTGACGGCGTACCCGATGACTCGTGCCGAGACGCATGACGACCTGTTCGCCTCGATGCCGGAGCCGTATGCGAGCGCGATCGAAGGATTCTTCGGCGACGGCACTGTCGACGAGACGACCGTCACCGAAACTGTGCCCGAGGTGACTGGACACCCGGCGCGGACCCTGCAGGAATGGGTGCAGGAGAACGCGGGGCGCTTCAGCTGAGGGCGGCGATGTATTCGGTTCCGGTGCAGAGCGTGCCTAGGCGGGGGAAGATCTGGGTGAGCGCGAAGTCGTGCGCTTCCGCGTCGAGGCCGGTCATGGCGTCGGTCAGGTAGACGGTTTCGTAGCCGAGGTCGTCGGCGGCACGGGCGGTGGATTCGACACCGAAGTTGGTGGCAATGCCGGCCAGGGCGAGCGTGGTGATGTCGCGGCGCTGAAGGTCTGCGTCGAGGGTGCCGCGGCCGAAGGCACCGAGCGTGTGCTTGACGATCTCGAGGTCACCGGGCTCCGGGGGCAGTGCGAACCCGCTACCCTCCGGCTGGTGGTCAACTCCCGGGCGTTCGACCCGCACATTCACCACCAGCCCGCCGACCGACCTCGTCGCTTTCGCCAGCGCGGCGCAGCGGTCCAGCACCTCACTTCCCTTCAGCGGCGCGGTGTCCAGGGCGACGATGCGCGGCATCAGGTCGATCAGAACGAGCGCCGTACGACGAGGGTCAAGGGTGAGCGTGGTCATCCGCCGAGCGTAGCCGCCAAGGTGTTCGCGAAGCTGACATCCCGCTCGGTGCCGGAGAAGCCGACGCGCCAGGTACCGCCGTCGTACGTGCCTTGCGGCCAGGCGCGGCCGCCTGGTTGCCACAGCGGTTGCCAGGCGACGCCGTCACTCACCGGGTCGTACCAGTGGTTGTCGTTGGACCATGCGCCCTTGTGGGCAGTGACAAGGCTCAGCCCTGGACCGGTCGCCATCGACCACTTCGGAAGACCCGGTACGTCGCCCTCACGGCCGAAACCGCCGGGGTCACCTTGGTCAGGGAGGGCGGAATCGACGTTGAACGCGACCTCCCAGAGTGGGGCAGTCGTTACCGCATTCACCTTCCAGGACAGGCGGGTGTCGAACGTCTTGGCGCCGAAATCGAAACTCCAGTCGGCGGTGACCGGTTCGTCGCCGAAGGGGATACCGGTCAGCTTGAGCGTCGTACCGGTGGTTTCGGTTTGGGCGGCCGGGCCAGTGAGGTCGGTAGCGCCGAAACCCCCAACGCCCAGGTACGGCGCCGTCGCGCGACCCGTCTCGTCGAGGGCCGGGCGGTATTGCGCGGTGCCGGTGGGGTCGACCTCGAGACCGGTGATTGCTGTGCGCGGGCTGGTTTGGATCGTGGCGCGATAGTACTCGTTGCTGACCACGTATCCCTTGCTCACCTGTTGTTTCGCGAAGTCGAGCGGGGCAAGGAAGAGGCCGCCTTTCCCCCAGCCGGCGCCGGTCACGTACCAGTTGTCCCCGTCCTGAACGACCTCGGACGCATGGGCCTGGATCGTGCCGGTCAACTGGTCGGTGGTGAAGTGCAGTGGATCCTTACTCTTGTAGACCTTTGTCGATTCATAGCCGCCGTCGCAACAGACGAACAGGTAGTAGTCGGAACCACGTTGCACAACGAATGGCGATTCCGTCGGGCCACCGTACGTGCCGGTTGCCGGATGCTGGAACGCCGTCTGTCGCGCGCTCCAGTGCCGGAGGTCACTACTGGTGCGGTAGGCAACGATGTGGTTGCCGCCGGATGGCGTCGAGTTGGCCGTGTAATACATGACCCATTGGTCGCCGACTCTGCGCACCATCGGGTCGCGACCATCAAAACCGTCTGTGAACAACGGGTTGGCCGCGTCGCGGGTCCAGGTCTTGAGGTCGGTCGAGGTTGCGAGGTGCATGCGGTACGCCGCGTGGTCCGGCGTACCGGCCGCGTAGAAGAGGTAGTAGGTGCCGTTGTCGTAGATGGCATGCGGCGCCCAGATGTGGCTCTCGCCGGCATTGGGGTCGGCGATCAGGGCGGGTGGTTGTTTGGTCCACGGGCCGTTCGGCGTCGGGGCGGTCGCATGACCGAAACTTTTCTCGTCCAGCGGGTTGGCCGGCTCGGCGTGGGTGATCGCGTAGACGTGCCAGGTACCGGTCACACGGTCCTGGATCAGGGTGTGGTCGTTGTAATACCACGGGCCGGTCTCGCCGGTGCTCGGGTCGTAGACCTTGGTGAAGTTGCCCGCAGCAACCACGGTGGCGGTCTTCGTGAACGGCATAATGGTTGTGCTGTTCAATTCCAGATCCAGGAGATCGAGGCCGACGAGATAGCCGGTCGCGGCGGGATTCTTGCCGGTCAGGGTGAGGGTCAGGTTGTGCTTACCTGCAGTGAGTTGCCGGGTGCCTAGGCCGAAGCGCTGCGTGCTGACGCCGGACGCGACGTAGCCGTCAAAGCTTGTCTGCGAATTGTTGTCGACCTGGACGTCAACGATGCCGTAGTCGGCGGCCTTGGTCAGTACGGCGTTCAGTTCGTAGCTGCCGGTCGCCGGAACGGTGAAGGCGAGGACCGTCTTGTCGCCGGCTTTCGCGCCATGGATCCAGGCCTGCGCGCCGCCCGACCAGTTCACGCCGCAGCAACTGCCTTGCGGATCCACCGGCACCGTGCTCGATTGCGGCGGCAGCATCGACTCACCTTCGATCCGTACGACGTTCCCGCTCGTGCCTTCTGCGGCCTTGCTCTTGGGACCTGCATTCCCCGCCAGATCGACAGCTTGGATGCGGTAGGTCCACGTCTCGTGCAGCCCGAGATTGCGGTGGAGGAATCCGGGCAGCGGCGGCGTTCCCAGGAGTTTCTCCGGGCCTCCCTTGGTTCCGTACACGTTGTAGTGCCCGACACCCGAGTCGTCCGCCGCGTCCGACCAATTTACGGTGATCGCATTACCCGCCTGGCCGGTTGCCTTCGGCTGCGTGACCGCGCCGGGTGCGCGGCGGTCGACGTACGGGATGACGAGCGACTGGACGACGTACTGGCTGGCCGTCCATGGTCCTGTTGGTTTGAGCTCGATGTCCACCGTGGACCGACCGAAGGTGATTGCTGCTGGCAACTGATAGTTGTCGTCGAGCCAGCGCTGGCTCGTATTACCAAGCGGCTGCAGCCATGTCCCGGCCTCCTTGCCGTTCACGAACACCTTGGCCGACTGACCGGCGACCTTCTGATCGCTGGTCCGCCTGATCGTCACACCCCGGTTCGCCGGATCGATCTTGGCGGTGAACTTCAGCTTGGACCCGACCTGGTCGGTCAGCTGAACGTCGTCGTGATCGCCTTCGTAGACAGAGGTCAGTTTTGTACCTGCGACGTCGATCCGGTCGGTCTCGCGAGCCCCGAATTTCGCCTGGGTGTAGAGGAACGCCGTGGAGCCGTAGATCGCCGGATGGTCATCCTGCTGGCCGTGCTCGATGCCGATGTCGATGTCGAGTTGGTTCTCGAAGCCGATCGAGTCGGTGATGTGCAGTCGCCAGGCGCCGTCACACTCATTGGTGCAGAAGCCGGCCTGGACCTCGTGGGCGGAGTTGCCGTGGAAGGGAGTCGAGTAGGTGCCGGCATTGAAGTACCAGCCCGACTCGTAGTAGTCCTCAGTCCCAGTCCCGTGAATCGCCGGGGTCCGCTCACCGTCGACGTACACGCGCTCGTCCCCCTCGAGGTACCCACGCGTGTTGCCGTCCGCCTGCAGGCCCTCCATCGTCTGTACGACGCCGACGAACTTCCCACGCCCGGACTGCGCTGCGAACGTCCAGTCACTCCCCTGCGTCGTCTCACCGCGCTTGGAGATCGCAGTGAAGTAGCCGGTCTTCCCAGCGACCAGGTCGACCGCCTTGCGTGCGTCCCGCACCGCGGTGACCTCGGACTGACCACTCAGCGGGTACGCCGATTTGTTGACCAGGGTGACCGTGGCATGAGCGACGTACGGCATGGGCCACCAGGCGGAGTACCAGCCCTTGGGGTCCATGGCGAAGAAGAGCGAGCGGACCGGGTTCTCACCGAGGCCGGAGCCGAAGAACTCACCGATCGGGGCGTCTACTCGCTTCTGACCGTCGATGGTGACCTCTAGCCGCACTCCGGCCAGTAGCGAGTCGGAGGGCTTCACCCGGGCACCGTCGGCGGCAGTGGCGGCGTACGGCATCGTGTGCGTACCGCTCCATGCCTGCTTGGTGATCTCGTAGCCGTGTGCCTGCTCATCCGCGATGTGGTTCGGCCCGACGTCGAGGGTGTCTGTGCGCTGCGGCGAGTCGACCCAATAGGTGAACTCGTTGAAGTCCAGGTCGGAGGAGACGAACTGGTTGGTGATGGTGATCTGCGACTTCCCCTTGGTGAGTGCGGCCGGCAGCTCCACCGTCTGGTCGTGCCACTGCGCACCTGCTGCTTTCAGCGGCGCCCACTCGCCTGCGGCCACACCGTCGACGAGCACCTTGGCTCGCTGGTTACCGATCCGCAGGTCCATCCGGCGCGTCAGCGTCACCCCGGTGTTGGCTGGGTCGATCTTCATCGTGAACTTGCTGCCCCCGGTGAAGGCCCGGCCATCGTCCGCTGTGGTCGGCAGCTCGAGCCCCACGATCTCTGGGAGCTTCAGCCGGAGCGCACTGAGCTCCCCTGGGCCGTAAGCGTCGGCCAGCGTCACACGCTTGCCGGGGGCAAGCCTGAGCGTGCTCTTGGTAGTTCGGCTGTTCGGCTGTGCCGGCTTGGGGTCCTTGGTGCCGGCCGCCTTGAGCAGAGCGAGCACATCCTCAGCCTTGTCGTTGCTGTCGAAGGTGCGGATGCCCTTTGCGTCCGGGAACTCGCGGTAGTCGACGTGGTAGAAGTACGGGTTGCTCTGGGTGGTGATGCGCATCGACGACCGGTACGGCATCGGAACGCGGATGTAGACGCCGCCACTGCTCTGAGCGCCGTTGGCGACCAGTGGGTAGCCGAACGGCGCACCGAGCTTGCCGTCGACAATGTCCTGCAGGGACCCGTGCAGCACCTGCTTGCCGTCGAGCTCCACCGTGATCGTGCCGGTCTTGGAGACGTTGCCCTCGTCGCGGGTGAACCAGATGGAGGCGACCTCACCAGGGCCGCTGTCCTCTGCGATCACGCAACCGGCGTCTGTCATCCGGAGGCAGGAGTAGGCGCCGTCGAAACCGTCGTTGTTGGTGCCGTCCCGGCCGAAGCTGGAGAACTGCTTGGTCCGAACGCCGGTCTGGAGTTCCGGCAGGCGGTCCAGGTGCCGGTAGACGTCCCATCCGACGGGACCGTTGCCTCCGGCCAGAGGCGTCGTACCGGCTGTTGCTGTGGCTGGTGCTGGGGCTGTTGGGAGTGCCAGGGCGGCGGCAACGACCACCGCGGCGATTCGACGGAACATGGGCGAGCCCTCCGGCGGATGGATGGCGGGAAATCGATTTCTCAGTGTCTATCACCGGGCCCCGGGGGTTGAGAAGAGCTCAGCTTCGAGGAGTTGCCTGTCCGCTGGACGGGCCGCTGCGGCGACCGCTTGCCAGGCGCGCGAGGATGGGTCCGCACACAACTTGAGACTGCGGGAGAGATTCGATGAGCTCTGAGAAAGCCGAGATCGCCGTCACCGGCCTCGCCGTGATGGGGCGCAACCTGGCCCGGAACCTGGCGCGCAACGGATTCCGCGTCGCCGTCCACAACCGGTCCCAGGGCCGTACGGACGCGCTGATCGAGGAGTTCGGGCACGAAGGGGACTTCACCGCCGCGGCTGACCTGCCCGCGCTGGTGGAGGCACTCGAGACGCCGCGCAAGATCATCATCATGGTCAAGGCCGGCGAGCCGACCGACGCGGTGATCGACGAACTGGTGCCGCTGCTCGACAAAGGCGACATCGTCATCGACGCCGGCAACGCGCACTTCCTGGACACCCGGCGCCGCGAGCAGGCGCTGAGCGAGAAGGGCCTGAACTTCGTCGGCAGCGGCGTGTCCGGCGGCGAAGAGGGCGCGCTGAACGGCCCGAGCATCATGCCGGGCGGCTCCAAGGAGGCGTACGACTCCCTCGGCCCGATCCTGACCAAGATCTCTGCCCACGTGAACGGCGAGCCGTGCTGCGTGCACGTCGGCCCGGACGGCGCCGGTCACTTCGTGAAGATGCTGCACAACGGCATCGAGTACGCCGACATGCAGCTGATCGCCGAGGCGTACGACCTGCTCCGGCACGTGCTGGACCTGTCCCCGGCCGAGCTGGCCGGCGTGTTCCGCGAGTGGAACACCGGCGACCTCGAGTCCTTCCTGATCGAGATCACCGCGGACGTGCTCAGCCAGGTCGACCCGACCCACGGTGGCCCGTTCGTGGACGTCGTACTGGACCAGGCGGAGCAGAAGGGCACCGGACGCTGGACGGTGCAGTCCGCGCTCGACCTGGGCATCCCGGTCAGCGGCATGGCCGAGGCCGTCTTCGCCCGGTCGCTGTCAGGCGACGTCGTACGGCGTGAGGCTGCAGCCGGCGTACTGCCGGGGCCGTCGTCTTCTTCGGAGAAGGCAGACATCGATCGCGACGCGTTCATCGAGGACGTGCGGCACGCGCTGTACTCCTCGAAGCTGGTCGCCTACGCGCAGGGCTTCGACGCCATCCGGGCCGCCTCTGAGCAGTACGACTGGAACGTCGACCTCGGTGCGATGGCGACGATCTGGCGTGGTGGCTGCATCATCCGGGCACGCTTCCTGGACCGCATCAAGGAGGCCTACGACCGCAACCCGCAGCTGCCGTCGCTGCTCGTCGACGAATACTTCAAGGACGCGATCGCCAACGGACAGGACGCCTGGCGGCGGGTTGTCGCGACGGCCGCCACGGCGGGCGTTCCGGCACCGGGCTTCTCGGCGGCACTGTCGTACTACGACGGCCTGCGCGCGGAGCGGCTGCCGGCGGCGCTGATCCAGGGGCTGCGCGACCTGTTCGGGGCGCACACCTACAAGCGGGTCGACGCCGAGGGCACGTTCCACCTGGAGTGGTCGGGCGACCGCTCGGAGACGAAGTCTTGAGTTCTGAGCTTCTGGAGCTTTTGAGTTTCTGAAGCTTTTGGCGGAGTGGCGGTTTGGCGCTGGGGTCGAACGTATGTTCTACTGTTCGCACAGTGCCAGCCCGCTCACCGCGGGCGACGTTACTAAGGAGATCGCCGCAACGATGACTGTAGACACTCTGGCAGTAGAAACGCCGTCGGACGACGTCGACACTCCCGTCACCGCCGACGCCACCACCTCGGCAGCGTCCTTCGAGTCCCCCTCGGCCCCTGACGCTTCCTCGGCTCCCGACGCCGAGAGCGCCACCGAGGCTCCGGCTCCGAAGAAGGCCCCGGCCAAAAAGGCTGCCGCCAAGAAGACCAAGACCATCGAGCTGACGCTCACCGTTACCGGCACCGCCGATGGCGAGTGGACCGCCGAGCTCAAGCAGGGCTCGACCTACCTGGCCCGTGGTGTGGCCGTCGCAGCCGCGGCAGTCTCCCGCGCCGCCAAGGAGCTGCACGAGGACCTGTCGACTCCGCTCGACGAGGTCATCGAGGAGGCCCGCTCCCAGCAGGCCGCCAAGGTCGCCGCCCTCGAAGCCGAGCTCGAGGCCGCCCGCCAGGCACTCGCCGACCTCTCCTGATCTCACCCGCCCGTTGTCTGGCCCTCGCCGGCCCGACGCTCCGGTCCTGGCAGCCACCTTCCCTGGCGACCAAGACCAGCCGATGCTCGTCCTCTTCCCAGGACGCACATCGCCTCCGCAGCCCAGGTGCCCCGCGCACCTGGGCTGCGGTCTTTTCCGGCACGTAGTTTTCCGGCAAGTAGGTTGAGGACATGCACACCGACGCTCTGCTGTGGAGCGAGGAGGTCCTCAGGAGCCGGATCACCGCCGCCTCTGAGCTCTCGGGCGGACTGACCTCGACCATGCTCGCGCTGACCGACGAGACCGGCCGGCAGTCCGTCCTGCGGTTGATGACCAACGAACCCTGGCGGACTCACGGATTCGACCTCACCCACCGCGAGGCGTCCGCTCTACAGGTACTGGGAGACACGGCAGTTCCCGCACCCGTGAGCCTCGGCTTGGACGCAACCGGTCGGCGTACCGGAGTAGCCGCCCACCTGATGTCGCGCCTCCCAGGCACCCCAACCATCGAGCTTGACAGCGCCCAGGTCACCGCGATGGCAACGCTGCTGGCCGTCATCCACGAGGTGACTCCGTCGCTCCCCTTCCGCACCTACCAATCGTGGGCATGGGAAGCCAAGCGCGTCATACCCGCCTGGACGAAGCACGCCGACTCCTGGCAGCGCGGCTTCGATCTGCTAGCAGAGCCAGCGCCTCCATACCGGCCCACCTTCCTCCACCGCGATTTCAGCCACCGCAATCTCCTCTGGACGGGCAGCAAAATCGCCGGAGTGGTCGACTGGGTCGAGACCTCAACCGGGCCCGCCTGCCTTGACGCCGCCCACGCAGCAACCAATCTCGCACTTGCCTTCGGTCCAGCTCCCGCCCGATCCTTCCTACAGCAGTACGCCGCACTCACCGGACGGGAGATCGATCGGTACTGGTTGATGATGGACGCGATCGGTTTCCTCCCGCCGCCAGGACGAGATCCCCTCTTCGGGTCGGCCGGGGAGCTCGAAAGCCTTGACCACTGGCTCCAGGACCTCGTCGCACCCGGGCAAACGCCACCCTGATGATTGGCGGAGGCGAGGTCACCAACGCCTGATCCATCCCGCCTACCCATCAGGTGTTCCGTCGGAGACGCGATGAGTGCCAGTGGGGTCGACGTGGAACACAAATCCGTGCGGCGTCGTCCATTCGAGCGTTCTCTCGTTGATCCTGCGGGCTTTCCACCCGCGGGCGTGGGTCTTCACTCGGTGGCCGAAGCGTCCGAGGGGAGCCAGATTCTGTGGGTTGGTCTGCCCCGGTGGACCGAGCGGGTCGTACCTCCGAATGTGGTCCAGATCGATGCTATTGCTGGTTTCGCGGGTGCCATACGGGAAGAGCTCGGTTGGGTGAGCGAGCCGAACCCGCTCCCGAATCCGATCGGGGATCTCGTAGGCGTCGGAACTGACGGCCTTGTTGAGATCGATGACAGGCTTCACCACATAGGGCCCGTACCCCACGAGCTCGCCGAACTGAGCGGCCAGCAGGGGGCCGATGCCTTCGGCACGGATTACTCCGTTGCCGGTGGCGAGAGTGTGGTCCGTCAGGTGCACGTACACCTCGGTCTTGCCCGGCCTGAGCGGAGTACGGCCCTGGCCGCGAGCGCGTGCGTGGGCGTGGGCGTCGCGTTTGATCTCAGCGAGCCGAGCCGTGAGGGCATGCTGCTCCGCGAGACTCATCGATTCCTCTGGCTCGGATGAGGCGCCCTTGACTGGATCGAACGGCTCCGCTGCCCAGCCGGCCGACTGGTCGAGTGGGTCGGGGAGATCACTCAGGCCAGGATGGGGCGCGTCACGGTCGGCCTCATCATCCAGTCCAGGTTCAACACCCAGCCCGAGTTCGTCGCCCCGGCCAGGCTCGCCATCGAAACCAGGTGGGACGCTCACATCGTTCGCCCGGCGAACCGAGAGGTCGTTGCCTGTAGCAACAGCGCTGCGTGTGAGGGCGTCGCCAGGAGCGCGAGTGACATCACGCGCAGGGGCAGGGGCAGGGGC
>NZ_SMKX01000148.1 GCF_004349055.1 Kribbella antibiotica
GGGGGGATGAACTACGACTTTCTGGTGCGGGCGGAGGAGTTGGAGCTTCGGTACCGGGGGCCTCGGCCGGGGTTGCGGTTGGCGTTCGGGCGAACTGGGTTGGCTTGGGCGGAGTGGCGGGAAGCGGCGGCGGCGAAGCTTGGGGAGGTGCTGGCGGTTGACGCAGCGGTGACGGCTGGGGCGGTGACAGAGCTTCGCCGTACGACGACTGAGGGGGTTGAGGTTGTTGCGCTGGTGATGGCTGTTGGCGGCGGGTTGTCGGTGCCGGCGTATTTGCTGAACCCTGGTGGGCCGCGGGTGGTGATGGCGCTGCACGGGCATGGGCAGGTGGATGAGTGCCTGCGGATCGCCGGTGTGTACGAGGACTACCACCACAACTTCGCGATCGAGTTGGCGAAGGCGGGGCACACCGTGCTGTTGCCGGAGTTGCGGGGTTTCGGAGCGCTGAGCGATCTGGCAGCCCAGCGGGACGGCGAGAGTCTGAGCTACTGGCGGTGGGGTGAGCACATGGTTTATCCGTTGCTCACCGACCTGTTCCAGCGCGGGCGTACGTTGATGGGCGACACCATCGAGGATCTCCTACGCTGGGAGGACTGGCTGGACGCGGAGTGCGACGTGGTGGGGATTTCGTGGGGTGGGGATCTCGCCTGCACCTATCCGGTGTTCAGCCGCAGGGTGCGGTCGATCTTCGCGAGTGGGACCTTGGGGTCGTTCGAGGCAGTGTTCGCGGAGGCTGGAAATGCCCCAGCGCACTGCATACCCGGCGTACTGGAGTGGTTTGACCGGGCGGATATCGCGGGGCTGAACGCACCGCGGAGGCTGGATCTGCACTACGGAGCGCTCGATCGGGATGGGTCCGCCGCGTACAACCGGACTGCGCCGGAGGCGTTTGCGCGACTACAAGAGATCTATGCCGCGGCCGGCGCCCCGGATGACGTGACTCTGCACGTCACCGAGGGCATCGGGCACGAGATGGATGTCGAGCTACTCCTCAATTTCCTTAGTTCTTGAGGAGGGCTTCGAACATGCCGGGCTGGTAGGAACCGGCCGGGGTTTGGGCGATGACGTTCATCCGGTTGGCGGCGTTGATGAGCGCCACCAGGATGATGAGGGCTGTCACCTGCTCGTCGTCGAAGTGCTCCTGTACGGCGGCCCAGGTGGCGTCGGAGACGCCCTTGTGCAGGTCGGCCAGGCGGGTGCCCTCTTCGGTGAAGGCGAGGGCGGCGCGTTCGGCGGGGGTGTAGATGGTGGCCTCGCGCCAGGCGGCGACCAGGTGCAGGCGCTGGGGGTCCTCGCCGGCGGCGGTGGCGTCCTTGGTGTGCATGTCGAGGCAGAAGCCGCAGCCGTTGATCTGGCTGGCGCGGATGTTGACGAGCTCCTTGATCGTGCCGGGCAGGGTCGACTGCTCGAGCACCATCGCGAGACCGGCGAACCGCTTGCCGAACTTGCCGCCGAGCTCGGTCTCCATCAGGTTGATACGCATGGGGGTGTTCCTCTCGTGATCGGTCGGTAGTGACCACAAGATGCGCGCCGGCCCGGATCCGTGACAGGCTGGCGCTGTGACGAGGGCCACTGTCACGAGATTGCGGTGACCGGTGTCTGATGGGAGTCCCGACCACTGTGGAGGAGGCGGCCATGGATTCCGCGACCGAGTCGTTCGTTGCCCATCGCAACTTGTTGTTCACGATCGCGTACGAGTTGCTGGGCTCGGCGGCCGACGCCGAGGACGTGCTGCAGGAGACGTGGTTGCGCTGGGTCGGCGTCGAGCTGGAGACCGTCCGCGATCACCGCGCGTACCTGATCCGCATCACGAGTCGGCAGGCGCTGAACCGGCTGCGGACCGTCGGACGACAGCGGGAGACGTATGTCGGTCAGTGGCTGCCCGAGCCGTTGCTGACCACGCCGGATGTCGCGGATGACGTCGAGCTGGCCGACAGTGTGTCGATGGCGATGCTGCTCGTCCTGGAGACACTCAAGCCGACAGAGCGAGCAGTGTTTGTACTGCGTGATGTCTTCGCTCTCGAGTACGACGAGATCGCGCAGGCCGTCGACAAGTCACCGGAGGCGGTTCGTCAGATCGCGCACCGGGCTCGGTCCCATGTCGCTGCGCGCCGGCCGCGTGGAGTGGTGTCGTCAACCGAGGCGCGGGGTGCACTGGACGCGTTCCGGCGCGCTGTGGAGACAGGGGACCTGCAGGGCTTCCTG
Source organism: Kribbella antibiotica (assembly GCF_004349055.1). Lineage (GTDB taxonomy): Bacteria > Actinomycetota > Actinomycetes > Propionibacteriales > Kribbellaceae > Kribbella > Kribbella antibiotica. The sequence continues at coordinate 2,206 of NZ_SMKX01000148.1, forward strand.
GACATGCTCGCACCGGACGTGGTGCTCATCGGCGACGGCGGAGGCGTGAAGCAGGCCGTGCTGAACCCGATCTACGGATCCGACCGCGTCTCGCGCATCCTCAAAGCAGGCATGGCTCAGATCGCCGGACTGCTCACCGCCGAACCCATCCAGCTCAACGGCGCTCCCGGCCTGCTACTTCGCATGAACGGCGAGATCGAGCAGGTCATGGCATTCCACCTGCACGAGGGCCAGATCACCGGCATGTACGTCGTCCGCAACCCCCACAAGCTCGAGCGCCTCGAGCAGGAGATCACTCTGCTGCGCGGATAGCCGCCTGGATGGCAGCACCCAGCTGAGCGTCGTCACCCGCGCGCCACTCATGCCCAGCCGCACAGGCCCACTGGTCCTGGTCAGGCGTCATCACGCACCCAGCCAGCCGCACTCGCCCCGCCGACGCAGCCCGCATCGCAGCCGGCGTCGGCAGCCCATACAGAATCGGCACTCCCGCCTCACCACACACAGGGCAAGCAAAAACTCGCATGCACTCAGCGTACGTCCATGCGTACGCTCCCAGCGTGGCGTCAAAGTTTGAGCGAGCAATGCGACTCATGCGCAAGCACGATCCGCAGCTCCAGGAAGACGGCTACCACCTGCTCCTGCCGCACGCCGCCGAACACCTGCCGGAGCTGATCGACGCGTACGAGGCGGAGACCGAGGATCCAGGGCTGAAGGGCTGGCTGCTGGAACTGATCGAGGTAGCACGAGCGGAGGACTCTTGAAGTTTCCGGAGACGTTGTCGGCTGAGCGGCGTGGGTTGATTGAGCGGGCGGCTGCGGCGCTCGAGTGCTCGTACGGCGCTGGGTTCTTGGGGATGGTGTTGTCGGGGTCGGCGGGGCGCGGGGTGGAGACGGAGCGTTCTGACCTCGATGTGATCGTGGTGGTGACTCCTGAGTTGGTGGGGACACCGCTCACCCGTAATACCGAGCTGGAGCTGCTTCCGGTCACGCTGAAGCATCTGGAGACGCTGGCGGTGTTCGGGGACGACCAGTGGGGTTACAGGTGGTCGTATGCGTGGGCTCCGACGTTGCTGGACAAGACGGGTGGGCGCATCGCGCAGGCGATCGAGCGGCAGACCTCTCTGAGCGCGGAGGAGGCACATGCGCTCCTGGAGATGCGGTTGGATGCGTGGCTCAACATGAGCTACCGCTCGCTCAAGTCAGCGCGTGACGGCAACCTGCTGGAAGCGCGGATGGATGCGGCCGAGGCGATGGGGCCGTTCTTGGATGTGGTGTTCGCACTCGACGGACAGGTGCGGCCGTACAACAAGTACCTGCAGTGGACGCTGGAGCATCACCCGCTCAAGAGCTGGCCCAGCGGCGAACTACTCAACACAATCGAGCAGTACCTCGCCGGCAACGCAGAGGCGATCAGAGAGAGCCTCAAGCACGTACAGCGGTCCGAGCTGCCGCTGGTGCATGAGGCGTTCGACGAGTGGAGTGCTGAGCAGTACGACGCACTACGGCATGGCTGACGACAGAGCGTCGTACCAGAGGTCGCCTAGCTTCAGCGCGCCCGCGTCAGTGGGGTGGATCGTGTCGGCTGAGATGTCGGAGAGCGCCATCTGCGCGTTCAGGTCGACGAAACGCACGTCAGCGCCCGTAGCGTGCACTGCGGAGACCACGGCGGGGATGGCCGCGTTGTAGGCGTCGATGCGCTCGTTCAGCCCACGGTCGGGCGAGGGCACGATCGACGAGACCAGAATGGTCACACCGGGCACTCGCTGCGCGATGCGCTCGATGAGGTCCTGCAGCCGCGCGGGTGCCTGCGGCAGATCGTAGGCCTGGAAGACGTCGTTCGTGCCGAGGTGGAGCAGCACGTACCGCGGGCGGTTCAGCGTGAGCCAGAGGTCGATCCACGAGCGGACCTGGTCGATCCGCAGCCCCGGGTGACCTTCGTTGTCCTGGTCCGGGATGTTACCCGAGCGCTCCGACCCGACGAGGTCGACCCGCGGCCCACCCTGGAGGTGCTGCCACAGGGACGTGCGATAGCTGACCCCCGTGACCCGGTTGCCCTCGGTGATGGAGTCTCCCAGCGGCATCACCTTCACGCCGCCGTCAACCGGAACCGCCGGCCCCACCAGAAACACAGCCGCAACAGCCAACGGCACCGCAAGCCAGCGAACCTTCACCCGGAAAACGTAGCCCACCCTCGAAGTAGCTCCGCTGTACCCGCCCAGGGGCGTGGCGAGCACAGCGCAGCCGCCCTAGTTAATTGGCTTCTTTGGTAGCCCAGTAGTGCCACTGGGGAGATGCGACTGGGGAACGGGTCAGGCCGTCCGGCCACGTGGCCGGCAGGTCATGACTCCGTGCCGCGTACAAGGTCACCTCCGATGCGCTGCGGTCCCCGCGGACTGCGACGCGAGCGGCGGTCTCGGCGCGCATGTCGGCCAGGTAGTGGATGGCAGGCAGGAACTCCGCACTCAGCCGTGGGCTGAGCCGGCCGACCGGTTCGTCGTCGAGACGGATCTCGACCACGTTCCTCGGCCGGTCCTGGATGCTGTCCTCCTCCTCGATCGCATGCATGGTGGCGTACACCCAGCATTCGCCCTCCGCCCGGAAGAACGGTGCCAGGATCTCCGGATGCACCTCACTGCCCGGTACGACGATGCCGCTGCCGGGCGGTAACAGGTGGAAGCTCCCCGGCGGGGGCAGGTTCACCGGGACGAGCATGTGCGGCTGGCCCATGGCCACCGCGACGCTGGCGTGGAACTCGGTCCCATCACCCTTTTTGCCAGCCGACACTGTGTTGCCGGACCAGTCGGCCGGCTCCCATTCACTCACCCACAGGTGACACGGCACCTGGGGCTGCAGTCCTTGGGCCACCAGCTCCGAAAGCACCGGGTGGTAGCGATGTGCGTCGTCCCGCGGCAAGTAGCCGACAACCTTCCCCTGAACGCGGACTGCGATCGATCGGGGATCGAATCTGTTGTGCGGTTCTGGGACCAGTTCCGCCTCGGTGTCCAGATCTGCGCCACGTGCCGGGATGGGATCAGGAAACAGGCTGCGAATCGCCTGCTCGTGCGGAGCCTCCCGCACGACCTCCTGTCCGCACCACAGTGCGTCGCCCCACAGACTGAACGGAATCAGTTCCATATGTGCCCTCCAGTCCCCGCTGACCGGTTGACTCGGCTCATCCCGTCCAGAGCCCTGGCCGTTACACCGAGTGAGCGTATGAAAACTAGACTGCCCCGGGAAGGGCCGTTTCACGCATGGAATCAGGCTCTGTTGCGCAACGGTAGCCGTCTGTCCGCACTTTGGACGGAGATCGTCTTGTGCAGCGAGCGAAACGGCGAAGATCGTGCAGATGCACGGGAAGGAACGTCATGCAGGGCAGTAGTTCAGTCGCTCGATGGACCGGTTCAGCAGCCGTCTCAGTATCTGGCGCGGCAACCTCCGTGGAGGCCGCTGTCGAGCGCCTCGACGGGGTCGCGATCAAGACCCCGCTGCAACGCAATCTGCGCCTTTCTGAGCGCACCGGAGCGCAGATCTGGCTCAAGCGTGAAGACCTGCAGATCGGTCGTTCCTACAAGCTCCGCGGTGCCTACAACCTGATCGCCCAGCTCGACGAAACGGCCAAGGCCGCAGGGGTGGTGTGTGCCAGTGCGGGCAACCACGGGCAGGGCTTGGCATATTCGTGCCACACGCTCGGTGTTCACGGAAAAGTTTTCGTTCCCAGAACGACTCCGCGCCAGAAACGGGACCGGATCGCTGCCCTGGGTGGCAAGCAGATCCAGGTGATCGTGACCGGCGACACGTACGACGACGCTGCCGCGGCCGCGCTCGCTGATGCGGAAGCAACCGGCGCGACGATCGTCCCGGCCTTCGACGACCCCCGAACCGTGGCCGGCCAAGGCACGGTCGCCGTCGAGATCGTGCAGCAGTTGGGCCATGCACCCGACGTACTGGTGGTTCCTGTTGGTGGCGGCGGGCTCGTGGCCGGGGTGGCAAGTTGGCTGACGGCGCGGCATCCCGGCGTACGGATCGTTGGGGTTGAGCCTGCTGGTGCAGCGAGCATGGCGGCAGCATTGGCTGCTGGTGAACCGGTTACGTTGCCGCAGCTCGACAGCTTCGTCGACGGAGCCGCCGTACGGCGAGTTGGCGACGTCACGCTGCCGTTGGTGGCGAGCGCCGGGGTCGAGCTGATGTCGGTCCCGGAAGGGCTGGTGTGCAGCGAGATGCTCGAGCTCTACCAGGTCGACGGCTTGATCGCCGAGCCGGCGGGGGCCTTGTCGACAAGTGCCCTGGGCAACGGTCTCACCGTCCGCCCGGGTGAGACAGTCGTTTGTCTGCTGTCGGGCGGGAACAACGATGTCAGCCGCTACAGCGAGATCCTCGAACGATCGCTGGTCTACGAAGGCCTCAAGCACTATTTCCTGGTCACGTTCCCGCAGGAGCCCGGCGCGCTGCGTCAGTTCCTGGACGGAGTGCTCGGTCCGGATGACGACATCGCCCTGTTCGAGTACGTGAAGCGCAACAACCGCGAGACCGGTGTCGCGCTGGTCGGGATCGAGATCGGCCGGGCCAGCGACCTGGAAGGTCTGCTGGCCCGGATGGATGCTGCGCCGCTCGACATCGAGCGGATCAATCCGAACTCCCCCGAGTTCCGCTATCTGATCTGAGCCTTACAGCCCGAGGTGCTTCGAGTGCCGCGGGTCGTTCGGGTGGTTTCCGTCGTCCCAGTCACCCTCGTCGGCACCGTGGTTCGGCATCTTGGCCGCAGCCTCGGTGTGGTGCTTGTCAGCCTCACGGTCGGCCGTCTTGGCGGCCTCGCGGCGTTCGGTGGCGCCGGCGGCAAGGCGGCGGGCCTCGGCGGCCTTCTCCTCGGACTCCGCCTGCGCACGCTTGGCGCGGGCGTCGACCTCGTCAGCCACGGCGTGCTGACGCTCGGCATGAGCCGCCGCGATGCGGGACTCCTGCTCCTTCTCGTACGCTTCCTGGCGCTGCTGCTCGAGCTCGTGGCGCTTGTGCTCTTCACGGCGCTTCGACGATGTCTTGGACGCGCCGGCGATCAGCGCGACCAGGATGACCACTACAGCGAGCGCGACGACGATCCAGAGGACGGTCATTCCGTCCATGGGTTCCTCCTCTGTCGGGGTTCCGCCTCCAGTACCCCGCCGCGCTCATCTACTAACCCGCCCGGACCTCGAACCGATAGGTGCCCGAGGCAACATTCACTGAATCCTTCGAACCAGGTAAACGAACGATTGCTGTTGCGTTGGCCGGCACCGTCACCTCCAGCTGGAAGCCTCGCGCCGTGGTCTTCCAGTTGCTGACAACCTTCCCGTACGGCGTCTCCAGCGTGAAGTCGGCCTTGGTGATCCCACCACCGGGGTTCGGCGCGATGAGCACCTTGCGATAGCCCGGTTCAGCCGCCGAAACCCCGGCCAGCGTGCGATACATCCACTCGCCGACGGCGCCGTACGCGTAGTGGTTGAAGGAGTTCATGCCGACGTCGTTGAAGGTGCCGTCGGGGTTGATCGAGTTCCAGCGCTCCCACACCGTCGTCGCGCCCTTGCCGATCTCGTAACCCCACGACGGGTACGACGTGTTCTGCAGCAGCTTGTAGGCGAGATCCGAACGCCCCACCTTCGTGAGCACCGGCAGCAGCCCGTCCACCCCCAGGAAGCCTGTGGACAAGTGCGTGTCCCGCCGCAGGATGGTGTTGACGAAGTGCTCGCCGGACTTGGTGACGTCGGGGATCAGGTCGTTGGTGAAGCCGAGGATGTAGCCGGTCTGGCTGTCCGCACCGACCTTCCCGTCCGCCGCCACGAACCGCGCGATCCACGCCGCCCGTACGTCGTCGTACAGCTTCCGGTACTTCGTTTCGTCCGCGCTGTTCCCGATTGCCGCAGCCATCTGGCTGAGCTGGCGGGCGCCCTTCGCCATGAACGCCGTACCGATCAGATCACCGGGCGTCGGGTCGTCCAGGTTCAGCCAGTCGCCGTAGTCGCCACCACCGCGGATCAGACCGGGTGAGTGGGACGCCAGGTAGTCGACGTACCGAGCCATGGACGCGTAGTGCTCGCGGATCACGTTGGTGTCGCCGTAGGCCTGCCAGAGCGTCCAGGGTACGTTCACACCGGCATCTGCCCAGCCGGCGTTCCCCTGGCCGCCGTCGAACGAGTTGGGCACAGTCGGCGCCACACTCGGGTAGGCGCCGTCAGCCGTCTGGCTGTCCCGCAGGTCCTGCAACCACTTGCTCAGGAAGGCCTGTGAGTCCAGGTTGTAGACCGCAGTGCGGGCGAACACGTTGATGTCGCCGGTCCAGCCCATCCGCTCGTCACGGGCCGGAGTGTCGGTCGGAATCGACAGGAAGTTCCCACGCTGGCCCCAGACGATGTTGCTGTGCAGCTGGTTCACCAGTGCGGAGTTGGTGTGGAAGCTGGTCGTCTGAGCGCCATCCGTGCCCATGACTACGCCAGTGATCGCACTGGCCGGCGGTGCGGTCGGTAGACCGCTCACCTCGACGTAGCGGAAGCCATGGAACGTGAAGCGGGGCTGATAGGTCTCGGTCTGGTTGGTGGCGAACGTGTAGCGGTCCGTGGCTCGCGCACCGCGCAGGTTGTCCGTGTAGAGCGTCCCATCCGGGTTCAGCACCTCGCCGTACCGGATGGTGACGGTCTGACCGGGCTGTCCGGTCAGCTTGAACCGTCCGACTCCGACCATGTTCTGTCCGAGGTCGTAGAGGTACTTACCGGCTGTTGGCGACGCAATGGCCTTAGCAGCAAGGTGTTGCGTCACCCGGACCGGCTGGTCGGTCTGCGGGACGAGCTGTGCGGTCGCGCTGGGCCGCAACAACGCCGGGGTCCACTCAGCGGCCGTACGACGTGCGTCGTAGCTCTCGCCGTTGAGCAGGTCAGCCACCCGTACGGCGCCTGGTGCGGTCTGCCAGCTCTGATCCGTGCCGATGACGTCCGTGGTGCCGTCCGAGTACGTGACACGCAGTTGCGCGGTCAGTGCGGTCTCGCTGCCGTACTTCTGCGGACCGAACATCGCCAGGTTCCCGGCGTACCAGCCGGTGGAGAGCTCAGCCCCCAGCACGTTCTGGCCTGACCGCAGTTGCCGCGTGACGTCGTACGTCTGCGACTGGATCCGCTTGCGGTAGTCCGTCCAGCCCGGTGCGAGCTCCTGGTCGCCGACCTTGCGGCCGTTGAGGCTCAGCTCGTAGACACCCTGCGCAGCGGCGTAAACGCGCGCCCGGACAACCTTCTTACCCGCCGGAATCGTCACCGTCCGCTTGAACACCGGCAGCGGCGGGCCGGGCAGCCACAGGTCGGTGTTGCCCTTCACCTGCAGCCCACCGCCCGGCAGCACCGTCCCATCCGGGAAGGTCTGGTCACCAGCAGCAAAGGACGTGTCCACTAGCTTCTTACCGGCCGCGTTGGTCACCACCAGGTTGTGCACAACGCCGCTCTCAGCTCCGTTCGTGCGAAAGCCCACGATGCCTGCAGCGTCGTGATCAGACCGATCCCGCTGATCGACCTGTACGTCGTCAATCCAGGTAGTGATGGTCTTGCCGGCCACAGTGATGCGCAGGTGATGCCGCTGGCTCAGGTCGACGTTCAGCGGGATCTCACCCAGTACGACGTAGCCACCGCCCGACTGGCGGACGTGCGGTCGCAGCTTCGCACCGTTGAGCGAGTTGAGTTGCCACATGTAGCCAAGACCGGCGCGGCCGCGGAAGAAAATGCCCAGCGCCTCCTTGGCGACGGTGACATCGGCGTCGACCGTGTAGTCGGTCCACTCCGCGCCCGGCTGGCTGTCAGCGCCGATCCACTGACCACTCCAGTCCGACGGCTGCAGCTGAGCCGTCTCGAAGGTCGCCGGGTCTGACCAGCGCGTAGCGCGACCGTTGTTGTCCCAGACGCGGACAGTCCAGAAGTACTGCGTATAAGGCTTCAGCGCTGCACCGGCGTACTCGACGTCGACAGAACGGTCAGAGCGGACCACTCCGCTGTCCCACGCATCGGGGTGCTTCAGCTTCTTGGAGCTGGTCGCGACGTGGACCTCGTAGCGCGTCTGAGCCACGCCACGGCGGTCACTGTCGAGCTGCCAGCTCAGGCGAGGCGCACCGGCAGCGATGCCGAGTGGCTCGGCCAGAGCGTTGGTCTTGAGGTTGTGTAGCTGAGGCGTCGGAGTGGCCGATGCTGTGGCGACAGGCATGGCTAGGAGGGTTGCCAAGGCAAGGCAGAGCCCTCGAAGGTATCGAGGCATTGCTGGTACTCCTCAGTCAGTGGGGCGGAACTGCGGGGAGCTGGTTTAGACCAGACCGCGGCGGGCGGCCCAGACGATGGCTTCGATGGCGGTACTGAACCCGAGCCGGTCGCAGATCAAGCGAGTGCGGCGGCGGACAGTCCGTTCGGACAACTGCAACCTGCGCGCCACTGCGTCCATCGGCAAGCCGGTGGCGAGGAGGCGGAGCAACTGCAGATCGTCATGGCTGATCTCCCGCGGCGGTACCCGCTGCGGGCGCATTTCCTGGGGGAGGGCGGTCATGCGGAATCACCTGTTTCCGAACACCCGGGACTCGGCGGCGTCCCAGTCGGCCGGTTTGCCCTGCGGGGTGTAGCTCCGCAGGCGATGGGTGGACCGGACCAGGGCGCGCATGGCGGCCAGGTCCGGAAGGGGCTCGCCCAGTGCGCGAGCTTGAACGAGGACGTTGCCCAGAGCCGACGCTTCGACCGGTCCGGCAAGTACCGGCAGGCCGCAGGCGTCTGCGGTGAGCTGACAGAGCAGCTCGTTCTGGGAGCCGCCTCCGATGACATGCAGTACGTCGACCGGTCGGTCGGCGAGCTCTTGCGCCGTACGGAGCGTCCGGCGGTAGGCGAGCGCCAGGCTCTCCAGCACACACCGCACAACGGCACCACGCGATGCTGGTGATTCACCGCTGTACGCAGCGATCCGAGCAGGCATGTCGCCCGGAGCGAGAAACTCTGGCGCATCCGGATCGATCAGTACGGCGAAGGCCGGCGCAGCGGCTGCTTCGGCAAGCAGCCGGGGCAGGTCGTCGTCCTGCCAGACGCGTTGGCACTCCTGCAGGATCCACAGGCCCATAACGTTGCGCAGGAAGCGGATCCGCCCATCCACTCCCCCTTCGTTGGTGAAGTTAGCCGCCCGCGCGTCCTCCGTGAGTACGGGTGTGTCCAGCTCCAGACCCACCAGGGACCAGGTCCCCGACGAGATGTACGCAAATCGCTCATCCGATGCCGGCACACTCACCACTGCCGACGCCGTGTCGTGTGAGCCAACCGCGATCACCGGAGTGCCGTCGTACGAACCGATCGTGTCTCCCGGCTCCCACAGCCGCGGCAGGACGCGCGCGGGGATGCCCAACTGCTGCGCCAGCTCCACACTCCACGTCCGGCGACGCACGTCGTACAGCTGGGTCGTGGACGCGTTCGTACGTTCCGCACCGATCTCGCCGGTGAGCCAATAGGCCAGCAGGTCCGGGATCAGTAGCAGGGTGTCCGCGGTCGTCAGCCGGCCAGCCTCGGCGACCAACTGGTAGAGCGTGTTGATCGGCAACTGCTGAAGCCCGGTGACGCTGTAGAGCTCTTCGGCCGACACCCGGGTCAGCACGAGGTCCATCACGCCGTCAGTGCGGTTGTCGCGGTAGTGCACCGGGTTGCCGAGCAGCTGCCCAGAGGCGTCCAGCAGGCCGTAGTCCACCGCCCAGGAGTCGATGGCGATCGAGTCGACCGCACCGGCCGCCTGCAGGCCGTCGAGCATGGAGCGATAGAGGTGCAGGATGTCCCAGTGCAGGGTGCCGCGGACGTCGATCGGGCCGTTCCAGAAGCGGTTGAGCTCAGTCAGCTCCAACACTTCAGTACCGACGCGCCCGAGCATGACGCGACCGCTGGAGGCGCCCAGGTCGACTGCCGCGACGCGCTTCATATGACGGTGAGGTCGAGGCTCAGGAGACCGGCGACGGCCTGCAGGTCTGCAACGCGGTGGCCCGTGCCCAGCGCCCAGTGGTGGGCCACACCGGACGCAGACCACGCGTCGGTCCACTCACCGGGGTCGCGTCCGAAGTCCACCCGCGATGTGGTGTTCCCGATCTGCAGCAACGGCCCCGGTACGACGGTCCCTTCGGACGCGATCAGGTGGAACGTACCGTCGCGCCGCTGACCCAGTCCGCACAGTGTCACCGGTCCTTGCCGAACATCGAACTCGACAGAGACACCCCACCCACGCTTGCCGTGGTAGACGCCCAGCCCACGCAGCAACGGCTTGCGCGCACTGATCGCCAGATGCGCCGGTCCGTCGTGTCCCATCTCCACCACGTTGTCGTGGAAGTTCAGAGCCTGCAGCTCGGTGAACGAGCCACCCGCACCGAGCTTGTCCATCACCAGCATCGCCAGCGACGTCCGCAGCTCATACTCACCGACAGCAGGCACACCCCGCGCAGTCAGCAGCGACGCACCAAGGATCATCCCGGCCGCAACGCGCTCGTGCGTCTCTCCGTCCAGTCCGCGGTGGTAGTAGGCCAGTGTGGTCAGGTCGAAGTCCTCAACCAGCCGGTCCAGCGCCACAGACACCGTTGCGCCCCACCGGAAGTCGTCCTCGACCACAGTGTCGTCAAGGTCGAACACCTCCCGCGCCACAGCCACCCGGGCGTCCGTCTCCGCGGAGGTCACCTGCTCGACCCGCACGCGCAGATCGTCGATCTCCAGGATCTCCACATGCCCACCGAGCTGTGCGGAGACCAGAGTCGGGTCAGTGACCACGTCCATCATCCCGGGGTACAGGTGGCCGAGCAGACCGTGCCGCCCATGCCGGAACGCAGCCCGTACGCCGGCCGCCCGGATCCACCGGTCGATCCGCGCCCACGCGCGCTCGTCTTCCAGGTAGCCGGACACTGACCGGAACGGCACGCCACACCGCTCGAACGCGTTCGCCATCTCCGGCAGCGGACAAGCGCCGCAGTACGCCAGCCACGCACCTGTGTCGAAGCTGGCGTGATCCATCGACTCAGTCGGCTGCAGGTTCAGCAGCAGCACCGGTGAACCGCTGCGCTGTGCAACTGGCACCAGCATCGACGCAGTCATGTAGGTGGTCAGGAAGCCGACGATCAGGTCGCAGTCCGCAAGCCGCAGCTTCTCCGCCGCCGCAGCGCCTTCCTGCGCGTCAGAAATGAACCCAACATCCACAACCTCGCAGTCCAACGCAGTGAACCGCTCAGCCACCCGCCGCGCGGAGGCCTGCAACTGCGGCAGCAGCTGAGGGAACTGCGGCCAGTAGGCCCCCAGTCCCCCGGCTACTAGGCCGATGCGCGTCCTCCGGGCGGTCATCGCAAGAAGGCGGCAGCCACGCCGGCGTCGACAGGCACGTGCAGACCAGTGGTGTGGCTCAGGTCCCCACCAACGAGTGCGAAGACGGCCGCCGCCACGTTCTCCGGCAGTACCTCCCGCTTGAGCAGCGTCCGCTGCGCGTAGAACGCGCCCAGCTCCGACTCCGGTACGCCGTACACGGCAGCCCGCTTCGCACCCCAGCCCTTCGCGAAGATCCCAGACCCCCGTACGACGCCATCCGGGTTCACGCCGTTGACGCGAACGCCGTACTCGCCGAGCTCGGCCGCCAGCAACCGCACCTGGTGCGCCTGGTCGGCCTTGGCCGCGCCGTACGCGACGTTGTTCGGGCCCGCGAAGACGGCGTTCTTGCTGGAGATGTAGACGATGTCGCCGCCGATGCCCTGGTCGATCAGCACCTTCGCGGCCGCCTTCGACACCAGGAACGAGCCCTTGGCCATCACGTCGTGCTGCAGGTCCCAGTCGCGTTCGGTTGTCTCCAGCAACGACTTCGAGATCGACAGTCCGGCGTTGTTGACGACCAGGTCCACGCCACCGAAGGCCAGCACGGCCTCATCCAGCGCCGCCGCAACCGCAGCCGCTGATGAAACATCCGCGCCGACAGCAACAGCCACGTCGCTGGTACCGATCTCCTTCGCGACGGCCTCAGCAGCTGCCAGGTCCAGGTCGGCCACCACAACACAGGCACCCTCAGCCGCCAGCCGCAGTGCGATCGCTCGGCCGATTCCCGAGCCAGCGCCGGTCACCAGGGCAACCCGAGTCGCCAGCGGCTTCGGCTTGGGCATCCGCTGCAGCTTGGCCTCCTCCAGCGCCCAGTACTCGATCCGGAACTTCTCCCGCTCATCGATCGGCGCATAGGTCGACACCGACTCGGCCCCACGCATCACGTTGATCGCGTTCACGTAGAACTCGCCGGCCACCCGAGCCGTCTGCTTGTCCTTGCCGAAGCTGAACATGCCGACCCCAGGCACAAGCACGATCGCCGGATCCGCACCTCGCATCGCCGGGCTGTCGACCTCCGCATAGCGGTGGTAGTACGCCGCGTAGTCCTCGCGATACGTCGCGTGCAACTCCTTCAAGCGCGCGACAGCATCCTCAAGAGGCGCACTGGGGGGAAGGTCCAGCACGAGCGGCCGCACCTTCGTCCGCAGGAAGTGATCCGGGCACGACGTTCCCAGAGCCGCCAACTCCGCCAACCGCTCGCGAGCCGTGAACTCCAGCACGACATCCGAGTCGGTGAAGTGACCGACCTGCGGCTTGTCAGCCGAAGCGAGCCCGCGGATGACCGGAGCCAGCGCCGCCGCGCGTGCCCGCCGCTCACTCGCCGGCAGCGCCTCGAAGCCGGGCACCACGGCACCGAACGGTTCCGCGCTACCGCGCTCGGCCAGGAAACGTTCCGCCGTACGGATGATTTCCAGGGAGTTCGCTTCGCACTCTGCTGAGGTCTCGCCCCAGGCGGTGATTCCGTGGCCGCCGAGGATGCAGCCGATCGCGCCCGGGTTTTCCCGGTGCACCGCGGCGATGTCCAGACCGAGCTGGAATCCGGGCCGCCGCCACGGCACCCAGACAACCCGCTCGCCGAAACACTCCGCGGTCAGCTTCTCGCCGTCCGCCGCTGTCGCCAGCGCGATTCCCGAATCCGGGTGCAGGTGGTCGACGTGCGGGGCGTCAACCAGCCCGTGCATGGCGGTGTCGATCGACGGCGCCGCACCGCCCTTGCCGTGCAGGCAGTAGTCGAACGCCGCCACCATCTCGTCCTCGCGCGCCACACCGGGGTACGAGTCGACGAGTGCATTCAACCGATCAAGCCGCAGTACGGCAAGGCCTGCGGCTGTCAGCGTGCCGAGGTCACCGCCGGAGCCCTTCACCCACAGGAGATCAACGGGCTGCTGGGTGACCGGATCGGTCTCAGTACCCTTCGCCGACGTGTTTCCGCCGGCGTAGTTGGTGTTGCGCGGATCGGAACCAAGCCGATTGCTGCGGGCAACGAGTTCCGAAGGGCTGGATTCTTGCCGGGACATCAGGCTCCCCATCCGGCCTGCTGGCCGTCGGCGCGGTCTTGGACAATCTGCTCGAAGTACCCACTGCGCTTGTACGCCGCGATCGGGTCGCCATCCATGGACTGCGACTCCCGCAGGTCGGCCAGCAGCGGCCGCACATCGGTGTTGTAGGCATCCATCAGTACGGCGTTCGCCTCCAGCACGTCACCTTCGGCCTGAGCCTTCTTCAGGGCCTCGCGATCGACCAGCAACGCCTTCGCGGTGGCCTCCTGGACGTTCATCACCGAGCGGATGATCGCCGGGATCTTCACCTCGATGTTGTGGCACTGATCGAGCATGAAGGCGATTCCACTGGCCGGATCGAGCGCATTACCGCGGACGATCTCGGACATGATCCGGAACAGCTGGAACGGATCCGCCGACCCGACCATCAAGTCGTCGTCCGCGTAGAAGCGGCTGTTGAAGTCGAACGCACCAAGCTTCTTCACCCGCAGCAGGAACGCCACGATGAACTCGATATTCGTGCCCGGCGCGTGGTGCCCGGTGTCGATACACACCGTTGCCTTGGGCCCCAATTCGAGACAGTGCGCGTACGACGTACCCCAGTCCGGCACGTCGGTCGTGTAGAAGGCCGGCTCGAACAGCTTGTACTCCAACAGCATCCGCTGGTCGTCGCCGAGCCGGTCGTAAACCTCTTTCAGCGCAGTCGCGAGCCGGTCCTGGCGGTCCTGGATGTCGTCCTGACCCGGATAGTTCGTCCCGTCGGAGAACCACAGCTTCAGATCGCGGGACCCGGTCGCGTCCATGATGTCGACACATTCGAGCAGGTGGTCAGTCGCCTTACGCCGGATCCGCGCGTCGGGGTTGGTGACACTGCCGAGCTTGTAGTCGTCGTCCTGGAAGACGTTGCTGTTGATCGCGCCGAGCCGAACGCCCTGCTCTTTCGCGTACGCCGACAGCTCGGCGTAGTCGTCCACCTTGTCCCAGGGGATGTGCATCGCGACGCTCGGAGCGACCCCGGTGAAGCGGTGCACCGTGGCCGCGTCGGCGATCTTCTCCTGCGGCGACCGCGGCACTCCCGGCTGCGTGAACACCTTGAACCGGGTGCCGGAGTTCCCGAACGCCCACGAGGGCAGCTCGATCTCCTGGCGCTTGAGGGCATCCTGCACGCTGGTCATATCAGTCCCCATTCAGGTGGAAAATTTCTGGCAGCAGCACGAACGACTCGTCCGGCTGCCCCGCGGTGAAGAACTCCGTCATCTCGGCCTGCCAGCGGGCGTTCACCTCGGTGGCCGCCATCGCCCGCTGCGCCGCCTCGAGATCCGGCGATTCGACGTACCCGATCAGCAGTCCGTCCGCGCGCAGGAAGAGCGAGTAGTTGTGCCAACCGGCCTCGCGCAGCACTGCTTGCATCTCCGGCCAGACGTCGCGGTGCCGTTCGACGTACTCGTCCAGCCGATCGGTGCGGACCTGGAGACAGAAGCAGTAGCGCTGCATCAGAAGTTGAACTTGTCGATGTTCTCGGGGGTGAACTCGGTCGGCGGGCCGAGCACGATCTCGCCGTCCGCGCCGACCGTGTACTCACCGAGCTTGCCGGCCTTGAACTTCTCGCCCTCTGCCCCGGTGATCTGCCCCGAGCTCAGCGCAGCACCCGCGTACGCCGCCAGGTAGCCGATGTCGGCGGGGTTCCAGAGCGCGAACTTCTTCACCGTGCCGTCCTTGACGTACTTGCGCATCTGGTTCGGCAGGCCGAGTCCGGTGATCGCGACCTTGCCCTTGTAGCTGGAGGCGCTCACGTATCGCGAGGCGGCCGCGATACCGACCGTGGTCGGGGAGACGATCACCTTCAGGTTCGGGTAGGTCTGCAGCAGCCCCTGGGCTTCGGTGAAGGACTTCTGGTCGTCGTCATTGCCGTAGGCGACCTTGACCAGCTTGAGCTTGGCGTTCGCCGGCTTGGCCAGCTCGGTCTTCATCACCTCGATCCACGAGTTCTGGTTGGTCGCGTTCGGCGTCGCGGAGAGGACGGCGATCTCACCAGAACCGCCGGCCAGCTCGCTGGCCATCTTCACCAGGCTCTCGCCGATGCCCTGCGTGGTCGCCTGGTTGATGAAGACGTCCCGGCAGGCCTTCGAGGCGTCGGAGTCGAAGGTGACCACCTTGATGCCGGCCTTGCGGGCCTGGTTCAGCGACGGGCAGACCGCATTCGAGTCGTTGGCCGCGACCGCGATCACGTCCTGCTGCTGCTGGATCAGCGTGTTGATGTAGCTGACCTGCGAGGACGCGCTGGCGTCGTTCGGGCCGACCAGCTTGTAGGTGCCCTTGATCTCGTCGACCGCGACCTTGCCGCCGCCCACCTCGACATCGGTGTACGGGTTGTTCAGCTGCTTGGGGAGGTAGGCGATCTTCAGCCCCTCCTTGAGCGGAGCGTTCGGATCCGCCTTGGCTGCCGTGGTTTCCGGCGCGGCCGTGTTCTGGCCCTCGGTGCTGGACTTGGTGGTCCCGCCGCACGCGGTCAGTGCGAGGGCAAAGACTGCCAGCACTGCCAGGTTCTTGCGTTGACGCATGGTTCGTCCTTTCAGGTACGGCGTTAGGTACGGCGCAGCCGGTTGGCCAGGTTGGGACCGAGAACCGAGGCGATCAGCAGCACGCCGGTGACGACGTTGAGCGCCTCGTTGGAGACATCGGACAAGCGGAGCGCGTTCTGCAACGACCCGAGCAGAACGACGCCGGCGATGACTCCGGGCAGTGCGCCCTTGCCACCGAAAATCGAGACACCACCGAGCAGTACGGCGGCAACCACGGCCAGCTCGAGACCAGCGCCGTTGTCGGCTCGCGCGCTGGAGTAGCGCAGCGTCCACAGCACTCCGGCAAGACCCGAGATCACGCCACTGGCGACGTACAGCCAGAACTTCAGACGACCTGGGCGGATACCGGCGAACCTCGCGGCCTGCTCACCGGCGCCGACGGCGAACACGGCGCGGCCGATCGGTGTCGCGTGCAGGATCACGCCGAAGATGGCGGCCAGTACGACGATCACGATCAGGACGTTCGGGATCGGCGTACTGCCGATGGTTCCGGTCACCCAATCGGTGTAGACGCTGGGGAAGTCGGCCACCGCGCCGTCGCCGAGGACCACGAAGGCGAGGCCGCGGTAGAGGGCTAGCGTGCCGATCGTGACGGCCAGCGAGGGAAGGCCGAGGACGGTGACGAAGAAGCCGTTGACCGCGCCTAGGACTGCGCCGAGCAGCAGGCAGAGCGGGATGATCGTTTCGATCGGCTGGTTCGCGTTCCAGAGGTAACCCATGAAGGCGCTGGACAGGCCGAGGGTGCTGGCGACGGACAGATCGATCTCGCCGGTCACGATGACCATCGTCATCGGGAGCGCGACCAGGGCGATCGGCAACAGGTCGAGGACCAGGAAGCCGAAGTTCTGGCCGGTCCCGAAGCTGTCGACGCTGGCCGCGGCGATGATGAGGACCAGGACGGTGATCGCGATGATCGCCACGTTCCAGTTGGCCAGGTTGTTCAGGCGTCCGACCCGCGTGGGTTCGGTGAGCTCAGCCGACATGGGAGCCTCGCTTCTTCAGACCGGCCGCGACCCGGACGGCGACCAGCCGGTCAGCGCCGATCGCGAGCAGGATCAGGCCGCCGACAATCGCCTGCTGCCAGAACTGGTTGATCTCGAGCACTGCAAGGGCGCTACCGATTGTTGTCAGCAGCAACGCTCCGAGTGCAGCGCCCCAGACCGTGCCGCTGCCGCCGAAGACCGCAACCCCGCCGACCACCACGGCCGCAACGACGTTGAGCTCCATGCCCGTCCCGGCCGCGGCGTCGATCGTGCCGAACCGCGCGGCGAACAACACGCCCGCCACTCCGGCCAACGCGCCGCTCACCAGGAAGGCCCCGACGGTACGGCGACCAGTCGGAATGCCGGCGAGTTGCGCGGCCTGCGGGCTGGAGCCCATCGCGTACAGCTCACGGCCGACCCGATAGTTGCGCAGGACAACAGCTGTGACCACCAAGGCGACGAGAGCAATGAGCACCAGCATCGGTACGCCGAGCAGGGACGCGTTGCCGAAGCTCAGGAACCCCGGTGGGAGTTCGTCGGCGTTGATCTGACTGCCTCCCGCCCAGAAGTACGTCACCCCGCGGACGACGTACAGGGTCCCTAGCGTCACGACCAGCGCGGGCACCTTGCCGTAGCGGACCAGGACTCCGTTGAGGACACCGCAGACCCCACCGACTGCTGCACCGATGAGCAGCGCGAGGACGACCGGCAGGCCGGGGTTGTTCTGCAGCAGCGTGCCCACGGTGAACGCGCTGAGGCCGAGGACCGAGCCGACCGACAGATCGATGTTGCGGGTGATCACAACCACGGCCTGGCCGACCGCCAGAACGGCCAGGATTGCGGTATTCAGCAGGATGTCGCGGACGCTCTGCCCGGACAGGAAGCGCGGGTTCGAGATCACGGTCACTGCCACGAGCAGCGCGAGGGCGATGATGATGCCGAGCTCGCGAGCGCGCAGTACGAAATCGAGGGACGACCGCTTCGGGGCAGTCAGCTCGACGGCCGTCATGGGGCCCCCTGACCTGGACTGAGGAGTGTAGGGCTGGGGTTAAAGCCCCATGACCGCCGTGCCGGAGGCGCGGCATTCAATAGAGTCATACCGTCGCCTCCTGTCCCATGGCAGCGAACATGACCGACTCCTCGGTCGCCTCGGCGCGGCTGAGTTCGGCGACCAGACGGCCCTCGCGCATCACCAGGACGCGATCAGCCATCCCGAGCACCTCGGGCAACTCCGACGACACCATCAGTACGGCGACTCCTTCTGCGGCGAGGCTGGACATCAGCCGGTGCACCTCGGCCTTCGTGCCGACGTCGATGCCCCGGGTCGGCTCGTCGACGATCAGCACCCGCGGTCCGGTCGCCAGCCACTTGGCCAGGACGACCTTCTGCTGGTTGCCGCCGGAGAGAGTGCCGACCTCGTCGGACAGCCGCCCGTACTTCGTCTTCAAGCGCTCGGTCCATTCCTTCGCGGAGCGGCGTTCGCTGCTGCCGGTGAGGAAGCCGAGCTGGGACAGGGATCGTGAGCGCGGGAGCGTCACGTTGCGCTCGATCGACAGCTCCATCACCAGGCCCTGCTGGCGACGGTCCTCGGGGACGAGCGCGACCCCGGCAGCCATTGCCTGCTTGGGATTTTTCGGCTTGAGGGTCTTGCCGGCGACCTGGACGGTGCCGCCGTCGCGCGGGTCGACACCGAAGATCGACTGCACGACCTCAGAGCGACCGGATCCGACGAGACCGGCCAGCGCGACGATCTCGCCGGCACGCACCTCGAAGGAGATGTCCTTGAAGACGGGGTCGCGGGTGAGGCCCTCTACTTTGAGGACTGTTGCGCCGGGGGTGACGTCTTGTTTGGGGAAGAGCGCGTCGAGATCGCGACCGACCATCCGGCGCACCATCTCGTCGACGCTGGTGTCTTCGAGGAGGTCGGTCGAGACGTGCTTGCCGTCGCGCATGATCGTGACGCGCTGGCAGAGGGCGGTGATCTCTTCGAAGCGATGCGAGATGAAGAGGAGCGCGGCGCCGTCGTCGCGCAGCGAGCGGGCGACTGCGAACAGGCGCTCGACCTCGACGCCGGTGAGGGCTGCGGTCGGCTCGTCCATCACGACGACCCGGGCGTCGACCGAGAGCGCCTTCGCGATCTCGACCAGTTGCTGATCGGCGATCGACAGGCCGCGGGCGGGACGGTTCGGGTCGATGGCGACGCCGAGACGCGTGAAGAGGCGGGTTGCCTGGGCGACCATGGCGGCGCGGTCGATGGTATTGAAACGACCCAGTGGCTGGCGGCCCATCGCGATGTTCTCGGCCACACTCAGGTCGGGGAAAAGGGTCGGCTCCTGGTAGATGACCGCGATCCCGGCGGCCTTCGCATCCGCGGGGCCGGTCAGGGCGAGCGCCGTACCGTCCAGTTCGAGCGTGCCGGCGTCGGGGCGATGCACCCCGGCCAGCATCTTCACGATCGTGGACTTCCCGGCGCCGTTCTCGCCGACGAGCGCGTGCGCCTCGCCGGGGTGCAGGTCGAAGGAGACGTCTCGGACGGCGGCTACCGCGCCGAAGGATTTCGAGACACCACGGACCCGCAGCTGGGCTGCCATCAGTCACCTCACTTTGCGGCTGAAAGGTTTCAAAGCGTTGGGAGGAAAGTACGGGCCAGTCATCGGCAGCGTCAAGACTTCGACTGCGGATTGCTGCGATCTCGCGGTACGCTTCGGTCCCTAAGACGTTTCAACGATTGACCTTGACGCGGGAGGCGACGTGGCAGCCGACGACACCCGCCGTCGCGGGCACACCGCAGGCGTGAAGGCGGTCGCCGCCGCCGCCGGCGTCTCCCTCGGCACGGTCTCGAACGTGCTGAATCGGCCCGAGATGGTCAGCCCGCTGACCCGGGCCAAGGTCGAGGCCGCGATGGCCACCCTCGGCTTCGTCCGCAACGAGTCGGCCCGGCAGTTGCGCGCCGGCAGCAGCCGGATCCTCGCTTACCTGATGCTCGATGCGGGCAACCCGTTCTTCACCGATGTCGCGAAGGGCGTCGAAGAGGCAGCGCGGGCGGCCGGCTTGTCGGTGTTCTTGTGTAACAGCAACGAGGACGCCGAGCGCGAGGCCGACTACCTCGATCTCCTCGAGCAGCAACGCGTTCAGGGCGTGCTGATCACGCCGGTCGACCAGCACTCGTCGCGGCTGCGCAAACTACCGGCCCGCGGTACGCCGGTGGTTGTCGTCGACCGCGCCATCGACGACGGCGAACACTGCTCGGTCGCCGTTAACGACATCCTCGGCGGCGAGCTCGCGATCGCGCACCTGCTCGAGCTCGGCCACGAACGCATCGCCTTCATCGGCGGACCATTGACGATCGGCCAGGTCGTCGACCGGCGCGACGGCGGCCGCAGCGCGCTCCGCAAAGCTGGCAAACCCGAGTCCAACCTAATCGAGATCACCACCGGCGCCCTCACCGTCGCCGAAGGCAAAGGCGCCGGCCAACGCCTCGCCGGCCTC
>NZ_SMKX01000149.1 GCF_004349055.1 Kribbella antibiotica
GCTCAGTGGTTATCCCCGCAGACGGGGGGTTGCCCCCTGAGAATCTCGATGGGCAACCCCCCTTCTCGATGGGCAGCCCCTTAGCTGAGGGGTTGCACCGTGAGTTGGGGGGTTGCCCCTTGAGGTGGGGGGTTGCTCCCTGAGGTGGGGGCTATGCGTTCAGGTAGTCGAGTTGGGCTTGGACGGAGAGTTGGGCGGCGGGGTGGAGGGCTGGGTCGATGTCGGCGTAGACGTGGGCTACGACGGCCTCGGGGGTGGTGTGGCCGGCGGCTACTGCGGCGCGGACTTGGGCCAGGCGGTCTTGGCGGTGGGTTAGGTAGTGGGTGAGGACTGTGGCTGGGTCGTCTATGACGGGGCCGTGGCCGGGGAGTAGGCGGGCTACGCCGGCGGGGGAGTTGGCGAACGCCCGGAGCTTCTCGAGCGACTCCAGGTAGGGGCCTAGGGCTCCGTCGGGGTGGGCTACTACGGAGGTGCCGCGGCCCAGGACGGTGTCGCCGGTGAGGAGGGAGCCGTCTTGGGGGAGCCAGAAGCAGACGGAGTCGAGGGTGTGGCCGGGGGTGGGGAGGACCTCGATGCGGAGGTCTTCGGCGGTGATGATGTCGCCTTCGGCGAGGCCGTGGGCGTGGTCGGTGGGGATGCGGAAGGCGGGGTCGACGGCGCGGACGCCGCAGCCGGCCTGGTTGGCGAACCAGGCGGCGCCTTCGGTGTGGTCGGCGTGTTTGTGGGTGACCAGTACGACGGCAACGTCGCCAGCGGCCTCCAGTACGGCGCGGAGGTGGTCCTCGAGGAGTGGTCCCGGGTCGACGACCACGGACTGGGTGGCACCGGGGGCCCGGAGGATCCAGGTGTTGGTGCCTTCCAGGGTCATCAGGCCGGGGTTCGGGGCCAGGACGCGGGTCGCATAGTCGGTGACACTCTCGGTCATGAGGCCCCCTTTCTGGACTGAGGAGCGCAGGGAGCGCAGCGACTGGAGGGACGAGGGAAGAAAGGGAACCAGGCCTCAGGACCCGCCGCGCGGAGCGTGGCAAATTGCAGAGTCATGTGTTCTCCAGGTACGCGAGGTCGTTCTCGATGCGCAGGGTCGGCATGATGATCGGGATCTCCCGGTTCCCCGCTGCGGCCAGAGCAGCCGCGACATCGCCGTACGGCGTGAGGTCGGCGCAGCTCAGGTATGTCGGGGGCAGCATCAGCATGTCGCCGGATTCGACCGCGGTGACGGCGTCGGCGGGGCGGAGCCAGGCGACCTGGTCGGACTCGCTGGTGACGTCGCGGGTGATTTGGCCGGCGGGGAGGGCGGCGATGAAGAAGGCGGTGTCGTAGCGCTTCGGCTCGAACTCCGGGGTGATCCAGTGCGCCCAAGCGCCGAGCAGGTCGGCGCGCAGCACCAGGCCGCGGCGGTGCAGGAACTCAGCGAACCCCAACGAGCGGCTCTCCAGGGCGACCCGGTCGGCCTCCCAGTCGTCGCCGCTGGTGTCCGCAACCACTGATGAGGCTGACGGGCCGGCGAGCAGGACGCCGGATTCCTCAAACGTCTCCCGTACGGCGGCAGCGACGTACGCGGAGGCCGTGTCCGCCGAGCAGCCGAGGCGGTCAGCGAACCACGACGGCGGCGGCCCGGACCACGAGTCGGCGACAGTCGCGTCGGTCGGGTCGACTCGGCCGCCCGGAAAGACCGTCATACCGGCTGCGAACGCCATCGACTGCTGGCGCCGGAGCAGGTAGACCTCGGGGCCGGTGGCGGTGTCGCGGAGCAGGATCACGGTGGCGGCCGGGCGTGCCTCGACCGGGGTCCGGGACTCCCGAACGTGCGCGAACGCCGACTCGGCCATCCGGCCGGTCAGCGGTACCGACCTCAGATCGCGGACCACGCACAGCCTCCCAGAAAGACATGAGCCCGGATCCACGACGGGATCCGGGCTCCGAACGTCAGACCTCGACGATGAGTTCCACCTCGACGGGGGCGTCGAGCGGCAGGACCGGTACGCCGACGGCGCTGCGGGCGTGCTGTCCGATGTCACCGAAGACGGCACCGAACAGTTCCGAGGCGCCGTTGGCGACCTGGGGCTGACCGGTGAACTCCGGGGTCGACGCGATGAACGCGACGGCCTTGACGATGCGCTTGATGTTGGCCAGGTCGCCGATCTCGGCCTTGACCGCGGCCAGGGCGTTCAGCGCGCACTGCTGCGCGCACTCGGCCGCGACCTCGGGGGTGACCGCGTCGCCGACCTTGCCGGTGGCGATCAGGGTGCCCTCACGCAGCGGCAGCTGACCGGAGGTGTAGACGAGGTTTCCCGTGCGGACGGCCGGGACGTAGGCGGCGACCGGCTTGGCGACCTCAGGCAGCTTCAGGCCGAGCTCGGCCAGCTTCTCCTCGGGGTGGCTCATTTGGACTCGATCTCGCGCTTGAAGTAGGCGACCAGGTTCTCCGGGTTCAGGCCCGGGACGACCTGGACCAGCTCCCAGCCGTCCTGGCCCCAGTTGTCCAGAATTTCCTTGGTTGCGTGGACAAGGAGCGGCGCAGTGGCGTACTCGAACTTCTTCATGAGGGGGACTCTAACGGGCGGGAGAGCGGTGTGCCGTGGGCCACGTCCTACTCTGGGACTTATGGCGCGACTCCATGTGGTCACCGGCAAGGGAGGCACCGGGAAGACGACGGTTGCCGCCGCCATGGCGCTCGCGCTGGCGGGACAGGGTCAGCGAGTGCTGCTGGTCGAGGTCGAGGGGCGGCAGGGCATCGCCCAGATCTTCGACGTACCGCCTCTCCCGTACGTCGAACGCAAGATCGCGACCGGGGTCGGCGGCGGTGAGGTGTTCGCGCTGGCGGTCGATGCCGAGGCGGCGCTGCTGGAGTACCTCGACATGTACTACCACCTGGGTCGCGCCGGGAAGGCGCTCGACAAGGTGGGCGCGATCGACTTCGTCACCACGATCGCGCCGGGACTGCGTGACGTCCTGCTGACCGGCAAGGTCTACGAGGCGACGCGCCGCAAGGCGCACGGCAAACTCGCGTACGACGCAGTTGTCGTCGACGCACCACCGACCGGGCGGATCGGTCCGTTCCTGAACGTGAACCACGAGGTTGCGGATCTGGCGAAGGTCGGGCCGATCCGGAATCAGGCGGACGCGATCATGGGGATGCTGCGGTCGGATGTGACGCGGATCCATCTGGTGACGTTGCTGGAGGAGATGCCGGTCCAGGAGACACTGGATGCGGTGGAGCAGCTGGAGGCGCTGGATCTACGGATCGGGTCGATCGTGGTGAACATGGTGCGGCACAGTCCGCTCGACGACGAGGCGCTTGCCCTTGCAGTGAAGGAGAAAATCCCCGCCGCCGAGTTGACCAAGGGATTGCGGGCGGCTGGCGTTGCCGTGAGCAAGGAATTGGTGGCGACACTGGCGGCGGAGGCACGGGATCATGCGGTGCGGGTGGGACTGGAGCGCGAGAACCGCGACCGAATAGATGCCCTGGGCAAGCAGGTCACCGAGCTGATGCTGCAACCCGAGGGGATCGACCACGGCGCCCTGATCGATCTGGCTGAGGAGTTCCGCGGATGAGTGAGCTGGATCTTGACGCACTGATTGACGATCCGGCGATTCGGATCGTGGTGACCTGCGGATCCGGGGGCGTCGGGAAGACGACGACCGCGGCGGCGCTCGGGTTGCGGGCGGCCGAGCGGGGGCGGAAGGTCGTCGTACTGACTATTGATCCGGCGCGGCGGTTGGCGCAGTCGCTCGGGTTGACCGAGTTGGACAACACGCCTCGGGCCGTCGCGGGCGTGGGTGGTGACGGTCGGCTGGACGCGATGATGCTGGACATGAAGCGGACCTTCGACGAGGTCGTACTGGCGCATGCGACGCCGGAGAAGGCCGAGCAGATCCTGGCGAATCCGTTCTATCTGGCGCTGTCGTCGTCGTTTGCGGGGACGCAGGAGTACATGGCGATGGAGAAACTCGGGCAGCTGCACAAGCAGGCCGTGGCTTCGGGCGACTGGGACCTGATCATCGTGGACACTCCCCCGTCGCGGTCCGCCCTGGACTTCCTGGATGCGCCGGAGCGGTTGGCGTCGCTGCTGGAGGGACGGTTCCTGCGGTTGTTGCTGGCGCCGGCCAAGGGTCCGTTCCGGCTGATGTCGACGGCGGTGAACATGGCGATGTCGGTGATGAACAAGATCCTCGGTGCGCAGGTGCTGACCGACGTACAGACGTTTGTTGCGGCCTTCGACACGCTGTTCGGCGGGTTCCGGAAGCGGGCCGACAAGACGGTTGCGCTGCTGCGCGAGCCGCAAACGGCGTTCCTCGTGGTGGCTGCGCCGCAGAACGATGCGCTGCGGGAGGCGTCGTACTTCACTGAGCGGTTACGGCAGGAGAACATGCCGCTGGCGGGCGTCGTACTGAACCGGGTGACGAACTCGGAGGCGACCGAACTGTCGGCCGAGCGATCGCTTGCGGCGGCGGAGAAGCTGGAGGAGGCGGACAAGTCGCCGCTGACCGCCGCGCTGCTCCGGCTGCACGCGGACAAGATGCAGCAGGTGGTCGCGGACCATAAGCGGGCCGATCGGTTCAAGCGCGGTCACCGGTCGATCCCGACGGTCGAGGTGGCGGCGCTGGCCGACGACGTCCACGACCTGGCCGGCCTCCGGCTGATCGGCGACCTGCTGACCGCCTAGCCTGGCGCATCGCCGGTATCACCGTTATCAAGGAGGCCCTGCCATGGAACCCGTCACGTTGATCACCGGCGGTTCGAGCGGGATCGGTGCGGCCACTGCCCGTGTCCTGCTCAAGCAAGGCCACCGCGTGGCGATCACCGGCCGCGATGCCGATCGCCTGGCCACGTTCGCCACCTCCGCCGGAGCGGGCGATCGGCTGCTGACCATCGCCGGCGACGCCGGCGACGAGAACCATGTCGCCGCTGCCGTTCGTCATGTCGTGGACTCGTGGGGCCGATTGGACACGGTGATCGCGAACGCCGGGTTCTCCCTACCCGGCACGCTAGAGGACCACGCCCCTGCGGACATGCGTGCCATGGTTCTCACCAACGTCCTCGGCCCGGCTCTGCTGGTCCGCGAGACACTGCCGCACCTGAGGGAGTCCAAGGGCCGGATCGTGATCGTGGGTTCGGTCGCGGGCACCAGGAACACGCCCGGCAACCTGTACTCCGTCACCAAGTGGGCCGCGCACGCCTTGGCCGAGAACGTCCGGCTCCTGGTGGCCAAGGACCGCGTCGGCGTCACTCTCGTCGCCCCCGGAGTTGTGGACACCCCGTTCTGGGACGAGCGCGGTGGATCACCCGCAGCGGCGCCGGCACTGACCGCCGAGCAGGTCGCCGAGGCGGTCCTGTTCGCCGTTGATCAACCCGAAGGCGTGGACATCAACCACCTCGTGATGCGGCCCACCGGTCAGGTCAACTGATTAGGCGGAGCCCCCCCTCCATTTCACCCTCAGCGAACGCCGGGGATCGAGGGAATGACCTGGTGGGGCCACTGGTTGAGCCTGTCAGACTCAATCTTTGGATAAGGGTGTGACAGCGTGACCGATACGTTGAATCTTCCGGTTCTCCCGCTCGACGACGTCGTCGTTCTGCCGGGAATGGTCGTGCCGGTCCGCCTCGCCGACAGCGAGGCGCGAGCGGCCATCGACGCCGCACAGGCCTCGGGTATCAATGGGGTGGCCCAGGTACTTCTTGTTCCGCGGCTGGACGGAAAATATGCGAAGGCCGGGGTGCTCGGCGAGATCGAGCAGATCGGCCGGCTG
This sequence comes from Kribbella antibiotica, assembly GCF_004349055.1. Lineage (GTDB taxonomy): Bacteria > Actinomycetota > Actinomycetes > Propionibacteriales > Kribbellaceae > Kribbella > Kribbella antibiotica. The sequence goes on from NZ_SMKX01000149.1 coordinate 5,752, forward strand.
CCGGGCGGAGCCCAGGCAGCGGTGATCCGCGGTACTGCGCGGGTCCTGATCGGCGCCGGGACCACTGGTCCGGGTGCTGCCCTCTGGGTCGGAGCGACCCAGCTACACGAGATCACCGACTCGCGGTCGGCCGAGCTGGCCCGCGACTACAAGAGCCTCACCACGTCCGTACTGGAGCGCCGCGGCGCCTGGCAGGTCATCGACTCCGTCAAGCAGGTGACTGACCCCGCGGAGCTGTCCGACCTGGCCGGCTACGCGTCGTACCTGAGCAACGAGCAGAAGTCCGAGCTGCTGGAGAACGCCAACGTCTCCGAGCGGCTGGAGAAGCTGATCGGTTGGGTGAAGGACCACCTGGCCGAGCTCGAGGTCTCCGAGACGATCCAGAAGGACGTCCAGGAGGGTATGGAGAAGCAGCAGCGGGAGTTCCTGCTGCGCCAGCAGATGGCAGCCATCCGCAAGGAGCTGGCCGAGCTGGACGGAAAGGCCGAGTCCGAGGAAGAGGACTACCGGGCCCGTGTCGAGGCTGCTGACCTGCCGGAGCACGTGGCGAAGGCCGCGCTGTCCGAGGTCGACAAGCTCGAGCGGACGTCGGACCAGTCCCCGGAGGTCGGTTGGATCCGCACCTGGCTCGACACCGTGCTCGAAATCCCCTGGAACGAGCGCACCGAGGACGGCTACGACCTGCGCGAGGCACGCGCCGTACTGGATGCGGACCACGCTGGTTTGGATGACGTGAAGGAACGCATCACCGAGTATCTGGCCGTACGGCGTCGCCGCGCGGATCGTGGACTGGGTGTCGTGGGCGGTCGCCGGAGTGGCGCCGTACTGGCTCTGGTCGGGCCTCCTGGGGTCGGCAAGACCTCACTGGGTGAGTCCGTGGCGCGAGCCATGGGACGCAAGTTCGTCCGGGTCGCGCTGGGTGGCGTCCGGGACGAGGCCGAGATCCGCGGGCACCGGCGTACCTACGTCGGCGCACTGCCGGGCCGGATCGTCCGGGCCATCACGGAGGCCGGTTCGATGAACCCCGTCGTACTGCTGGACGAGATCGACAAGGTGGGTGCGGACTACCGGGGCGACCCGACGGCCGCTCTGCTGGAGGTCCTCGACCCGGCGCAGAACCACACCTTCCGGGACCACTACCTGGAGGTCGAGCTGGACCTGTCCGACGTGGTCTTCCTGGCCACGGCGAACGTGCTGGACTCGATCCCCGGTCCGCTGCTGGACCGGATGGAGCTGGTACAGCTCGACGGGTACACCGAAGAGGAGAAGGTCACCATCGCCCGTGACCACCTGCTTCCGCGACAGCTGGAGCGGGCGGGCCTGACGGCGGACGAGGTGACACTCGAGGAGTCGGCGCTGCGGTTGCTGGCCGGGGAGTACACGCGTGAGGCCGGCGTACGGCAGCTGGAGCGCTCGATTGCTCGGGTACTGCGGAAGGTGACCTCCAAGATCGCCCTTGGCGAGTCGGAGGGTGCACTGACGATCGGCTCTACCGATCTGAAGGGCTACCTGGGTTCGCCGCGGTTCACCCCGGAGTCTGCGGAGCGTACGGCGCTTCCAGGCGTCGCGACTGGACTAGCGGTGACCGGTGCGGGCGGTGACGTGCTCTTCATCGAGGCGTCACTGGCCGACAAGGAGACCGGCCCGACCGGAGTCACGCTGACCGGGCAGTTGGGTGACGTGATGAAGGAGTCGGCGCAGATCGCCCTGTCGTACCTGCGCTCACACGGTGCGGAGCTGGGACTGCCGGTCGGCGACTTGGCCGAGCGGAACACCCACATCCACGTACCGGCGGGCGCCGTACCGAAGGACGGCCCTTCGGCTGGTGTGACCATGACGACCGCACTGGCGTCACTGCTCTCCGGACGGCCCGTACGGTCGGAGGTTGCGATGACTGGTGAGGTGTCGCTGACTGGACGGGTTCTCCCGATCGGTGGCGTGAAGCAGAAGCTGCTCGCCGCCCACCGGGCCGGGTTGACCACGATCCTGATCCCGAAGCGCAACGAGCCCGACCTGGACGACGTACCGGAGTCGGTGCTGGCGGAACTGACCGTTCACCCGGTGAGCGACGTACGGGAAGTGCTGGAGCTGGCGCTGGAGCCGGCTCAGGTGGAAGCCCGGCAGTACGCCGCGTAAGAACAGTTGATGAAGGGCCCGAGCAGCTGCTCGGGCCCTTCATCGTGAGAAACCCTGCAGCCTCGTTCTTTTGGATGAATTTTGTCCAGCGGCCGTGACGCAAATCACAGCTCAGGCGGTAATCCAAAAAGGCGGTCCCGTAGTCTCTATAACCATGCGCGTCAGGGAGAAGGGCGACCGCGGAGTCGTCCAGTCGGTGGTTCTGTTCCTCGGAGTGAGTGTGCTGTCGGGCGCGCTGGCAGCAGGTCTGGCAATGCCGTTGGCCGGGTTGGCCGGGTTCACGACAGAGAAGACGTCGGAGACCCTGCAGGACCTGCCACAACAGTTCGACGAGGTGCCGCTCAAGCAGAAGAGCACCATCCGGGCGGCAGACGGCACGGTGATCGCGACCCTGGCCGACAAGAACCGGGTCCCGGTGAAGCTCGCCCAGATCGCGCCGATCATGCAGAAGGCGATCGTCGCCATCGAGGACGACCGCTACTTCGAGCACGGCGCGCTCGACCTCAAGGGCACGCTGCGTGCGCTCGCGGTGAACCAGACCGAAGGCGCGGTCCAGCAGGGTGGTTCGAGCATCACCCAGCAGTTCATCAAGATGAGCCTGATCGAGAAGGCGAACACGCCCGCCGAGGTCGAGGCCGCCACTGCCGCGACCACCCAGCGCAAGGTCGCCGAGCTCCGCTACGCGATCGCGGCCGAGAAGGAATTCTCGAAGAACGAGATCCTCGAGAAGTACCTGAACCTGGCGAACTTCGGCGACGGCGCCTGGGGGATCCAGTCCGCCGCGCAGCACTACTTCCGCGTCGACGCCAAGGACCTCAGCCTGGCCCAGTCCGCGATGCTGGCCGGCATGGTGAAGAGCCCGACCGCCTACGACCCGACCAACAACATGAAGCGGTCCAAGGACCGCCGGGACGTGGTCATCCGCCGGATGCTCCAGCTCAAGGTCATCTCGGTCAACCAGGCCAACCTGGCGCTCAAGCAGCCGGTGATCAACCCGGCGCTCGTCCGCAAGAACCTGCTCGGCTGCGCCAACTCGGCGTACCCGTTCTTCTGCGACTACATCGTCGCGCAGCTCAAGGAGAACCCGGCCTTCGGCAAGACCCCGAAGGACCGTGCGACCTACCTGAAGACCGCAGGCCTGACGATCCGGACCTCGCTCGACCCGAAGATCCAGGCCGCCGCGCAGAAGTCGATCGACGAGCACACCAAGCCCAACGACCAGGCGATCGCCGCGATCACGATCGTCGAGCCCGGCACCGGCCTGGTGAAGGCGATGGTGCAGAGCCGGAAGTACGGCAACGGGAAGAACCGGACGTCGTACAACTACAACGTCGAGAAGTCCTACGCCGGTGGGTTCGGTGGGTTCCAGAACGGTTCGACGATGAAGTCCTTCACGATCGCCGCGGCGATCGCCAAGGGCTACTCGATCAACTACAAGATCCCGTCGCCGAGCCCGCTGCACTTCGAGGGTTCGAAGTTCAGCACCTGCAACGGGTCGATCACCGTCCCGGACGACTACGCGCCGACGAACTCGACCCAGAACGTCGCTGACCCGACCATGATCCAGGCCGCGCAGAAGTCGACCAACACCTACTTCCTGCAGCTGTCGCAGAAGGTCGGCCTGTGCCCGATCGCGAGCCTGCTCAAGTCGATGGGAATGTACAACGCCCAGGACGGCGAGCCGCTGGAGCAGGTCGCGTCGATGACGCTCGGCGTCGGCTACATCACCCCGCTGCAGCTCGCGAGCGCGTACGCCGCCTTCGCGGCCCGCGGCAAGTACTGCACGCCGCTGCTCACCACCTCGGTGCGCGACGCGGCCGGCAAGCAGGTCAAGATCCCGGGCACGGACTGCAAGCAGGTCCTTCCCGAAGCGGCGGCCGACGGCGTCAACGAGGTGCTGCACCAGGTCATGGAGCCGGGCGGTACCGGTAACAAACTGAAGTTCGGCAACAGCGACCTGGCCGGCAAGACCGGAACCATCCAGGAGGCCAAGGCCGTCTGGTACGCCGGATACTCCAGCAAGCTCGCCAGCGCAGCCGTGGTGGGCGACGCGGACCCGCCGTACAAGCGCCTGTCCGGTCAGACCCTGGACGGCCGGGACATCAACGACGCCTCCGGTTCACAGACCGCCGGTCCGCTCTGGAAGACCGCGATGCAGAACGCGCTGAAGGGCTACCCGACCACGCACTTCACCGCGCCGGACGACAAGACCAAGAACGGCGACAACGAGGACCTGCCCTACGTCAACGGCATGAACCCCGACGACGCCGCCAACAAGCTCCGCCAGGCGGGCTTCCAGGCCGAGATCAGCACCCAGCAGGTCAACTCCGACGAAGCAGCCGGCACCGTCGCCTACACCGACCCGCGCCGCCGCGACGGCGCCCCGGCCGGTTCCACCGTCACCATCTTCGTCTCCAACGGCAGCCGCGGTAACAACAACCAAGGCAACGAGAACGGCAACAACGACGAAGACGACCAACCCGACGGCGGCGGCGCCCCAGGCTGCCAACCCTGGGAACGCAACTACCCCAACTGCTGACAGAACAAGGGCCTCGTCCATCGGACGAGGCCCTTGTCTTTATTCGTTCGCTCAGTACGGCTTGCCGCGCTGGTCAGGGTCCTCCAGACCGATGACAGCGTCGTTGGATCGTTCCGTCGCCTGCGCCGACGTGGCGCTGAGCAGCGAGAAACCACTCACCGCAGCCACAGCGGCGATCACCACCGACACACGCTTCCAAGCACTCTGCATTTGCCCCTCCTGAGGTCGACCCGTGGAACGTAACGACTGGCCGATTCAGCAAGCAAGCAATCTGCACCTTGTTGCAGTTCAGGCGATGACGGCTTCGTGAACGATGAGGATCGGAATCACCAGCAGGACAAGGGCTGCCGCGTAGTGGAGCACGGTTGTTCTGAGACCGGCTGCGAGGCGGCGCCGTACGGATCGAGCAATCAGTACGGCGCCTGCCAGGAGCGGAAGGCCGATGAGGACCAGGACGTAGATACCGATCTGGGTCTTACCTTCGGGGTCGTCGCCGAACGGCGCCCAAGGGGCATCCAGCGCGAGCCCGGCGAGCTGCAGGAACAGCAGGCTGATGATCGGCATCACGACGCCGAGCAGGAACCCGACCGCCACCAGCCCCGCATAGCCGGCGGCGACAGCAGGAAGCCGTCGCCCGGCTGGTGCCGGTTCGACGGCCGCACGAGTCATGCTCACTTCGCTTCCCTCCGACAGCGGACTGACCGGTGGGACGCGCCGGAGGCGCCAAAAGTTCTGTCGCCGCCGGAGGCGGTGTCCTTCAGGCGCCTAGCTGGCGCTTGACCTCGCTGGAGACGGCGCCGCCGTCGGCCTTGCCTTTGACCTTGGGCTGGAGGGCGCCCATGACCTTGCCGATGCCGCGGGGGCCGAGCTCGGCGGCGCCGGTTTCGGCGATGGTTTCGGTGACCAGGGCGGCGATTTCTTCGGTGGTGAGCTGGGTGGGGAGGTAGTCGGCGAGGATGTCCGCTTCGGCTTGCTCTTTGGCGGCGAGCTCGGCGCGGCCGGCCTCGTTGTAGGCGATGACGGACTCGCGGCGCTTCTTGGCCTCGGAACCGAGGACGTCGAGGATTTCGGCGTCGGAGAGCTCGCGGGCCTCCTTACCGGCAACCTCGGCCTTGGTGACCGCGGTGAGCGCCATCCGCAGGGTGGACTTGCGGACCTCGTCGCGCGCCTTGAGCGCGAGCAGCATGTCGTCGTGGAGGCGCTGTTTCATTCCGGAGTTGGACATAGGAGAGATTGTGGCAGGCTAGAAGAATGGGTTTGCGCAGGATTGCCGGGAACACTCTCAAGGCCACGGCTGCGGTCGGGGCCGTTGGGGCCGCGTGCGTGGCGTATGCGGCGCTGGTCGAGGTGCGCTGGTTCACGCTGCGCAAGGTGACGGTGCCGGTGCTCCCTGCGGGGGCTGCGCCGTTGAAGGTGCTGCACCTGTCGGATCTGCATCTGATGCCGACACAGGAGAAAAAGATCGGCTGGGTCAACGACCTGGCAGCTCTCGAGCCGGACCTGATCGTGAACACCGGCGACAACCTGTCCCACGAGGATTCGGTGCTGCCGCTGCTGCGTGCGTTCGGTGCGCTGCTCGACGTGCCCGGGGTGTTCGTGTTCGGCTCCAACGACTACTGGAAGCCGCACTTCAAGAACCCGGGCAAATACCTGCTCCCCGCCAACAAGCAGCGTCACAAGCCGCATGGGCCGGATCTGCCGTTCGAGGAGATGCGCCGCGCCTTCACCAGCGCCGGCTGGGCCGACCTCAACAACGCCAAGACCAGCCTCAAGGTCAACGGCCTGCGCCTCGACTTCGCCGGCACCGATGACCCACACATCAAACGCGACCGGTACGGCGTCGTCGCGGGCGAGGTCGATCCGTCGGCTGACTTGTCGATCGGCGTGACCCACGCGCCGTACCAGCGAGTCCTGAATGCTTTCGTCGACGACGGCTATCCGCTGGTGCTCGCCGGCCACACCCACGGCGGTCAGCTCGCAGTGCCGTTCTACGGCGCTCTGGTGACCAACTGCGACCTCGATGCGTCCCGCGTCAAAGGCCTGTCCACCTGGGGCAGCAGCGGCCGCCAGGCGGCTCTCCACGTCTCCGCCGGCCTCGGCACCTCGCCGTACGCGCCGGTCCGTTTCGCCTGCCGGCCAGAAGCGACATTGCTCACGTTGGTGCCCCGCGTAAACCCAATTTCGTCCCACGCCCCAGCGCATGTAAGCTAACGGCGATTCGGGCTGTGGCGCAGCTTGGTAGCGCGCTTCGTTCGGGACGAAGAGGTCGCAGGTTCAAATCCTGTCAGCCCGACCACGAGATTCAGGGTCAGTCACTCCGGTGACTGGCCCTGATTCTTTTTTGAGGGAGAATCTGGTCGTGAGATCGCGGATCGTCGGGCCGGTCGTGCTCGGCATCTGGCTGGCGTGGATCGTGGTTCCGATTCTGCTCAGCTTCTTCGAGGACGGCTGGAGCACGTTCCGCCTCGTGATGCTGCTGCTCGTTCCCTGGGCGGCCGTGCCGTCGCATTGGGGCCGACGAGTGCGGTTCGGGCGCGTGCTGCAGGGGTTCGGGATTGCGCTGCTGCTGTTGCTGCCGATCGGCGGGGTCGTGGCGCAGGTGCCGGTCGCGGGCTATCTGACGATCGTGGCGCCGGTGCTGGCACTGCCGTTCGTCTGGCTCTCGAACCGACGCTGGTCCGCCGATCTACGCTTGCAGAGTGCAGCGAGTTGATCTGGGTGAGATCGAGTACGACGTCGCCGGTAAACAGATGCAGGAGTGGGTCGACGAACGCCTCGCGGGAACGGCAGAGGATCGCCTCTTCCTGCTGAGCCATCCCCCGGTGATCACCTACGGATCCCGTACGGCGGCCAGCGATCTGCCGGCCGAGACGGCGGGCATCCCGGCGGTCGCGGTGGACCGCGGCGGGTTCGCGACCTATCACGGGCCCGGGCAACTCGTCGGCTATCTGGTGATCGATCTGAAGCGCCGTGGTGTGGTCGACATCGTGCGCTGGGTGGAGGACGGCCTGATCGACGCGCTCGGGTCCCTCGGCTTCCCGCTCGTACGGCGGGAGACGCCGAAGGGGGCGAGCAGTCTCGTCGGTGTCTGGACGCCGGATCATCGCAAGCTGTGCTCGATCGGGATGCGGATCCGCAAGGGCGTCACGAGCCACGGATTCTCGGTGAACGTCGCCCCGGACATGTCGGTGTTTCACACGTTCACGACGTGCGGGCTGCACGACGTCACGATGGTCTCGCTGGCCGAACTGGCGGCCGAGGCGGGACGACCGGTTCCGGACGACGCCGCCGTACGGGATGCGATCGCGGTCTCCCTCGGAGTGGCCTGATCCGGATACTGTGCGGCCATGAGTGAGCTGGAGGAAGCCAAGCCACCGCTGCCGCCGTTCCTGATCCTCGCGCTGGTCGGGCTGCTCTGCGGCTTCGCGACGATCGGGCTGGTGTGGGGCAGCGAGCAGAGCTGCGAACGCTTCCGTGACACCACGAACTGCGGAGCGCTCGGCCTCCCGCTGCTGCTGGTGATCGTGGCGCTGACGATGGTGCTCGGCGGGATCGCGCTGAACCGGCTCGCGATGCCGCATCCGCGGCTGGTCGCGTTCCTCGGGGTCGCGTTCATGCTGGCCGTTGTCCTCGCCTTCCTGACCGGCGACTTGTCCTCACCGTGGACCATTGCGGTGGTCCCGGTGCTGACCGCGATCACGTTCCTGCTCGCCAACCTCGTCGCCCGACTCCTGGAGCGCGCTGATGCCTGATCTGCCCGTCTACGACTGCCCGCGCACTCCCACCGCCCCGAAGCTGGACGGCACGCTGACCGATCCCGCCTGGGACATCGCGCCGTGGACGACCGACTTCGTCCAGATCATCGGCGAAGGGCCCGGGCCGCGGTTCCGGACCCAGGCGAAGCTGATGTACGACGACGACTATCTGTACGTCGGCGGCAAGCTCGAGGAGCCGCATGTCTGGGCAACGATGGCCGAGCACAACAGCCGGCTGTACTTCGAGAACAACTTCGAGGTCTTCCTCGACCCGGACGGCGACGGCGCGAACTACTACGAGTTCGAGATCAACCCGCTCGGCACGATCTGGGAGCTCACCCTCACCAAGCCGTACGACGAGGGTGGCGAGGCGATCGACCCGACGAACCTGCCCGGTCTGCGCACCGCCCTCCATGTCGACGGCACCCTGAACGACCCGTCCGATACCGACACCGGTTGGACGGTGGAGGTCGCCATCCCGTGGGCGGACCTCGCTGTGCACACCAAGGGCCAGCCCACCGCTCCTGCAGAGGGTGACGAGTGGCGGATGAACCTGATGCGCTGCCAGTGGCCGCATGAAGTTGTGGACGGCAGTTACGTGAAGGGCGAGGAGAGCGAGTTCTGGGTCTGGTCGCCCCAGTACGTCGCCAACATGCACTACCCGCCACGCTGGGGCGTACTGCGCTTCTGACGGTTTCTGACACACCCAGCTGTGCGCCAGCCAGGCGCAGCGGTAACAATGAGCTACGTGGAGTTCGGGGACGGAGTCGTCAGCGCGGTCGTGCGCGCCTGCGACACAGATCTGAGAACAGCACTCCGCCTAGTCGCTCGTTACTCGCGGTATTGGTGGTCCCGCGGTCTGGAGGACGAGGCGGCCGCAGCAGCCGAGCACGTGCTCAGCATGCTGGGCCGCTCGGTGCCGGTCGGGCTGGACGAGGAGTACCTGCTCGCCGTCATCCACGGCGCCGCCTCGGCGGAGCAGGAGCAGATTGAGCTCGCCCAGCAGATCGTCGACGCCACAGCAGGACCCTTCCGGTACTCCGCGACCGTGCTGCTGTGGTGTCTCGTCTTCGGCCCGTTCGAGTCGGCTGACGTCGTGGAAGACGTGCTGACGCGCAACGAGACCGGTGATGCCTGGACGCGCGCCACGGTCGAGCTGTGCCGCGGCTACCCCGGGCTGACCCGAGCCACCGAGCAGGAGGCCGCACAAGCCCTCCGTACGGCGCTGGGCCGGTTCCGCATGCTTGAGGACGACTGGGGGACGTTCCTAGCGCTCAGTGCGCTCCAGCAGTCGGTAGGCGCACCACTGGAGCTCACCACCGAGGCACTGGAGCTGGCGGAACGACTCGGGCTCGACGAACAGGTCGGCGTACTGCTGTGTCGGCGGGGTGACCTGTACCGGGTGCAGGGGAAGCTGGATGCGGCCCGGCACGACTACAGCATTGCGCTGGTGCACGGGGAGCGCACTGAGTTGCCGGAGACCGTTGCGGCCGCTCACATCGGGCTGGCCCGGGCCGCCCGGTGCTGCGGGCACGCGCAAACAGCGCATGCCCACCTCAGCGCCGTACTGGAATTGGCTGATCTGGAGGACGCGCACTATGAGGCGCGTCACGAGCTTGCGGCACTGCAGCAGGTGTCGGCGACGGCTTAGAGTCGTCGCCATGGACAAGACCTACGAGTCACCGCAGGCCGCGGTCGCCGACATCGAGGACGGCGCGAGCCTGGCGGTCGGCGGCTTCGGGCTGTGTGGCAATCCCATGCACCTGATCAGCGCCCTGCACGCCAAGGGGGTGACCGGGCTCAGCGTGGTGTCGAACAACTGTGGTGTCGACGACTGGGGCCTCGGCATCCTGCTCGCCGACAGGCGGATCGCCAAGATGACCTCGTCGTACGTCGGGGAGAACAAGGAGTTCGCCCGGCAGTTCCTGTCTGGTGAGCTCGAGGTGGAGCTGACGCCGCAGGGCACGCTGGCCGAGAAGCTGCGCGCCGGCGGCTGCGGGATCGCCGCGTTCTTCACCTTGGCCGGGGTCGGCACGCAGGTCGCGGACGGTGGGCTGCCGCAGAAGTACAACGCGGACGGCTCGGTCGCGAAGGCCTCGGAGCCGAAGGAGACCCGCGAGATCAACGGTACGACGTACGTGCTTGAGGACTCGATCACCACCGACTTCGGGCTGGTGCACGCGCTGCGCGGCGACACGCACGGCAACCTCGTCTTCGACCGGAGTGCGCGGAACTTCAACCCGCTGGCCGCGATGGCCGGGCGGGTGACGATCGCGACCGTCGAGGAGCTGGTCCAGCCTGGTGAGCTGGATCCGGATTCGATCCACCTGCCCGGGGTTTACGTGCAGCGAGTAGTTGCCGTGGGCAAGGACATTGAGAAGCGCATCGAGAAGCGCACCGTGCAGCCGGCGAAGGGTGCCTGACCATGCCTTTGACACGTGAGCAGATGGCGGCACGGGCCGCGTCGGAGCTTGAAGACGGTTCGTATGTGAACCTCGGCATCGGCCTGCCGACGCTGGTCCCGAACTACATCCCCGAAGGCGTCACCGTCGTACTGCAGTCGGAGAACGGGATCCTGGGCGTCGGCCCTTATCCGGAAGACGGCGATGAGGACCCGGACCTGATCAACGCCGGCAAGGAGACCGTCACCACCCTTCCCGGCGCGAGCTTCTTCGACTCGTCGCTGTCGTTCGGGATGATCCGCGGCGGCGCGATCGACGCGGCGATCCTGGGCGCGATGCAGGTCTCGGCGACCGGCGACCTGTCGAACTGGATGATCCCCGGCAAGATGGTCAAGGGGATGGGCGGCGCGATGGATCTCGTCCACGGCGCCAAGAAGGTGATCGTGCTGATGGAGCACGTCGCCAAGGACGGTTCGCACAAGATCCTGACCGAGTGCGACCTGCCCTACACCGGGCGCGGTGTGGTCAACCGCATCATCACGGATCTCGCCGTACTGGATATCACTGACGACGGGCTGAAGCTGGTCGAGCTCGCCGATGGGGTGAGCTTCGAGGAGCTGCAGGAGAAGACCGGGGCTCCGATCAAGCAGTAGTGCTGCCCACGGACGGTCAGCGGATGTTCGTGGTCTCGGGGAGAGGGTGGCTCCAGACGCCGTACTGCGGACGCTGCCGCAGGTGCTGGTCGAAGAACGCGGGGATGTAGGTGCGGAGTGCGAGTAGGACCGCCTCGGGGTCGGCCGAGCCGATCGTGTTGGCGATCAGCTCGGGCGGGACGGGGAAGAAGCGCTGGAACCACGGGATCAGCGCTTGGTGGTCGATGAAGCTGTAGTGCCTCCCGTTCGGGAGGTTGAGGTCGCGGTGCCAGCCGGTCGAGTTCGCCCAGAACATCCGCCAGGACGGCTCGGTGTGATGATTCTGCGGGCCGCCGTTCGGGCCGGTGCCTCCGGTGCCGAAGAGCAGGAACGGGCGGTCGGTGCCGTGGGCGACGGCCGGGCACTGGCTGGGGTCGGAGTAGCCGTAGGCGAGCGTGCCGTCGAGGTCGATACCGGCGTGCACCCGGCGGTCGACGTCCATCACATCGGCCGCGGTGATCCCACCGGCCGAGTGACCGAACGCGCCGATGTGGCGCAGGTCGAGGATCTGGCCGAGTCCGTCCGGGAGCCGCCGTTGCTCCGCGTCGGGGTTGGTTCCGGCGGCGAGCTTGGTGAGTTCGTCGAGCACGAACCGTACGTCGGCCGCCCGGGTCGCGCGGGCGGTCAGCGCATATCCGTCGTCCGGAAGGGTCTGGACTTCCAGCCGACCGCCGGGGAACTCGACGGCCGCCGCCTCGAAAGTGTGGTCGACGGTCACCACGACGTACCCACGACTGGCGAGCTCGGTCACCATCACGGTCGCCAGCCCACGGGGTACGCCGAAACCCGGTGAGAACACGACCACCGGGAAGCGGCCCCGCCGTACCGGAGCCAGCAGTCCGGCATGAGTGCGTGCACCTGCCCAGTCGACACTCCCCACCGGCTGCTGGAGCGCGACCGCCGCCCCCTCGCCGTACACCTCCGCCGTGCCCTGCGGCAGGTAGGCGGCCCGCTCTCCCCCACTACCCGCCGGATACCAAACGCTCACCATCAACTCCCGCACCCGCCCCGCCACCCACGGATCCCGCCGCCGGTGATCCACCAGGTGCAGCTCAGTAGTCCCCACAGGGAAACGCCCAGTAGGCCGCGGGAACCGAAGCTGCACCGCCTTGCGGAGGTGCCGGGCGCCTGCGGCTCGAGTGACTGCGGCAGAGCCGCCGGCCCAGGGTGCGGGCAGCTCCACTGCCCCTCCGCCGAGGCCGAGGGCTTGGGCTGTGCGCGCGGCGGGGGCTAGGAGGGTGGCGGTGAGGAGGAGGCGTCTGGTGAGCATGACTTCAGCCTCATGCCACGCCTGCGATCGCCTCGACTGGCGGAAGGCACCTGTTGGGGCTGACGAAAGTCGGGTATGACGGGTGGGGTGGATGTGTTGGTGGTGGGCGGAGCTGGGGTCGACACGATCGTGCGGGTGCCTGGGTTGACCCTGGGTGCGCGGGAGACGGTGTGGGTCGAGCCGATAGAGATGTACGTCGGCCATACGGGCCATGGGGTGGCGCTGGGGTGTCATCTGCTCGGGATGCAGGCTGGGCTGGCGGATGTGATCGGGGAGGACGACGAGGGGTTCCGGATTCGGCAGCTCTACTGGGAGCTGGAGATGCCCCTGTACTTCGTGGAGCATCCAGCGGGGACACGTCGCTCGGTCAACCTGGTGACGCCTGACGGGGAACGTCGGTCGTTCTACGACGGGCGGCATCCAGCGGGATTGCGGGTCGATCCGGACCTGTGGCGGCCGGGGATGGCCGAGGCCCGGCACGTGCACGTCTCGATCATGGATTTTGCGCGGCACGCGCTGCCCGACGCGTTGGCCGCCGGCCGGACGATCTCGACCGATCTGCACTGCTGGGACGGGAAGGACGACTACCACCGGGACTTCGCGAAGTCGGCGGACATCGTGTTCGTGTCGGCCCGCGCGCTCCCCGACGACACGGTGAATTGGATTTTCAAGCACGGCCGCGCGCAGGCGGTCGTCGTACTGGCCGGGGCAGCTGGGAGTTATCTGCATCTGCAGGGGCAGCCGCCGCGACACATCCCGGCGCTGAAGATCCCGGAGCGGCCGGTGGTCGACACGAACGGCGCCGGCGACGCCTACGTGGCGGCGTTCCTGGCGCGATGGCTCGATGGGGTCGGCTGGTACGACGCTGCGCTGGCCGGGACGATCGCCGGAGCGTGGGCGTGCGGGTCGGCGGGAACGCACACCGACCTGATCACGGCCGAGGAGCTCGCTGCTCGAAGTGCTGTGTCTGCTCGAAATGAAGAGACCGGATGAAGCAGTCCCGCGGCTGATTGACCGCAAACAGGACGCACTCAACGACAGCCTGCGCGGTGAGCTCGGCGCCCGTCTCGCGCGGACCGTCCTGGACGAAGTCCGGCGGGAAGAGCGAGATGACGCGGATGCCTTCTGGGCGAAGCCGCTCCGACAGGATCTCGGCGTACCCGGCCTGGGCATGTTTCGCCGCGTAGAAGGCCGCATGAGCCTCTGACCGGTGCTGCCCGGGCTCCCCTGCGGCTGAGATCAGGTTGACGATGTCGGCGGCTTTGGAAGCCCGTAGCAGTGGGAGCAGACGCTCGGTCAGCAAGACGGTCCCGGTGGCGGCGCCTGCGATGGTGTCGGCGATGTCCTCAGGCCCAGCCGTATCGCCCAGATATCGCGCTCCGCTGTTGACGAGCACATCCAGCCGGTCGACCTCCAGCGCCGCGATCGACGCCGGGTCCGCAAGATCCAGTACGGCGGACTCCGCCGTACCGCCTGCTGTTCGGATCAGCGCGGCCGTCTCCTCGGCGGCCGCCAAGGTCCGCGCCGTGGCCAGCACGTGGGCGCCCCGCGCAGCGAACGCCAGCGCCAATAACCGGCCAGTGTCCCGCCCGGCCCCAGTCACCAAAACCTTCATGTGTCGTACCAAATCACCTCAACCGCGCTGGAGGTCAATTCCCGGATTCCCTGACCTTGGGCGGGTCAGGCTAAGTCTGCCGGTCCGACGCATACTCGATGACATGGCGGAACTCGGAGATTTCCTGAAGGCGCGACGGGGGCAACTGCTCCCCGAAGCGGTCGGGATCAAGACGTACGCCGAACGGCGGCGGGTGCCCGGTCTGCGGCGCGAGGAGGTCGCGCTGCTCGCCGGAATCAGCGTTCCGTACTACACGCGGCTGGAGCAGGGGCAGTCCCACCGGGCGTCCCCTGAGATCTTGAACGCGATCGCCCAGGCGCTGTGCCTGACCGAGTCCGAGCGGATCCACCTGCACACGCTGGCCGACGCGAAGCAGAAGCGCCCGGGACGCCGGCCCGCGCCGACACGCGTCGGCGACGCGACCCTCGCGCTGCTGGATGCACTGGGCGACACTCCGGCGCTCGTGCTCGGCCGGTCCACGGAGGTGCTGGCGTGGAACCGGCAAGGGCACGCCCTGTACGCCGGCCACCTCGCCTTCGACGCCCCGCAGAAGGCCTCGACCAGACCCAATATGGCGCGGCTGGTCTTCCTCGACGCCCACACCCGTGAGCTGTACGCCGCCTGGCCGACCAAGGCTCGCGCGGTCGTCGGCAACCTGCAGATCACGGTCGCCAAGAACGCCGACGATCCGGGGCTGCTCCAGCTGATCGGTGATCTGTCGGTGCACAGCCCCGAGTTCGCGAAGCTGTGGGCAGACCACCGGATCAAGACCTGCGATGTCACCGCCTACGAGCTCCGGCATCCACTGGTGGGCGCGTTGACCGTCTCCCAGCAGACGCTGCAGAGCCCGTCGCAACCCGACCTGTTCATCGTGGTCTCGACAGCGCAGGCGGAGTCGCAAACCGCGTTGAACCTGCTCGCCCAGGCGACCACACCGGCCAAGACGCACCAGCCGGTCTGACCTCCTCACAAACCACGGCACCTTGTTGGTGCCGCGCTGAAACACGCCTAAAACAAGGGAAAATTCATGTTCAAGCCCATCGCAGTAGTTACCTTGGCCGCCGCTCTGCTCGGCCTTCAACCGGCCGCAGCCACCACTTCGCCGTACGACGATGTTCGGGTCGCGGCGCATTTCGATCTCGCGAGCGGACAGCAGCCCGAGAACATCGCGCTTGCTCCTAGCGGTGTCGCCTATGTGACGTTCGCGGTTGCTCGTCAGGTGGCTCGGGTCGCGCCCGACGGCAGCACGCGGATCCTCGCGACCCTGCCCGCGCCCGCCGCCGGCAGCAAGACGCCGGTGCTCGGGTTCCCGCTGACCTCCGGCATCGTCCGGGACGGCGGCACGCTCTACTTCCTCTACGCGACCGGTACGGCGGACCTCACGGGCGTCTGGCGGCTTCGTCCCGGCGGCCGTCCGGAGCGAATCGCCGCTCTCCCGGCGACCGGCGTACCGAACGGTCTGGCGCTCGACGAGCGCACCGGCAACCTCTACATCGCTGATTCGGTGCTCGGCACGATCTGGCGCGTCTCGAAGTCGGGCGGCCGGGCTCAGGCTTGGTCCACAGCACCAGAGTTGGCCTCGACCGGATTCCTCGGCGCCAACGGCCTGAAGCTCCGCGGTGGAGCCGTCTGGGTGACCAACCTCGACCGCGGCACGATCCTGCGGTTGCCGATCGACCACCGCGGCAACGCCGGCAAGCCGCAGACCCGCGCAACCGGCCTCGCCGGCATCGACGACTTCGCCTTCACCGGCCACGGCAACCAACTGCTCGCCACCCTGAACGGCTCAAGCACCGTCGTACTGGTCCAAGGCGACGGCACCAGCAAGCCGATCCTCACCCCCGCCAACGGACTCCAGAACCCCACGTCGCTTGCAGTCCGCGGAACCACGGCGTACATCCTCAGCGCCGCCTACCTAACCCAGAAAGACCCCAACCTCATCCTCGCCCGCCTCCCCCGCTAGCCCCATCTTTGAGCAGCCGGCCCACCTTTGGGCGCGAACCCCAGCTTTGAGCACCAACGCCGACCTTGGGTATCCACCAACCATCCGCGAGCCGAAGAAATGGTCGATGGATACCCAAAGATGGCGACCGCGCACAAAGAACAGCCGGCCCACCCTTGGGCACGAACCCCGGCATTGAGCACCAAC
>NZ_SMKX01000014.1 GCF_004349055.1 Kribbella antibiotica
GTTCCCGAGCGGCAACGCCCCCGACTCCCAAGCCCGAGCCGGCTGCCCATACTCCAACCGCCCCGGCCTGATCACAGGCAGCGCCGACGCCACGCTCACCCCACTAACCCAGGCGGCGGCCCCCAGACCACCAGCAGCAAGCACAGCACGACGACTCAGCTCAGGCATGGGCGGGCCTCTCAAGAGATCGGGCGAATCCGCACACTTCACGCGCAGATCCGCAGCTCCTGAGCGAGGATGCCGAAAGATAGATCCGATGTCTACCCTTCGCGGCGCCGCAGCAACGCCTCACGATGCGAGATCTGCGTCGTTGACGGCAACTTCCACAAGGTGAACGCAGCAGCCATCAGCTGAGCCGCTCGCTCGGGGCGCAGCCGGCCGTACCCGGTACCGAAGCCAGGCGCAGCAATCCGCGCGACCGGCTCAGCGATCCGCCCCACCGCCAGCAGCGCTGCCCAGAAGGCGTCATGAGCCGCCATGTCGAGCCCACCGACCAGTGGCATCGGCACCCGCATCGTCGGCGCATAGACCAGCCACCGGCAGGAGTCATCTCCCGTGGGCACCACACTGGCCGAACCCACCGGCAGATAGCCGTGGAAGTCGTCTCCCAGCGCTGCCCAGACTGACCGCTGCAGACTGGGCCAGTGCTGGGACAGGGCTCGATCAACACCACCGTCCATCTGGCCATAGCTGTTGCCAGCCGTCAGGACAGCGTCAACCTCGGGCAGCGCGTCGAGGAGCGACCCTTGCCGCACTTCAACCGTGCCCTCGTCGATCTGCGCAGCGAACGCCACCTGCCACGCAGCAACGAGGTCTTCATCTAGATCTACCAGCAGGAGGCGAGTCACGCGCGGATGCTACCTCCCCTGCGGCATCACATCAGGAAGCGACGGCCTGCAGGGTCCAGCGGCCGATCAGGACTGTTGCCAGGGCGCCGACGAGGATGACGACCCCGGCAACGAGGAAGCCGACGCCGATTGGCAGCGCCACGGAGAGCTCACCTGCGGCGATCATGACGGCGGCGGCCAGCGGCCAGATGACGGTGATGCCGATCTTGTGGCGCCGGCTCCAGCTCTTGCCGACCCAGACGAGGATGACTGCGAAGAACCCAGCCAAGAGGCCGAGGCCGATGCTGAACAGCACTGCGGCCGGGTGGATGTTCCAGTCCGCGTCCTCGTCGAAGTGGGATGTGATCGACATCAGGACGCCGAGCAGCAGGAAGCCGTCGGTCGCGCAGAGCGCCGCCAGGCCGGCTACGACGACAGTCCAGCGGTCGGCGAGCGAGCGTCGTACTGGCGCGACCTGCTCACCACGCGCGGCGGCGGCGACCACCTCGGGAGACCCCAGGCGCACGAGGGCATCCCGTACGGCGTCTGCGTCGCCCGTCGACTCGGCCTGTCGCAGATGCTCGGCGATCTCACCGACGATCTCGGACCGCTCATTGGCCGGTACGTCGGCCAGCAAGCGCGAGAGGTCATCGAGATAGCGCCGTACCTCAGCCGTTGCGTCTTTGGTTATACCCATCACGCCGCTCCCATGCCTCACCCGGTTCCTTGCGACACAAGGTACCAGGTGAGGCGGTCGGAGGATCAGCAGTACAGGTTGTCGCCCGGCGAGACACCGAGTCGGCTGGTGAAGTTCTGGTACGCCGTCACCCGGGCCTGGACCTGCGTCGGGTTACCACCGTTGCACTCGATCGACCCGTTGATGGTCCGGATGGTCTGGCCGAAGCCCTGGTTGTTGACCATCGCGTTGTGCGCGGTCATCGTGCCGGCGCCGGTCTGGGTGTTCCAGAACCAGAGCGAGGCCTTCCAGGAGATCGCCGGGTCCTGCTCGACGAGCCAGGGGTTGGTCAGCAGCGGCAGCCCGAGCGCATCCCCGGCCGCCTTGTAGTTGAAGTTGTGGCTCAGCTGGAGCGGGCCACGGCCGTAGTACGCCGACTGTCCGGCCGGGCAGCCGTACGGCAACTCCGGGTGGCAGTAGTTCGGGTACGCCGCCTCGTTGATCTCCTTGATGTAAACCAGGCCACCGGTCTCGTGGTTGACATTGGCCAGGAACGCAGCGGCTTCGCGCTTCTTGGTCGTGTCGTCACCGGTGTTGGCGAATCCGGGATACGCGGAGAGCGCATTGATCAGCCCGGCGTACGTGTAGAAGCTGTTCCGGCTCGGGAACATCTGGTTGAACACGGCCTCACTGACCGGGAATCCTCCCGGACCAGGCGGATTGGTGCCACCGCAGTTGTAGGGGTCCCAGTACCAAGTGCTTTCGGTCGGCGAATAGCCCGGATTGTCGTGCTCGGCAATGTAATAAGCACCCTGGAACTTCACGATGGCGCCGGTCGCGTAGAACTGGCCCTGCACCCAGTCGGGGTAGTTGCAGTTGGCCGGCGGCGGGGTGTCGCCACAACTGGTGGGATCCCAGTACCAGGTGCTCTCGGTCGGCGAATAGCCCGGATTGTCGTGCTCGGCAATGTAATAAGCACCTTGGAACTTCACGATGCTGCCGGTCGTGTACCACTGGCCCTGCACCCAGTCGGTAAAGGTACAAGCCACTGCGGCGGTCGTTTTGGCCTCGGCTGTCGAAGCCACGAAAGTTCCTGGAATCAGCAACGCGGCCAGTGCCATCAAAAAGACAAGAGTTCTCTTCACCAGCGTCTCCTCAGTAGGGGCGGTTACTCGGAGCACAGAAACCCGGAGGGGGTTCGGCAGCTACCAGATTTAGCACCCATCGCCGACTAAAGAAAGATCTCAGCGAAAAGACTGTGGCGACGTCGGGAACGCGAACAGCCGCCGCGGACCGGAGTCCACGGCGGCTGTCGGGAAGGACCGGTCAGTCGATCTCGGCCATGACCTCGTCGGAGACATCGAAGTTGGCGAAGATGTTCTGGACGTCGTCGCTGTCCTCGAGCGCGTCGATCAGCCGGAAGATCTTGCCCGCGCCGTCGGCGTCGAGATCGACCGTCATCGACGGCACGAAGGAGGCGTCGGCCGACTCGTAGTCGATGCCGGCCTCCTGCAGGGCGGTCCGGACCGTGACCAGGTCGGTGGCCTCGCTGATCACCTCGAAGGACTCGCCGATGTCGTTGACCTCGTCGGCGCCGGCCTCGAGGACGGCCTCCATCACGTCGTCCTCGGAGTAGGACTTGCCGTCCTGCTCCTTGTTCACCACGATGACGCCCTTGCGGTGGAACAGGTACGCGACGCTGCCCGGGTCGGCCAGCGAGCCGCCGTTGCGGGTCATCGCGGTCCGGACGTCGGCGGCCGCGCGGTTGCGGTTGTCGGTCAGGCACTCGATCAGCATCGCGACACCGTTCGGGCCGTAGCCCTCGTAGGTGATCGCCTGCCAGTCCGCGCCACCGGCCTCGGCGCCGGAACCACGCTTGACCGCGCGGTCGATGTTGTCGTTGGGAACCGACGACTTCTTCGCCTTCTGGACCGCGTCGAACAGGGTCGGGTTGCCCGCGAGGTCACCGCCGCCGGTGCGGGCCGCCACCTCGATGTTCTTGATCAGCTTCGCGAAGAGCTTGGCGCGCCTCGAGTCGATGACCGCTTTCTTGTGTTTCGTGGTGGCCCATTTGGAGTGGCCTGACATCGCGAACCCAACCCTTCTACCGCCGACAGCTGATCGCCGAACAAAACCTAGAGCCCGCGGACCAGCTCGGCAAAGTAGCCGTGCAGCCTCGCGTCCCCGGTCATCTCCGGATGGAACGACGTAGCCAGCAGCTGGTCGTGACGAACCGCGACGATCCTACCCGTGGCGGGGCCCGAGCTCACGGTCGACAGTACTTCGACGTCCGGTCCGACCCGTTCGACCCACGGTGCACGGATGAACACACCGTGGTACGGCGTCTCGAACGCCTCGAAGGCCAGGTCGACCTCGAACGAGTCGACCTGCCGCCCGAACGCGTTCCGCCGGACCGTCACGTCGAGCCCGCCGAGCGTCGCCTGACCGGCGATCCCGCCGGTGATCTCGTTCGCGAGCAGGATCATCCCGGCACACGTCCCGAAGACCGGCATCCCGTCCACGATCCGCTTCTGCAGTGGCTCGAACAGCTCGAACGTCCTGGCCAGCTTCTCCATCGTGGTCGACTCACCACCCGGCAGCACCAGCGCATCCACCTGCTCCAGCTCGGACGGACGCCGTACCGGCTGCGCCTGCACCCCGACCTGCTCCAGCATCGCCAGGTGCTCGCGCACGTTCCCCTGGAGTGCGAACACTCCGATCAGAGGCTTGCTCACAGCACTACCCGCCTTTGCCAGTCCAGGGTGACTTCGATCCGGCCTTCGTCGAAGGTGGCCGGCAGATTCCGCTCGTTCAGCAGCGCGAGCACGTCCTCCAGCAACGGCTCCCCCGGCGCCACATTGGCGGTGTCCGGGTGCCACACCTTCAGCTCCAGCATCCCGAAGTCCACTGCGTGCCACACGTCGGTGTCGGTGAAGAACACCAGCCCCTGCGGCTCAGTGGCTGCCTCCAGCACCTGCCGAGCGTCATGGTGGTCTGCGGTGTAGCGAACGACGACTACACCCAGCGCCTCCAGCTCAGCCAGCACCGCCTCCAGCCGCTCCGGGTCGGTCACCTCCGGCCAGCCATTGGCGTCCTCGGCCACGTCCATGACCGCCTCGCCGATCAGCAGCGGGACCAGCGCGGCCGCGTCCATGTCCGGAGCGTCTTCCGCAACAGCCTCGGTCAGCGCAGCAGTGATCGCAGCATGGTCGGCGTACCCCGACCGGACCAGCACCCGAGCCAGCCCACGCAGCTCCCGGGCTGTCCGCTCGTCAACCATCATGCTGCTCAGCCTAGTCGAGGCCGGAGACGCTCCGAGAAGGAATGAAGTCCGCCGAGACAGGCTGTCGGCATGCGCCCGATCCAAGTACTGATTCGCGCTTCGGACCCGATCGTTCGCGCGGGGATCGGCGCAATGCTGAGCACCTGTGCCGAGATCGCAGTGGAGGCAAGCGGGCCTGCGGATGTGATCGTCCTCGCTGAACGGACTGTGGGCGCCGGGCGGCTGCACGCGCTCAACGAGCATCGGCCAGCCAGGTGTGTGGTGGTCACCGACCGGTTCGACTCGGGCAGCGTTCTCCTGGCAGTACAGCTCGGTGTGAAGAGCGTCGTACCGGCGGCGTCGGCGACTGCGGCCCTGCTGGTCGCCGCCGTGACCGGAGCGACCAGAGGCATCTCACTGATGCCCCCTGATCTACAGGCGGCACTCCTGCGCGAGCTTGACCAAATGCTTCAAGCGAACGGGCTGTCGATGGCACTACTCGACTCCCGCGAGCGGGAGGTACTCAGCTCGGTCGCGGACGGGCTGAACGTCGTCGAGATAGCCGCCCGCATCGGCTGCCCGGACCGGTCTGTCCGGAACACACTCCGCGGCGTGCTGGACCGACTGCACCTGAACAACCCGTCGCATGCCGTCGCATACGCCTTCAGGTCAGGTGCCTTGCCGGTCCCGATCGGGCACGCGGCTCGCTAATAAAGGGAACTTCCGTTCCCCCGGCGAGTGCACCGACTGCTTACTAGGCGTTAGCGACCCCGAGCGGAACGGAGTGGACAGATGCGCATCCTGCGACTGCTCTTCGTGATCGCGGTCATCGCAACGGTCAGCTCCTGTGGCATCTCGGCGACCGGTGGCTGGCATGGCGAGGTGCCCGGCGAGCACCAGCGCAAGGACACCACCATGCCTGCGCAGTACGGCGCGCTGTACCCGGCGGACATCAAGATGCTCGTAGCCGTCGCCCAGGCCGGCCTGTGGGAAGCGCCAGCGAGTGCGGACGTCGCACTGCGCAGCAGCAACCCGGCGGTGCGCAAGGTCGCGGAGCAGCTCGACAGGGAGCACCACGTGCTTCACGAGGACAACATGGCCGCCGCCGACCGGCTACAGATCCAGCTGCCGCAAGCCCCGACACCGCAGCAGCAGGCCTGGCAGGACGAAATCAGG
The DNA here is from genome assembly GCF_004349055.1 of Kribbella antibiotica. Lineage (GTDB taxonomy): Bacteria > Actinomycetota > Actinomycetes > Propionibacteriales > Kribbellaceae > Kribbella > Kribbella antibiotica. The sequence continues at coordinate 5,942 of NZ_SMKX01000014.1, forward strand.
GCGGCCACCGGGGACAAGCTCGACCGCCTGTACGTCAACCTGGCCAGGGCCGCGCACGGCTCGGTGTACATGGCCATCGCGACGGTCCGGTCCACGACGCAGAACGACGTCATCCGGTCGATGGCAGCGATTGCCGAGACCTACGTCTCCCGCCACATGGCGCTGCTGGAGAGCACCGGACTGGCCACCTCCGACGCATTGGCCGTGCACTCCGGAACAGATGCGCAGTACCAGTCGATCCCAGCACCCGCGGACCTCGGACGCGGCATCGCAGTGGCCTTAGCGATCGGGCTGGCGACGCTGCTCCTCGTCCGGCTGGGCTCACGGGTGCGGCCGGCCGAGGTCGCCGAGGAAGACGAGGCGGCGGCGCGATGGGACTGATGAGTCTGCCGGAGGCTGTCGTTGCCGCCGGCTTCACCGGCAACGACAACGGCGTACGAAGCGTGGTCGCATTCTCAGCACGGCTGGCCTACCTGACCATGTGTTTGACGCTGTGCTGGGGCATCTTCACCGCAACCGGCTGGATCCGCCGCTTCACCGGCCACCAGGCACTGCGCAGTGGTCATGCCATGCTCGCCACCTTCACTTTGGCGACGGCCACTGTGCACGGCTTCGGCTTCATGTTCCTGGACGAGCAGCTCGTGGTCGGCGCCCAGGTCGTCGTCCCCTTCCTGAACGGCTATGTACGGCACGCGCTGGGCATCATCGCCTTCGACCTGATGGTGGCGATCATGATCACGTCGGGCATGCACCGGCTGTTCCGCTACCGGAACTGGTTGCGTTTCCACCAGACCGCCTATGTGGTCTTCGTTCTCGGAGTTGCCCACGCCTGGTGGGGCGCCTGGGCGAACGGCAACTTCGAGCTGCTGTGGCTGGCCGGTCTGACCATCTCTGCCCCCGCGATCGCACTGCTCGCGGTCCGCTTCCTGCCGGCTCGGGCACTAGTGCGGATCGGCCTGATCGAGGGTGACAACGCCTCCGCCGCCCCGATCGACAAGGCGGCCCCGCTCAGCATCAGCGTCGACAACCAGCGGTGTCACCGGTACGGCTTCTGCCAGTCCGAGGCGCCGGACGTGTTCCAGCTGGGTGAGGACGGCCGGCTCGCCTACCGGCAGAGCCCAGAGGTGTCACGGAACCTGGACGTGATCTCGGCAGCGCGGTCCTGCCCGATGCGAGCCATCGAGATCGTGGGGAAGGACTCATGAACGACCTGCCGCGGATCGTCATCGTCGGAGCCGGTATCGCCGGACTCTGTTCCGCAGAACGCCTGCGGGAGCTCGGGTTCGACGGCGAGATCGTCATCATCGGCTCCGAGTCGACGCTGCCGGTCTATCGCCCGTCGCTGTCCAAGCAGTTCCTCACCGGCGAGCTCGGAGCCAAGGACGTCCTCACCGCCCCGGCGGACGACCTCGGCCTGATCTGGCGCCTGAGCACCACGGTGTCGCAGCTGGATCCGCAGCGCCGCATCGTCCATCTGCCCGGCGGTGAAGAGCTCGAGTACGACGGCCTGGTCATCGCGAGCGGGGTCGAGTCGCGGCGGCATCCCGGCGGACTGAGCGGGCATCCGCGTGCCGCCGTGATCCGCACCCGCGCGGACACCCGGCGGTTGCGTCAGCTGCTCGACGGATCACGGGAGCAGATCGTTGTCATCGGCACCGGTTTCATCGGCTGCGAGGTCGCGTCGAGCCTGCGTCACATGGACCGCCCGGTCACCCTCGTCGGCCGGGCGAGCATGCTGATGAACAACCTGCTCGACACTGACCTGGCCACCCGGCTGACGGATCTGCACCGGCGCAACAAAGTCCGGCTGGAGCTCGGCACCAAGGTGGAGACGTGGGCAGGCAACGCGTCGCGGATCGACGTACGGCTGTCGAGCGGCCGAAGCCTCAGTGCGGCCGCCGTGATCGTCGCGGTGGGCTCGATTCCGGCCGTGGCCTGGCTGCGGGATTCCGGTGCCACGCTGAACAACGGTGTGGTGTGTGACGCGACCTGTCATGTCGAGGGCATGGAGGACGTGGTCGCCGCCGGCGACGTCGCGTCCTGGCCGAACCTGCGCTTCGAGACCACGCCGCGGCGCGTCGAGCACTGGACGAACGCGATCGAGATGGGGCGCGCCGCAGCCGAAAGCCTGCTCAGCGGCCGGGAGTCGGCATCGCCGTTCACACCGATCCCCCGCTTCTGGTCCGAGCAGCACGGTCTGCGCATCCAGGCGGCGGGCATGCCCGCCGTCGGCAGCCAACGGGTGTCGCTCGACCCGGCGGCCACGACGCAGCGGTCGCTGTCCGGCTATCTGTCCAACGACGAACTGGTCGGCGTCATCGGCTTCGACCGTTCGGTTGCCGTCCTCAACTACGCCAAGGAGCTGCAGAACAAGGCCCTGGTGACCCGGGTGATCAAAGAAAGGAGTCCGTCGTGCGGCTGAACTCACCAGTTCTCGTTGCGGTGCTGGCACTTCTCACCGGCCTCGCCGTCGGCGTCGCGCAGTCGCCCAACTGCACGTCGCTCACCACCACCATCAAGGTGCTCGTCGCGGACTCGGCGCACCCGGTCCAGCTCAGTGTCCCGCTGCCCTACCGCGAGCCACCACGACCGCTGCTGGCACCGGTTCCCGCCGCCGAGTTCGACTCCACCTGGCCGCTGGCGGGACGCGGAATCGGCCACGGCACCGACCACGCCGCGGAGGACCGATGACTGCGATTCGGTTCGGTGGCTGGGCCGACTACCGCGAATGGGCCGAGCGCGACTTCCGCGACCGGGCCCCGGCCGAGGAGTCCGGCGATGTTCGGCAGGTCGCGATCGTCGTCGAGGCGCTGACCGATCTGGTGCCGATCAAGGTGTTGCTGGAGGAGACGAGCGCTGGTGCGCGCAACGGTTGCCGGATGCCGTCGAACGGCCTGGCGCCGACCGACGGGCCGGACCCGGCCGCCGACCTCGCGGACTCGTCGATCATCCGGCCGTACGTGCGGTCGGGAGGCCGGTCGGAGGTCAAGTACAACCTCGAGTTCGAGACCTTGGTCGAAGCCGCCCGCCCCTACGCTTCGCTGCCGATCAAGGACCTGACCGAGGACCAACGGCACATCTGCCGGGTCTGTGTGATGCCGCAATCCGTGGCGGAGGTCGCGGTCGCGATCTCGGCCCCGTTGGGGCTGGCCCGAACGATCATCAGCGAAGCCATCGACAGGCAATACCTACGCGTCCACCAACCAGTGGCCATCGTGGACGGACTGCCGCCGGCCGAGCTGCTGCGGCGGGTCTACTCCGGCCTGGCCCGGCTGTCGGCCACCCGATGAGCACAGAGTCGATGAGCGCCCGGAGAGGAGGTCTTGTGAGCAAACAGTTCGTATTCGCCACCCTGACCCTGACGCAGATCGTGCTGGTAGCTGTCCCGGCCGTGATCCGCACCCCGGACTGGCTCTGGCTGGCGGCTCTGCCCGCTGCCGTCTGCGTCGGTGCCGTCATGTTCGAGTACGGGCGACGGCTGTCGCGAGCTCAGCAAACCCTGTACGGCGAGGTCGGCGCGCTCGAGGAGGCGTGTGCGACCGCGTTGCAGTCGTCGGCCGATCACGAGGACCTGCGACTGGGCTATACCGAGGTGTTCGTCAACATGTTCCGCCGTACCCAGACCTTGCTGCAACGCCAGTTGCAGGTGATCGAGCGCCTGGAGCAGGGCAACCGGACACCGGAAGACATGCATCTGTTCTTCCAGCTCGACCACCTCGTGACGCGGATGCGCCGCAACAACGAGAACGTACTGGTGCTGGCCGGAACCGAACTGGTGCGAGCCACCAAGAACCCGGTGACGATCGCCGACGTGTTCCGCGCGGCGATGTCGGAGGTGGACAAGTACCAGAAGATCCGGGTGCTCGGTACGCCGTCGGTCCGTGTCTCCAACACCGCCGCGGGCGACCTGATCCGAATCATCGCCGAACTGCTGGACAACGCGACGGCCTTCAGCGCGCCGGACAAGGAAGTCACGATCAACGCCGAACTCGGGCGGCACCAAGGACTGTCGATCGGCGTGTTCGACAACGGGATCGGGATGTCCGACGAGGACATCCGCCGAGTCAACGACCAGCTGAAGAAGCTTGGCTCGCTGGAGATCGCGCGCTCGCGCCGGGTCGGGCTGTTCGTGGTCGGCCGGCTCGCGGGCCGCAACGGCTTCAAGGTGGAGCTGTTCGGCGGCGACGACGTCGTGGGTGTTTCGGCGCTCGTGTCGGTGCCGAGTTCGGTCCTGCTCGAGGAGGACGCCGTCCGCGCGACGCTGCCGGGCGACCGGCGAGTCCTCACCGGCGCGCGGCAGGCGAGTTCGGCAGTAGCGGTGCGGACGACCCTCCGGCGAACCGGTACGACGCACGCCGGCCAGAACGAGCAGTCGAGTCCACGCCAGATGTCGTCCTGGTACAGCAGGTCGCCGTCGTGGCGAACCGAACGGGACCCGGTGGGGACCGACCGCATCGACCAGACACATGCCGACGTACCGGAAGTGCTGCCGATGCGGGTGCCCGGCCAGCGGGTCGCCGAACTCGCCGCCGAGCCTGAGGAACCGGAGGAGCCTGAGGAGCCGATGGAGCCGATGGAGCCCACGCCCGTTGACGGCCAGGACACCCGAGTGCCGTCGCGATGGTTCAAGGCCGGCGGCGACCTCGCCGTACCGGCTGAGCCGCCACCGCCGGAAGCCGAGGAGCCCAACTCCTACACCTATACCGACGACGGTCTGCCGATGCGGCAGAGCGGCGCGCACCTGCAGGCCGCGATCGCGACCGACGACCAGGCACCGGACGAGCCGGAGCAGGTCACAGCGGTCGAACGTGACCCGTCGCAGCTGCGGCGGAGGTTGTCCAGCTACCAGCTGGGTGTTCGGAAAGCCAAGGAACAAGAGGACCTGATGCGCGGCAGACAACAGCACACCGGCGGTTGGACCGTGTTGGAGAGGAAGGAAACGAAATGAGCGGAGAGCCGAAGCAGGAAGCGATGACGTACGAGGAGCTCGTGAACGAGTCGTCGTGGCTGATCAACGATTTCGTGGACCGCGTCCCCGGTGTGGCCCACGGGGTCACGGTGTCAGCGGACGGGCTGCTCCTTGCGGCCTCGGGCACGCTGCCCGAGGACCGGGCGGACCAGCTCGCCGCGGTGTCGTCGGGCTTGCTGAGCCTGACCGAGGGCGCGGCCCGCTGTTTCGAGGCGGGCAACGTCCGGGAAACGATCGTCGAGATGGATGCCGGAACCATGCTGCTGATGGCGATCAGCGACGGGTCCTGCCTGTCCATCCTGGCCGACCCCGGCTACGACATCGGCCAGATCGCCTACGAGATGGCCCTGCTCGTGGACCGGTTCAGCCGCCAGCTCACGCCGGGTGAACGCAGCGACGACGCGGCGACGGTGCCCGCCGGTTCCGCTGCGAACTGACGGACCGGAACGGAGAGGAACGCGCGATGAAAAGACTTGAATTCGGTCCGATGAAGAAGGCCGGCTCGATCACCTCGACGAAGATCGTGGTGGCCGGTGGGTTCGGGGTCGGCAAGACGACGTTCGTCGGGGCGGTCTCCGACATCGAGCCGCTGACCACCGAGGCGATGATGACGGTGGTCAGCAACGAGCTCGACGACACCACCCGGATCCCGGACAAGGTCGCGACCACGGTGGCGATGGACTTCGGCCGGGTCGCCCTCGACGACGACCTGCTGCTCTACCTGTTCGGAACTCCAGGCCAGGAACGCTTCTGGTTCATGTGGGACCACCTGGTCCGGGGTGCGCTCGGCGCGGTGGTGCTGGCCGACACCCGGCGGTTGTCGGACTCGTTCAGCTCGATCGACTTCTTCGAGAACCGCAAGATCCCGTACGTCGTGGGTGTCAACACCTTCGACGGGATTCTGCACCACCCCCTCGAACACGTCCGGCGTGCCATGGCGATCAATCCGGCCGTCCCGGTCCTGCGCTGTGACGCCCGCGACCGCGGTGAGGTCCGGCAGACGCTGCTCGAACTGATCGGGTACGTCGTGCAACGCGTCGAGCAGGCTGCCGAACCGCTGAAGGTAGGACTCTGATGGCACGAGAAGTAATCGCACTGGACGTGCCCACGTTCCAGGAACTGAGCAGGACCAGCGATGTGATGGTCATCGACATCTCCGCCGAGTGGTGCAGTCCGTGCCAGGCGTTCACCGACGTGTTCCGCCACGCCGCCTCGTCGTACGAGGACGTGGTGTTCGCCTCGGTCGATGCCGACGAGCAGCACGAGCTGGGCGCGGCGTTCAACGTCAAGACGATCCCGACTGTCGCGGTGCTGCGGGGCGGCGCGCTGATCTTCGTACACGAAGGCTCGCTGACCGAACAGGCGCTCGCCGACGTGATCCGGCAGGCCCGGGCGCTCGACGTCGAGAAGGTCCGCCAGTCCGTTCGCACACCTTCTTCATAACGGAAAGGAGACTCTGCCATGGCATTGGAAGTCGGTTCCCGGGCTCCGGACTTCACGTTGGAGGACAACAAACTCCGGCCGGTCACGTTGTCCTCGTTCATCGGCGACAAGAGCGTGCTGCTGATCTACTACCCGCGCGCGTTCACGCCGATCTGCAAGGGCGAGCTGTGCCAGATCCGCGACGAGATCGAGCTCTACCGCAACTACAACATCCAGGTGCTCGGCGTTTCGGTGGATTCACCGTTCAGCCTCGACGAGTGGGCCCAGAAGCAGAAGTACCCGTTCCCGTTGCTGTCCGACTTCTGGCCGCACGGCGAGGTGGCCACGACGTACGGGACGTTCAACGACGGTGCCGGGGTGGCTAGGCGGGGCACGTTCCTGATCGATGCCGAGGGCATCATCCGGTTCGCCGAGGTGCAGCAGGCCGACCAGGCGCGCAACCAGACGGCGTGGAAGGAAGCGATCGCCACCTACCTCGAGCCGAAGCAGCTCGGCGTGGGGCTGACAGTGCCCACTGCGGTGGGCAGCTGGATCGATCTGCCATCAGAGACCGCGTGAAGTCGTCGCGTCAATACTGTCGGTCACGGGAACGACGACAGGAGCGACAGATGAACCTGGTCCAGGTCGGCGTATGTGCAATCGATCCGATCACGAAGGCGGGCGTGGCCAACTGCCTCGCGGCCGAACCGGACCTGATCGTCGTTCCGCAGCAGCAACAACTCCGCGCCGAGGTGGTCGTCGCCGCGTTCGAACGGCTGTCGACTGCTGCTCTGCAGGAGATGCGGGCCAGCGCCGCCGAGGTCCGCCGGCCGACGGTGCTGCTGATCAACGAGATCAAGGACGGCGATCTGCCGACGGCTGTGGGGTGTGGTGTCGTCGCGATCCTGCCCCGGGCTGCGTGCGTGGACGGCCGACTGGGTAGGGCTGTGCGGTCCGCGGCGGCCGGTGGCGCGCACCTGCCGCCGAATCTGCTCGGTCAGCTCGTCGAGCACACCGAGCGGCTCTACCGCGAGGTGCTCGAGCCGAGCGGACTGGCCGGCGTCGGCCTCGACCCACGGGAGATCGAGGTGCTCCGGCTGATGGCGGACGGTCTCGACACCATCGAGATCGCCCGCAGTCTGTCCTATTCGGAGCGCACCGTGAAGAAGATCATCTTCGCGATCACCACCCGGTTGCGGGCGCGGAACCGGCCGCAGGCCGTCGCCTACGCGCTGCGGGCCGGAGTCATCTGATCCGGCGGCGTGCTGTCGTAGAGCGCGCGCCGTTGCGCAGGGTGGGTGAACGTGAGGAACCCGCCGACGTCTGCGAGCACCTTCGCGCGAATCGCTTCGTCCAGTACGTCGACAAGTTCCGACGGCCGGCGGCCAACCGCAGCGGCGACTTCACCAGCGGTGAACCGCATCCCGAGCACTGCGGCCGCGCGCAACGTCTCCAGGGCAATCCCGGACAGCCGGTCGAGCCGCGCGGTCAGCGCCGCCACGAGCACGCGTTCGGCTGCTGCGGCGCCAGCGTCGTCGTACAGATCAACTAAGCCGTTGCTGGTGCGGATGGAACCGTCGCGGACCAACGTCGCGATTGTCTGCCGCAACACGAGCGGGTTGCCCAGCGCAGTAGTGGCGAGTGCCCGCAGGGCCGGTCCCGGTGGCACGCCGATCACCTGGTGGATGAGCTGAGCACAGGCAGCCCGGCTCAGCGGCCGCAACGGCATCAGTACGGCGTCGCGCGCGGTCAACGCCCGTCGCAGTCGCGCGAAACCTGGCTTGTGCTCACCCGATCGGCAGGTCGCGATCATCAGCAACGGTAAAGATCTGCTAGCCATGGCCAACAGATCCCACCCGAGCAGACTGGCCTCGTCGGCCTCGTGCAGATCGTCCACGACAAGCACGAGCGATGCGCTTGCACACAGTTGCTCAACGCGCTTCAGTACGTCGCTCATGGCGATCGAGGCGGTGGGCTCCAGGCCCAGTGCTCGGATCAGCACACCGAGCGGCTGTTTGTCGTCGGCCACCGCCCACGCGAGGTGACACGAGCTCGGCGCAACGGAGGACAGCAGCGCCGACTTCCCGATCCCCGTCTCGCCCTCGACGAGCACCACGCGTCCGCGTCTGGTTCTGAGCTCGCCGATGCACGACTTCAGCTTCGCTATCTCGAGCTCCCGGCCCGCCAACTGGGACCGGGTAACTCCCCCGGGAACGATCGAGAGCAGCTCACGCTTCGACCGGCGGCCGACATGCGGTTCCGGCGTCGCGAAGGCTGGATCGCCGGCCAGCAACTCCTGGTGCAGGCGACGGATCGCCGTACCGGGTTCGACCCCGAGGTGCTCGCGCAGGACGGCGCGTAGGTAGGCGATCCGGTCGAGCGCCTCCATCCTGCGTCCGTCGCGCTGCAGTGCGATGATCAGCGACTCCCACCCCGACTCGCGGAGTGGATGTTCGTGCACCAGCGCTTCGATCTCGGGGACCAGGCCGTTGTGCTCCCCCAGCGCGAGCATGTTCTGGATGCGCTGCTCGACCATCACGAGTCGTTCCTCGCCGAGTTCGGCACGCCGTCGTTCCGCGTAGGGACCGGGCAGCCCGCCGAACGCCTCACCGCGCCACAGGGCGAGCGCGGAGTCCAGTTGCTGCACGGCCGCTTCATGATCACCGGCCGCCCGCCGTTCGTTCGCGCGCTCCTTCAGGCTGCCGAGCGCGGCGAGGTCGGTGCTGTTGCGCGGCAGCTGCAGCCGGTAGCCAGGTGGCTCCGAGACCAGCAGCTCACCACCGGACCAGCGCGCACGTTCCGGCTCCAGTAGCCGGCGCAGACCGGAGATGTAGGTGTGCACGTTGCCGTCGACACTCGCGGGCGGTGCGGATCCCCACACGCCGTGGATCAGCTCGTCACGGCCAACAGGCCGACCGAGGTTGTCCGCCAGTACGGCGAGGATTGCCTGCCGACGAGCCGGTCCGAGCTGGACCTCCTCGTGTTCCAGCCGGACCCGCAGATGACCCAGCAGGTCGATCCGCACCAGCGTGTCAAACATGGTCGGCGGCATGGCCGAAACGCGTTGCAGGCTTCGCGAACAAGGCCGCGTACGTCGCCTTGCTCGCGAGCGGCATCGCATCCGATGACATGATGCGGCCGAGCAGGGTCGAGGCCAGTCGGGGTGTTCGGACCACGAGAGCGGCCGCGTTCGCCGTCAGCCAGTCGTTCAGCCACAAGCTGTTGTCGACGGGGGCATGCATCAACTGCTCGGCAACCCGCTCCGCCGGTACGGCGGCTGCTGCCCACACCTCGGCGAGTTGGCGATGAAGCGAGCCGCGGATCGCTGCGGCGTACCGGCCGTAGTACGCGCGCTGGATCATCTTGTGGCGTAAGGCGAACGCATCGCCGGACATCGTGAGGTAGCCCCCGGCAACGGCTTCGGCGACCACCGCTGAGACCTCGGCGGCCGGTAACGCCAGCGCCGCCGTGATCTCGACGAGGGTGAAGCTGTCGCCGCACAACGAAGCCCAGCCCAGCAGATCCCGCACCGGCTTGGGCAGAGCGCGCGTGTGATCGGTGATCACGTCGGCAATGGTGCAATGGTTCGGCGGCGGTCTGAGGCCGAGGAGCTCGGCTTGACCATCGCCGATCACCAGTGCGTCGCTGCTGATCAGGTTCTCGATGAGAACCTCCAGCAGCCAAGGGCTTCCCGCGGCCTGCTGGGAGATGCCTCGCAAGGTCGGGCCCGGCGAGGCATCAGCGAGCGCGGCGACCAACTCCTCGACCGCGTCGTCCGCCAGCGGTCCTAGCGTGATGACCTCGGCGTGCGGAAGTAGCGCCGTACGGGTTTCATCGATCTCCGGCCGGGTGGGCATCGGCCGCAGTGCCGCAACCATCAGCAAGGGCACCGTTGCGGTCTCGGCGGCCAGCCGCTGCAGGACCTGCAGACTGGCTGGATCCGCCCACTGCAGCTGATCGACGACCAGGATCAGCGGTCCGTCTGCACACAACTGGCGGACAAGGGTGAGCACTCCTTCACTACTGGCGGAGTCGTCGGACGCGCGGACAACGGCCGCCAGGGCGGCCCGGCGCGGATCCGGCGATAACCGGGTCACGTCCAGCGCATCCACGAGGGCACGCAGGGGAACCCCCTGCCCGAGCTCGTCGGCGGTCGTCCAGGCGAGCTGGCAACCCTTCACGCCTGTGACCGCTTCAGCCAGCAATGCCGTCTTGCCGATGCCCTGCTCGCCTTCGAGCCAGACCACTCCGCCGGTGCCCTGACTGACCGACCTGACCGCGGCACGGAGCGTTGCGCCTTCCGCCTCCCGGCCGATCAGGCCTCGATGGACGGCCCGAATTGGCTTGGAGACAAGGGGAATCGGCCGGGTCACCCCAGGGACGCCGTCGACCGTCCAGCACAGTGCGGGATCGTCGCGCACGATCTTGTCGTTGAGCGAGATCAGCTGGCCGCTGGGCTCGGCGCCGAGGCTCTCGATCGTTGCGCTGCGCAACCGTTGGTAGACGCCGATGGCTGCCTGCCGGCGGCCGGTCAGGTAGAGGGCCTGCATGACGAGCCCGTGCAGGCCTTCCCGCAAGGGGTGTTGCTTGGTCAGATCGTGCAGGTCGTCGATGAGCAGGTGCGGCCTGCCCGCGTTGAGCAGCATCCGCGCGCGCCGCTCCACAACGTCGAGCTTCAGCCCGACCAGCCGGGCCCGCTGCCGGACCGCGAAGGGGCCGGGAGCACCGTCCAGCGCATCGCCGGACCACAACGCGAGCGCGGCGTCGAGCGCGACCAGCTCACCGGCGGTGTCCCGGTTGTTGCGGCAGGCCCGCGCTTGGTCACGCAGTTGCTGAAAGTGATCGACATCGACAGCACCGGCGGGCAGCGTCAGGCAGTATCCCGAGCCGGCCGACGTGAGCAGGGTGCCTTCGGAACGCGGCGGTCGATGCGGCTCAAGGGACGCTCGCAGGGCGGAGATGTGGCTGTAGATACTGCCCTGAGCGCTCGCGGGCGGTTCGTCACCCCAGACGCCGTCCACCAACTCGCTCTTGCTGACCGAGTGACCGGCCTGCAGGGCGAGCACTGACAGCACCGCTTTGCGCTGGGCGAATCCGAGCTCGACCTCGCCGGCGCTTCCCCACACCCGCACGGGGCCGAGCAGCGTGATCCGGACCTTCGGAATAGTCATTTCCGTACCCTTCCGACGTAGTCAGGAGGACAAGGCATCAGGCTAGTAGGCGAACAAGACAACAAACCGAACCCTGTGGTGGCCGGTCACTACTCTGTGGACCCTTGGTTGCCGACGGCATCCAGCCGGATCACGATCGCGGTCTTGCCCGAAGCCGGCGGGCGCCTTACGGTAGTCGGCAGTTGAGAAAAACACAGCGTTGGTTTTATTCCCTCCCCCGCCCCCTGAGGTGAACCCGCATGACACGATCCTGGATCGGCCGGCGCGTCGTACTCGCTGCTGCCGTGGTGCTCGCGCTGTCCCCGCTCGCACCCGCAGCGGCAGTCCCGCCCAGCACCGACCTCGCCGTACCGGCCGCCCGTTCGACGGGTGCGGAGGTCGTCGGCGTCACCAAGGTCGCGGACCGGTTGACGGACCTTTCGGTCCGGTCGCCGGCGCTCGGGAACCGCGTCGTCAAGGTTCGGCTGCTGACACCGGACGGGTGGAGCCCGCAGAGCCGGCAGCACTGGCCGACCTTCTGGCTACTCGCCGGCTGCTGCGGGGACTACACATCCTGGTCGGGGACCGACATCGCGACGATCGGCAGCCTGCGCAAAGTGCTCGTGGTGATGCCGGAGGCCGGCTGGAACGGCTGGTACAGCGACTGGTGGAACCACGGTGCGGGCGGCGACCCCGCCTGGGAGACCTTCCACACCGTCGAGCTCCGCCGGTTGCTCGAGAAGAGCTGGGGAGCGAGCAGCAACCGGGTGGTGGCGGGGCTGTCGATGGGCGGCCAAGGCGCACTCCTGTACGCCGCCCGTCACCCCGGCATGTTCCGCGCCGCAGCGGCGTACTCCGGTTCGACGCACCCGCTGCTCGACGCCGAGTCGGTCAACCGGATCCTGGGATTCTTCGGCGGCCAGGGCGATGATCCGCTGCGGGTCTGGGGCGACCCGGTCGCCCAACGACGTATCTGGGAAGCGCACGACCCCTACTACCTCGCCTCGAGGCTCAGATCGCTCCCCATCTACCTGTCCTGCGGCGACGGCACCGCCGGCCCCTTCGACCCACCCGGCAAAACCGACGCCCTGGAAGCCGATTTCAATCGCCAGAACCACGCACTGGCCACCGCCCTCACCCGAGCCGGCGCCAAGCACCTGACGACGAACTTCTACGGTCCTGGCACGCATGGCTGGTCCTACTGGCAACGGGAGCTCCACTCGTCGCTCCCGATCCTCCTCAAGGCCCTGAAGGTCCGCTGATCACCGAGGCTTCACTCGCTTGGTTGGGATCGCGCTGAGCGGATCTTCGGGCCAGGGGTGACGGGGGTAGCGGGCTCGGAGGTCGGCCCGGACCTGGGGATAGCCCTGTTTCCAGAACGAGGCCAGGTCACTGGTGATCGCGACTGGGCGCCGGGCTGGTGACAGGAGGTGCAGGACGACCGGGACACGGCCGTCTGCGACGGTCGGCGTTACCGTCCAGCCGAATACCTCTTGCAGCTTGACGGCCAGGACGGGTGACTCGATGCCGTCGTACGCGAGACGCACTTCGGAGCCGGAAGGGACGTGGAGCTTTTCCGGCGCGAGTTCGCCGAAGCGGGTTGCTGCCGGCCAGGGCAGCAGGCGCCGGAGCGCCGCGGTCACGTCGATGCGGCCGAGGTCGCGCGCGCCTCGCACCGAGGCAAGCTCGGTCCCCAGCCAGTCGTCGAGGCTAGCCAGGAGGGCTTCGTCGTCGACTGCGGGCCAAGGGGCGCCGAGGTGGGCGTGGCAGAACGCGAGTCGCTCGCGCAAGGCCAATGCGGCCTCGGACCAGCGCAGTACGGACAGGCCGCTGCGCCGGATCCCGTCGCGGACGGCAGCCTGGACGAGCAAGCGGTCGGGCTTGGCCAGCGGGAGGTCGTTGAGAACGATCGCCCCGAGTGCCTCAACGCGGCGAGTCACAATCCGGCCGTCGTCCCAACGGATCTGGTCGGTGGTCGCCACGAGATCACCGGCGATGTCACGCGCGGTCTGCTCATCGATCGGCGCCGCGGAACGGATCCTGGCATCGGCCCGCCCCGGTGCCCGGTCGGCCACCGCGATCGCCAACCAGGGCGTGGTCCGCAACGGCGACTGCGGATCGAGCGCAGCACCCGTCCCACCAGACATCTGGTACGTCGTCGAGTCCGCCGCCCGAGCTCGCGCGATCCGATCCGGATACGCGAGACCCACCACAATCCCCGCCGCCAAATCATCCGGTACGACGCGCGTCCCCGGCTCGCGGTTGGCCGTCGTACCGCGGGTGAGGCGCTTGGTCTCTTCTCGCCAGCGGGCAGTGGCTCCGCGGTCGTCGCCGCGGCGGAGGGCTCGCCAGCGGGCCGGCAGGTCATCGCCGAAGTCACGACCGGAGTCGTCGGAGAGCATCGCGACCACTTCGCGGGCCCGGTCGGCGCCGACCCGTGGTGTCCCGTCCAGCAACGCCCGAGCCAACCGCGGATGCGCCCCGACCGCGGCCATCCGCCGTCCACGCTCGGTGATCCGGCCGTCGTCGTCGATGGCATCGAGGCGGCGCAGCAACTCGGTCGCCGCGGTCATCGCAACCACCGGCGGCGCCTCGAGCAACGTCAAACCCTCACCAGCAGGTGCACCCCAGGCCGCAAGGTCGAGGGCGAAAGCAGCCAGATCGGCGATCGCGATCTCGGGCGCCGGATGATCGTCGAGATGCGCGTGATCGGTCGCCGACCAGCACCGGTACACGCGCCCAGGAGCCTCCCGCCCGGCGCGACCCGCACGTTGCTCGGCCGATGACTTCGATACCCGGCAAGTCACCAACGCCCCGAGACCACGGGACTGATCGGTCCGCGGCTCCCGCGCCAGCCCCGAGTCGACCACCACCCTGACCCCGGGGACTGTCAGCGAACTCTCCGCGACCGACGTCGTCACCACGATCCGGCGAGTGCCCGACGCGGCCAGCGCACGATCCTGCTCAGCTCTGGACTGGCGACCGAACAACGGCAGCACGTTCTGACCGGCCAACCGCCGAGTCACCCCGTTGATCTCGCCCTCCCCCGGCACGAACACGAGGATGTCGCCTTCGTTCTCCGCGAGCGCACGCTGGACAACCGCCGCGACATGATCCAGCAGCCGCGGATCAACCCGCCCACCTGGCAGCAACGGCACCGGGACCGGCGGCGGAGCCCACTCGATCGCCACGTCGAACAAAGCAGCAGACGCAGTGATCACGGGCGCCGCACCCAAGGCACGACTCAGCCTGACCGTGTCCGGCGTGGCCGAGGTCGCCACGATCGCCAAGTCGTCGCGGAGATTCGCCCGGATGTCGAGGCAGAACGCGAGGAGCAGATCCGCATCGAGGTGCCGCTCATGACACTCGTCGATCACAATCGCGGCCACGCCCGGCAACTCCGGGTTCTGCTGGAGGCGCCGTACGAGGAGGCCTGTGGTCACCACCTCGACCTTCAGGCCTGCGCCACCACTGCGCTCACCGCGCATCGCATAACCGATGCGCTGCCCCAGCGGCTCGCCGACCAGCATCGCCAACCGCGCCGCGGCCGCGCGGGTCGCCATCCGCCGCGGCTCCGCCACGATGATCGTGCCGCCAAGCGCATCCCCCAGCGCCAGCGGCAGTAACGACGTCTTGCCCGACCCAGGCGGCGCCACCAACACCGCCGTACCGTGCGAACGCACTGCGTCCACCGTCGCAGGCAGCACCGCCCGCACAGGCAGGTCCGCCCCCGGCACCGACGTCTCAGGCAACAACACGCCTAGACGCTACTTGGTCACCTTCGCCACGAAGGTCGTCAGGTTGGCTTCGAGACGCGCAATCTTCGCTTCCACCGACAGGGTCTCTTCCAGACCCGGCTCGGACGCCACCTGCTTCTTGCCGCGGACGTAGAGCGAGCAGGCCAGGTCAGTACACAAGTACTCCCCCACCGTGTTGCCCTGCCGACCGGCGACACCTGAGCGCCGAGCGGCCATCAACGCGACGCCGCCACCCGTCCGAGTCGTCTTGCACAGCGAGCACATGCTCCGCGAGGTAAAGCCCCGAGCAGCGCCTTTGGCCGCCTTCAGCGTAATGCCGGTCAGCGTCCCGTCTTCACGTTCAGCGACGATGTAGCCGCGATCGGGGGCGCCGGCGTCGCGCCAGCCGAGGAAGTCCAGATGCTCCCAGGGCAGTGTCTCCAGGTCCTTCGGAACCGCCAGCCGCTTCGCCTCACCCTGCGAGCAGTTGACGAAGGAACGACGAATCTCGCTCTCAGTGATCGGCTTCATAGCTCGACGATAGCCAGCCTAATCCTTTTAGGCAAATTCTTTAAGCTATTAGCGACCGATGGTGCAGCCTGCTCCACCAAGGATCGTGCAGGCTGCCGGATCGTTCGGGCGGGCGAAACAGAACAAGCTGCTGCCATGACAAACCACCGCACCACCTCCACCCGTACCAAGCTCGCCGCTGCGGCAGTCGCCGCCGGTCTCGTGACGGCCGCCGTGGTGACCGCCACTCCGCCGGCCGTTGCCGATAGCAACCTTGTCGCCTCCCGGCCGAGCAACGCCGTCCAGCGCGACCTGGACCGGCTCGTCAAGGACTCCCACTTCCCCGCCACGCTGGCCGCCGTACGGGATCGTGATGGGCGGACCCGCAATTACACCGCCGGTGCCGGGGACCTGAAGACCAAGGCGAAGGTTCCGGTCGACGGGCAGGTCCGGATCGCCAGTAATACCAAGACGTTCGTCGCCACCGTCGTTCTGCAATTGGTTGGCGAGGGCAAGATTGCGCTGGACGAGCCGATCGAGAAGTACCTGCCGGGAATGGTTCGCGGCAAGGGCATCGACGCGAACAAGATCACCGTCCGCCAGCTGCTGCAGCACACCAGCGGTCTGGCCGACTACGACCAGGACCTGGTCACCGATTATCTGACCGTGCGGCACACCTACTTCGAACCGCGGGAGCTTGTCGATGTGGCGCTGGCTCATGGATCGCAGTCTGCTCCGGGCACGAAGTGGAGCTACAGCAACACCAACTACATCATCGCGGGCCTACTGGTGCAGAAGGTGACCGGGCGTCCGCTCGGCGAGGAGATCACCAAGCGGGTGATCAACCGGATCGGGCTCCAGCACACGTACTGGCCGGCCACCGGGGATCAGACGATCCGCGAGGACCACCCCAAGGGTTACTGGATGACCGAGCCGGGCAAGCCGCTGGTCGATGTCACCGAGCAGGAGACTTCGCTGGCCTGGGCCGCCGGAGCTCTCATCTCGACTCCCAGTGACCTGAACAAGTTCTTCAGCGCGCTGATCGGCGGCAAGCTCCTCAAGCCCGCCCAGCTCGAGGAGATGCTCACCACCGTTGAGGCGCCGGATGCCAGCGCGCGCGGCGCTGCGCGGTACGGGCTCGGAATCCAGACCTTCAAGCTGAGCTGCGGCGGCTTCGCCTGGAGCCACGGCGGCGACGCCCCGGGCTACGAGACCCGCAACGCCATCACCACCGACGGACGCCGCCAGGCCACTGTCGCGGTCACGACGCTCCCGACCACCCTCGAAATGGCCGCTGCCGTCGAGAACGTCGTCGACGCCGCGATCTGCCGGTAGTCCCGCCGCATCACCCTAGGCGGCCTCGTCGGCGTACACCATCAGGGTGGATCCGCCGATCGCGAGGGCAATGCCGAGGAATCCGTAGACCGAGGGCACGGTCTGATAGACGGCCAGCGAGAGAACGATCGTGAGCACCGGCGCGAGGGCGTTCGTCACCGGCGCCACGACGGCAGCCTTGCCGCGCGACAGCGCCATGACGAGGAACAAGGCCCCGACGGCGTTCAGCAGCTGGGTGCCCAAGGTCAGGACGGGCGCCTGCCAAGGGGCCCCACTCGGGAACGAGCCCATCATCAGCCAGGCGACCGGAACAAGCAGCAGACCGCTGACGGTCATCCATGCGAAGGTCGTCGCGTCGTTCACCCCGACGTTGGCGGCCTTCTTCATGAAGAAGGCTTGGATGCCCCAGGCAACCATCACGATCAGGGCCAGGAACAGCCAGGAGCCGCCGGCGTTGTCGCCGGAACCGCTGCTGATACTGAACAGCACGATCGAGGCCAGGGCCGCGATGACGCCGACGACGACCAGCCCGCGGATGCGCTCGCGCAGGATGAAGACGGCCATCAGGACCGTGATCGCCGGCGAGATCGAGATCAGCGGGAAGATCAGGTACGCCGGTCCGAGCGTCAGCGCCTTGAACAACACCAACTGACCACCCGCGCCGGACAGTCCCACCAGCAGGCCGTAGAACGCCGCGACCGGCCGCCGATCGAGAGTGCGGCCGCGGATCGCGAAGTACGCGGGGATGAGCATCGTGAAGGCCCAGAGGATGTAGACCATCTCGTTCGGATAGCCGTACTTCGAGGTCGGGGTGCCCGAGAAGGCGCCCCACACACCCCAGAACAGCACCAGCAGTCCGGCGTACGGGACCCACTTCGCCCCGCCGACGCGCGCCACGACACCGATTCGGTCACTCATCATTGCCTCCGCCGACTTCCTGCAACGTGTGCACACTCTCGGCACTCAACGGGTGGCCGGCCAATCGCGCCGCATACAAGGCCGCGCCGAGCACCGGCGAGACGATCGGGTCGCGCGGCTCCACCGACGTATCGGCCAGATCCGCCAGGAACGCCGTACGGACCTGGTCGCTGGCGAAGACTCCACCCGACCAGGAGACGGGGACGACCTGGCCGGATGGGAACCCGAGTTGGGCCACCGTGGATTTCACCAGTCCCGCGAGGGCCCGTCCGGCCGCGGCGAGAATCGCCGTACAGGCTTCGTCGCCGTCGGCCGCCGCAGCGGTGACGACTGGCGCAAGGGATGCGATCCGGGCCCGGTCGCCCTGCCAGCGGTTCAAGACGACATCGACGAGGTCGAGATCCGTCCCGAGCTGCAGGTGCTTGGCCAGCAGCGGGCGCAGCGGGCCTTCGGCCAGCCGGCCGTCGGCCATCTTCGCGAAGGTATTCAGACCCTGGATCGCGATCCAGTACGCCGATCCCTCGTCGTCGAACAGTTCGCCCCAACCACCGACGCGCAGCCCGCGACCGTCGTACTCGCCGTAGGCCATCGACCCCGTCCCGCCGATCACGTTCACCCCGTCGACCGCACCCAATGAGCCGGCCCAGCCCGCGACCATGTCGTTGTCGCAGCCGTATCGCTGATGCCCGAGGACCTGCGCGGGAATGGCGTTCAGTGTCTCTACGTCGCTGCTGACCTCGCCGTACCCGGGCAGCCCGACGAACGCGTAGGCGATCTGGTCGGGCCGGATACCGGCCTGGGCGCAGACAAGACCGACGCCGGAGCGCAGGACGTCGTCGACCAGGTCGATACTCCGGCCCAGGTAGTAGCAGCTCGGTGCCGTCGAGGTAGCGAGCAGTTCGCCCGCACCGCTGATCAGCGCGAACGCCGTCTTGGTACCGCCGCCGTCGATCCCCAGGTACACACCGGGGTCATCGACAGGAGAAGGGGAATCGGACACGATCTCTCCATCGGTCACGAGGTGCAACCCCGCCTCGGGCCGGGGCCCTGGCGCCTGACGACCGGACTCGGAGCTATCGACTCCTTACCGGCTGGGTGCGTTGCGCCAGTAAAACCGCACCCCTGGTGACGAGTCAAGCTCCAATTGCAAAAAGCTGCACTATTGGTCCCGCTATCGCGCTCTAATGATCATTCTCGGGTGCCTGCAGCGGCGAGGGAGGACTGCCGCAGCAGACGGGCGACCGGCACGATCGTGGTGCCCATCGCGAGCAGCGTGGCGCCGCCGAGCACAGCCAGTACGCCGGTCAGTGGCACGTACGGGACGATGCTGCCAGTCAGTGCATAGACCACCGCTGTGAGCGTCACCGCGGCGATTGCGCTGCCGATGAGGACGGAAACAGTCAGCAGGCCGGCCTGTTCGGCGCGGACCATGCGCTTGACCTGGCGGGTGGTGACTCCGGCCAGTTGCAGTACGGCGAGTTCGCGGCGGCGGGCCAAGGCAGCGACCGTCATGGTGTTGGCTGCGGCCAAGGCTGCGAACGCGATCATCACCGTGATCAGCAACTTGTTGAGCCAAGCACTGATGGCGAGATCCTTGGAGACGCCGACCGTTGCCTGCTCGGTGGAGATCAGGGTCCCTTGTGCAGTGGCTGCTTTCAGCGCTGGGAGGGCATCGGGTGTGGCTCGGACGAGCAGCTTGGTCGGCGGCTTCCCGATTGTCGCCGGTGAGAGGACGACGTCGCCGAAGCCGAGGCCGCGCTCGTAGATCGCTGCCACCCGTAGTCGCTTCGGGGTTCCGTCGGCGAGCCACAGCTCGGCCTCGTCGCCAACCTTCCAGCCCCGCGCGGACGAGACCGCAATGCTGTTCGGCCCGACAGCCGCTAGGTCACCTTCGCGGAACTTGAGGTCCAGCGTCGCCTTGGCGCCGGCCGCGTCGATCGCTTGCGCCGGAACGACTTCCAGGCTGTCCATCATCTTCACGATGACCGAGGTCTGGCGCGTCGGAGTCACGGCCTCGACTCCGGGAATCCGGCTGAGCTTCTCCACCGCGCCGCTCGCGACGCCCTGGGGTGCAAGCACTGTGTACTGCGCGAGTGTTCCGGACTTCAACTGCTGGACGGTCTGCCGTTCCACGTTGTCTTGCAGGAACCAGACCGATCCGCCGAAGCCGATCGACAACACCAGGGCGGTCAACACGGTGGCGCCGCCGTGGGCGTTGGCCGCGAGGTTCTTCGCGGCGAGATAACCGCTGTTCCCCCATCCGGCACGGAGGACCGGACCAAGGAACCGGGCGGTGATGCTGTTGATCCACGGGGCGAGGAGAGCGACCGCAGTGACGAACAGATACAGCATGCCGACCGCGGCGGCGAGAGCAGCCTGGCCTCCGGCTCCCACTGAGACAGCGCTGGATCCGATGGCACCGGCGAGTGCCGCGAGCCCGAACCCAAGGCGTACTTTGCTCAGCTGTGCAGGCTCGACCGCGATCTGCGACAGGGCCTCGGCCGGGCGAATACCGGAGATCTTCCGCCCGGCAAGCAGTGCCGATCCGAGGGCGACCAGGACAATGAGGAGGACCGCGGCCGGCGCAGCCAGGAGCCCAAGGGAGAGGTCATAGTCGGCTGGCATGAAGCCGCGGGCAACCAACTGGTCCCCCAACCAGCGGCTGGCCAGCAATCCGGCCGGTACGCCGATCAGCGAGCCCCCGGCAGCCAGAATCGCAGCCTCGGCCATCAGCATCCGCCGTACCTGTCCTGGGGTTGCAGCCGTTGCCCTAAGCAACGCCAGGTCACGGCGGCGATTGCGGATCGACAAGCCGATGGTTCCGGCCACTACAAAGATGACCAACATGACGACGTACCCGCCGAACGCCGCGCCGACCTGGACCAGCAGCCCGCGGGCAGCGGCGATATCGGGACGCTCGACCAGCATCCGATCCTTGCCTGTATAGGCTTTTGCGCCAACGGACTCCGCGAGCCGCTCCACCGCGCCGGTGACTACCCCACGGTCAGTCTGCGGGTTCACCTCAACCGCAAGTGCATCCGCGGTCGTCTCGACACTGTCGACGCCCGGCACCTTGCGCAGTTCAGCAGCGAGTCTGGCGGGCACGACTCCCGGCTCGGGCAGCTGCACGGTCGCCGTGTAGGGATCGCCGAATTGCTTACCCGTAACAGTCAGATCGCGTTTGGCCACGACGATGTCGGCGGTCGAATGCTGAGGTTCCGGCATCGGACGCAGCCCGGACTCCACCAGCGCGCCCATGCTCGTGAGGATCGCGACGCCGCCGATCAACGCGATCAGAGTGGCCAGGACACTACCCGGCCGCTGGCGCAGAAGGCGCGCTGCAAGCCCGATCATGCCACTGCCGCCGATCCGAGTTGCGGTGCGTCGGCAACGATCCGGCCATCGGCGAGTACGACCACACGATCGGCGTACGACGCCGCCACCGGATCGTGAGTCACCATGACAATGGTCTGACCGTGTTCGTCCACGATCGACTTCAGCAACCCGAGAACACCGGCGGCCGTTGTACTGTCCAGCGCTCCGGTCGGCTCATCCGCGAACACAACCTCCGGCCGAATGGCCAGCGCTCGCGCAATGGCAACTCGTTGCTGCTGGCCACCAGACAGCTCGGACGGCCGCCGGTGCATCAGCTCGGCAACGCCGACCCGATCGACAACCTCGGCCAGCCAGCGCCGATCCGGCCGCACCCCGGACAGCCGGAGCGGCAGCGTGATGTTCTCCTCCACGCTCAGCGCCCCGATCAGGTTGAACATCTGAAAGACGAACCCGATCTTGGTACGGCGCAGCCGCGTCAACGCAGTCTCCGACAGCCCGGACAGTTCTGTGTCACCCACGAACACCCGCCCCGAGGTCGGCCGGTCCAACCCGGCCGCAGTCTGCAGCAGAGTGCTCTTCCCCGAGCCTGATGGCCCCATCACCGCAGTGAACGTTCCCGGCACGAAGCTCACATCAACTCCAGCCAAGGCATGCACCAGCTGGCCGCCGGCGTCGTACGTTCGCGTGAGCTGCTCCACCCGCACCGCGGCGGGAACTTCGGTCAACAACGGCATGTTCTTCGTCATGCCTGCAACGCTAGAAATATTCGAGCGCCGCCAACATCCCGCCAGCTGGCGACCCGAGGTAGAGCAGGCTCCACCTCGGCCTGATCGGTGCCACTGATCGGCGCCACTGATCGGCGCCACGCCGGAAAGCTACTCCGCGCCACATGGGGAAGATCCTGCTGCCCTGGGTCGACCGGATCGACGGCGGAAAGTACACCTTCCGCGGCGCGGACTACGAGACGCCGATCAGCGAGCACTGGAACAACAGCGCCATCCACGGGCTTGCGCTCTTCCTGCCGTGGACACCGGTGCGCCATCGTCGCGATCGCCTGGTCCTGGAGTGGGTGCTGTACCCGCAGTACGGCTGCCCCTTCACGCTGCGCTTCCAGACCGAGTACGTCCTCAACCGCTCCGGTCTGTCGGTCCGTCCTGCGCGAAGATCTCCTCGGCTGCCGTCAGGATCACTGGTCGTCCACCGCCGGCTCCGACCCGCGACTTCAACGGTATCCGGGCATGACTAGGCGCTCCGCGGGGTGATGACCGCGCGGAGGCCAGGGACGGCGAGGGCAGGCGGGGACTACGGGCCTGCTGCTGGTGTGGCGTCAGTGGCCCAGGGATCGGAATAATTGGGCACGAGTGCGAGCAGTCGGGCGCGGAAGGCCTCGCGCTTGGCATCCCGTTCCGAGTCGGCCAGGGCGCTAGCTGCCGGGAGCCGATCAGGTTGCTCATGCCCCAGGCCACTGCTGACACCGACTCCGCCATGGAGGCCAGACCCACCACTACTAGCACTGCCCGCAGGCCTCGCCCAACTGAGCGCGGCGGCCAGTACAGCAGGGTCTGTCACCGGTGCTGGGTCCGCCCAACTCGGCCGAGTCACCTCCACGACGCCGCCGGTGATCGATACCGCCCACTGCCCGGCATGCACAGCCCGGTGATGCGACGCACACAGCAACACCAGGTTCTGCATGCTGGTCGGACCACCGTTAGCCCAATGAATGATGTGATGCGCATGGCACATCCACGGCGGCGCCTTACACACAACACAGCCCTTATCGCGCTTGATCAACGCCCGCCGCATATACCGATTCACGAACCGCTGCTCAGTCCCAACATCCAGCGGCTGCGAATCCCCACCCAGCACGATCGGGAGGATCGCGGCATCACAGGCCAGCAACCGCACCGCCGAGGCGGACAGGTTGCTCCCGAACACCAACTCACCCACCGCACCTGCCGTCTCGCCGAGAGCAGCTTTCAGGTCGTCGAAGTCGATCGTGACGGTCAGGTGCGGGACACCCGGGTGGTCAGGGTTGCCGGCCGCGGCGTCCATGGTGGCTACCAAAGCATCGGCCTGACGCACGTCCTGTGGCCGCGGATCACGCTCACCATCAACAGTCTTATGCGGCTTCGACAACGTATGTATCTGCGTCGTGAGCTGCTCACCATCAGCACCAGGCAAGAACCCAGAGAACTTCACCCCGCCATCGACCTGCCGCAACCGCAGCGACCTCTTCGCATGCGCTTCTTCTTCAGAAGGTTCCGCACCGTCGGTGTTGAGCCGTGTGAGGACATCGTTGCCGAACTTGGCGAGCCGACGAGGGTCCTGGTCCTTGGCGACACCGACCATCTGGTTTTCGGTGAACTCGAGCGTCTCGACCGCAACAGTCGACGGAACCTTCTCCAGCGTCTCGACAATCACCGCGCCCTGCGCGGGACGTACGGTCCATGGCCGGGCCGGATCGGTCGGATCCGGCAACGCCTCAGCCACGAGCGGGTACTTACGCAAAGCAGCCATGAACGCGAGAGCTTTACGAACCTCGGCAGGAGCCTCCCGGTAACGCTCGGACAAGAAATCGACAGTGTCACGAGCACCGAGCTCTTGCGCGGCACCCATCTCGTCGAGGCGCCCACCAGCTTGCAGGATGAAGGTGTCGAGCGCTGCTTTGACAGCGTGCGCAGTGTCCAGCGAGGTCACCAGTTCGGTGACGCTCAGGGACCACACTGGGGGCATCGTCAACATCTCCATACCCAAAAGCATAGCCACGCCCACCGACAGTTTTCGACCCAGAACCCCTTATTTACAAGGTTTTCTGTGGGCTACTTTGTCAGCCCACACCAGCCCACACCCTGCCCACAGTCGCCCGGCGTGCTCGGAGGGTTCAGTCGATTGCCCTTGGGGCGGGCGGG
Organism: Kribbella antibiotica; assembly: GCF_004349055.1. GTDB lineage: Bacteria > Actinomycetota > Actinomycetes > Propionibacteriales > Kribbellaceae > Kribbella > Kribbella antibiotica. Next base: position 30,228 of record NZ_SMKX01000014.1, read on the forward strand.
GTTCCGCAGCCCCGGTTAAGGTCCGGTGAGGACTCGGCCGGGGGCGTGGGTGCGTGGTTGCTCGCCGCGACCGGCCGACTCGAAAAGCGGGTGGCTGGTCGCCGCGGTGGCTGAGGCGGGATGGCGAGGTCGGCGACCTAGGCTCGCGCTGCTTGAGGTCCCGGGCTTTGGCTAGGGTTGCTGAACTGCCGTCGGTGATCGCGTTCCCGTTGCCTGGACTGACCCGCCCTGCCTGAGGCTGCGGGTGTCAACCGATCGCTGCGCTGGCTGCAGCCGGGCCGGGTTTGTGGTCGCGGGGTTGGTGCTTCGTTGCGGGAGTTGGGGAGTGCTACCTGCCGATTCGAGTGCGTAGCGCTCCCCAGCCCCACCGGTATCCGCGACCCAGTCGACCACCGGCCTCCGCGCGAACCCGGTCCGACTTTGAGCACGGGTCAGTCACGGATCCGGCCGGGAAATGACTGGTGGGTGCTCAAAGTGGGGCGGGCGTGCGGCCTTGAGCACGGGTCAGGCGCTTCGGCGGGGGTCAGGTGACTGATGGGTACTCAAGGGTGGCTGGACGGCGGGCGGGAACGTGACTAGACCGGGAACGTCTCGCCGTGGATGAGCTTGGCGGCGGCCAGCCGAGGACGAAGCCTCCGATGAACCAGACTCATTTCAGATCAGACCCCAAACCCTAGGAGATCTGAACGCAATAGATCTGATGTATGGCCACATCTGCCCATCTCCTGCTACTTTGATGGCGCATTGATCATATCCATCGTGAGAGGCGGACATGGATCGCTATCGTCCGGGCTACGAGCGGGTGGCCGAGCAACTACTGCAGTACCTGGCGGGCCAGGACCTGCGGCCAGGGGATCGGCTGCCGACCGAGCAGGGGCTGGCCGACATCCTTGGTGCGTCGCGGACCGTGACCCGGGAGGCGATCAAGATCCTCACGGCGATGGGCCGGCTGTCGGTCCGCCGGGGCGCGGGGATCTTCGTGGCGGCTTCCGTCGAGGTGATGAGCGGCGACCAGTTGGTCCACTTCCAGCCGACAGATCTCGACCAGGTCGTGATGCTGCTGGATCACCGCCGGTTGCTGGAGGCGGAGACAGCGCGTCGGGCGGCGCTGGCCGCGACGCCGATCGAGGTTCGCGCCATCCGCGCGGGTGCGCTCGGCTCAATCGATGCCGCCGGCAACGCGAACATCAACGAGTTCGCGCAGGCCGATGCGGAGTTCCATCTCGCTGTCGCAGCGGCCGCCCACAACGACTTCCTGGCGGCGAGTGTCGTCAGCTTGCGCCGGTACGCCGCTCAGTCCGATCTGCTGCTTTTCCACCACGACGCGGCCGGTTCGTTCGAGGTCGCCGGGGCGCAGCATCTGGCCATCGCCGAGGCGATCGCCGCCGGTGACCCGGAGCTGGCCGCCGACCGGATGGTCGAGCACATCACGACCACCCGGCAGCAGTTCGAGCGCCGGATCCACGACCGGCTGACCAGCCCCCGCTAGACAACTGCACCCAGACCAACTGGCCGACCGCCTCGGGCGCCGGCTCGCTGGCGCCTGCCCATCCGCCGCCGCAGAAAGATTCCATGAAGATCACCCACGTTGAGACGCACCCGGTCCGCATCCCCGCCGCGAGCCCCCAGTTCAGCTGGCGGGCCGGCCTCGGCGGAAGTGCCCCTGACGCCACCGGGGCCGTTCTACGGATCGGAACCGACGAGGGCGCGGAGGGCGTCGCGTTGTTCGCCCGTCCCGGCGCGGCTGCCCAGCTGGAGGAGCTTGTCGACCGGGTGTTCCGTGCGGAGCTCATCGGCCAGGATCCCTACCAGCGCGAGTGGCTGTGGCATCGCGTCTGGGAACTCGACCGGATCGAGGAGCTCCCGCTGCCCGTGCTCGGTCTGATCGACGTCGCACTCTGGGACCTGGCGGGACGGGTCGCCGAACAACCCGTCTGGCAGCTTCTCGGTGGTTACCGGCGATCCATCCCCGCCTACGCGTCGACCTCGACCTTCGCCACCACCGAGGAGTTCCTCGACGTGGCCACGCAGTGTCTCGAGGCCGGCTACGCGGCGATCAAGCTCCACGCCTGGGGTGACGCCCGCCGCGATGCCAAGCTCTGCGCCGCGTTACGTGACCACGTCGGCGACGACGTACCGCTGATGTACGACGGCTCTGCAGGTTTTGATCTGCCTGACGCGATCCGGCTCGGCCGCGCGCTCACCGACCTGGACTACCTCTGGTACGAGGAGCCGATGCGCGAGTTCAGCATATCGGCGTACCGGCAACTGGCGCAGTCGGTCGGAGTGCCGCTCCTGGTCGGCGAGACATCCGATGGCGCGCACCTCAACACCGCTGACTTCATCAACGCGGGCGCGGCAACCTTCGGCGTACGGGCAAGCACGACGCTGCGCGGCGGGATCACCGGCGCGATGCGGATCGCCCACCTGGCCGATTCGTACCGGCTCCGAGCCGAGGTCCACGGCTCCGATATCCCCAACCAGCACTTGTGCATGGCGATCTCGAACACGACGTACTACGAGTCGCTGGTCACGTCGACCGATGTCCGGCGCGAGTCCTGCGTCGACGCAGACGGTCTGGTGCATGCCCCGCTCGCACCCGGGATCGCCCTGCCCGCACACCTCGATTACCCCGCACCGCTGCAGCACCTCGTCACCACTACGCCGTGACGACCATCTCCCCTGACGAAGGACCCGCCATGAAGCAACGCTTGATCCTCACCGCAACCCTGGCCGCGCTGGCCGCCCTGGCCGGATGCGCAAGCGCGGACTCGACCGCCGCGCCGACAGGCCCCGCATCGTTCACACCGGCGCCGCAGAACGACGCGGCCACCGTGACGGTCTGGACCGACTCCACCCGCTTGGCCTCGGTCCAGGCTTATCAGAAGTCGCACCCGGACAAGAAGCTGAACATCGTCACGTACGACGGCAGCGCCGACGGATCCACGTATCTGCAGACCAAGGTGCAGCTGTTCGACCGGACCGGCTCGGGCTGGCCGGATGTCGTCTTCGCCTCGCCGACCGATGTCACCTGGGCCTCGGCGCCGACCGGGCCCAACGCACAGGCGTTCGCCGCGCCGCTCAACCAAGGGCTGGTGCCGCAGCCGACGCTGGACAACTTCGCCAAGGGATCGCTGTCACCGTGTGAGTTCAACGGGCAGGTCTACTGCCTGCGGAACGACATCGCTCAGGTTGTCGCGTGGTACAACGCGAAACTCTTCAAGGACTTCGGGTACGCCGTACCGAAGACCTGGCAGGAGTACCAGGCGCTCGGAGCGAAGGTCGCCAAGGAACACCCGGGCTATCTCCTCGGCGCCGTCGGTGACACGAACTCCCATGAGTCGTATTTCTGGTCCAGCCAGTGTCCTGCCTTCTCGCTGACCGGTCCCACCACGTTGCGCACCGATCTGCAAGATCCGAACTGCACCCGGATGGCCACCCTGCTGGACTCGATGATCGCCAACGGGTCGGTGAGCAAGGAGGCTTTCTTCGGCCAGAACTTCGCGCAGGCTCGTGGCTCGAAGGTCCTGATGGCGATCGGGCCGTCGTGGCACGGGCAGTACCTGTTCAACGCGGCCTTCAAGACGCCCGCAGGTCAGATCGGTGCCGCAACACCCCTCGCTTGGGACGGCGACCCGACTGTTGCCACCGGCAACGTCGGCGGCGCGGTCTGGATGGTCTCCTCGCACAGCGCGAACCTGAAGACCTCGACCGATCTGGTCAGCTGGCTGACGACATCCGACGAGAACCAGGCCGGCGCACCGACCTACCCTGCCTATGCCCCGGCCGCCAAGGCCTGGCTGGCAAACCCCAAGAACAGCCAGTACTTCGCCAGTGACGTCAGCCCGGCCTTCCAGGCCGCCGCCAGTGCCGTCTGGCCCGGCTGGTCGAACACGCGCTTCAGCGACGCGACGGCCTGGTCAAGCGTCGTACTGCCTGCAGTGACCGCCGGGAAGACTCTGACCGCGACCCTGCCCGCCTGGCAGACCGCCATCGAGAACGAGGCGAAGGCCGCCGGCTACACGATCGCGGCCCGATGACTCGGAGCCTCCGCGGCGGCCAGGCCGGCTACTTCTTCGTCGCCGGGTACGTCGTACTGCTGGTGGCGTTCGGAATCGTGCCGACCGCCTACGCCTTCTATCTCGCCTTCACCAACGATCGGGGCCAGTTCACCGGCCTCAACCAGTTCGTCAAGGTGATCGGCGACTACCGCTTCGCTCCGGCGTTCGCGCATGTCGCGGTCTACCTCGTGCTGTGGCTGGTCCTGCTGCTGATCCTGACCGTCGGGATCGCGGTGGTGCTCCGCGGACGGATGCGGCCCGGTTTGTCGGCGACGCTACGTTTTCTGTACTACGTACCGGGCGCGCTGGCCGGAGTTGCCAGCGTGCTGGTCTGGTTGTTCATGCTCGACCCGTCGGTCAGTCCGGCCTCCGGGCTGCTCCGGGCCCTGGGGTTCGACACGTTCTCACAAGTGATCGCCCCTGAGAATCTGCCGCTGGTCTTCGTACTGATTGCGTTCTGGACCGGTGCCGGCGGCTGGATCGTCGTCATGTACGGCGCACTGAACAACATCCCCGACGAGATCCTCGAAGCGGCCCGAATCGACGGCGCCGGCCCGTGGAAGTCGGCGCTCTTCGTCCAGATCCCGATGATCAGTCGATGGATTGCCTACATGGCGATCCTGGCGTTCGCCGGCGGCACTCAGCTGTTCGTCGAACCGCAGATGCTGCAGACCGCCAGCCTCGGCAGGCTCGACCCAGCCTGGTCCCCCAACCAACTGGCCTACGTACTCGCCTTCCGGTACGGCGACTTCAACGGCGCGGCCGCCGTGTCCCTGATCCTGCTGGTGCTAGGCCTTCTTTGCGCCGGGCTGCTGGTCCGCCGTTCCGGCTTGTTCAAGGTGGATGCATGACGACGAACCTCAGCAGCACCCGGCCCGCACGCGCGCTTGGTATCGGAGTGGTTGCCCTGCTCCTCGCACTGCTCGTTGTCTTCTTCGCGCTTCCAGTGGCCTGGCTGCTGCTGGCGCCCACGAAGACGGCCTCCGAGCTGGTCAGCGCGGGCCCGTTCTCCTTTGGTGGCTTCGGCAATCTCGCCACCGCCTGGCGGAACCTGACGTCGTTCGAGGACGGTGTCATCTTTGTCTGGCTCAAGAACTCGGCGATCTACTCAGCCGGATCTCTCGTCCTCACCCTGGCAACCAGCGTGCCGGCCGGCTACGCCCTCGCCCTGACCAAGTTCCGCGGTCGCGGACTGCTGCTCTCCGTGACGCTGCTCGTGATGATCATGCCATCGGCCACCTTGGTGCTCCCGCTGTTCCTCGAGCTGAACAAACTAGGGCTGATCGGGACCGTCTGGTCGGTCGTCCTGCCGTTCTCGTTCTTCCCGTTCGGCGTCTACCTCGTCTACATCTACTTCGCCACCAGCCTGCCCGCCGAGATGCTCGAAGCCGCCCGGATCGACGGCGCCGGCGAATGGCGCACGTTCACCGCCATCGCACTGCCGCTGGCCAGACCGGTCGTCGCTCTGGTGGCGTTCTTCAGCTTCGTCGGCAACTGGAACAACTTCTTCCTCCCCTACCTGGTCCTCCCCAGCAGCCAGCAGTTCCCCATCCAGGTAGGCCTCAACCAGCTCCTCTCCACCACGCCGTCCTTCAACCCCGTCGCCGGCGCCGGCCTGAACATCACCAGCCCCGAACTCGCCCTCTCGATCATCATCGCGGTCCTCCCGGTACTGGTCGTCTTCCTCTTCTCCCAACGAGCCCTCGTCTCCGGCATGCTCGCCGGGGCAACCAAGGGGTGATTCTGAACGGACAATGGGCCCAATGGCCTTTATTCCGGGGTAGTCCGGCACTGCCAGGCGGTGGCATCTGAGGGCTTCCATGGAGATGGACAACTTCTCCGACGGTGGAAGTGAGCGCAATGACGACCGATCCAAGCACTGGCTCTGTGCAGCGATTCGACCACGCCGGTCTCGAGATCCTCGACGAGTCCGACTCCCTCAAGCTGATGCAGACCGTGCCGATCGGCCGCCTCGTCTTCACCGAGGGCGGGCTGCCCACCGTCCGGCCCGTCAACTTCATCGTCGATGGCGAGACCGTGGTGTTCTGCACCGCGGACGGCGACAAGTACCGGGCCGCGGAACGCGGTGACATCGTCGCCTTCGAAATCGACGACATCGACGCGGTCAGCCAGACCGGCTGGACCGTGACGGTCGTCGGGCGACTCTCGCGCCTGACCAACTCCGAGATCAGCGAAGTGTCGCCTGCCCTTCCACCCCACTCCTTGATGCCCGGCTGGCGGCCCCACTTCATCCGGCTCACCATCGAGTCGCTACGTGGGCGGCGGGTCACCGCCTGGCCGCAGCCCGGCCCCTGCGGCGAAAATCTGTCATCCGTTCCCTGAGTTGCAGGCAGTCCGTACGGTGGGGTCATGACCGGTCGAGGACCACCCCGCACCGGATCGTGGGACGAAGGTGCCCTGGACAACACCGGCCTGTCCCGCGTCCGCCTCGACGCGCTCCTGCAAGAGCTACTCGGCCGCGTCGACGAAGTGATGGACTCCCAGGACCGCCTCCGGGCGCTCCTGGATGCGGTGGTCGGCATCAGCTCCGACCTGGACCTCAACAGCACTCTGGACCGGATCGTCACCGCCGCCTGCGAACTGGTCGGCGCCCGGTACGGCGCTCTCGGCGTCGTCGGGCCCGACGGCAAGAAGCTGGCCCGATTCATCACCCATGGCATCGACGCGGATGTGATCGCCAAGATCGGTCCCTATCCCGAGGGCCACGGCATCCTCGGTCTGCTGATCGACCGGCCCGAACCGATCCGGCTCGCGGACCTCAGCCAGCACCCGGCGTCGTACGGTTTCCCGGCGAACCATCCACCCATGCAGGCCTTCCTCGGCGTACCGGTCCGGATCCGCGATCACGTCTTCGGCAACCTCTACCTGACCGAGAAGGCCGACGGCGCCGAGTTCACCGAGGACGACGAGCATGCGGTGGCGGCGCTGGCCGCCGCGGCCGGTGTGGTGATCGACAACGCGCGTCTGTACGCCGACACCGAGCGCCGGCGCCGCTGGTACGAAGTGACGGCCGAGATCACCCAACTACTGCTGGGCGAGTTCGAACCGGCTGAAGCCCTCCAGCTGATCGCCCGCCGGGCCCGCGAGGTCTCCGGCGCGGTCCTGGGTGCCGTCCTCGTGGTCGAGGAGGACGACCTGGTGATCGAGACCGTCGACGGACCGCCCGGGCTGACGCGGCACGTCGGCCTCCGGATGAGCACCGACCGGCCGATACTCCGCGATGTCTTGCGCGGCACGGCAGCCATGGTCGTCGAGGACCTTGCCGAGCTGGCCGCAGGAACCGGCCAACTGGCCAACGTGCCTGAGCTCGAAAGCCTGGGCCGGACAGTCTTCGTTCCGCTCCCGCCCGGCACCCGCAATACGGCTGGGATCTTGATGGTTGCCGGACAGCACGGCGATGTGCCGCTCGGTGACGCCGGCACGGACCTGATCACCATGTTCGCCAACCAGACCACCTTGGCTTTGGAGCGAGCCGCCGCACGCCACGACCAGTCCACCCTGGCTGTCCTGGCCGACCGCGACCGGATCGCCCGCGATCTGCACGATCTCGTGATCCAGAGGTTGTTCGCCACCGGCCTGCAACTGCAGGCCATTCACCGCAGCGTGCCTCCAGATGCCCAGGAACGCCTCAGCCGCGCGGTGACCGATATCGATGCCACCGTCCGGGATCTGCGCGCGTCGATCTTCGAGCTCCAGCACCAACCCGGACGGCGTTCCCTGCGCGCCGACGTCCGCACGCTGGTTGACGAGTACGCCGTCACCCTCGGATTCGCCCCGCTCCTGAACTGCTCCGGCCCGGTCGACAGCGTCGTACCGGCTGTCGCCAGACCCCAGATCCTCGCAGCGGTCCGAGAAGCGTTGTCCAACGTGGCCCGGCATGCCCGCGCAACGAACGTCACGGTCGACATCACCGTCGCGGCCGGCGAGGTCACGGCCCAGGTCACCGACGACGGGATCGGAATCACCTCGACGGCCACCGAGAGCGGCCTGCGCAACCTCCGCGAACGGGCCGCCCTCCTCGGCGGCACGGTCCGGGTGACCGAGCGCCAACCGCACGGCACCGTCCTCGAGCTCCGGGCGCCGCTGGCTGCCCCAGCACATGACCCGTACGGCGATCAGCGAGGGCCCGTGGTCCCCAGCACAGGTGCCGAAGGACCTGCCAGGTCGGGACCGACGACCGCAGCCAGGACACCTCCTCCGCACGCAGGCTGAGAGCGTGGCCACCCTGGCCCGCCGAGGAGGCATCCCATGGACGACCAGCTGTCGATGGAACAGATCGACATACTGCTCAGGGCAGCGGTTGCGGCACCGTCGATGCACAACACGCAGCCGTGGCGGTTCGAGGTCAACGGCACGGTCATCGACGTGTTCCTGGACGGGGCGCGTGCCCTGCCCGCCGAGGATCCCACCGGGCGGGCGATGCGGATCGCGGCCGGCGCGGCCGTGTTCAACCTGCGCTGTGCCGCGGCTCATCTCGGGTTGGGCTCCGGGTACGGGCTCGCCCCCAATCCGCTCGAGCCCGACCTCGTCGCCCGGATCGTGCTCGAGGACGCGCAGCAGCTCGACCTGACCCTGAAGCACCTTTATCTGCAGGTGGTACGGCGCCACACCAGCAGACTCCCGGCCCGCCCGGCACCACCGGCCGCGGATTCCAGGATCGGTCTGATGCAGGCGGCGCTTGCTGAAGGCGCTGAACTGACCTGGCTGCAGAAAACGGATGCAGCGCACCTGATGGCCATGAATCTCGACGTTGACCTGCGCGAGGTCGGCGACTGGAAGCGGACCGCCGAGAGAAGCAAGTGGATCGGCGGCGAGCGTGTCGGCGACGGAGTCCCCAGCAGCGTCCTCGGACCACGTCCGACAAGCTACACAGCGCCGGTGCGCGATCTCGGTGTCCATCCCGTTGACCAATCACGCCCGCGAGCCGCGTTCGAGGCCGATGCGGCGCTGGCCGTGCTGTCGACCGACCGGGACCGGCCGGTCGACCACCTCGTGGCCGGTATCGCCTTGGAGCACGTGCTTCTCGCCGCGACCAGGGACGGGCTGACCGCGTCATTCTTCAATCAGCCGCTCGAGTTCGACGACCTCCGCGCCGATGTTCAGCACCTCACCGGTAAGCCCGGATTCGCCCAGATGGTGATCCGCTTCGCCCACACCACCCAGCACGCGACCTCACCGCGTCGCCCGCTGGCAGACGTCGTACGGGGTGAAACGTCATGAGCACCACCAAGGTTCTCGTGGCCTACGCCAGCCGCATGGGCGGCACCGCCGGCATTGCCGAGGCGATCGGCCAGACCCTGCGCAGGTCTGGGCACGACGTCGACGTCATCGATGCCGGCGACGTGACCGACACGACGCCGTACGGCGCTGTCGTCGTCGGTAGCGCGATCTACCTGGGTCGATGGCGCCCGGAGGCGGTCGCCGTCCTCCGAAAGCTCGTTGCTAGCAGCAACAATCGGCCGGTCTGGTTGTTCCACAGCGGACCGATCGGGCCCGACAAGGATGTCGAGCAAGCCGCGCCCCGCAAAGTCGCCCGCTTGGCCAAGCAGCTCGGCAGCGCGACACCGAAGACATTCGCCGGCCGCCTCGAACGACACACCGCGCGCGGCGTACTGGCGCAATGGATGGCACGCAGCCGCATGTCCGGCGACTCCCGCGACTGGGCAGCGATCAAGCAGTGGACCGTGGACATCCACGACAGCCTGCAAGCTGCCGGGCGGCCGGGCCCGGGCCGGGCCACTCTCGGCGACTGGACCAGGCGGATGGCGTGGTCCGGCCCCGACGCTCCGCTCCGCAATCATGGTCAGCCGATGGAACTCAGCCCCGACCGGTACGACGCTGTCCTGTTCGGCCCCGAGGTTTGGCGCGTAGCGAGCCTCGGCACCCTGGCGCTGATCGCCGGGCTGAAGGCGGCCGGGTTGACCGTCGACGTTGTCCCGCCTCGGAGCGACGCAGGAGCGACGGCCCTGGATCCTGCTGTCCTACTGGCCACCGCGCGCCGGCTGGTCGTCCAGCCGAGCCGGACGGTGGTGATCGAGGACAAGCCCGCCGGAATCATGGCCGGACGGGCCGGTGGATTCGGTCTCGTGATCGGCGTGGACCGCACCGGTCACGCTGCGGACCTCACCGCCCATGGCGCGGACGTCGTGGTCACCGACCTCGCGGAAGTGACAGTCCTGACCCCGGCCGGCAGATGATCCCGTCCACACTACTGCGGTGGAATGCGCTGCGCCCGTTCGACGGCGTACACGGCAGCCTCGGTCCGGCGATCGACGCCCAGCTTGCGGAGCAGCCCGGACACGTAGTTCTTGACCGTCTTCTCGGCCAGGAACATCGTCACGGAGATCTGCCGATTCGTCCTCCCCTCGGCGATCAGGTCGAGGATCCGTCGTTCCTGCTCGGTGAGCGTGGCATAGCGCGGATCGTCCTCGCTTTCGCCGAGCGGATTGCGCAACCGCTCCAGTACGGCGTTCGTCATCGCGGGATCGAGCAGGGACTCCCCCGCCGCGAGCCGGCGAACCGCACCCACCAGGTCGAGCCCGCTGACCTGCTTCAGCAGATACCCGGCGGCTCCGGCCATGATCGCCGTGAACAAGGCCTCGTCATCGGAGAACGACGTCAGCATCAAGCAGGCCGGCGGATGCTCCATCGCCGAACGGACGTCGCGGCACACCGTCACGCCGTCTCCATCAGGCAACCGGACATCCAGCAAGGCCACATCGGGGCGCAGCGCCGGGATCCGGGCCAGTGCCTGGGCCGCGGTCGAGGCCTCACCGACCACCTCGATGTCCGGTTCGCTTTCGAGCAGTTGCCGGACCCCGAGCCGGACCACCTCATGATCGTCGAGCAGAAACACGCTGATCGTCATGTTGCCTCATCCCGGGCCGGCCGACGGCTGCACGCCCTCGATCCACTGTCAGCCTATGCCCCGCCCGTCTACCCGCTGTCCGAGGAGATCTCATGGCACTGACCACACCCAATCCTGTTGTCATCGGGTATGACGGCTCGCCCGGCAGCCGCGTTGCCCTGCGCTGGGCCACCGCCGAGGCGGTCCGGTACCTCGCGCCGCTGCGAATCGTCGAGGTGTCCGAGCCCATCCCGGCCGACTACCTCACGGCCGGCACAGTGCCGGTCGCCGACTTGCGTCGCCTCCAGGAACGCGCCCTCGACACCCTCACCGAAGGCGTCCAGTTGCAGCACCCGGAGCTCACCGTCGACAGCGTCCTGATCGAAGACTCTGCCGCCTCGGCCTTGGTCGACGAATCGGCCAACGCCCGCCTCACCGTGCTGGGATCACGAGGGCTCGGCGGCTGGACCGACGTACTGCTCGGCTCCGTTGCCCTGCAAGTCAGCATCCACTCCGCCAACACCGTCGTCGTGGTTCCGGCAGTGACCTCGCCCTGGATCCAGGACAAGCCCACGATCGTCGTCGGCGTCGACGGCTCGAAGAGCTCGGCCAAGGCGATCGACTTCGCCTTCGCCCAGGCCGAGTCCCGCCGAGCCCGGGTCGCCGTGGTCAACGTGACTCCGCACCCGTCGCCCACCTTCAGCGGCGGCCTCGGACTACTCATCTTCGACCCGGCCGACAGCGCCAACGAGGAACGACTGCTCGTCGCGGAGTCACTGGCCGGCGCCCAAACCGACTACCCCGACGTCGAATTCGAACTGCTCCTGCTGACCGGCCACCCGGCCCAGGCACTAGTCGCCGCAGCCGACAACGCCGAACTCCTGGTCGTCGGCTCCCGCGGCCGCAACGGCTTCGCCAGCCTGCTCCTCGGATCCGTCGGCCTGACCATCCTCCACCACGCCCGCTGCCCGGTCGCGATCGTCCGCTGACCGCGGCTGCCTCGCTGCGAGGATGCGGCCCGCGTTCCACCCCGGAGCGCGGCCCCTGGCTGGCGGATGGATGGTGCTGAGGTCGTGACCGGTTCGGGCGAGCAGCCAGGCGGTCAGTGAGTTCGAGTTCCACATGTCGCCCGCGCCCAGTTCGTCCCTCCCCCAAGTCAGGGGCGGGACCGACCCGATGAGGTCGATCAGAGCAGCCGCGCGGTTCTCGTCCTGGCTGACCATGGTCGGTCCGGCCACTGCCTCGGCCACGTCCGGAATCTGCCCGCCCGCCCAGCAGCGCACCTCGTACCGGAAATATCGCGACCGGCCGAGCCAAGCGAACCCGACCGGGCCTTCGCAGACCACACCGCGATCAGGTTCACGGTTGCTCCACACCGGCGCCATCTCGATCACGAACCGCTGCCCGCGAGCACGCACCTGCAACGCAGAGTGGAACAGATCATCAGCCGGCCGATGATCCCGCCACGACAGCAACCGCTCCAGCACCCGGCCGTTCCACCGCACCGACCGGCCGCCCGCCCCCAGCGGAAGCCAGTACAGCTCGATGCCCGACTCAACCGATGGGCTCATCGCAGGTCACGGGAGGCATCCTCGAGAGGCACACGCGGGTCACTCGGTTGCTTCCCGTAGGCAGGGCGGTGCGGCACGATCGCAACCGGACCGGCACTTGGCGCGTTGGGCATCAGGCAGAGTCCGAGTGATCGCAGTGCACCACCGCGACCGGGCAGGTCGCGTGCTGGAGGACGCCACGGACGACCGAGCCGAGCAGGAGAACCGACAGGTGCGAACGGTGATGCCCGCCCATCACGACGATCTGTGCCTGGAAGGCCGCCGCCGCATCCAGTAGGCCCTCGACCGCGTGACCGCGACGGATATCGAGCTGAATCTCCAGGTCGGGGTACTTGTGCCGCCACTGCGTCGCAACGGCTTCGTAGTGCTTGTCGGCAGTAGCCGCCCAGTCCTCCGCGACGCCCGCCACCAAGGTTGTGTCCCAGCCGTAGACAGGCGGAACGTCCCAGACATGCACCAGCCGCAGCGACACATTCCGCTCGATGGCCAGCTCGGCGGCGAACTCGACAGCGGGCCCGTTCTCTCCTGAGTCATCTAAACCGGCAACCACCGGGCCACCCGCCGTACGAGCGGTCCAGCCGTCCGGTACGACGACCACGGGCACCTGTGCCCGACTTGCGACCGCCTCGGAGGTGGACCCGAGCAGCAGGCGTTTGAAACTTCCCATCCCCCGCCGGCCGACCACGAGCATCCGGCTCCCCTGAGCCGCATCAGACAGGGCAGATGCGGGCGAGCCTTCGACCAGCGTCGCCTCATGGTCGAGACCGTCGGCCTGATCCTTCATCCAGGTCCGTACGTCGTCGGCCAGGTCCGACTCGGCTTGCGTGGTGACGATCGGCTCGTAGTACCGGGACCGCCGGACCGTCTCGTCGACGGCGTGGATTGCATGCAGCGGCTCGTCGCGCAGATGGGACTCGTACAGCGCCCAGTGGAGCGCTCCGGCCTCGCGCCACGCACCGTCGATCCCGACCTGGATCACTGGGCGAACGGTTTCGGATGACGGCGTGGTGGAAGACACGGTGGTTCCTTCCGGTTCGGAGAGTGTGCCCCGATCGTGTCTCCCGGATGCCGGTTGCAGGCAGAGCCCGTGGTCACCCGCGCAGGTGCCGAAAGGCCCGACGGTTCAGGACCGTTGACCGCAGCGGTAGGCGATGGTGCGGAGCGACGCTGGTGGTGACCTGCACCGAGGATCGGGAGTCCCCCATGCGCCAACTGCTGGACAAGCCACTCGCGAGCGCCGAACTCCAGGCGATCAACGCCTACTGGCGAGCCGCCAACTACCTTTCGGTCGGCCAGATCTACCTCATGCACAACGCCTTGCTGACCGAGCCTTTGCAACCTGAACACATCAAGCCACGCCTGCTCGGTCACTGGGGTACGACGCCTGGCCTGAACCTGATCTACGCCCACCTCAACCGAGTCATCAAACAACGCGACCAGTCGATGATGTACGTCATCGGGCCCGGGCACGGTGGTCCCGCCATCGCCGCGAACGCGTGGCTTGAGGGCAGCTACACCGACACCTACCCCGACGTGACCCGCGACGCCGCCGGCCTGCAAACCCTGTTCCGCCAGTTCTCCTTTCCTGGCGGAATTCCCAGCCACGTCGCACCCGAGCTGCCCGGTTCGATCCATGAGGGCGGCGAACTCGGCTACTCCCTCAGCCACGCGTACGGCGCTGCCTTCGACAACCCGGACCTCGTGGTCGCCTGCGTGATCGGCGACGGCGAGGCCGAGACCGGGCCGCTGGCCGCGTCCTGGCACTCCAACAAGTTCCTCGACCCGCGCACCGACGGCGCCGTACTGCCGATCCTGCACCTCAACGGCTACAAGATCGCGAACCCGGCAGTCCTGGCCCGGATCGGCGACGAGGAACTCACCAAGCTCCTCGAGGGATACGGCCATCGGCCCTACCTGGTCGACGGCGACGACCCCGAGCTCGTCCACCAGGCGATCGCCGCGACACTCGACGTCGTACTGGACGAGATCGCCGAGATCCAGACCGAGGCACGCACCAACCCCGGTACGCCGCGTCGCCCCTGGCCGATGATCGTTCTCCGGACGCCGAAAGGCTGGACCGGACCGCGCGAGGTCGACGGTGTCCCGATCGAGGGCACCTGGCGTGCCCACCAGGTGCCGCTGACCGGCGTACGGACCTCCCCGGAGCACCTCGCCATGCTCGAAACGTGGCTGCGCAGCTACCGGATCGAGGAACTGCTCGACGCAGATGGTCGCCCGGTCGCCGAGCTGACCGACCAGGTTCCGGCCGGAGAACGCCGGATGGGTTCCACGCCGCACGCGAACGGCGGGCTGCTCACCCGATCGCTGAATCTTCCACCCTTGTCGCAGTACGCCGTTGACGTCCCGCAGCCAGGCAGCGGACCGCATGAGCCCACCCGGGTGCTCGGGACCTTCCTCCGCGACGTGATGAGCGCCAACCTCCAGAACTTCCGGGTCTTCGGACCCGACGAGACCGCGTCGAACCGCCTCGACGCGATCTACGAAACCACCGCCAAGGCCTGGAACGCCGAGATACTCCCGACCGACGAGCATCTCGCCACCGGCGGACGTGTGATGGAGATCCTCAGCGAGCACACCTGCCAGGGCTGGCTCGAGGGCTATCTGCTGACCGGGCGGCACGGCTGGTTCTCTTGCTACGAAGCCTTTGTGCACCTGGTCGATTCGATGGTCAACCAGCACGCCAAGTGGCTCAAGGTGTCCCGGGCGCTCCCCTGGCGACGTACGATTCCGTCACTCAACTACCTCCTCACGTCCCACGTCTGGCGACAAGACAACAACGGGTTCTCCCATCAGGATCCCGGCTTCATCGACCATGTGGTGAACAAGAAGGCCGAAGTGATCCGCGTCTACCTGCCGCCGGACACCAACACCTTGCTCGTCGTCTCCGACCACTGCCTGCGCAGTCGCGGCTACATCAATGTCGTTGTCGCAGGCAAGCAACCGCAGCCCAGCTGGCTCGACCACGACTCCGCCGTACTGCACTGTGCCCGCGGTATCGGCGTCTGGCCCTGGGCGAGCAACGACGACGGCGACCCGGACGTCGTACTGGCCTGCGCGGGCGACGTACCGACTCTCGAGACGCTGGCCGCGGTGAGCCTGCTACGCGAACACGTTCCTGGGTTGAAGATCCGCGTGGTCAACGTCGTCGACCTGATGCGTCTAGAGCCCGCCTCCGAGCACCCGCACGGGCTGTCCGACGCCGAGTTCGACGCCATCTTCACCACCGACAAGCCGGTCATCTTCGCCTACCACGGCTACCCGTCGCTGATCCACCGGCTCACCTACCGCCGGCACAATCACGCCAATCTGCACGTCCGTGGTTACAAAGAAGAGGGTACGACGACCACGCCGTTCGACATGGTGGTCCGCAACGACCTGGACCGGTATCACCTGGCCATGGACGTGATCGACCGCGTCCCCGGCCTCGGCCACCGCGCGGCCGAAACCCGCCAATGGCTCACCGACCAACGCGCACGGCATCACGCCTACATCGTCGAGCACGGCGAGGACCTTCCCGAGGTCCGCAACTGGCAGTGGCCGGCTGACCTGTCCTGACACCGCCGGGCCTAGGCCTCGTCAGGCTCAGGCGGCTCCGGGTCGTCCTGGGCCAGCTTGAAGCGGTCGTCGGCCGCCGAAGTCCGATCGCCCTTCGAGTCCGAACGATCCATACCGGCGGACAATCGCGCCTGGTGCGCAGGCGCGAAGTCCACATCCCGAAGAAACGACTGCAAGCTGGCCGCCTTGTCCCGCTCGTCGGCCACCGCATCGCGCTTGTCCGCCTGCGCGTCCCGCGCGTCCGCGGCTTCGAGAATGGCGCGAGTTTCCTCCTCACGACCCGCCTGCGCGGACTCCTTGGCCTCAACGGCCTTCTCTCGCGACTCCAACGCGGCCTCGCGCACACCTGCGTCGTCCGGTCGTTCTGAAGGCGTTGGTCGCTCGTCCATCGGCTTCCCTCTCGTGGGGCACGATATTCGTCTGCCATGCAGGCGCTTGAACTCGCTCCTCACGGTGACGGCCACCGCACGATCGCCCCCTCAGACTACGGGTGCATCGCCATACTGGTCAGTGGGCCAGGGTGTCCAAGGCGCACTGACCGATTCAGCCTGTGGGCGTGCCGATCTGATCGTGCTCGAGTTGGAATCTTCACCCGCGCGGCCCTCGACCACACCGGGGCCGTGTACACGGCCGGACAGGACCCCACCACCCGCTACTAAGCCCAGCCATCACAGCCAGCGTCGACGTCATCCTCGGTGTCCGCTAACGACGATCTCCACTGCCACCGCCCACAGCTTGGACGACGATGGCAACGAGGAGTACGGCCGCACCGATGAGGCTGAGGGGCCTCAGATGCTCATGAAATGCGAGTACGCCGATCAGCGCGGCCAGCAGGGGTTCGATCAGGGCCACCACGGCGGCAGTGGACACGCGGACCGCCTTGAGGCCGGCATAGAACGAGGCATAGGCGAGGGCGGTCGGCACCAGACCGAAGTACGCGAGTAGCGGCCAGCTACCCGAGGCCGGGGTGATCCGTTCTGTCATTGCCAACGGCAACAGAATGAGGGCACCGGCACCGAGGCCCAGCATGGCGCTACTGATGGGATCTTGCTGACCACGGTTCAGCAGGGTTCCGACTGCGTAACCGGCTCCGGAAAGCAGCGAGAAGGCGATGCCCGCAATCGATGTACCGCCGGCACCGCCGCCCCCGCAGACAAGTAGGGCAAGCCCGAGTACGGCGAGCAGCAACGCACCGGTGATGCGCTCGCGAGCGCCCAGGGCAATGAAGAGTGGCCCGACGCCGAGCGAGACCACGGTAGCGACGGCGATGCCGACGCGTGGGATCGCGGCGAAATACCCGACTTGGCAAACAGCGAGGCCGAGGCCACTCAGGAGGTACCGCAGTGGGGCGGCCGCGAACTCGTGGACAGTCCGGCGCCGCCCGAGCAGGCGGCAGGCGACAGCCAGCCAGACGGCGCCGCCGACAAGACGCCAAAAGGAGATCGCTGTCGAGTTCAGGCCGCTGTACTGAAAGAGCAGGGCGCCGGTGGGGCCGCCAGTGCCCCAAGCAATTCCGGCCAAAGCGACGTACAGGAGACCGCGCGCCGACGACGGCGCGAGACGGTGATACATCAGACACTCCAGGGTGTTCGCACGAAGAGATCGGGGCGTCTGCGAACAGCCCAAAGAAGCCCAGGTCAGAACCCTGGGCGCGCTGAGGTTTGCCGTCCGCTAAACCGCGGTCGGCGGAGTGATGATTCGATGCACGTCGGCGACCTTAGCAACCCGCCGCCCCAGCCGACGACCCGTTTTGGCTCACGGCCGGGTCGTGATGGTGTTCGGCGCCGGTTCCAGTGGGGCTGGGCTCAGCAACGGCCAGGCGGCAGCGCTGACTTACGCCCGAGCAGGCGCAGCGGTCGCTTGCGTGGATCGCGACCCAGCCGCGGCAGACCGGATCACCAAGGAGATCAACGCAGCAGGCGGTACGGCGCTCGCCGTACAGGCCGATGCAACTCGTGAGGACGACGTCGCACGTGCCGTGGCCGAGGTCGTCGCCGCGTGGCAGCCACCCGGTGGACTGCACAACAACGTCGGAGTCCCGATCAGCGGCGCAGTCGTCGAAACGCAGCACTCTTCCTGATGAGCGACCGCGCAGCCTACGTCAACGGCGTCCTGCTCCCGGGCGACGGCGGCCTGGCGGCCCGCGGTGTCTGACCTTGCCGACCGAGAAGGCTGACTGTGATCACCCATCGCCTACCCTCGACAGCGGCCACCAGCTCAGTGAGCTGAACGGCCGGTCAGGCGAGCAGTGATGGCGCTTCGAGGGGACCGAGCCAGGCGCCGAGCGGGGGCCGGTTACCCTACGGCAGTGCCGACGAACACGGGGATCGACCCGGACGAGCTTGCCATCACCCTTCGGGTGCTGAGCCGGCTCCACGACCTCGAGCCCAACCATCCCGACGTCCAGGCGGTCAAACGGGCGACCGGTTACATGTGGAAGCTGCTCAAGAAGTCCCGTCGGGGCGCGATCCGCGAGGAGCGTCAGGCGCACGACCGGAGCATCATCGAGCAGACGGCGACCGGTTCGCCGGCGCGGATCGACGACGAGACCGCCGGCATCCCGCTGGTCTCGACCGCGCCGGGGTCGTTCGCCGGGGAGCTGCGCACCGCCCGCGGCTGCTACATCTGCAAGACGGACTACACGCTGGTCGACTCGTTCTACCACTGGCTGTGCCCGTCCTGTGCCGCGAAGAGCCACACGCGGCGCGACCAGCGCACGGACCTGACCGACCGCCGCGCCTTGCTCACCGGGGGGCGGGCGAAGATCGGCATGTACATCGCGTTGCGCCTGCTGCGCGACGGCGCACACCTCACCATCACCACCCGCTTCCCGAAAGACGCGGTGCGCCGCTTCTCGGCGATGCCCGACGCCGCCGACTGGCTGCACCGGCTCAAGATCGTCGGGATCGACCTGCGCGATCCCGCCCAGGTGATCGCCCTGGCCGACGACGTCGCCGCCGCGGGTCCGCTCGACATCCTGGTCAACAACGCCTGCCAGACGGTCCGCCGGTCCCCCGGGGCCTACTCGCAGCTCGTCGCGGGCGAGTCGTCGCCCGTCGCCCCGCTTCCCTACGGGCTGGAGCAGCCGGAGATGGTCACGTTCGAACACGTCTCGGAGGCACACCCTGCCGCGATGGCGGGGGCGCTGACTGCCTTGTCGGTCGCCCACCACGAGGGGCAGTCGCAGGACGACGCCGTCGCAATGCACACCGCGGCGTCCCTGACGGCGCTGACGCTTCGGGCGGGCTCGGCCTCCCTGGAGGCCCACCTGGCCGGCACGGCTGTCGACGCCGGCGGGCTTCTCCCCGACCTGCAGACGAGCAACTCGTGGACCCAGGTCGTGGACGAGGTCGACCCGCTGGAACTCCTGGAGGTCCAGCTCTGCAACTCGATCGCGCCGTTCCTGCTCATCTCCCGGCTGCGGCCCGCGCTGCGGGCGGCGACGTCCAAGGCGCGCCGCGGGTACGTCGTCAACGTCTCGGCGATGGAGGGGCAGTTCTCCCGCCGTTACAAGGGCCCGGGGCACCCGCACACCAACATGGCCAAGGCCGCCCTCAACATGCTGACCCGGACCTCCGCGGCGGAGATGTTCGAGAAAGACCGGATCTTGATGACCGCGGTGGACACCGGGTGGATCACGGACGAGCGCCCACACCAGGAGAAGCTGCGAATCGCCGCCGAGGGCTGGCATGCGCCCCTCGACCTGGTCGACGGCGCCGCCCGCGTCTATGACCCGATCGTCCAGGGCGAGGCCGGAACCGACCTGTACGGCTGCTTCCTCAAGGACTACGAGCCGTCGCCCTGGTAGAGGTCCGGTCGATTACCAGCCGCGCTCGGCGAGGCGGTGCGGCTGCGGGATCTCGTCGACGTTGATGCCGTGGTCCAAATGGTCGACTCTCGTATCGGCGCAGACAGTACATACATACTGGTCAGGTCACCTCGGTTCACTGGCGAGGTTCTGGTCGTCGCCGGAGCGCCGAGGCCACGTTGATGTGGGCAAGATCGCGTGAGCCCCGCACCCATCCACAGGCGAGTTCATCGGCGGACCCCTGCAAGAATGCGTTGTCGTGAACCATGTGCTGGACCTCGGGTCCCGGAAGTTCTGGCGACTGGTCGGCAGGCCTGTCGACCTCGCCGCGAACCACTCCTGGCTGCGCGCCCCGATGAGTCGTTCCTCCGCGGTCGGGGACGGCTGGCTTTCCGCCGAGGCTGCGCACCACGGCGGCACGGTCGACGAGGGTGCCGCGACCACAGGTCCTTCAGCGGGCCCAGCACCCGGCCTGCTCCCTGCGATGACCATCCTCGACGGCCCCGGGTTCGACGCCTCCCGACTGGATCCACGGATCCGCGACTTCTATGAGCACACCGCCGCCTGGCACATGGAGGTGTGGTCCGGATGGTCACCGCTGTTCTGGCCGGCAGGTGAGCTGATCGCGCGCTTGTTCGGCCGCCGGGTGGAGCAGCTGTCTCTGCCGATGCGCCCGCTTGACGTCGCGTACGGAATGGACAGCCAGGTCCGCGTGATCCGCGACCGTGACGGCGAGCAGGTCGGCGCCGCGTGGCTGCGGACGCTCCGGCCGTCGGGCCGCTACGTGTTCAGCGGCTGCTACTCGGCGCGGCGTCTCCCCGGCGCGGCGCAGCCGAGCGTCCATGTCGCGTTCCCACTCGAGTCCGGGAACGTCCAGATCTTCCTACGCCCGGTCATCAGCGACGACGGCGGGCTTGTCCTGGAGTCGCCCCCAGGGCGATTCGGACAGGACGGCGCGTACGTCGTTGTCCACGACAACGGACGGGACTTCGCGGCGCGCGTCCCGCTCCACGAGACCTTCCGCCTGTACTGCGACTCCTACGGGGTGCTCCGCACCGACCACGAGCTGCGGATCCGGAGCACCTGGATGATGCGTCTGCACTACAAGATGGAGCCTGCCCGATGATCCACACCTTGCACCTCACCGAGGCCGTTCAGGCGGGCGACGTCTCCCAGAGCCAACTCCGGAGGCGAGACCACGGCACCTGAACCCTGCCGGGATCCAAAATTGCTGCGCCCCGATCGACCAGTCGTCAATACCGGCGAGATCGACAGCCCGCACCCGGTTTGCGCTGGTATCTGAGGCGAAACGGCACCAAGTCCGGTCGACGCTCGGCAAGGCGATGAGCGACGGGGAGCTGGTCTACGTTGATGCCACAGCCTTCCGCAGCCGCTCGATGCAGCGGGCAACTTCCAAGGAGATACCCGGACCGAACACCGGCGACGTCCGGTCTCGCCGCGGTGGGTGAAGGTTGGTGCCGAAAGCTGGAAGCGATCTGGACTGAGACTGTTGTCACCGGCGGGAGTGGCGGCTGGAATCCGGATCCGTCTAATGCGTCGCCGACCAGGAGCACGCATTAGGCGACAAGTACCAGGTCGTTGGTCAGGGAACGCTCGCGGTGTGCCCAGGCCTGTCGCAGATTGACGCCGAAGAGGACGGCATACGCCGTGAGCACCCACGTCAACCAGAGCCTGGCGACGAGCACGAAAGCGCCGGCGACGATGCAGATCGGCATCCAGACTATCGCTGCTCGACAGTAGCGGGCCGGCCGAAGGGCCGTCAGAATGCCGGTCAGCCGCCCAACTGCTCGGGTACGCCGCCACCCAGGCGACCGCGGCCGCGATGAGCCAGGGCGACCAGCCTGCGAGAGTTAGCCCCCTCGACACCGGGAAGCCGAGGAAACCCCATGCGCCGTGCTGAGGGGGACGAGCGGCTTCGTCGATCGGCGCATGGGTCCATCTCCTCGGAGTCGGCCCGATTCAGGACGGTTTGGGAGCGCCGGGGCGGGCGTAGCGGATCCAGGTGATGGTGATGCACATGACCGCGAAGGCCGCGCCGATCGCGTAGAAGGCGACGGGCGACACGATAGCGAGGCCGACGCCGAAAAGAACGGGCCGAAGGCGGCGATACCGCTGGTCCAGCCGATCACGCCACCGGCCTGAACCGCTTCAGGCCTGCCCGGAACATGGTGAGCAACGACCCGCGCACGTACGGGTGGCGCACGCGTGACGGCGAGTACTCGTACCAGGAGAACGACGCGCCCCGCGGACACCCGCGCGGCTCGTAGTCGGGGCTGTCCGGACCCGTCGTCGGGTAGTCGGTGGCCTGGTGCTCCCAGGTGATCAGCTCGTCCTTGACGAAAACGTTCCACGAGCACGACCCGGTGCAGTTCACACCGTGCGTCGACCGCACGACCCGGTCGTAGCTCCACCGATCGCGGTAGAACGACTCCCAGGCACCGGAGCCGATCTGGTGCAGCGTTCGGCCGTGGTCGCCACCGTCTCCTTGGTGAAGAACCGCCGGACGCCGAGCAGCGCCTGATGGCCGGGAAGCCGGTCGTTCGCCTGTCCGAACAGGACTCTCGGCCCCGGCTTTCGGCCCCGGCACCGCGATCGGATTTGCAAAGTTCTTCAAGTCACTACATGATGAAGTCACCAGATCGAAGGGCGGAGACCTGATGAACAGCGGTGAGTTCGCGGTCGATCTGCGGCGCCGGGTGCGCGAGGCACGACAGGCGCTAGCAGAAGCGCGCGCCGAGGACGATCTGTACGCCGCCGACGTTCGGCTCGGTGAGCTCGACAGCATGCTGAGGCTGGCAATGGAGCACGGCGTCGAGGTCGGCGACGTGAGTGTCGACCGGTGAGCGCGCCCGTTCCGCTCTACCAGGCCAAGGCGGAGTTTTTCCGGATCCTGGGCCACCCGGTCCGGATCAGAGTCCTCGAACTGCTCCAGGACGGTCCACGGCCGGTGCGCGACCTGCTGGCCGAGATCGGCATCGAGGCGTCCAGTCTGTCCCAGCAGCTCGGAGTTCTGCGCCGCTACGGCATCGTGGTGTCGCACCGCGAGGCGTCGACGGTGGTCTACGAGATCGCCGGTGGCGACATCGCGGAGCTGATGCGGACCGCGCGCCGCATCCTCACCGAACTGCTGGTCGGCCAGAGCGAGTTGCTCGCGGAGCTGCGTGAGGCCGAGGCCGTCAACCGATGAGCGTGGCTCACCGGATGCTCGCTCTGCTTCCGGCCCGTAACGACCTCGCGGCCATGGTTCGTCAGCCCCGGCGCGACCTGATCGCCGGTCTGACCGTGGCCATCGTCGCCTTACCACTCGCGCTGGGATTCGGGATCTCGTCCGGTCTCGGCGCCGCGGCCGGTCTGACCACCGCTGTGGTCGCCGGGGCGCTGGCAGCCGTGTTCGGCGGATCTGCCTTACAGGTATCCG
This sequence comes from Kribbella antibiotica, assembly GCF_004349055.1. GTDB lineage: Bacteria > Actinomycetota > Actinomycetes > Propionibacteriales > Kribbellaceae > Kribbella > Kribbella antibiotica. The sequence goes on from NZ_SMKX01000014.1 coordinate 53,551, forward strand.
GTCCGACCGGCGCGATGACCGTCGTACTGGTTCCGATCATGCACGCGCACGGCGCGGGCGGGGTCCTGACGGTCGGGCTCATGGCCGGGCTGATCCTGGTCGGACTGGCGGCTGCCCGGGCCGGACAGTACATGGCCTACGTCCCCGCCTCGGTGGTCGAAGGATTCACCCTCGGCATCGCCTGCGTCATCGGGCTGCAACAACTGCCCGCCGCGCTCGGCATCGACCCACCGGAAGGCGACCAGGTCGTCCTCGTCGCCGCCCGCGCCGTCGCGTCGTTCGCCGGCCACCCGCACTGGACGGCTGCTGCTGTCACAGGAGGTGTCACGGTGGTCATCCTGGTCGGGGGACGCCTGCGGCCCACGATCCCGTTCTCGATCGTTGCCGTCCTCGCAGCGACCCTCGTCACGAATCTCGCCGGACTCGAGATCGCCCAGATCGGCCAGCTCCCCCACGGCTTGCAGTCCCCGTCGCTGGCCTTCATCGACCCGTCGGCACTCTGGTCATTGGCCGGCCCCGCACTGGCCGTGGCCGCTTTGGCCGCGCTGGAATCCCTGCTCTCCGCAGCTGTCGCCGACGGCATGGGCGTCAACCACAAGCACGACCCCGACCGCGAACTGTTCGGCCAAGGGCTGGCCAACCTGGTCACGCCATTGTTCGGCGGAGTGCCCGCTACCGGAGCGATCGCCCGAACGGCCGTCAACGTGCGGTCTGGGGCAGGGTCGCGCCTGGCCGCTCTGGTCCACGCCGCCCTCCTCGCGGCGATCATCTACACCGCCGCCCCCCTGGTCGGACGAATCCCACTCGCGGCTCTGGCAGGCGTCCTGCTGGCCACCGCCGTACGAATGGTCGAGGTCGGATCGGTCCGCGCGATGACTCGCGCAACACGCGCGGACGCGATCGTCCTCGCACTCACCGCCATCGCGACCCTCGCACTCGACCTGGTCAAGGCCGTGATCCTCGGGCTCATCGTCGCCGGTGCGCTCGCGCTCCGTGCAGTTGCACGCAGCGCACGGCTGCAGCAGACACCCCTCGACCACGACCTCCCCGGCGACCACACCGCGGAAGAGCGCGCTCTACTGGACGAACACATCGTTGCCTACCGCATCGACGGGCCGCTGCTGTTCGCCGCCCACCGGTTCCTGCTGGAACTGTCCGAGGTCGCCCACACATCGGTGATCATCCTGCGCATGTCGGCAGTCAGCGCGATCGATGCCAGCGGCGCCCTCGTCCTGAAGGACGCGATCGAGAAGCTCCAGCACCGCGGGATGACCGTCCTCGTCTCCGGCATCCGCCCCGGCCATCACCGACCGCTGGACGCCCTCGACGTGATCAGGACCCTCAGCGCCGAAGGCCGCGTCTTCCCCAGCACACCCGAGGCCATTCGAGCGGCCCGAAACCACCTGCAGCACCACGGAATCCTGCACCCGGGTACCACCGCGGCACCGCCCATCCCGCAGTAACTACCGGACTATCAGTACAGGATGTTCACCGCCGGGTCGGACTCGCGGGTCCGACGCCGAACCCGGTCTCGTTCCGCGGACGAGACCGGGTGAGGGACGACTGCGACGGGGCAGCGGCTCGAGGCGACGACTCGGCGGACGACCGGGTTGACGGCCGCCAACGCCGTACTGCGGGCGCCGACGACCAGCAGCTCGGCCGTCCTCGACTCGGTGAGCAGCGTCGTCGTCGCCGACTGCGTGCTGACCAGGCGTCGTACGTCGACATCCGGGTACTCATCAGCCCGACCGGCCAGAGCCTCGGCAAGGATCCGTTCGGCCTGCGGACCCCGGTCGCCTCCGGCATGGATGACGAGGAGCGGCACAGCGCGCGCCGCCGCGGCCTGGAAGGCGAAATCAAGAGCCTCGACAGACAATTCGGTGCCGTCGATACCGACTGCGACTCCGCGTGCCGTGGAGGGCTCCCAGGACACTGGAACGCTCACGGTGGGACGGCCCACCCGGACTGCCAGCGTCAGGTCAGCCCGAGCGGTGAGCAGCCGATGAGACGGCCGGCCCTCACTGCCGGCCAGCACCAGCATGCGCACGCCGATGGACGCAGCCGGGATTACCTTCGACCGCGGGCCCTCGCCAGTCGTCACCGTCACGGACAGATCAGGGCCGCCTAGGCGGCGGGCGACGTCGACGGCCTCGAGCAACCTCGGCGAGGAAACCAGGTCCGGTACGTCCAACCTGCTCACCACCCTGGTCGACGTTGCGGCGATCGCGTACGGCGCCACCAGAATCAACGCAGCACCGGCTGCCACAAAGGATGTTGATCGGGTAGATGCAGCGCCTTCGGCGGCTCTAATGGAGTGCGGCCTCCAGCGCACGCTTCGCGGCAGTGGCGATCGAGGGCGTCATACCGAGCAGTTCGTACGCACCCAAACGTACTACGGCTGTCGCGTCAGTTTCGCGGACACACATCCCGGTCTGCGGCTACGCCATCAGATGTCAACCGTCGCCGAGCAGCAGTCGGAGCACGCGGGCTCAGCAGATGCTGGACGACCGACGCCAGTCGTTGGGACTGGATCGGCTTGATGAGGAAACCGGCGGCGCCGACACCCGCCGCGTCGGCTCGAAGATTCTTCGTGGAGACCGCCAGAACGGGGATGCCTAGTTCTTGCCGCAGCTGCCGGCAGAACAGCATGCCTTGCCCGCCCGAGACGAGGAGATCGACAACGGCGAGAGCCGGTGTGACGCTTCGCACCTCGGCAACGGCCTGATCCACGGTGGATGCAACCGTGACTTCGTGTCCCTGTTCGTGCAGGAAGTATTCCGAGAAGCTGGCCGCGTGCGAATCAGGATCGACCAGAAGGATGCGCGCCGGAACGCCGGCGAGGACCACTGAGGCGACTGGCAGCGGCACTTCACCGGCCAGATGATCCTCCAGCAAGCGGAAGGCCGCGCTCCAGGTCTTCCCAATGGCCAGTTGATCGCAGACGAACCGCAACTGCCGGACCTGCGCCTTCGAGTAGGCGCGTTGCCCGTCTGGGCTCCGCGGAGGCACCACGACGGGGTAACGGACTTCCCAGGTACGCAACGTCGTCATCGAAACGCCGAGTATGCACGCGAGGGCACCGATGCTGTAGGTGGGCTGATCAGACATTCGTCAAGCCGTCCTGATCGCTCGCAGACCGCTGCGCGGCCTTCACACGGCCTCGCTGTTTCCCCGGGCAGCGGCGATCACCAGCCGGATCGTCTGCGGAGCGGAGCCCTCTACCGGAGGCATTCCCCCGGTGACCTCAGTGATCGGGGCGAGCAACAGGTGGCCGACCACGGTGACGGCCCAACGGCGACGCTGCTGGTTGTCGACTGCATTGACTTCGAACACAGCCACGTACCCACGAGCGGCAGCGAGCAGTACCTCGGCCTGGCTGGACCTGAACAGGATCGAGCCCTTCTCAAGCTTGAACCTGGTCAGCCACGTCGCCGGCTTACCGGCCGCGGTGTAAACCAACCGGCCGATCACGGCAGTGGGCAACTGTTGCAGGCAGTCAGCCTGGCTGAGCCGGCGCTGACCGTGGGTGCTTGGTTCCGCAGCGCCACTCGTCGCGGCAACGGGTGCGACCGTTCGGAGGGGCAACTGGTCCGCTAATTCGCTCATGGGTTGCCGTCGTCTCCTCGGTGTGATGGATTCTGGGTGGCCACCGGCCGAGCATCGATGGGGTCTCGGCTTCTCGGCGATCTCGTCTGAGTGGATCCGCGAGCCAGATCCTGATCGCGCTGCAGGCTCAGCCGCTCCTCGAGGCAGACATCCATCCAAGCCAGCAGTTCTGCGGCCGCCGCCGCTCGACCGCACTTGCGCGCCGCACTGAGGCGGACCACCACGATCGCCAGCGCAACATCGATCTCGGCGACTGGATCAGCGCCGGACCATACCCCCAGCCGCTCGAGAACCGGCATCGGCGACTTCAGGTGATGCGCTGTACGCCGTTGGCGTGGAGCGCCAGTTCCTCTGCTCACAGAAGGACACCCCGGCGCTGCTGCATGACAGTGCTCCGCTGTCTCGAGATGCCGTGAGCTTCCAGGGCCATCGCGAGGTCTGCGTGAACGACGGGAGCGCCGATACATCCGCCGAGGTCCTGCCGATGGTCGGCATCGCCATCGATCATCGGGGCTCCGGCGAGCTCCAGGGTCCGGCCCTGGTCGGCGAACTGCCCGACTGCGGCCGAGACGGCCTCGCGTCCCGCGTCGGACCATCCATGGAGACCGGAGAGGTCGAGGATGACAGTCGTCGCGCGCGTCAAGATCCAGCCGGTCGCACCGTTGAACCGAGGCAGGGCCTCCGCGCCGAGGTACCCGGTGACAGCCATGACACCCACGGCACCGAATTGCTCGTACCGCCATTGAATCGTCACGTCTCTGACTCTGCCTCCGGACCAGCCGGGACAACCGGCCTGATGTGGACGCGGGTGCCGGTGAGGGCGGCTCGGCGGACAATCTCCGTCACGCCTGCCGCATCGGTCACCGTCGGCTCGGAATCCGCCGTGGCCGCCGGAGAGTGAGTGACTTGGTAGCGCATCGCTGCCTTTCGTGTTCCGTAGTTCAAGGGAACAACCTCGCAAGACTTGCAAACTTCTTCAATTCATCATGCCGTTTATTGTACTCATTGTGAACCCGAACGCCAGTGCCAGTCGAGGGCGACGAAGTAGGTGAGGACACACCTGCTCTTGGAAGGCCGCGTCGGCGATCGTCGCGCACACTTTCTTCGGGCCGCCGCCAAACTCATGGCCACGGCGAAGTGCTGGCGCTAAAAGATGTAGAAGCCGGTCACGGCAGTGGGCAGAGCGCCGAGGATGAGCCAGGGCGAGAATGGTGTGCGCTGGAAGATCAGCCGCACGCCGGCGACCGTCAACAGGCCGATGACACCGGACATGATCCACAGGCCGACACCCCGCCCGTGGTCAGTCTTGGCAACGCCGATGCTGTAGACAGCGAGCGATACCGCCGGGACGCTTCCGATGTGCACCACAATGACCGAGGCGACCCAGCGCTGAACGGTTTCGATCTTCATACGATGTGCGGGACGGCGGCGGGTTTTCACAGATTGTTCCCTGCGTCGGACTGATTGAAGCTCTTGCTGGTCAAGGCGAAGTCGGGAGCGATCGTGTCGGCCAGGGCCACTGTCAGAGCCGGCCAATTGAAGAAGGACGGGTCGACGATCTTCCACCGCGAGATGGAGCTGTCGGGCCCGAACTCGATCCGGTGAGCGATGGTCCCCCGCCATCCCTCGACCAGTCCGACACCGGAGGCACTCCCTGCAGTGAGCCAGGTGGGTTTCGTGGTCTCCGCACTGAGCGGTGGCCGGACTGCGATGAGCTGCCCGAGCAGGGCAACGGAGTGCTGGATCTCATCGGCTCTGGTAAGGAACCGAGCCAGGACGTCTCCGGTGCTCCGGGCAGTGGAGACGACGCCAGCCGTCAGGGCGGAGAACGGATGATCTCGGCGAGCGTCGAGATCGCATCCGCTCGCGCGGGCGACGTACCCGAGGGCGCCAAGATCGCGAGCGTCCGCCGAGCTCAGCACGGCAGTGCCGTCCATGCGGTCCTGGACGGCACTGTTGCCAAGTGCCAGGTCAACGATCTGCCGGAGATCGGACCCGATCGCGATCAGGGCGCCGGGGTCGGGCAGAGCACGGACGCGGGTGACACCCGGCGCGATCACCCCACGGAGCAAACGGTCACCGGTTACCTGTCGGTTGATTCGAAGCAGCTGCTCGCGGACCTGCTGAGCCTGAGCGATGGCGAGACCGTGACCCACGTCGTCGCAGAGGGCCCCGATATCGGTGACGTGGTTGTACAGCCGCTCGAGCTCGAGCAGGATGGCCCGCAGAACCTGGTTCTCTGCAGTGACCGGCCAGTCGCGGGCTTCCTCGACGGCCAGGCAGAACGCGAGTGCGTGTCCGACTGTCGTGTCGCCGCACACCTGCTCGGCCAATGGGAGGGCGTCGGCAATCAGCCTGCCTTCGGCCTGCTTCTCGATGCCTTTGTGGGCGAGGCGCAACCTCGCCTTCAGCTGGAGGATGCTCTCGCCGACGGCGGAGAACCGGACCTGCCCCGGCGCACCCTCGATGCCGAACTGGTCCTGCAACTCACGCTCGAAGCGGCCTGCCGGGAGGGAGATTGCGGCGAGGCTGGGCAGCTGCGGAGCGGACCGGCTGGTACTCAGGACCAGCTCGACGCGGCGGTCGGGCCGGGCTGCGACAAACAGGTAGACGACACGGAACGCGTCCGGGTCGTCATGCCCGGCGATGAGCGCAAGCCGGTAACCGCTGTCGAGCAGCGCGGCGGCGCGGTCAGCCAGAGATTCGGAAGTGACTTTGACTTGGCGCCGATTGGGGTAGGTTCTCCGCTCGGGGCTCATTCACCACCGGCCGGCACAGCGCGCGGTCGCTGACAGTCCCGGCGCGCAGGCTCCGGCTCCGCGATCTGTCTCGCGGATCGCCCCTAGCGGCGCTCTCACCGCACCGCCCGCTTCTTCACTCGCGACCGTCCGGCTGCCACCGCATCCGCGCGGAGCCCGTCGAGCAGCTCAGCCTGATCCGACAACACCGACGTCAGGATCACCCGGGCGACCATCAGCAGCTCGGCGACCTGCGGGCTCGTCAACGAGTAATAGACCTGTGAGCCTTCCTTGCGGGTGGCAACCAGACCGGCCCGGCGAAGAACTGCGAGCTGCTGCGACAGATTCGAGGCTTCCAAGCCGATCTCCGGCAGCAACTCCCCCACCGACATCTCGTGCTCACTGAGGAGCTCGAGCAGCCTGATCCTGGCCGGGTGCCCCAGGGTCCTGAAGAACTCGGCCTTCAGCTGGTGCAGTGGTGTGGTCATCCTCTGCCTTCCGTCGCTTCACAGGGCATACGCCATGTATGTGATCATGAATTGAAGAAGTCTGCAATTCTTGCGTACTGCGCAACCACAGTCCGCCGTCGGCCGCACCTGCCGGCCGCGGGACCGCGGGTTTCAGAAGCCGGTGACCATCATGTCGTCGATGTCGTAGCTGAGGTTGTTCCGGACGGCGATGACACCAGCCACCCGCGAGATCGCGAAAGCTGCCTGCTCGACCTGGCTGCGGTAGACGACTGAGCCATCGAGTTCGACGATGCCTGCACACACCTGGACACTCAGATCCGCGGACCCTCGGGCCGGCCTCGAGCCGCCGGGATCGACCACGGCTCGCACTTCGGCGGCGATCTCGTCGTCGGGACGCCGATAGGCGGCCAGCAGATCGCGTCTCGTCAGCAGGCCGGTCAGATACCGCTGACCGTCGACGACGCACAGGGCCGGCAGGGCTGCAGTCACCAGGCGGGCGGCCGCCGCGCCGACCGGTGCGTCGGCCGAGATGGTCGGCGGCGGCGAGGTCATCAGTTCGGCTGCCGTGACCGCCCGCGCCTTGCGACGGCGGCGACGCGCCGCACCGCCGCCGAGCACAGGAATCGGATCGATGCCGCCATGGAACTCAAGATTCGCCAACACGTCCAGCTCGGTGACCATCCCCACAGGTAGCCCACCTGAGACCACTGGAATGGCGCTCACGTCGGCCGCAAACAGGGCGCAGGCGACCTGTTTGAAGGAGGCGTCCGGGCGAACGCTGATCGGCGATGTAGTCATCACCGCCCCGACAACCGGCTCAGCCATTCGCACCCTCGTCGCAGACTTGCTAAGATTCGCAACTACTCAACTGATAAACATCATGCCTCAAGGGAGCAGCCAGTGCACAGGCCTCTGTACGAGCGGAAGGCCGAGTTCTTCAAGACGCTCTCCCATCCCGCGCGGATCCGCGTCCTGGAGCTGCTGAGCGAGCGCGACCACTCTGTCGCCGAGATGCTGCCCGACGTCGGCATCGAGGCCTCGAACCTCTCCCAGCACCTGGCTGTCCTGCGCCGGGCCGGTCTCGTCACCACTCGCAAGTCCGGCGCGACCGTCATCTACTCCCCCGCAAGCCCCCACGTCGGACAACTCCTGGCGGTGGCGCGCCAGATCCTGACCGGGCTGATCAACGATCAGGTCGAACTCCTTGCGGACCTGCGCGAACCCGTCGGCCACGGCACAAGCTCTCGGCCAACCTGAACTGCGGCCGCCTCGCTGCCCCCTTGGCTCGTTGCCCGGCGAGGCGGCCGCACCTTCCTGATCGCGACTTGTGCGGCGTCACATCGGCTTTCCCTCATGACTGGCGAGTCGCACGACGAGGCGATGGCCCCGGCGGAGTTCCGTGGCCATCATCGTGCTCAGAAGGTGCGGATGGTGGAAGTGAAGGTGATGCTGCCGATGGCAGCGGTGGGGCTCCGTTACGGGTACCGGTATCTCGAGAGCTCGGTCTCGAGGCGGCGATAGCGCTCCTCCAGGTCTGCGCGCTTGGACTGCGACGGTTTCGGTTGCTTCGACACAGGGTGCATCGCACTGTCCACCAGGCGGGCGAACTCTGGTAGGTCGGCGTACCGCGGGATTTTCCGCTCGGGTGCGTACTGGGCCAGGGCCCGGCGTTCCCAGCCGCCGTTGGACGGTGGGAACCGGATGAGGTGGTGCAGCACCTCCTCCCACGCCAGCCTTCGATCGGCCTTCGGTACGGCGATCTGCTGCAGAAGGATCGTGAAGACCGTCGACGATGCGACGCTGGCGAGCACCCGAGCGTCCTCGAAGAACGGTACCGAGGTGAGCGTGTCCTTCGACATCAGTGAGTGCGAACCGACGATCTCGTTGAAGGCCCCGTTGTCGGACTCCAGCGCGAAGACCGAGCTCGCCCGCTGGTCGAGCTCGGCGGACTTTGAGTTGCCCTCGGCAAGCAACTTCTGCAGGTCGGCCACGGCGAACTGCAGAAGGAAGCCGCCGGCCCCCGGCGCCTCGGTCGGGAGCTGCTCGGCCTTGCGGTCGATGGCGAACGCGGCCAGCAGAGCGTCGCGCCCCTTGGCATTGAGGCGGCCGCGCTTGACCAGGAAGCGAACGAACTGGTCGTAGTTGCTCTCGGTGTTGCCGTCGTCCTGCAGTCTCGGTTCGAGGGCAGCCGCGTGGCGTTTGAGTTGCAGCTCGAGTTCGGTCTCCTTGACGGTACGCCGCGGCGCCGCTGTACCGGGTTGCAGTGGCCAGTGCTCGGGTGCGACATTGGCGGCCAGCCGGCGCCGCTCGTCGTCGCTCAGCAGCGTCAGCACCAGCGGGATCGACTCCCTGAGCTTCGGCGTCGTTGCCGCCGTGACGAGCGGCTGGGCCAACCCACCAAGGGCTTCCAAGTTGTACTGCTCGAGTGTCTCCTTCGCCCACGGCGGCACCTCCCCGGGCTTCCCGACGAGCCTCTGTTCGAGATTCTCCAGCGCATGCAGCAACGTGTGCGCTGTGTCCTGCGCCGACGGGAACGCCGGATAGGCATGCCGCAAACTCGGCGTGGACATCCTGGTTTTGCTCACTACGCCGGCAGTCTGCGTCTTCCCGCCCGCCTCGTACGCCGGGTAGCGCAGCCGGCGGAAGAGTTTGCGTTTCAACCGGACGAGCTCGGCCGGTTGCGCCGCGACGAACTCTGGCCGGCGTTTCGCGACATCGTTCACGAACCGCTGGAGGAAGGCGTCGTCACTCTCCCCCTCCACCTGGGCCGGCCGGCAACTGCGCAACTCCAGCAACTCGACCACGTTCGAATGGAAGAACCAGTCCTCGACGCCATGCAGCAGCTTGCCGGTCCGCACGAGCAGGCGTTGCCGGCCGGCTTGGTCGTCGCGTTTCAGCACCCGCCAGTCGTCCTCGATCCCGGCGAGTCCTTCGGCCAGGTAGGCGACATAGTGCGCGTCCACCGCGTTCATCACGCCAACCTCGCCGTCGGTCAGGGTCGCCTGCCGCCGGCTGGCTTGGTACAGCTTGTTCGCGGGACGTTTGCTCGCGTCCCACACGTACGGCGGCTGGTCGGTGTGCTCATGCGGGTAGTACTGCGTGAAGAACTCGCTGTACACCTCGTCGACGCGGTTGGCGGGGATCGGTTTGATCGAGCCCCACGGGCCGTCGACCCGGTGCGTCACGTCCTGCGCGAACAGCAGATGGGTGGTTCCTTCGATGAACAGCCGGAAGAACTCCCCGAGGTAGCCGTAGTGCTTCGCGTCGTCCCGGGCCACGCCGGGTGTGCGCTCGATCGGCATACCGAGCAAGGTGTCGATCCAGGTGTCGGCTCCGCTCAGACCGGCGTACGTGTCCGACGGCAGCAGTGCGAGGACCCCGCCGATCGCGGCCACTCCGATCCCGGAGCCCTCGATGACGTCGGCCGCCGTACCCGAAGTCAGTGTCTTCAAGTACTGCGACGCCGCGAGCCCGGCTCCGGCTCCGAGCGCGGCCAGGCCGCGGAGCAACTGGGTCTTGTCCTGTACGGCGGGGATGACGAACTCCCGCCAGATCCGTTGCTTGGCGAAGATGTAGGTGACCGGGTCGCGGAACTGCGAGACGTCGGTCAGGTAGTTGCCGAGCTCGAGGTAGGTCAGATCGTCGGCTGTCAGCTTCGCGTTGTCGAGGACGGCGGCCGGGACAGTCTCCCTGGTGAACAGGAAGATGTCCCGGTGCCGGGAGATGTCGCCCATTAGCTCAGGCCTCGACCCATTCGCCGCTTTCGTCCTGCTCCCAGACTGGCAGCGCATCGTCGGCGCGCAGCTTCACCAGGCTGGTCGGAACGCGAACGGTCCACGGGTCACCCTGCGGCACCTCGTCGCCCGGCCGGTCGAGCCGCTCGGCCAGTTCGTCCGCGATGGGCAGGTAGAGCGGGCTGGAGATGGTCGGCAGCGGGCCGCCGTTCCAGACCTCGCCGAAGGTGAGGAAGTGGTCGACCGCGCCCTCGAACCCCGGCCGGCACGGCACGGTCGCCCGGCAGTACCCGGCCTGCAGGAAGTCCACGAACGCCGGGTCTGGATCGTCGTACCCCAGCCGCTCGTCCCACTGGTCCTTGCTGCCCCAGAAGTACGGGTAGGTGACCCAGGACATGTGCTCCCACTCGAAGGCCTGCTCGAAGAAGCGGACGTACGTACCTTCGGCGGCGGCCTCGGACACATCGATCTGCGGCAGCCCGTTGACGGCTGAATCGACGACCGCGTCGAACAGGTCGAAGTGCTGATCGGTCAGGATGCTCAGGCAATTCTTCTGCAGCTCCCGGCGGATCGTGACCTGGTTCGCCCCGGGGTTGCGGCCGCGGATCGCGACGCCGGCCTGCAGCTTGAGCTGCGCCAGCTTCTCCTCGTAGTCAGAGACCTGCGCGTTGTGAGCGGTGAGCAGCTTGGCGTAGGTCTCCAGGCGCCACTTCTCCAGTGCACGGTCGGTTCGCTGGCACTTCACCTCGATCGCGATCGCGACCTGGGACGCATGGAACGAGTCGAGCGCGAAGGGAATCGAGTCGCGCTCGTCGTCCAGCGGTGTGGTCCACAGCCACTGGCTGCCCATCATCCGCTGCGTACGGCGGCCGAGGACGACATCCACGCTGGCGTCGGACTCCCAAACGTTCCAGACCCGGCCGACGCTGCCGAACACCGCACGGTAGCCGTCGTCGACGGCGATCTGGGCGGAGTGGTTGTAGTTGGTCTTGCTCTCACCGCCACCGCCTTTGAAGTCGGCGGACTTGGTGCGGAACAGCTCGGGCGGCGGCGCGACATCGGTGGCGCCGCAGACTTTCACCCAGTACGAATAGTTGCTCTCGCTGATCTGTGCCGGAGTCAGTGTGAAGTCCGGTGGCTTGGTCAGCGTGAGCGCGCTGCTGCGTGCCTGGTTCATGGCGGCAACCAGGAACGCCGCCGGCTCGGGAATCATGAAGTCGAACATCATCCGCAGGCCGTAGTTGAACATCTGGGCCTGATAGACCTTGTTCACCCACTGGTACACGCCGGAGATGTGGCCGGTGCCGGTGGTGTTGTCGAGCGAGTGGACGTTCTTCTCGATGGTCTCGGTGAGGGTGCGAACGGTCGTCCGCTGCAGCACCCGCTCGGAGATCTTGCGTGAGGTCCGCTCGGTGACGTCCTGGGAGAACGTTGTCGCGGACTTGGTCGCCTCTTCCTTCGAGCGGTTGAACGACCCCTCCGCACTCGCCGAGAACTCGACCGTCGGGCCGTAGCTGCCGGAGATCGTCAACCCGGCCTTGAGCGCGACGTCCTCCTTGATCGTCTCGCTCGCCTCCCGGCTCATCTCGAACCGGTCGGTCGTCTCGAGCTCGTGCTCCTCCGACGTACTCGTCTCGGTCTCGACGAACGTGATCGTCTCGCTCTCCTCGCGGCGGGTGTGCTCGCGTGATTTCAGCTCACCCTTGAGGATGTTCTCGATGTGCGCGACGTCGACGGCTTCGTAGCCGGTCAGTTGCTGCTTCACCAGCAGCAGGTCGGCGACCCCGGCCGGCGCGATACTCCCCTTGGTCGCCGGCACACTGCCGTTCATCGGGAGGTACGGGACGCCGAGGATGCCACCGGTTCCCAGTGCGCCCCAGCCGGTGGTGAGCGGCGTCCGGACCGAGATCAGCGCGTCGCCGAACCGGACGAACGAGTGCTTCTCCGGATGGCCGGCGACGAGTTCGAGCTCGTCGACCGTGGTGGCCAGGTCGGTTTGGAGCCGCTGGGTGACCTTGTCGAGGGGCGTCGTACCGAGATCGATACCGCGTTGCTTCAGGGCGGCCTGGGTCGGCCTGGACAGCCGATCGGTGACGCTGGACTTCAGCACGAACCCGACCTCGGCGAGGGCGAGTGGCGTGAACGCGGCACGCACCGGCAGCACCACATCGGGAGCCTGGACGAGCGTTTGCGCTAGTTCGGCGTACGGCGTACTGATCCCGAGCGCCTCCGCCCTCTCCTCGTCCTCGCGCCGCGGCACGCCTTTGACGTGCTGCTCGCGCAGGATCTCGGTGTAACTGGCCGCGCTGCTGATCGCGTGCGTCAGCACCGTCACGTCGGGCGCTCTGGTCTGATCACTGGCGACGAGCTCGGTGGCGCGGAAATGGATGGAGTCGAGACCGGCCAGTTCGGAGATCGCGCCGCGCAGTATCTCGTGCTCGGTCAGCAACTCGTCGACCCGCTTGCGGCGGTCGTCGAGGAGCTTCTTGCGTTGCTCCTCGAGCTCCTTGCGAGCATCGCGGGTGGACAGCCGAGACTTCAGTTCGAGCTCGACCGGAAGTTCGAGCGAACGGCGTCTCCGGCGTGCGGTCTCGCCCGCGGAGTGGTCGGCGGCGACATCCGCGATCAGCTCGGCCGTCCGGAGCTGACGGGTCAGCCGCTCGATCGGCAGGCCGTGCAGCTGCTGCAACACCTTGATCGCGATCAGGCTGTCGCGCAGACGCCGTACCGTCTCCTGATAGTCGTCGCCGGCCACCAGGTCCGACGCGGAACTACCGAACACCTCCTCGACCGCGTTGGCCACCTCCGACCACGGCACCTCCCCGGCCGCCTCGAGTGCGTCAACACGATCAGCAAGCTCACCGAGTCCCCGTCCCAGCGGAGTGTCCAGCACCCCGGAGACGAAGTCGGCAGAGGCGGCGAACTCCGCCGACGCGGTTTCGATCCCTGGCCGGCCGCCGCCGGAAACCACGGCGGCACGCAAGGCATCTTGGTAAGGGGACTCCTGTTCGAGCCCGATCGATGGCTGCTCTGGTGCCTGCTCAACCGCAGGCCGCAGGAGCATCAAGCGAAACAGATTCTCCATATCTTGAGGAGGCCCCCGAGTCCCCGGTAATACAGGCGCCCCAAACATCGGACGAATGAACAGCTAGTCGAAGCACGCCGCGGGGTCGTCGAAGTGACCAGGAGTACCGGGACAGGCGCTGCCGGTGACGAGTGCAGCGAGACGGTGAACTGGGCCGGAGCATCACCGGTATCGAGGTACTGGTTCGCCACCCCACCGCGGTCGCCGAGGATCGCGCACCGGTGCCGGTGTCGTTCCAGTCGAGCCGATCTCGTACTGGTCCCTTGAACCACGTTGCCCCGAGCACCGTCGTGCTCGCTACCCGAGCCGGCGACGACCGCACCCTTGTCGAGGAGTTTCGGCGGTGCGCCACTGAACAACTGGCCGGTCCGCCGTCGGGAGCACGATGAGGCAAATCAGCGGCTACGGATCCGTCCTGGCAGATCGGGTTCAAGCTCGAGGTGTGTGGTTAAGGTGCGTGTCCGGCCTCGGACACGAAGTGAGTAGCGGGTTGTCCACTCAGCAGACGGATTGACGAGTGCCGCGGAGCGGCTCCGCGGAGCTCGAACCATCTGAAACTCGCCCTGCAGCGGGCGGCGCTCGTCACGATGCCAAGTGGGCCGAGCGTCAGTCTCAACGCCTGCCATCGCGTCAGCGCTGGCCCGTTCAGGACCAACGGCCTCAGGCTCGTGCGACGTAAGATTTTTGCCAATCGCCCATGCCGTGGTCCAAAATTGCCGACGCCTTGATCGACCAACCTCCAACCCAATGAGGCCAACAGCCCCACATCCGGTTTGCGCTGATATTCGAGGCGAAACGCACCAAGATTACGGTCGGTTACCAGCCGCGTTCAGCGAGTCGATGAGCGACAGGCAGCTGATCTACGTTGATCCTTTCCCTGCCTCCGCTCTGGCCACTGGCAATTATCGGCACACCAACCCACCCACTGGCCGTCCTGATCCTCGAAGCAGGCACAGCCGACACCTACACCGCGAGCCGCACCCAGCTCCCCCTCGCTGGATGCATCAAGATCAGCCTGCCCGACTGGCAGGTCGGCAACAGGCTCGACTGCGGCAGGCTGCAGCTCCACCACGCCGGGAGCAAGTGACAAGACTCATTACACCGGGACCAATTCTCCACATCCCAGGCAGCCTCGACGCCACTTAGGAGTGGATCGACGCAGCGACTGCGCCCGCCGGCCGTGCATTGTTCGTCGTGGTACCGCCAGTCCGTATGAAGACCGCCGGCTCAGTCAATCTCGGCGGGTACCAGCCGGCCGAACCGAACGAACTCGAGGCCTTCCCTGCCCTCATCGCCGACTTGGCGCAGGCGCACGACCTCACCGTAGGACTGGCGACCGTGACGACCGACCCACACCTCAACTGACAGACCCGTCCAGGCGTACCCCCGACGGAACCTCCGCCGCGGCCGACACCGACGACCTCACCGACTTGCACGGACTCCTGAACCTCTTCGACACCGGCGGCCCCAACGCCCCGCTGGAATCCGTCCCCAAGATCGAGGCCGACGACCCCGCAGCGCAGCGCTACCCCAGGATCAAACGATCCGACGACGCAACCGCCGCCTACCTCACCGGAGCACCAAAGTGAGCGAGGTCTTCTCCACCGCATCGGCGTCTCCGCCGTCACGATCGACAATCAGGTCCGCTCCCTCGTCATCCAACGACGCGACAGCGGCCGCTGGGAAGCCCCGGCGGCTTCCTCGAACTCGCCGAAACCATCCAAGACGGCGCCCGCCGCGAAGCACTCGAAGAAACCGGCCTCGTCGTCGAACTGAACCAGCTGACAGGGACCTATTAGAACATGACGCTCGGCGTCATCAACTTCGTCTTCCGGGCCCGAGCAGTCTCCAGCCAACCCACCACCGGCCCGGAAACCAAAGACACCCGCTGGGCACCAGAGACGAAGTAGCCGGCCTGGTCCCCATCGAAGCCTTCGCTATCAGAACCCTTGACGCCCTCGACAATCCCGCGACGCCACGCATCCGCCACCACGACGGGGTACACCTGTCGTCTCCTCCGTGGTGTGCCGTGGCCGAGACTCTGGCGGGCCCCTCGTCGGCCAGGTGCCTACCGAGGAGCGCGGCGGCCGCCCCGTGTCCAGTTGCCGGCGGCCGAGCGCAGCGAGTCTGGATGCGGGGGTGTGCTGGCCTGTCCACCTGAGCGACGAGAGACCCACCACACGGACTCTCAGAAGGAGGGTCGGGGCGGGGCGGAGCCCGGGTCCTTTATTTCCCTCACCGGTAGCTCCTCGACTGACGTGGCGCGAAGCGGATCCGCGCTACCAGCCAAGTTCGGCGTACGGCGTACAGCTCAGGTAGTTGTCGAGACCGGCCCGTGGGTAAGGCACCATCTCGGCGGCGACCAAGTCTCCTCACCGAGGAGCCACGAGAACGGTAACGGGGTAGCCCAGCACTCCCGAAACTCAGTCCAGCCCCGGGAGCGCTCGGGTGGCCCTCAGGAGACGAGCAGCGCCAGTACATCCTGGCGGATCTGGGTCATGCTGGGTTCGTCGGCTGCTTCGACGTTGAGGCGTAGGAGCGGTTCGGTGTTGGAGGGGCGCAGGTTGAACCAGGCACCTTCGGCCAGAGTGATGGTGAGGCCGTCCAGCCGATCGGCGGCGGCGCCGTCCGCGGTGTAGTGCGTTTCGACGCGGTCGAGGACGGCTGGCACGTCGATGATCGTGTTGTTGATTTCGCCGCTGGCGGTGTAGCGGGAGAACTGGCCCGCCAGCGCCGAAAGCGGTTGGGTAGTCTCGCCGAGAGCGGCCAGTACGTGTAGTGCGGCCAGCATGCCGGTGTCGGCGCGCCAGAACTCACGGAAGTAGTAGTGGCCGGAGTGTTCGCCGCCGAAGACGGCGTCGTGTTCGGCCATGACCTGCTTGATGAACGAGTGGCCGACTCGGGTGCGGATGGGTTTCCCGCCGTGCTCGGTGACTAGTTCGGCGACGGCTTTGCTGGTGATGACGTTGTAGACGATCGCGGCGCCGGCGTGGCGAGCCAGTTCGCGGGTTGCGATGAGGCTGACGACGGCGCTGGGAGACACTGCTTGACCGTTCTCGTCGACAAAGAAGCAGCGGTCGGCGTCACCGTCGAAGGCCAGGCCAACGTCGGCCTGGTGCTCACGGACGGCAGCGCACAGGTCGACGAGATTGGCTGGTTCCAGCGGGTTGGCCTCGTGGTTGGGGAAGGTGCCGTCGAGCTCGAAGTACAGCGGCACGATTTCGAAGGCGGGGTGAACGAGTACGGCCGGTGCGGTGTGTCCGGCCATGCCGTTGCCGGCATCCACCACGATCTTCAACGGGCGACTGCCCGCGAGGTTGACCAGGCTGTGCAGGTACTTGGCATAGGGCTGCAGCAGGTCTTCTGAGCGGGTGGTTCCGGCAGGGCCGTCGTAGGTGGGCAGTCCGGTCTCGAGCAGGGTCCGGATTTCGGCCAGGCCGGTGTCTTGTCCGACCGGGGCTGCTGCGGCGCGGCAAAGTTTGATGCCGTTGTAGCCGGCGGGGTTGTGGCTGGCGGTGATCATCGCGCCGGGGACATCGCGGGTGCCGGAGGCGTAGTACAGCAGATCGGTGGAGGCCAGCCCGATGGCCAGCACGTCGCTGCCCCTGCTGTTCGCGCCAGCGGCGAAGGCTGCGGCCAGTTCGGGTGAGGACTCACGCATGTCCTGGCCGACAGTGATCAGTTCCGCACCGGTCAGGTGCGCGAAGGCGGCACCGATCTGGAAGGTCAGCTCGGCGTCGAGCTGGTCCGGGACGGTGCCGCGGATGTCGTATGCCTTGATCAGGCTGGTGAGGTCTCGCATGAGGTCTTGGTCCTTAGCTTGTCGATGAGCAGGCTGCACTCCACGCCCCGAGATTCGGTGTCGTCCAACACCAGATACTGCACAGGCAAGGTATCCAGTGCGCTGACCACGGTCGGCACCCGGTCGGTTGGTACCAGCGCGAACAGGCATCCGCCGTGTCCTGATCCGGTGAGCTTCGCTCCGTGGGCTCCCGCTTCCAGGCTGGCGGTGACGCAGCGGTCGATCAGCGGGGTCGAGCACCCCATGTATTCGGTGAGGAGTTGATGGCTGCGGCTGATGAGCCCGCCAAGGTAGGCGTAGTCGATGCCCGGAGCTGTCACAGCGGCCGCTATCTCCTCGACCAGTGGCGGGGCAAGGTCGCGGTAGGCCAGCATCCGGTCTTCTCCGGCTGCGAGCCTGTCGCGTTTGCTGACCAGCGCGCTCGCCGTGGTTCGCCGCTGCAGGGTGTCGATCAGCACCACCTGCACGCCGAGGGTCGGCGCCAGCAGGTGGGTGGCGGGAGGTGTGGATGCTTCGACTCGGCGCAGGCCACCGTAGGTGCAGGCGAGGAAGTCCATCCAGCCGGCTCCGGAACCAACCAGGGCCTCGGCGCTGTGTGCGAGCCCAGCCAGCCGCGCCAGGTCAGGTACCGCTGCTTCGGCGGCGGTGAGAAGTGCTGCGGATGCTGCGACGGTGACCGCGGCACTGGAGGAGACCCCGGCGCCTACGGGTGCGGAGGTCTGTGAGACCAGCCGTGCGCCGGAACCGTCGGTGAGGATCTGGAGCGCGCAGGCCTGGAGGTAGTCCAGTTTGTCGCCGCTCAACCGCCCGAGCCGGCGCGCTGCGATCCTGCGGTGGGCGTTGACGGGGTGTTTCGCGATCAGCTCGACCGATCGGCTGTGCGGATCGATGGTGGCGGTGACCTCGGTTCGCAGCCCGATCGCTGCGACCACGGACGGGCCGCCGATCATCCAGTCCAGGCTTTCCCCGGCCAGGCAGATACGCGCGGGCACGGTAGCCCGGGCTGTTGAGGCCTCAGGCATCGGCGCTCACCCGCCGGGTCTCGGGCAGTGGCTGGGTGCAGGACCTGCACGCCGGTGACAGTGACCAGTCCGCGCGGGCATGCGCGGCCCGGTAGCCGCTCATCTGGTCACCGGTCCACAATTCGGTGAACGAGGCCTCGGTCAGGTCGCCGATGACGTAGCCGGCGTGGTCGTCGAGGTCGGGATAGACGCAGCAGCACATCTTCAGCCGGCCCCGGAAGTCGATGCTGGCGCTAGTTGCGGTCATCCAGCACGCCTCGATGCGGGGTGAGGCGAGCATCGGCAGTTGGGTGACGGTTCCGCCGCGGTTGTTGTAGGCGGCAATGATGTTCGGGCCGATGACCTCAACCTTCACCTCACCGCGCTGCCAGACCAGCGCGAGGCCCTGCCGCACCACACGCTCCTCCCACGGCCACTGCGCCAGCCCGGCACGCCGGGCCCACGTACGCAGCGACTCGTACGACGCGGGTGTCTCGGCACGGTGGGGGTAGCGAGTCACCCGCAGGTACTGCACCCCGGCCGCGAGCAGCCGCGTCAGCATCGGCTCGCGCAGCACGTCACCATTGGTGTAGATCGCAGGCTTGGCCCTCGGTAGCACCTGACCGACATGGTCCAGCTCGTCGAATACCCGAGGGTTGAGCAGGGGTTCGTTGTAGTTGTGGTTGGCCAGCCAACCGTCATAGCCCATCGCGCCCAGTTCGCCGGTGATCTTGGCGAACAGATCCCAGTCCATCAGCTCCTGGTCATGGCGAAGTGATCCTTCGCCGTTGGGACACCACCCGCAGGTCCGGTTGCAGCGGCGGCTGGTCTCCAGTTCCACATAACGCGGCAACGCCACGCCTGACCCGTTATCCATCGTTGGCTTCTCCAAATGTCTTGTGCAGCAGCGGATTCCCGTTGCTGGTGAGCGGAACTGGTGAGCCCGGCTTCGCTGAGATGTGCAATGAGCCGAGTGCGGCGTGGTCGGAGACCGGGGCTGCCGCCGGACGCGGTCTATGGGTGGTCGCCAGACCGATCGACGTGTCGAGGGCATTCGCCGCGCGGGTCAAATGGTCAGGGGCTGGGATCGGTGCGGGGCGCTGGGGGCGCTGACCTCGTAGGTGGGGGCCAGGAGGTTGAACCTGACCCAGCGCGGCGCGAGCTGGTTCACGAGCTCGATCGTTTGGTCGATCCCGAGGCCGTGGGCTTCGGCGTCGATGACGCCGGTGTTGAACCCGGCACCGGCGGCCGCGGTGGCGATGTAGACCATCCCGAGCACGGGGGGTGAAGCTGTTCACCGGGGGCGCAGTGAGTAGTCACGCAGTGGTGCGTTGACGAGCAGGAGGTCCAGCTGGCGGCCGGGGTCTCCTTCATTCGACACCTTGCGGGTCAGGCGTCAGCGGCCAAACCTCCTAGCTCGAGCAATCTCCGGCCGCCGCCGAAGCTTGACCGCCTAATCTTTCGCGAGAAGGGTCGAGGCCCAGCACGCGATGCCCTCCGCGCGACCCAATGCGCCCAGACCCTCCGCCCGTTTTCCTTTGACCGTGACCGGCGCGCCCACCACACCTGTCAAGCGTGCGCTCATCTCCACCCGACGATGCGAAAGAATCGGCCGTTCGCAGATCGTCACGCAGTCGACGTTTAACGGCCGCCAGCCTGAATTGGCAACGAGCGCCACAATCTCGCGCAAAAGTTCAATGCTATCGGCCCCGACGCACCTTTCATCAGACTCAGGGAAGACTTCTCCCATGTCGCCCAGACCAGCCGGACCCAAGAGGGAGTCGCCAATAGCGTGGGCTATGACGTCCGCGTCGCTCAGCCCGACAAGCCCACACTCGCCAGGAAATTCGACGCCGCCGAGGATCAAGGGGCGACTTGCCCCGGCGCTGCTGAACGGGTGTACATCAAACCCAAGACCAGTTCGTATATCCATGTGAAACTCCTCAACAATTGACGGCTCGGCCTCTAGCAGCAGTATCGCTCGACCGCGCGGCGATCGTCTTCATTGTCAACGTCCCGGACTCGATCGCAACGGTATGCGTATATCGAGACGTAACTCTTCCTGACGACAAACGGCAAGAAGTCACTGAGGCCGGTAGCACCTTCTGCGGCCGCCCCTGTTGCAAGCCCCAGGAGCGGACGATTGTAAAGAAGCACACCCTGGGATATCACCGGTTCTAACGCGAGAGCTCGACCTATCTCAGCGATTCGGCCGCTAGGGTGAACACGAACTCCTTGCTCACTCCGTGAATCCTCCGGCCGCCTGTCTCGCACCCACTGAATCCCCGTCGCCTGAGCCTTCTCAAACGAGGAAATCCTGCTGAGAAATCTCACAAACTCACTCTCCGGAAACACAGCGTCCGCCAGAACTATCAGTACACGCTCTGTTGTGACAGCGCCAAGGCCGGCGACCAAACTCTCGAGCGTGCCCGATGTAACGCATTCGACCGACGTTGTCGGTGTAGCTAAGTCCAGGTCGCGTACAAACCGACCCACGTCCGGATCAGTGGCCCGGCTCACGACCACCAGTGAGTCGAGGTCACCCCTATCCAGCAACCGCAAGAGCCGACCGATCATAGGCTCACCGCAGACAGGAACCAGAGGCTTTGGAGTACTCGGCCACGCCTCCTTCAGCCGAGTTCCCTCTCCAGCCGCAAGCACTACCCCAGTTATCGCGCCCTTCGTCATTGCCCACCCTCCGCCCGGCCAAGGATCCGGGACTTCTCCGGGACAATACGCTCAGATATGTGCGCCATGAGATCCTCGATCATGGCTGGTTCATAAACAGATGCGTTGTAGGTGGACACGAGCTCAAAGCCGCCGCCCGGGGCGTCTTCAACCAGTTCAAGCGCCAACCGATCGTTGTGGCTCGGGTCGGCATCAGTATCTATCCAGAAGAACTCAACCTCCACGCCAGGAATGACCGGTGCCCTCTGGTGTCTGTACTGTGTAAGCAAGATGGACCGCGTTCCCAATATGTCGTCGACGCGGTGCGAAACAATTCGCTCCGCCAGATATTGATACGGGATCTTCGAATTCTTTAGCACCGCGAACAGCTCCGCCTGCGTTTGCTTGATGACTTCGCCAAACCCAGGTCCAGGCGAGACGGGGAGCGAGAAGAGTATGCGATTGATGAAATACCCTATTGCTCGGTTAGCCGCCGCGGTAGAACGGCCGGATACAGTGATGAGCAAGTCTGGTGCACAGGCATCCCCTCGCTCCTGAAGTGCGGAGACCAGTGCTGCCGTGATCAACATGAATGGAGTTGCGACGTGGTCTCGGTGGCGTGACATTGCGGCCGCGACCTCGTCGGCAGAGTGACTCACGGCACTGTGCTTCATCTCTGCGGCTGTCGCTTCGCTCGTGCCTGATCCGCGGCTTGGACTCGCGACAAGATGATCGCTGGCTCGCCAGCGTCCCTCCCAGAACTGGAGCGATTCCTCAGCCCTCGATGTTCGAAGAAAGCGATCTTCCTCAAGTGCGAATGCAGCCTGACCCCAATCGGCCGTTCTCTCCGAGACGCCCGGCGATCGATGAACGAGATGGTATCGGTATGCAGTCGACAGCTCATCGAGGAACACACTGACCGATTGGCCATCGAAAACAACATGGTCAGCCGAGAAGCCCACCAAGCAACGGTTCGGCAACTGACAGACGACTGCGCGGACGAGTGGGGGTGCGTCCAGATCGAAAGGCTTCCCCAACTCAGCTGACAGCAGATCCTCAGCGCAACGCGAGTCCCCACCTTCGGCCAGGTTCAACACCTGCAGCGGCCATTCGAACTCGGTCCGCGAAACACACGCTGCAAAGCACGAATCTGTACCGGCTGGAAAGAATTGGCGCAGGCCGTCGTGCCTCCGACCAATGACATTCAAAGCGGCCTGCAGTGCACCCACGTCGAAGGCCCCAGATATCCGTAGACCGAACGTTACCGGGGGCTTTCGGACAGGCGTCGGTCGGCGATACTGCTCGATGCGGGTACGCTGATTGAACGATGTGTACGTAGGGCCTCCGGGCGGCCGGCTATCAGTCGCACTGTCGTGTCCTGGCGATGTCATCGGGCTCGCCCCAGCGTGTTGGATGAAGCGTCACCAGGTGGCAGTGGCCCGCCCAGTTCCCGGTACCAAGCTCGTGCGGTGCCTGGTTCGATCCCGAATACCTCGTCGAGGTGTCGGCGTGCGGTCAGTAGATGCCGGTCGAGTTCACTCGCGGTCCCCGCGCGCAGGGTAATGTTCGCCATTCGGTAGCCGCATTCTTCTGGCGTCTGCCCGTAAAGGGCCACAGCGTCTACGCCCGCGACGCCCGGTAGTCTTCTCAGCTGCGCCGCAGACACATGAGTCTTGACCTCACTGTGTCGATCGGCCAGTGGTGGGAACAAGCCTGCCGCCCAGCCCCGGGCCGGTGAAGTCGGAGAACTCGGGACACGCGCGATGGCGAGACTTAGGGCGGATCGTACGAGGTCGTGTCCGTTCGTGAGCTTGAGAAGGCGATTTAGATGGCCCCCAACTCGTCCGTTGATCTCGATGATTTCTGGCCCGTTGGGAGTGAGCTTGACCTCGGTGTGCGTCATCCGCCACCGCACGCCTAGGACGCGCAGCGCGGATGACACAAGACGTGCAACAGCTTCGCGCTCCTGAGCCGGAAGGCGGGATGGGGTGATGTCGCCAGTGACATGGATCGCATCTGCGCCGTCCTGAGCCGCGCGATGAATGATCTCGACCGGTGTCTTGTCGAAGATCGCGACGTGGCGGTTGGAGTCGGCGGTGTTGACTGTCTCGACGGACACAAAATCGGCGAGGACGGGGGAACTCGCCGGGTGAGCGCCGTTGGACAGCCTCGTCTCGAGCATCAGCCCTTGCCACTTCTCACGGTGCCGTAGCTGGTGGTTGATGTCGTCGGGGGAATTGATCATGGCAATGTGGCCGCCACCAACTCCGCGGCGGGGTTTGAGGACCGCCGGTAGACCGACATGCTGTGCGGCGAGCTGTAGCTGGGCTGGTGAGTCGACCTTGAGGGCACGCACTCGTGTGAGGCCGGCGGCGGCGAGCCGGTTGCGCTGGACGAGCTTGTCCCACGGTTGAGTCTGGTCGGCCGGTCCGGGCAAACCATGTTCGGCGGCGGTAGCGTCCACGGCGTCGAGTGCGTCGTCGTGGAAGGTTGTAATTCCGTCTAGAGCAAGGGCGCCGACGGTCTCGCTGAGGCCAGCTTTGTGGACGATGTGAACCTCGGCGAGCAACCTGGCCGTCGCGGCGATGTCCGGGTGAGCGCTGACCGTCGCTTGATGGAACAGAAATACCGGCTGGCACAGGTCTACCGCAGCGCGGCAGACGTCGGGCAAATTGGCCGCCCCATAGGGTAAGTGAACGATGCCGACCCGCGGCAAAGTCTTCATCGCGTCCTCCTTTGGTCTGCTATTGACTCGGGCGTTCTTCTTGGAGGGATTCCGCGAGCGCGCGGTAGTCGATCTTGCCGCTGCTGTTGACCGGGAAATGTGTGGCCCAGACGACTTTGCCGGGAATGGTGTAGCTAGGGCATGATGCGCGAAGAAAGTCTCCAAGATCGTCCGCCCGTTCCGAGTTCCCGCAGACCACCGCAGCAAGGTTCTGGCCATCTTGGTCATCCGGGATGGCGATGACTGCAGCGTCGAGGACAGCTGGATGTCGTCGGAGCGCTGATTCGACTGCGCCGAGCTCGATGCGGTGACCGCGAATCTTTACCTGTCGATCGTTGCGGCCCGCATGAATAAGCGCATGCCCGTCCCAGAGCACTTGGTCTCCGGTCCGATACCAATCACGTTCATCAACAGACTGCTCGTCGATGACGGTGCCGGTTCGACCGCCGGCGATCCGGACGAACCGGTGGGCATTATCGGTCGGTCGGAGGTAACCGCTGAATCGCTGTGGACCGCGCACGAGCAATTCGCCTTCGTCAGAAGGCCGACCGGCTGAGTCGCGAATAGTCCAGTCGAGGTGTTGATAGATTGCCCCGATGGGGATGGTGCCGTTGCGGGTTACCGGCCAGGCCGCAGGGTCTTCGGGAAGCCGGTACTCTGCGCAACTAATTGTCAGCTCGGTTGGACCATAGACGTTATCGATAACACTGTTGGGAGCCGCCAGTCGCCAGGCACAAGCGAGGTCGTGTGACAGCGGCTCCCCGATAAACCGACTCTGCTGCAGCCGAGGCATGCTTTGTGGTGGAAGGTCTCCTATCCGGCGGGCGTGAGACGCCAGAGAAGGCACCGAATACCAATGGGTAATGTCGCGGGTCGCAACATAGGTTGCGGGCGCCAGCAGTTCTCGCTTGCGTGGCACGACAAGCGTCGCGCCAGATCCCCATGCACCGAACAGGTCGAACACCGAGGGGTCGAACGTTAGGGCAAAGGTGTGTGACAGCCGATGTGCCGGTCCTAGCCCAGTGGATGGTACGACGTGTGCGAGATAGGCGCAGACATGCCGGTGGAGAATAGGCACTCCTTTCGGTGGGCCGGTCGATCCAGAGGTGAACAAGATATATGCCACCGTGGCTGGGTCGCCCAGGTCCTGACTCAGGCCACCTTGGTGGCTTTGCCACTCGTTCGGGGAGATCAAGTCTGGCCCGACATTGGATAGCCTTGCTCGATGTTCGGCACTCATAACGATCGCCCCAAGATCTGCCAGCTGAGCGATGGTTGAATGAAACTCCACAGGGTTCTCCGGACTCAGCGGTACCACCGTAAGGCCAGCGCGTGCAATGCCGAGATAGGCAACAAACGTGTCAGTCTCAGGCACTGCAAGCAGACCAATCCGGGTTCCTCTTGAAAATCGGTCCGCGAGGTACGCAGCGCATACCGATACCATCCGGTCCAGATCGGCATAGGAAACGCGGTCATGACCGAAGTCGATAGCAGTCGCATGAGGATGGGCCGCTGCTGAACGCGCAAACCATCCGTTCAGTGTCGATGGGTAGATGCGCGAATGCGAGTGGTGATGGGGCACTATCCGACTGCCTCCTTTGGGGCTCGGTTCGTCAGGGCGCGAACGTCAGGCAGGCACAGCCCGCCGATGCGTGTGAGCACGATCAGCGTCGCGGCAACGATGAAGGTCGTGGTTGTGCCAATGACGGCTGCCAATGCGGCGGCGCTGACATACCCGAGAGGCCGTAGCGCCAGAGAACCAAGCCAGTCGTATGACGAGACGCGCGACAAGCTGTCCTTGGGTAGGTGTCCTTGCATGGTGGTCAGCCACAATGCGTCTGGCAGCGTCAGGGCGATCCCTCCGCACACTGCCGCAATCACCAGCAGCCAGATCGGTGCACCGAAAGCCAGCCCCACCAGCGCAGGCACGGACAGCAGCTCCACGACGCGGGCAACGACCAGCGGCCGCTGGACCGTGAGTCGCAGCGCAGCGAAGTCGCCTACCACCTGGCCAACACTGAGTCCAGCGATGACGGCTGCCCACCCGAACACACCGTGGTCGCGGCGAAGCAGCAGAACTGGTCCGAGCACCATGAAGATCGCAGAGGCGAGGTGGGTGAACATGAACGCAGTGATGCTGCTCCACACCCACGCGCGCCGCGTCACTTCGCGAAAGCCATCTCGCAGGTCCGTCAGAAAACTGGCCTGGACGTCGTCCTGGGTTGCCCGGATCTGTTTCGGCAGTTTAAGGCGCGCAAGCAGTGCGGCGCTGGCCAGGAACGTCACGCCGTCCGCGACCAGCGCCCAGCCCGCGCCGGCACTGACCACCAGTAAGCCAGCGACCAAAGGCCCGACTCCGCCAGCCGTGCTCCGCGTCAGCGACAGCATCGCGTTGGCACGCTGCAGTAGATGCGCCGGAACCGTGAGCGCGGTTAGTCCAAGCGTTGACGGAAAGTAGAAGGCCAGTGCGGTTCCGGCAATGAACTGCAAGCCCATCGCCAGCCACAGATGAAACGCTCCAGTAAGCAACATGATGCCCAGGCAACCCTGAGTCACGGCGGTCACCAGGTTCGCGCACACCATGACCTTGTGACGCGGAAGTCGGTCCGCCCACACCCCACCCACCAGCAGAAAGACAACCGTTGGCACGGCCTGTGCGGCGAGCACAAGGCTCAGAGTGCGTGGCGAGCCGGTCAACTGGAGCAGGCCGAGGGACAGCGCGACAGGACTCAGCGTGCTGCCGGCCATCGACGTGGCCTGGGCCGCGAACTGGTATCGGAACGGCACAACACGCCATAGGTCGCCACTCATTCCGCGGTAGCCGCCGTGTGGCAGGCATCGACGACTCCGCCAAAACTTCCGTCCAGAAAGAGCGACTGCAACGGGAACTTGATGCCCAACTGTCGCTCTACCCGCTCCACCAGATTGACGGCCATCAGGGAGTTGCCACCCAGGGCGAAGAAGTCGTCTTCATCGCTCACCCCGAAGGTGTCGACGACGGCGCACCACTCGGTAGCCACCACTTCTCGGACGGCGGAGTAATCGGCTCTCATTTCTTATCCGTTTCCTTTCGTTCGCCCGACAACCCAGACTGGTGAGGTCTTCGCGCCGCGCAGCACCTTCGGACGCGTCGACCCCATGCCCAATTGCAGTTCCTGGCATCCGAGCTCATGTGCTAGTCGAAGCGGGCTGTAGACCAGCGCTTCGACGTAGGCAAGGTGGCGGTGGGGCGAATCCGCCAATCCGATCTCATGCATCTCGAGCACGTCGTCATGGTGACAACCGAAGCTTGCCGCCAGAAGTCGACCTTGCGTGTCGCGAACGGAGAAGCCGAATCGTGTGCCCACGTCCATTTGGGCCCAAGTGGCCAACCTCATCTCTACCAGCCGGGGATGGTCCGGAATCTGATGACGATTCTTGACCGCGACTACGAGCGGCGCGGCTTCGGGTATCAACTCCAGAGCAGAGCCGATCTCGCTTCCCAGTTCTTTCTCTTTGAGTCCCTTGATGTCACGGCGAACGACCGATCTTCGACCGTGACTAAGGCCCGCAAGGTAGGAGTCCCAACCGCGGACCGGAACAGTGGCGAACTCGTCGACCTTTACAGCTTCGCAGTGACTACCAGAGAAATAGGCGATGTCCTGGTCGCGCACATAGAGTGCCGCCGGGGCCAGCCCCGCCTGGTGCGCCTTTGCAAAAGCACCATCCACCAGCGCCTGCCCCACCAGTTGCTTTTCAAATGAGTTGAGCGCTGCCGATAACACTGGCCCTGAAACCAAGTCTGTGCCGCCAATCAACAGATATCCTGCCGGTTTTCCAACATCGTCGGTAAACAGATCAGGGGCAGCACAAGCAGGGTCGAAGATCGTGGCCGGGAAACCATTCATCAGGCACCGGGACAATGTCACGAACCCCGCTGTACTCCCATCCAGGCGGGCAGCCAGAATCGTGGACTCGAAACGTCGATCCGCAGTTGCCGCACGCACTACCTCCGGTGCGAGTGCCACCGAGGACGCATTCCACCCCGGTGTCAGAGCATCTGGAGCGTCAAGGTCCTCGGTCAGTTCTACGTTCGACGGCCATGATGGGTCTCGCCGCATCATCGGCAAGCAGCCTCTGCCTGAATTTTGCCGTAACGACAATCGTTTCGACGCCTCGGCACTCGTGTTCCCGTCAGAATGTTCCCCACGCCCCTGACTTTGCTCGTACGCATCTTTCGTGTCGAGTTTGCATGGTGTTCACGCGGCTCACAAGAGCCGTTGACTGCAACAACGTGCAAAACAGTGGGACTGCCCCCGGTTCGGTTGACTCCTGACCTGTGAGGACTTGGGTCCTTGCTGGAAGGATGCCTGTCATGCCGAAAGCTTTTCCTGCCGAGTTCCGACGCGACGTGGTCGCGGTCGCCCGCAAGGCGAGGCGTCGATCAAGCAGATCGCGAAGGACTTCGGGATCTCCCAGTCGTGTCTGACCCGTTGGCTGAAACTGCCGACATCGAAGACGGCAACCGCCCCGGTGCGACTCGGCAGGAGTCCGACGAGCTGCGGGAGGCGAAGAAGCGAGTCCGGCGACTGGAGCAGGAGAACGAGATCCTGCGCCGCGCGGCGGCCTACTTCGCCTGACATCAACCCAAATGACTTATCCGCTGGTCCTTGACCTTGCCGTCGACGGTATCGCTGTCGCGGTGACCTGCCGAGTGCTCGGCTTCAGCAAGCAAGCCTTCTACAAATGGCGCGCAAGCCCTGTCACACAACGAGACTGGGACGATGCACACCCGATCAACGCCGCGCGAGAGATCCACGGAGACGAACCCGGGTTCGGGTACCGGTTCATCGCCGACAAACTCTCGGGCAAGGGCATCACCGCGGGCGAGAAGCGGGTCACCCGGTTGCGTGCGCAGGAACGGATCTGGTCGATCCACTCCAAGAAGCGCGGCCTGAACAGCAAGGCAGGTCCGCCGGTCCACGACGATCTCGTCAAGAAGGTGTTCACCGCGCCGGCGCCGAATCTGGTCTGGCTGACCGACATCACCGAACACGCCACGAGCGAGGGCAAGCTGTATTTGTGCGCGATCAAGGACGCCCACTCCAACCGGATCGTCGGCTACTCCATCGACTCGCGCATGAAAGGGTCCCTAGCCGTCGCAGCCCTTCGCAACACCATCGCGCTCCGAACACCAGCGCCTGGGCTGATCGTTCACTCCGACCGTGCCAGCCAGTTCCGGTCCAAGAAGTTCGTGAGAGTCCTCAAACCCACCAGTTGCGCGGCTCGATGGGCAGAGTCGGAGCCTGCGGCGACAACGCCGCGATGGAGTCCTTCTTCACGCTGCTGCAGAAGAACGTGCTGGACCGGCAACGCTGGATCAGCCGGCACCAACTGCGGCTGGCCATCGCGTCCTGGATCGAGACCAGCTACCACCGACGGCGCCGGCAACGCAGCCTGGGTAAACTCACACCCATCGAGTTTGAGACAAATTCAACCCGTCGCACTCGCGGCCTGAACCACCAACCCCGCGAGTCAGCTGACCCCGGGGGCAGTCCCAGTCGATAAGAATCACATCTTTGACTAACCTGGATCGCCTGGGAGGGGACGTCTTCTCACCCGGCATCGCGACACCGGCCGACTATCTCCCAAAGTGGTCTGGGGCCGCCGGCAACGAGTTTCTCCTACTCGCTGGCCTGAAGTTGCTGGACTGTGTCATCAGCATGCGCCGGGTGAGGCGGACGCACACTATATAGGCGGCGCAGTCCAGCAGCAGCCAACCGGCACCCAGGTCCGAAGCAACCGATCTCTGTCACGATCAGCGTCAGCTCTAGTTCTTCGTGACGGGTGCGCCGCCGGGAGAACCCTTCCTTGTCGTCCTGCATCGGCCAGGAAACTGTTTGGAAATTTGCTGGCCGCTGGCCGCCGAACCAGCCCACCCAGATGGTGCCACCGCACGGCACCACTCGGTCTCCCCCACGCACCTACCAGGCGTCTTCCGTGTGAGGCACGGGACCACAGAGGACCCGAATTGGGCCCGGGGCTCCCACAGGTCGCATCGAGGACACTGTGCGGCTCCTCGACCGCCGCGGTCTGGGTGGCTGGGAGCCATGGTCCCCATCGGAGCAACGACGATGCCAGGTCGAAACCTTGCTGACTGACACACCAATGAGACCGCGATCGCCCTGCACGAACGGAGCGCAGGCCTACCCCGGGTCTGATCAGGGTCCACCCGCAGCCCGGACTTGGTTGATCATGAGCCGGTCGCTACCCCCGTCATCATCTGCGGAGACTTCTGACGCCACTGGCGGCGATGACAGCCGGTACAAATACGCGCCGAGCTCGTCTGCTTGACGACCTGCCGGCACTACTGCCCGGCGCCAGAGGCATCTAAGGGCCTCAAACGTCTTTGCCTGATTTTGCGTGTGCCTGGCGAGGCTCGGGCACGAAGAAAGCCCCTCTGACTTGGGTGTTTTGCCTGGTCAGAGGGGCCTTGGTGGAGCCGCCTATCGGAATCGAACCGAGGACCTTCTCATTATCGAAGCACCACCGCCGTGGTGCATGGTCAAACGGAATGCCTGTCACGTCAGATTCCATGAGGCCGTTCCGGGCTCAGATCGGATCTCGTTTTGCGTACTTTGCGCGTGCTCTGGCGGGGCGCATCTTGGCCAATGATTGGGCCAGAAGGCCTCCATCCGGGTGTCCACGGCTACTGCGTTGAGTCCGTGTCAGCACCACTTGGGGTGGCTGGAGATGGTCCGGCGCGTGGCGGCCCAATCCCTCTAGGTCGTGCGAGCCCTACCAGCCGCGTTCAGCGAGTCGATGAGCGACCGGCAGCTGATCTACATTGATGCCGACCATGGCTTCGCCGAGGCCGCGGGAGACCTTGGCGATGACGTCGGGGTCGTCGTAGAAGGTGGTGGCCTTGACGATGGCTTCGGCGCGTTGCTGGGGGTTGCCGGACTTGAAGATGCCGGAGCCGACGAAGACGCCTTCGGCGCCGAGCTGCATCATCATGGCGGCGTCGGCGGGGGTGGCGATGCCGCCGGCGGTGAAGAGGACGACGGGGAGCTTGCCGAGGGTGGCGACCTCCTTGACCAGCTCGTACGGCGCCTGGAGCTCCTTGGCGGCGACGTACAGCTCGTCCTCGGGGAGGTTCTGCAGCTTGCGGAGCTCCTGGCGGATCTGGCGCATGTGGGTGGTGGCGTTGGAGACGTCACCGGTGCCGGCCTCGCCCTTGGAGCGGATCATCGCCGCGCCTTCGGTGATCCGGCGCAGGGCCTCGCCCAGGTTGGTGGCGCCACAGACGAAGGGGACGGTGAAGTTCCACTTGTCGATGTGGTTGGCGTAGTCGGCCGGGGTCAGGACCTCGGACTCGTCGATGTAGTCGACGCCGAGGCTCTGCAGGACCTGGGCCTCGACGAAGTGACCGATCCGGGCCTTGGCCATCACCGGGATCGACACGGTGCTGATGATGGACTCGATCATGTCCGGGTCGCTCATCCGGGAGACGCCACCCTGCGCGCGGATGTCGGCCGGAACACGCTCCAGCGCCATCACGGCGACCGCGCCGGCGTCCTCGGCGATCTTGGCCTGCTCGGCGGTGACGACGTCCATGATGACGCCACCCTTGAGCATCTCCGCCATGTCGCGCTTGACCTTCGCCGTACCGGTCTGCGGGGTCACGTTCTCGCTCACTGCATCCTCCTGGTCGTGGGACTACTCGCCCAGGCTAGGCCGACGACGGCGTGGAATGTCAGTCCACCTTGATTCAAGTGGACTGATTGAGCGCGTCGCCCAGCCGGGCGACGACCAGGCGCAGAGTGGCGGGCGGCGCCGTGAACGGGATCCGGATGTGCCGCCGATCGGTGCCGTCCGGCGTGAATAGATCGCCTGAACCGAGCAGGAGCCCGTGCTCCCGCGCCGCGTCCAGCACCCTGCGCGCCCGTACGTCGGTCAGCTCCAGCCAGAGCGTCATGCCACCTGTCGGGGTGGCCCACGTCACGCCGTCCAGCGTCTTCAGTCCGGTCTCCAGGGCGTTCAGATTCGCGCGGAGGCGGGCCCGGCGCCGACCGATCACCTTGTCGAGCTTCGGCACGATCGCCTGGGCCAGCAGGTCGTCCAGCGCGCTGGGCGACGCCACACTGAGCTGGGCAGCCGTGTTGATCCGCCTGCGCAGTTGCTTACCGGTTCGGACCCAGCCGACGCGCAGTCCGCCCCAGACGGTCTTCGACAACGACCCAACGCTCACAGTGCGCGGATAGCGGCTCAGCGGGTCCGCCTGCTCACCACTGGCCAGCCATAGCGGTCGCATGGTCTCGTCGCTGATCAGTGCAGCGCCATAACGGCGGGCAATCTCGACAACCGTCGTACGGCGGTCTGCGGGGAGGCTGAGACCGGTCGGGTTGTGGTTGTCGGCTTGGAGGTAGATGACCTTCGGCCGGTGTCGCCTGCACAGATGCGCGAGCTGGTCGGTGTCCCAGACGCCAGCCGGCCACCCCGCGACGTCCAGTCGGTGTTTGCGGAGCAGGTCGAAGGCGGCCGGGTACGTCGGGGTTTCGGTGATCGCTACGCCCGGTCCAAGGTCCAGCCCGGCCAGTGCGGCGTTGAGGCCGGCCGCTGCACCGACAGTCAGCGTGAGCTGGTCCGGCTCGGTCGGAACGCCCTCAGAGGTCAGTCGCGCGGCGAGCGCCGTACGGAGTTCGAGTGAGCCGCCGGACGGTGGTCCGTCGCCACCCATGGCTTGCGGGAGGCTGTCCGCGACCATCTGAGCCGCCGCTTCAACCACATCGTGTGGCGCTGCCGTCGTGGCGAACCGCAGGTCCAGCAGTGGCTGGTCCCCCGCGCTGACAGTCGACGCCGGCGCGATGGGGTCGAGCAGGCGGTCAGTCGGCCGCACATGGGTCCCGGAACCGCGCTTGGTCTCCAGTACGCCGTCCGCCCGCAGATGGTCGAGTGCGCGCACTACCGTCACCCGGCTGAGCCCCAGGCGCTCGGCCAGCACCCGCTCCGACGGCAGCCGCGAACCGATCGACAACTCGCCCCGCTCGATCCGCCGCAGCACCAGGGCCTCGACCTGCTCGGTCTTGGTCCCGTCCGCCGCCTCCAGATCCCCCGCCCGCCACATAAGTCCAGTCTCCCACCACTGGCCTCACGCCCACCCTTTGAGCACCGTTCAGTCATGTGGCGGCCCGCGAAATGCCTGGTGGCGACTCAAAGCGCGGCCTTGAGCACGGTTCAGTCATCCGGGGCCCCGTGAAATGGCTGGTGGGGGCTCAAAGCGCGGAGATGTCGGTGGCGGGTGTGAGGATGCGGGGTATGGATGAGCGGTGGGCGGTTGCGCCGGAGGAGGGTGGCGGGGCGGTTCTCGTTGCGCTGCATCCGGACGGGCAGCCTGCTGGGCCGGTGCTGCATGAGCCGGACCTCGCCGCTGCGGTGGGCTCCCGGCCGCAGGTGACGCGGTGGGTGTGGCGGGCGTCGGCCGAGATCTACCCGCGGCTGCTGGCGAGTGGTGTCCGGGTAGAGCGCTGCTACGACGTCGAGAACAGTGAGGGCCTGCTGCTCGGCCACGCCGGTCGGCTGGGCGAGCCACGCTCTGCCGCGGCGGCCTGGGCCCGGATGACCGGTGCGCCTGTCCCACCCGACCCGCCGCTGCGCGCCGTCGTACCGGGTGAGCAGTCGTCGCTGTTCGAGATCCAGCAGGAGCCAATCCCCTTCGAGGCACTGCTCCGGGTGTACGCCGATCAACTGCGGCGGCACGGGGACACCGAGCACCCGGACCGGATGCGGTTGCTGACCGCGTCGGAGTCGTCCGGGATGCTGGTCGCCGCGGAGATGGACCGGGCTGGCCTGCCATGGAGCGCAACTGAGCATCGGCAGATGCTGGCTGAGCTCCTGGGCGAGCGGTTCGGTGGGACTGGCGAGCCACGGCGGCTGACTGAGCTGGCCGATGAAGTGTCGGCGGCGTTTGGCCGCAGAGTCCGGCCCGACCTGCCGGCCGACGTGCTGAAGGCTTTCAAGCAGGCTGGCTATCAGCTGAAGAGCACGCGACGCTGGGAGCTGGAGACGATCGACCACCCGGCCGTCGCGCCCCTGGTCGAGTACAAGAAGCTCTACCGGATCTACACCGCCAACGGCTGGTCCTGGCTCAACGACTGGGTGCACGACGGGCGGTTCCGGCCTGGGTTCGTGCCTGGTGGCACGGTGTCCGGGCGGTGGATCACCAACGGTGGTGGCGGTCTGCAGATCCCCAAGGTGATCAGGCGTGCGGTCGTCGCCGACCCTGGCTGGAGTCTGGTCGTCGCTGACGCGTCTCAGCTCGAGCCGCGCATCCTCGCCGCCATCTCCCGCGACCGGGCACTGATGGAGGTCGCCAGCAACCCCGGTGACCTCTACAAAGCCGTGTCGGACCGCGCCTTCTCCGGCGACCGCGACATGGCCAAGATCGCCGTACTGGGCGCGATCTACGGCCAGACCTCCGGTGACGGGCTCAAGAACCTCGCCATGCTCCGCAAGCGATTCCCCCAAGCTGTCGCGTACGTCGACGATGCCGCCCGCGCCGGCGAGGAGGGCAAGCTGGTGCGCACGTGGCTGGGCCGCACCTGTCCGCCGAGCGGTGCGCCACTGGACGATGCGACGCTCGAAGGTCCGCCGGTCGACGAGCCGCAGACGGACTCTCGCCATGCGCGGGCCCGTGGCCGCTTCACCCGCAACTTCGTCGTACAGGGCAGTGCGGCCGACTGGTCGCTGCTGATGCTTGCGGCGCTGCGACAGGCGCTCGCACCGCTGAAGGCGGAGCTCGTGTTCTTCCAGCACGACGAGGTGATCGTGCACTGCCCAGCGGACGAGGCCCCTGTGGTGACTGCGGCGATCCAGACCGCAAGCGACCTGGCCGGGACTCTCACCTTCGGTCCGACGCCGACGCGGTTCGCGTTCAGCACTGCGACCGTCAAGACCTACGCAGAGGCGAAGTAGGGCTCACCGGCCGTCTTCCAGTTCGATGGTGCACGGCATCGGCGCACGCCCGGCCAGGTGGAACCACTGGACCACGCGGCGCTGCCGAAGGTCCCTGGTCGACACCACGATGTCGTTGTGAAAGCGACGGGCCAGCTGCACCCGTCGCATCGCCAGCGCCAGCTCACTCGACCATGGCTCGACGTTAGTCCCGGTGGCGTTGACTGCTCGGGTCAGCGCGGACTCGCGCTGCTCACGGTCGTCTAGTGGCGCAGAGCGGGCGCGGTGCGCGGCGTCGAGGAGCAGCAGGGAGGACGCGGGGTCGAGGATGCCCGCACCGGCGAGCTCGGCGACCACTGCGGCACGGCGGACGAGCTCGGTCTCCAGCGCGGCCCGGGCGAGCTCTACGCGGTGGTGCAGCCGGTCAAGGCGGCCCGCGGTCCAACTCGCGTAGGCGCCGAACAGCAGCAGCGCGATGCCGAGCGCAAGCAGTGCCGTGGTCACCTTCACAGGCACATTTGATCACCCCTTACGGAGCGCTCACGGTCCGGCCGTTTTGCGTCATCAGCGGCCCGGGCGCCTTTAGCGTCGGGGGCATGGTTGATATCGGTGTGCTCGGCGGTTCCGGCTTCTACTCGTTCCTGGCGGACGCCCGGCGCGTCGACGTCAGTACGCCGTTCGGTCCGCCCAGCGAACCGCCTGTCGTCGGAGAGGTCGCCGGGCGCGAGGTCGCGTTCATCCCGCGGCACGGCGCCGACCACCGCTTCCCGGCGCACCGGGTCAACTACCGCGCGAACCTCTGGGCGCTGCGCGAGCTCGGCGTCCGCCAGGTCCTCGCCCCCTGCGCCGTCGGCTCGCTCAAGCTCGACCTGATCCCCGGCACCTTCGTCGTCCCCGACCAGTACGTCGACCGCACGTGGGGACGCCCACAGACCGTGTACGACGACATCGCCGTGCACACGGCTGCCGCCGACCCGTACTGCCCGGCCGGCCGTGACACGATCATTGCCACCGGCAACGTCGTACCGGCGGGCACGATGGTGGTCATCAACGGCCCGCGCTTCTCGACGCGCGCCGAATCCCTCTGGCACGCCGCCCAAGGCTGGTCGGTCGTCGGCATGACCGGCGCGCCCGAGGCAGCTCTCGCTCGGGAACTCGCTCTCTGCTACACGTCGCTGGCCGTGGTCACCGACCACGACGCCGGCCTCCAGCAAGGCGAAGGTGTCACCGAAGCCGAGGTGTACAAGGTCTTTGCCCACAGCATCGATCGGGTGAAGGCTCTGCTCACCGAGGTCATCCCGCAACTGCCCGCCGCAGACATCGACTGCTCCTGCCACCACGCTCTCGACGGCACAGCCGCGGAGAGCACGCTCTCTCGGACCAATGTGTTGAGTGGGGTGACGCAGCGGTGAGGGTCTTGTTGACTGGCGGCGCGGGGTTTATCGGACGGCATGTGCATCACCAACTGCTCGCCGAGGGGCACGACGTGCTCGTGTACGACTCGCTCCGGCCGGACGTGCACCGGACCCGCCCGGAGCCGAGCGACGACCTGATCGTCGGCGACATCCGGAACGCCGAAGATCTTCGGAGAGCGCTCCCCGGGATCGACACCGTGATCCACCTGGCCGCCAAGGTCGGGCTGGGCGTGGACCTCGACGACATCGACGACTACGTCTCCACGAACAGCCTCGGCACTGCCGTCCTCCTCCGCGAACTAGCGCACGCCAACCTGCGCCACCTCGTCTACGCCAGCTCCATGGTCGTGTACGGCGAAGGTCGCTACGACTGCGATCGCCACGGCCAGGTCGCCCCGGGTCCCCGCCGCCCGGAAGATCTCGACGCCGGCCAGTTCGATCCGCCGTGCCCGCAGTGCGACGAACCGCTGCGCCCCGGCCTGATCGCAGAGAGCGCTCCCCTTGATCCCCGCAACGCCTACGCGGCCAGCAAACTCAACGGCGAACACCTCGCCGCCTCCTGGGCCCGCGAAACCGGCAGCCGCGTCACCGCACTCCGCTTCCACAACGTGTACGGCCCCGGCATGCCCCGCAATACGCCGTACGCCGGTGTGGCCGCGATCTTCCGGTCAGCTTTGGAACGCGGTGAGCCACCGAGGGTCTACGAGGACGGCGGTCAGCGGCGCGACTTCATCCATGTCCACGACATCGCGACCGCCGTCACCACCGCCTCCGGGGCGCTCCCCCACCAACCACCGTTCACGGCGTACAACGTCGGCACCGACACGGTACGAACGATCGGCGACCTGGCCACCGAACTAGCTCACGCCTACCAAGGCGCAACCCCGATCGTCACTGGCCAGTACCGCCTCGGCGACGTCCGCCACATCACCGCGTCCTCGGCCAAACTCCGCGCCGAACTCAGCTGGAAACCCACCTTCGACCTGCGGAACGGGCTGGCCGATCTGCTGGCCAGTGATGTTGGCGTACCGACGAACGGGTAGTAGTCCGTCGGCAACTCCCCCATACAGCGCAGCTCCGCCGCGCGGGCAGCGCCGTACCCCACCACTACCCGTTCATCGGTACGTTATTTGCCGGCAGCAACCGTCTCGATCGCGGCCACTCGCTCGAGGGCGACCGCGGTCGACTCCGGGCTCGCGGGGAGCAGCGGGAGCCGGACGTGTGCAGCGGGGATGCGGCCTTGGGCAGCAAGGACTGCCTTGGTCACCGTGGGATTCGGCTCGGCGAAGAGTGCTTGTGACAAGGGCGCCAGGCAGCGACCGAGCTCGCGCGCCTCATCCACTGCGCCGGTTTGCCAAGCGGCGATCAGGTCGGCGAACGTCCGGGTCGCCACGTGGGCGCTCGCGAGAATGCCGCCGCTGGCGCCTAGCGCCAGCATCGGTCCGGTGTACAGGTCGTCGCCGGCCAGCACGCTGACGCCCTCCGGCACCTTGCCCATGAACTCGAC
The DNA here is from genome assembly GCF_004349055.1 of Kribbella antibiotica. Classification (GTDB taxonomy): domain Bacteria; phylum Actinomycetota; class Actinomycetes; order Propionibacteriales; family Kribbellaceae; genus Kribbella; species Kribbella antibiotica. Next base: position 91,233 of record NZ_SMKX01000014.1, read on the forward strand.
GGTGTCCTCATCGATTCCGCCTACCGCGTGCTTGAACCCGACCACGTTGGGGAGCTCTGCCAACCGGTTCAGGGTTTCCGCACTCAGCGTCCGGCCGGTCCGGTACGGAATGTTGTAGATCACCAGGGGCACAGGGCTTGCCGCCGCCAACTGCCGGAAGTGTTCCACGACACCGTCTTCGGACGGCCGCGTGTAGTACGGCACCACGACCAGCGCTGCGCTGACTCCACGGCCAAGTTCGGCGACCGCTTCCAGCGACGCAGCAGTGGAGTTCGAGCCCGCGCCGACGATCAGGGGCGCATTGCGCTCCCCGCAGACGGCCGAGCAGATCTCGAGCACCCGGCGGCGCTCACCAGCCGTCAGCGTGGCCGGCTCGCCGGTCGTGCCCAGAGCGACGATCCCGGCCGCGCCCTCGTCGAGAACACTGTGAGAGAGCGCTTCCAGTGCATCTCCGGCCAGCTCATCGGCGGCGGTAAACGGAGTGATCAGCGGAACGAAGAGCCCAGTGAAAGCCATGTCCCGACGATCACCCATCCGAACCCATCAGGTCCAGTTCGCATTTCCATCGTCGAGCGTAAGCTCATCTTATGCTCGACGTCCGCAAGCTCCGGCTGCTCCGCGAACTCGCGCGCCGCGGCACGATCGCCGCCGTCGCCGACGCGCTCGCCTACACCCCGTCCGCCGTCTCCCAGCAACTCACCGCCCTCGAACGCGAGACCGGCGTACGACTCCTCGAACGCACCGGCCGTCGCGTCACCCTCACGCCTGCCGCCCACGGCCTCGTCGAACACACCGAGTCGATCCTCGCGCTCCTGGAGGAGGCAGCCACCGACCTCGAGAACGCGGCGAGAGCGCTCTCCGGCGTTCTCCGGATCGGCGCCTTCCCGACCGCGATCCCGACCGTCGTCACTCCCGCGATAGTTGCCCTGAGCACCGACAACCCCGGCCTCGGCATCACCGTCGTCGAACTCGACCCCGCCTCGGTCCCCGACGCGCTCCGCACCGAAGCGGTCGACATCGCGCTCATCCAGGAATACGACCACGTTCCGGTCGCACCCCACCCCGGCCTGCAGACCGAGCCGTTGCTGGAAGAGACCGTCCACCTGGCTGCCCGCCGTACCGAATCTCTCAGCGCCTTGCGCGACACTCCCTGGATCGCCGGCACCCCAGGCACGCTCTGTCACACGTTGACCATCCGAGCCTGCGAGGCCGCGGGCTTCACTCCCAGCATCCGCCACCACGCCGACGACTTCGGCGCCGTACTGGCCCTCGTAGCCGCCGGCCAAGGCGCCGCCTTCGTCCCCGACCTAGCCGTCAGCACCCTGCCTCCCGGCGTCACCCTCACGCCTCTCCCCATCCACCGCCGCACCCACCTAGCCCACCGCCACGGCACCACCAACCACCCAGCCGTAATCGCCGCCCGAGCCGCCCTGCAGAACGCAGCCCAAACCGCCCTCCCCTGACC
>NZ_SMKX01000150.1 GCF_004349055.1 Kribbella antibiotica
GGGTTAGTGGGATTGGGTTTCGGCTTCGTGGGCCATGCGGGCGAATTCGGAGCGGAACTGCACCCGCTCCGTAATGGGCTCGGACCAGGGGATGCGGACCTCCACCGGCTCGCCAGCCACCTGGGCGGTGTAGACGGCGGCGGCCGGGTCCAGGTCGACAAGTTCGACCGCGGTGGCGTCGGGCTGGTGGCCGAGGACCTGGACGATGTCTAGGGAGTGACCGCCGTGGTCGGCGTTCATGTGGTTGAGCACGGCCTCGATGATGTCGGGCGTGAAGGGGTGTGTCATGCCTTCTGCTTCCTTCGGGTGGCGAACGTGATCAGCAGGCCGGCGAGCAGCAGTACGGCGCCGCCGATGGGCAGCCAGATTCCCGCACCACCGGTGTTCGCGAGCGAGCCGGTTGGCTTGGTCGGCGCGTTGTTCACCGGGGGCGGTGTCGTGGTCGGCGAGGCAGTCGGGGTCGGTGTGGGCGTAGGGGTGGGCGTCGCCGAGGATGCGACGGAGAAGTTTGCAGCGGCGGTCAGACCGGACGGACCCGTCAACGTCAGCACGTGCTTGCCGACGGCGAAGTCGTTCGGTACCCGCCACGCGAACCGCACCTTCCCATCCGCATCCGCCACCTGCTCACCCAGCGTCGAACCAACAGCCGCAGCCTTGACGGCAGCCGCAGCGAAGTTCAACGGCACCCGTACGTCGAACGCCCGGTTCGCCGTCGACCGGTGATCCGCCCGCAGATACAACACGCAGCCAGTCGCGATCTTCGAGCAGTCGGTCAGATCATCCTTCGAGGCCACCGTGACCGTCGTCCGCGCGATCAGGTCAGCCCCGATCCGTACGACGATGTTCTCCGAACCGGCATACGGATAGTTCGTGATCCACGCCGACTGGCCGCTCTTCCCGGTCATGTCGGCGCCACCGATCGCAGGTGATGCCGTCTGCCCAGCCCCCTTGTCGACAGCCGTCATCACGTAGAACCCACTCGGCGCAGCAGCAGTGTTCTCACGACTGTTCCGCAGCCCGCTCACCTTCACCGCAAGCTGCGCCCCATCAGTCAGCACAAGTTTGCCGCCAGCAACAGACAAGCCCTTACCGGAAGACGAGCTAACGGTCACCGTCTGACCATTCCCGTTACTGAAGCTGAACGATGGCGCAGCCGTCGCCGCATCAACCGCCGCCGACACCTTCTGTCCAGCCGGGAATCCAGTGCCCTCAGCAACCAACTCCGCGCCCTGCTTCACCGTCTCCGGCGTCACGGCGACCTTCTGATCAGCCCCAGCCACCGTCAACAAAGCAGCAGCAGACGTCGCCGACCCCGCAGCGTTGCTGAACACAGCCCGGAACCGAGCACCGTTGTCAGCAGCCTGTACGGCGTTCAGCTTCAGCGAGGTCGTCACCGCAGAAGCCGACGCGATCGGCGCCCACGTTTTGCCCGCGTCAGCGCTCCGTTCCCACTGCACAGTCGGAACCGGCGTACCGGTCGCCGCCGCCACAAACTGAACGTTGCCACCAGCAACCACTGCCACAGCGGCAGGCTGCCCGGTTACGACCGGCAGCACCGGCTGCGGCCCAGCATTCTTGAACGTAATCGCCCGGAACACGTCCTGCGTCCGGTCTCCGCGCAGATCGATCACCTCGTTGTCCGAGGCAAGCGGTGAGTTGAAGCTCGCGAGATAGCAAGGAACAACCTTGCAGTCGATCTTCACGCCCTCATTGGTGAAAGTCACCGCAGTCAGCACAGAAGCCTCAAAGGTCCCGGCGGCCGTCGTGACAACCCGTTGCGCGCCGGCGAACGGCGAGGGGTTCGACGAACCCGAGATCCCCTGTGGCGTCTGAGCGACGTACAGGGCACGGTTCGGCGCATACCCCGAACCCGTTACCTTGACCGACTGCCCATCGCCCAGATCAGAGTGCGGATCAACCGTCAACACAGCAGTCCCGCCACCGAAAACGATCGGCTTGAGAAGCTCCTGCGGCGCGTTCGGCGCAGCACCGCCAGCGGCATAGGTCGCGACGCCATAGGTACCCGACGCAGAAGTGGCCGGCTTCAGGTTCAACGTCGCTTCGAAGGTCCCATCCGGGTTCAGCGTCACAAACGCCGGATCAGGTCCCGGCTTCGAAGCATCCGGCAAAGCCCACTTCTGGTCGAGCACGCGGCGCGCACCAGCCGGCGCACCCTCAGACGGACGCCAGGGCTTGTCGAAGCTGCCGAACACGACATACACACCAGCAGGCTTGCCCGGCGTGACCGGCGGTCGCGTGGACAGGTTCGACGCCGGGTCGAACCCGCTACCGCGCACAGTCGCAACCACACCGGCCGGCGGCACAGTGCCTAGCGGCTTTCCATCAGGACCCAGTACGTCGATCTTCGGCTGCCACGTCGGAGTCGTCGTCAGACGAACCGCGAAGCTGACCGGATCGAGCGCCGTACCGGCGGTATAGAAGCCGGCGAAGGCGGGTACGCCGGCTTCAGTCAGGGTGGCCGGCGCACCGACGACAGTCGCGACACCGTCCTTGATCTCCACCGGCTTACCGGCGAAATCGAGGGCAGCAAGCTCAACATCGTCGTACGTCGACGGCTGGCCGGTCTCGAGGCTCTTGCTCACGACATCCGCGATGATCTTTCCGGTGCTGCCATTCAAGGCGACCCGGATGTCCCGCACGGTCACTTCGAGCAGGGGATTGCCCGCCTGCATCTCGTGGCCCTTGAAGTACACGCCGCCCTCGAAGCCGACCTTCTCCGCAGTCCCGGTGCCGTTGGCGAACCGGAAAGTCCCGTCCGTACTACGCGTGGCCGGCGCCTGCACCGCGATCGACCCATGCGCGATCGGACCCTCGACGTACGAGCGGAACGTCGCCTTCAGGCCCCAATCGAGCGACCCGACCGGCGGAGGCGGAGTGGTCGGCGGCGTGTCGCCCGCGAACGTCACCTTCACCGCAAGCTCGTGCGCCGCGTTGACCGCGCCGCCGCCCGGGTAGGTGTAGACCCCGTAGTTGCGCGGGTTCTCGGTGACCTTCTTGGTCTTCACGGTCAGCTCGAAGGTGCCGTCCGGGTTCAGCAGCACCATCCGCGGCTTCTGCGCCGGGAAGTCGGTAGAGACCTGATCGTACGACGCCTGTGGGACCGCCCACTTCGTGTCGAGCAGCGTCCGCGTGGTCGCGTCGGCACCGGTCGACGGCTGCCAGTTGTCCGCGAACGACCCGAAGACGACGTACACGCCGGCCGGCTGACCGACAGTCACCGGCGGGCGCAGCGAAACGTTGGCGGCAGGGTCGAAACCAGACCCCTTCACCAGCAGATCCTCACCCGGAGTGATCTCAGAAGTCTTCGACACCTCGATCTTCGGTGTGAAGACCTGGGCCGCAGGGATCGGAGTAGGTGTGACCTCAGCCAGTGCTGGGTTTACTCCGATACTGGATGCGGCGACCGCCGCCAAACTCGCGAACAGTGCAAAGCCGAGGCGGCGGCTCATGCCAGATTCCCCTTCTTGGTGTTCTTACGGCGAGTGGCGAAAACAAGCCCGGCGCCTGCCCCCAGCAATGCGATCGCGGCGATGCCGAAGCCAAGAGCAAGGCCACCGGTATTGGCGAGGACCCCACCCGGCTTGTCCTTACCGCCGCCGGGATTCGCGCCAGTACTGGGAGAAGTCGTGGGCTGCTTGGTCGCGCTAGGCGTCGTCGACGGCTGACCACCCGAGCCACTGAACGTGACCGGAATCAGCACATCGGCGCTGCGATCCGCCGTACGGGTGTGGTCGGCGCGGGTCCCGATCACGCAGCCGAGCGGCGCGACCTTCTTGTCCAGGCAGTTGGTGAACTGGTCCTTGGCCTTCACGGTCAGCTGCACCTCGAACGACCCCTTGCCACCCGACTGAGTGAAGGGCTTCGCGAGCCCCTCGCCGTACGACGGCGGATTCGACGAGACCCACACCGACGAACCGGATTCGCCCTTCATGTCCACCCCACCCAGGCACGGCGAAGGTAGTTGCCCAGGGCCCTTATTGACGCAGAACGCGACATAGATCCCCTTGTTCAGGTCGAATCCACTGCCGCGGACGGCCACCTTGGTGCCGGCCGGATTCAGCCCGGTCGTCACCGATGCCGTCACGGTCTGCCCGTTCGGCCCACTCGCCGCCTGCGCCGCGACCGGCCAGCCGGCCAACCCCAGCGCCGCGACGGCCACCAACAACCCCACCCGGAATCTCACACCGAACTCCTCACCTAATTCAGTTTGGTTAGGCTAACCTAACTCTTGTGACCCTACAATCGGGCCCGTCGGCCACCGCCCAGCCGCCGTTCTCGCAGCGCTTCCGGGAACGCAGTCAGCTCATGCACCGCGACACCGGTGCGAGCACCTATCTGGCCGCCCTCACCAAGGGCGACCTCGACCTGCAGGGGTACGCCGCTCTGGTCGCTCAGCACGCGGTGATTTACCGCGCCCTGGAGGAGCTGGGCGAGCAGTTGGCCGACGACCCGATCGCCGGCCGCTTCGTCTTCCCCGACCTGTACCGCCGCGACTGGCTACAGGCGGATCTGGCGTACCTACAGTCCCGCGGCCTCCCGGTCCCGGAGCCGACCCCGAAGACACTCCTGTACGCCGAGCGCCTGAAGGAATTGGCCAGCTGGCCCGGCGGATTCATCGCGCACCACTACGTCCGCTACCTCGGTGACATCGCCGGTGGGCAGTCGATCGGCCGCCAGGTCGCGACGCACTACGGTCTGGTGCCCGGTGGCGACGGTGTTCGGTTCTACGTCTTCGACAAGATCTCCCCGAAGCCGTTCCGCGAGGCCTACCGGCAGTTGCTGGACGAGACGCCGTTCGACGAGAGCGAGCAGCAGCAGGTCCTCGACGAGGTCCTGGTCGCCTACCGCTACAACATCGACGTGCTGACCGAGCTCGCCGAGCAGGTCCTCCCCCGCTACCCCCAGGTCGCGTCGTGACGCTAGTGGCCCGAACTTCCCGTACGGCGATCCTCGTCGTACTGCTGCTTCTCGTCGCCGTGGGCTGTGCCTCCAACGCGGTGGCCGAGCAGCCGGCCGCAGTCGATGCCTGCCGCCCACCGGTGAAGGGTTTCGCGGTCACGACCGATGCCGACGGCAAGCAATTGCCCAGGGCAACCAAAGCTCCGGCGACCAGCGCAGACCCGCACACCCTGACCGGGCCGGCAACCGCGACGCTGACCGACCACGCGATCCATACCGTCACGTCGGCGGCTGCACCGAAGCTGCCGGTTGACGTGAAGTCGTGCGACGGCAAGCAGGTGCAGGTCAAGGACGTCAGCCGGATCATCCCGGTCGACCTCTACGGCACGCTGTCCGAGATCGTCTTCAGCCTCGGTCTCGGCGACAAGGTCGTCGGGCGGGACACCTCGACCGGCTTCCCGGAGGCGGCCAAGCTACCGAAGGTCACCCCGAGCGCTCACGATCTGAACGCCGAGGCGATCCTCTCGCTGGATCCGACGGTCGTGCTCACCGACAAGAGCATCGGGCCGCCCGAGGTCATCGAGCAGTTGCGGGCTTCCGGCGTACCGGTGATCTTCTTCTCCGACGCCCGGACCATGGACGGGATGCCGAGCCAGATTCGCGCGGTCGCCGGCGCTCTCGGCGTACCGGAGCGTGGTGAGGAGCTGGTCAAGCGCACGTCGACCGAGATCTCGTCGGCGCTGGCGCTCGCGCCGACCGGCGAGAAGCCGCTGCGGATGACATTCCTCTACATCCGCGGTACGGCGGGTGTGTATCTGATGAGCGGCCCTGGTTCCGGGGCGGACGCCATGATCGAGGCGATCGGCGGGATCGACACCGGTACCGATATCGGGCTGGACAAGTCGTTCGTACCGCTGACCAGTGAGGCGCTGATCCGGGCGCAACCCGAGGTGATCATCGTGATGACCGAAGGGCTGAAATCGGTGAAGGGTGTCGACGGGCTGCTGAAACTGCCCGGCCTCGGCCAGACCCCGGCCGGTCAGCACCGCCGGATCATCGACATGAACGACACCGAACTGCTCGGCTTCGGGCCGCGCACCGGACGGACTGTCGCCGCGCTCGCCAAGGCGGTCTACACGCCTTGAGTCGTCTGCGTTCGGTGGGCCTGATTGGTCTCCTGACCGTCGCACTGATCGTCCTGGTGATCGTGGCCGCGGGAATCGGGCAGCTCCACATCCCGCCGGCCGAGATCATCGGGTCGATCATGCATCGGCTCGGGCTGGATCTCGGGCCGATGCCGCACCATCCCCAAGGGGACAACGCGCTCTGGAAGGTGCGGTTCCCGCGCGTGGCGCTCGCAGTGCTGGTCGGTGCCTCGCTCGCGACGGCCGGAGCGCTGATGCAGGGAGTCTTCGGGAATCCGCTGGCTGAGCCATCGGTCGTTGGAGTGTCGTCCGGGGCCGCTGTGGGAGCGAGTCTCGTCATCGTGACAGGGGTGACGTTCCTCGGCAACTGGACGATCGCTGTCGCCGCGTTCATCACAGGCTTGGGTACGACGTTGCTCGTGCACTCGTTGTCGCGGGCCAGCGGACGTACCGAGGTCGTCACGTTGGTGCTGACCGGGATCGCGGTGAACTCGCTCGCCTTCACGCTGATCTCGTTCGCGACCTTCATCGCGAACACCAGCGCTCGGGAGCAACTGGTCTTCTGGCAACTGGGCAGTCTGAACGGCGCCACCTGGCCGGCCGTGACCGCAGTACTGCCGTTCACTCTGGTCGGGTTGATCGCGTCCGTTGCCTTGGCTCGGCGACTGGACCTGTTGTCGCTGGGTGATCGGTCGGCCGGGCATCTCGGGGTCGACGTCGAGCGGTTGCGGCTGACCGTGATCGTGGTCGTCGCCCTGCTCGTCGGGGCGAGTGTGGCGTTCTCGGGGATCATCGGTTTCGTCGGACTCGTCGTACCGCACCTGATCCGGATGATCGCCGGCCCCGGGCACAGATTGTTGCTTCCAGCAAGCGCACTGGGCGGCGCCGTCCTGGTGATCGTTGCTGATCTGCTGGCCCGAACGTTGATCCGTAACGCTGATCTGCCGATCGGCATGATCACCTCGCTCGTCGGCGCGCCGTTCTTCTTCTGGCTCCTCCGCCGCACACGCACCCGGCAAGGGGGTTGGGGATGAGGCGCCAGATCCCGGCCCGCCTGCCCATCGGTACGACGATCGCCGAGGCCCGCGAGGTCTCTCTCGAACTGGGCGGTACGCCGATCCTCGACGGCGTCTCGCTCTCTGTCCGGACCGGTGAAGTCCTCGCTCTCGTCGGCCCTAACGGCGCGGGCAAGTCGACGTTGTTGAGCGTCCTCAGCGGCGACCACGCCCCCGACCGCGGCGAGGTCTTCCTCGGGGGTGAGCCGCTACCCCATTGGTCGCCAGTGGAGACAGCCATGCGGCGAGCGGTGATGTTGCAGCAGGCAACAATCTCTTTCCCGTTCAGCGTGGCTGACATCGTGGCGATGGGGCGGTCCCCGTGGTACGGAACCCCGCGGGCGGAGGACGACGAGAACGCCGTACGGGCTGCGCTGGAGACCGCCGATATCACCGAGTTTCGTGAGCGGGTTTTCAGTTCGCTGTCAGGCGGTGAGCGCGCGCGGGTGTCACTGGCCCGCGCGCTCGCGCAGGAGGCTCAGCTGCTCTTCCTGGATGAGCCAACAGCCGCTTTGGATCTCCACCACCAGGAGGCTGTTCTGCAGTTGGCTCGGGAGTCTGCGGCGGCCGATGATGCAGTGGTGGTTGTGGTACATGACCTCAACCTGGCGGCCGGCTATGCGGATCGGGTTGCCGTGTTGTCGCACGGAAAGATCGTTGCTGACGGCAACCCGAGGAACGTCTTGACGGCTGAACTGCTTACTGAGGTGTATCGGCATCCGGTGGAGGTGTGGCCACATCCGGCGACCGGCGCTCCGGTGATTTTGCCGCGGCGCTGACGATCGGGTCGGTCTCGTCATCGAACTCGCCGATTACCTGCTCCAGCAAGTCTTCGAGGGCTACGACACCCAGCGGTTCGGTGCCGGTGCAGACGACGGCGAGCTGGGAGCGGTGGTCGCGCATGGTGCGGATCGCGGTCGCGACGGGAGTGCTCGGCGAAAGGTTCAGTGGGGCGGTCATCAGCTCGGCGGCACGGAGCGTCGTACCGCCGCCGGTGGTGGCGCGGGCGGCGTCACGGACGTGCACGATGCCACAGATCGTCGTACCGGTCATGACTGCGAGGCGGGAGCGTCCTTCGCGACGGCTGGTCAGCTCGACTTCGCGGGCGGATGCCGTGGCTTCGACGGTGGCCAGGTCCTTCAACGGAACCATCACCTGAGCGATCGTGATGTTCTGCAGGGCGAGCATCGCGGTCAGCAGCTCGTGTTCGGGAGCTTCGAGGGTGCCGTGGTCGCGGGACGACTCGATCAGCAGGCGGAGCTCGTCGGGGCCGTGGGCGCTGGCGAGCTCGTTCTGCGGGGTCACGCCGACGAGGCGAACACAGAGGTTGGCGATCGCGTTCAGGCCGAGCAGGAGCGGGCGAACGACGTACGTGAAACCGCGGAACGGCAGCGCCAACGCCTGCGCCGCGCGCTCGGGATTGCTGATCGCCCACGACTTCGGCGCCATCTCGCCGAGCAGGACATGCAGCAGGCCGATCCCGCCGACCGCAATGATCAGCGCGATCACATGCCCGACGCCCTCGGGGATGTGGACGAGCTCGAACAACGGATGCAGTAGATGCGCGACCGCGGGCTCACTCAGCGAGCCGAGCCCCAGCGTGCACAACGTGATCCCGAGCTGCGCCCCGGCGAGCATCAGCGACAGCTCACTGATCCCCGCAATCGCAGCCCGCGCCGACCGGCTCCCATCGGCAGCGGCCGCTTCGAGCCGATGCCGCTTGGACGCGACCAGCGCGAACTCGGCCGCGACGAAGAACCCGTTCAACGCCAGCAAACCAACCGAGATGACGAGAGCAAGCGTCGTACTCACGCGATCCGCTCCATCACGACTAGGCCGGGCACCCGGCGCTCAAGCGTCTGTACGACGAGTTTGACGAACTCTGCCGGAATCGGCCGCCCCTCGTGGTCGAGCCGGTGCGGCAGCTCCAGGATCACTTCGTCACCGACCACCGGGATCCGGCCGAGCCGAGCCATGACGAGCCCGGAGACGGTCTCGTAGTTGTCGCTCTCCGGCAGGTCGATCCCGGTCGCTTCCTGAACCTCGTCCAGGCGCCACCGCGCGGGCAGAACCCACGAACCGTCCCCACCTTGCACCGGTGACGTCTCCGGCAGATCGTCCTCGTCACGGATCGCGCCGACGAGCTCCTCGGCAATATCTTCCAGCGAGATGATCCCGGCGAAACCACCGTACTCGTCGACAACGATCGCTAGCTGGCGATGCGACGTACGGAGGCGTTCGAGAACGACAGGAAGTGGGAGCGTGGACGGTACGACGACCGGCGCGGAAGCGAGGGCGCCAACGGTCACGTGGCCGCGGTCGGCCGGTTCGACCTCGACGACATCGCCGATCGCGATCACCCCGACCACCTCGTCGACCGATCCCGCAATCACCGGGAACCGGGAGTGGCCGGTGTCCTGCAGCTCGACCACCTTCGTCAGCGGATCGTCTTCGTGCACCGTGACGACATCGACCCGCGGAATCATCGCCTCGTCGGCGATCCGGCCGCGGAAGTCCAGACCGCGGTCGAGGAGCCGCATCGTGTCCTCGTCCAGCAGGCCCTGCTCGTACGACGTGACGATGATCCGGTCCAGCTCCTGCGCAGTCGCGCCTTGCGGCAACTCCTCGACCGGCTCGATCCCGACCCTTCGGAGAATGCGGTTCGAGGCGGCGTCGAATACCCGGATGATCGGGCCGGCGATCGTCAGGTACATCAACGTCGACCGCGACAGCCGCAGCGCAAGCGCCTCGGCCTTCGCAATCGCCAAGTTCTTCGGCGCCAGTTCTCCCAGCACCATCTGGATCACCGTCGCCAGCAGGAGGGCCAGGATCACCGACAAGGTGGTGCTGACCCTCTGCGGCACCCCGGCGGACCCGAGCACCCCCTCGAGCCCTTCACCCAGGTACGGCTCGGCGAAATACCCCGCCAGCAACGCCGTCACCGTGATCCCCACCTGCGACCCCGACAACACGAACGACAGCCGTGAAGTCACCTTCAACGCCCGCACCGCCGCCGCATCACCGCCATCGGCCAACGTCTGCAGCCGGCTCCGATCCACCGCCACGTAAGCAAACTCCTGCGACACGAAGTAGCCCGTGGCAACAGTCAGCACCAGGATCAGTCCCAGGCCGCCCACAATCAGCATGCCCCGACCCTAGGCGATCACCCGACGGATCCCTCGCAGTGGACACCCACGGCGAGCAAACCCTATTGGGGCCGGTCGCTCACCGTCGGTTGCGAAGTGACGGCCTGCGTCGGTTGCGCAGTGACGGCCGACGGGGTGTCGTCGTCGCCGTTCTGGACCTTCTTGAACTCTTTCATCGCCTGGGCGGCGCTGCGGGTGAGTTCGGGGATCTTCTTCGCGCCGAACAGCAGGAAGACGACGATGAAGATGACAACCCATTCGCCGCCCTCTGGCAGCATCAATTGCGGAACCATGACCAGCCTTCTTTCCGGTAGTCCCCTCCCAAGCTACGTCGCCGGCGGGACCGTAGGGTGGGCCATATGTCACAGGTTCTGCCCGAGGTTTTCGCTGCTGCGGTCCGCCGGGACGGTGCTAGTCCGTTCCTCACCTACTACGACGACGTGACGGGTGAGCGGATCGAGCTCAGCGCCGTGACCACGGCGAACTGGGTGGCCAAGACCGCCAACCTGCTCGTCGACGAGTACGACGTGGAGGCCGGTGAGACGGTCGCGATCGGTCTGCCGCCGCACTGGCTCGGTGTGGTCTGGGCGCTGGCGACCTGGTCGGCCGGTGCCTCGCTCACCTCTGGCGACGGCACGCTCGCGATCACCGGCCCCGACTTCGCGGTCAAGGGCGAGCGGACAACGGTCGCGTCTGCGCTCCTCCCGCTCGGCGGGCGGTTCCGCGAACCGATCCCCGAGGGCATCCAGGACTACGGCGCCGAGGTCTACAACCACCCCGACCTGTTCGTCCCGTTCGACGCGCCCTCGGCCGACTCCCCGGCGTACGACGAACTCACGCATGCCGACCTGATCGGTACGGCGGAGCCGATCGCGGACCGCATCCTGACCACGCGCGACCTGACGACCCGCGACGGACTTGAGGTTTTGATCGGGGCGATCATCGGTGGCGGCTCGATCGTGTTGTGCCGCAACCTGGATCCCGCGAAACTCGACCGCCGGGTGGCGGACGAGAAGGTCGATCGAGTCCTGGAGGACTGAAGAGTGCAGCGGTTCGAGGGGCGGGTGGCACTAGTCACGGCGGGCGCGCAGGGTATCGGCGCTGCGGTGGTACGGCGGATTGCGGCCGAGGGCGGTTCGGTGGTCATCACCGATCTGCAGGAAGACAAGATCGCCGAACTCGCGGCCGAGCTCGGCGACCAGGCGATCGGCGTACGGACCGATGTGATGAGCCGTGACGACGTCAACGCCGCCGTGGCGAAGGCTGTCGAGCGGTTCGGCCGGCTGGACGTGGTCGTCAACAACGCGGGCGGCTGCATCGTCACGAGCGTCCCTGAAGACACCACCGATGAGGACTGGCACCGCCAACTCGACCTCACGCTCGTCGGCGCCTCCCGCTGTATCCAGGCGGCGCTACCGCATCTGGTGGAGTCCCGCGGCAACGTCGTCACCATCAGCTCGGTCAACGGCCTCGCCGCCTTCGGCAACATCGAGTACTCGGCAGCCAAGGCCGGTCAGATCGCGATGACCCTGAACTACGCAGCCCGGTACGGCGACCTCGGCGTCCGCTTCAATGTCGTTGCCCCCGGCACCATTCGCACCCCGAACTGGGACAGTCACCCCGAAGCGCTCGAGACCCTCTCGCAGCTCTACCCGCTCGGTCGCGTCGGCGAGCCCGAGGACATCGCAGCCGCGGTCGCGTTCCTCGCCTCGGAGGACGCCTCCTGGATCACCGGCCAAACCCTGCCCGTCGAAGGCGGCGTACTGACCGGCCCAGCGCCACTCGTCCTCAGCACCTCAGGCCCGTTCGCGAAGAAGTACTAGAAGCCAAACGAAACAAGCACCCGCAACGGCAGCCCCGGTACGGCGATCCCGAACCAGGCTGCCCGTCGTACCAAACACCACCCGCGGTGGCCGCGCCGTCCCTGAACCACCGCGGCGCCCACCGCAAACCCCAGCAGCACGCCAAGCAGCGCAGCACCGAAGACGGCAAAGCCGCCGATCGCCGAGCCGGCGCCGAGAGCGACCCAGAACAGTCCGCTGATGAACGACGCCGGACTGTACGTCGCATCCCGCGTCCGCCACGGCTGTTGCGGAGCCCGCCCGCAGGGGCAGGCAACCGGCTCGTCCGGGCGCAAGTACGCCGGGACGGGACCGGATGCATCAGACATGCCCGGACTGTAACTCCAGCCAGGCTCAGCGGTTGGCCGGCCAGGCCTTCCAGGCGGAGGCGAACATTTCGTCGACCGTGTGCGTGTTCTTCCAGCCGAGGTCGCGCGCCGCGAGCTCGCCCTGCGCGACGACGCGGGACGGGTCGCCGGGCCGGCGCGGACCTTCGGTCGGCGTGAAGTCGATCCCCGTCACCCGCCGAGCCGCGTCCATGATCTGACGGACCGACGTACCGGTTCCCGAACCCAGGTTGTAGACCGTCTCAAGCGCCGTACCGGCGTCGAGCGCCCGCGCTGCGGCGACATGCGCGCGAGCGAGGTCGGCGACGTCCACGTAGTCCTTGACCGAGGTGCCGTCCGGGGTCGGGTGGTCGGTGCCGTAGATCTGCGGCACCTTCCCCTGCGACAGCAGGTTGCACACGATCGGGAACAGGTTGTACGGACTGGCGTCGTACACGGTGGTGTCGCCCGACCCGACCACATTGAAATACCGCAACGAGGTGTGCTTGAGGTCGACCGCCTTGGCCTGGTCCCGCAGCAGCCACTCCCCGATCAACTTCGTCTCCCCGTACGGCGACTCCGGCGCGGACGCCGTCTCCTCCGTGACCGTCTCGACGGTCGGCGTCCCGTACACCCCCGCACTAGACGAGAACACGATGTTGCGCACCCCTTGCGCGTCCATCGCCTCCAGCAACGACACCATCGCCGTCACGTTCTGCGTGTATGTGTGCAGCGGCTTGTCCACCGAAACCCCGGCGTACTTGAACCCAGCCAGGTGCACAACCCCACTCACCCCCGCCAACGCCGACTTCACAGCCGCGCCGTCCAGCAGATTCGCCTGCACGAACGGCACCCCGTCCGGCACGAACTCCGCCTTCCCGCTCGACAGGTCATCGACCACCACCACATCGATGCCATCAGCAAGGAACGCCCGCACCACGTGCGCCCCGATATACCCAGCCCCACCAGTCACAAGCCATGTCATACAACGATCTTCGCACCCTGCTCCCAGCGAGCCGCTCAAACGGGCCGATCCCGTACCAGCCTGGGGTTTCGGTACGGCAGTGTGGTTGCTCGCCGCACCGGACAAGCCGGGCACGTTGTCTGTGGCTGGTCGCCGCGGCGGCCGCGTTACATAAAGAGCTTGGCTGAGCCCGGCACGGGGCTGAGGTACTGGCGAGGTAGGCGATCGCGCTCGCGCTGCTTGAGGTGCCCGCTATGGCTGAGGTCGAAAAGCAGCGCCAGTGTGGAAACTTCATGTCGCCATTTACACAAAACGTTCCACCCAGATCTCCTCGCGGGCTAGTGGGTGGGGCCGGGGAGCTTTACCCGTCATTCCAGGTCAGTTTCGCTCCCCAACCCGCCCGGATACCTCACGAATCGGGCACTGGGGAGTTCCACCGGCGTATCCGCCTGCCGTTTCGCGCTACGCGGGGATTTTTCGGGTCCATACGCCGAAAAACTCACGCGTAGTGAGCCGGCGAGTCCAGCCGGGCCAACAGTTGGGGGCTTGAACAAGAAACGGTGGGCCGGAACAGGTCATTACTTGTTCACGCCCACCACCAAGCCCACAAACCCCCGACAACTGGACAGCACCGCGACGAAAAAGGGGCACCAGCGCGGCAGCCAGGGTCAGTCGGGCACGGCAGCACCCCCGGCCTCCTTGCCAGCGCTTTTCACCACCAACAAGGGCCACTTTCCAGGCATCCCCACAACCGGCCGCAACCATAGCGAGCACCTCAATCGGCGGGAACGCGATCGCCGACCTCGCCAGTACCTCAGCCACGCGCCGGGCCGCACCACCCTCCCACTGTAAATCGGCCGCAGCGGCGACCAGCCACAAGCCGATCCTGACCGGCCGCATCCCAGCGATACCCCAGCCGGGCGCCGCGACAACCACTCAACGCGAAACACTGGCCAGCCAGTAATACGTCAGATCAGTACGACAACCCGCAAACTCCACAGGCGAAGGAAAATTCTTCAACACCTCGAACTCACGCCCATCCGACAACCGCCGAGTCTGATACGTATCCCCCGCACCACCAACCCGAGTAATCGGCGAACTACTCCCCTCGACATACCGGTTGTCAGCAAGAATCACCAGCGGCGAACGCGACAACAGCCCATCCACAAACTGCCCTACCTCCGCCCGCAACACATGCGACCAGAAGAACCCGACGAAGATCACGTCAAACTCCCCCGGAACAGCCGCCAGATCAAAGGCATCCGCCACAGCGAACCGCACCGGCGACGCATACGACCGAGTCCGCGCGACAGCCAGCGTCGACTCGTTCAGATCGGTCGCCAGCACCGACCGCGCCGAAGACGCCAGCACCGTTGTCCAGTAGCCCGTCCCACACGCGATCTCCAGCACCGAGCGGCCGGCGACGAGCGGTGGCAGGAGGCCTCGCAGCGTGGCGAGGTCCTCCTGGCGCTCGGGCTTTTCGTAGATCTTGTCGTACTCCGTCGCGCGCTCACGGTAGTACTCCTCCATGGTCACTCCCTCCGGTAGCGGAGGTCCGAGCGACCCAGACATCAGAACCTAGCAGCTAGCCACCGGTGACCGCCTTGGATTTTGGCCGCAGCAGGAACGCCCCGAGATACAGCACCGCCGCGATGATCAGCAGGCCGTGGAAGCCGATGATGAGCGCCGCGTATTCGAGACAGCCACCGAGCATCGCGCCCAGCAGGTTCGCGCCGAAGGACGCCGTACCGTCTTCGGTGTCGGTGAAGCGTTTCGCGAAGATGACGTTGGCGGCGAAGATCGGCGTGAAGGCGATCACCACGGCGACCAGCGCCCGCAGTCCGAGCGGCATCGAGAGCAGCCAGTCGTCGGGGAAGATCCACGACAGCACCAGCCCACCGAACAGGATCCCGAACATCACCTTGGTCGGTGGAGTTCGGAACCGCCGCGTGACTTCGACCGCAGCGAGTACCGCGACGAGCACTCCGGCGAACACGATCGCGTTCACGACCCACGTCGTACCGAAGAGCAGGGCAAACCCGGTGATGCTCTTCGTCTCCAGGAGCATGAAGCCTGCGCCGAGCAGGAAGAGATCGGTGTAGGGACGCATCCGCTTGTACGACGATCCGCCGCCCGCGATGCCGACACCGACGACGCCCGCGACGAGGATCAGTCCCAGCGTGATCAGGTAGAGCGGCGGGATGCGGTCGGTGAACAGGTAGAGGAACGGACGGTTGTCGGTCGCGGGCGGCGGAGTGATCGACGTAGCGCCGGCCCACGTGGTCTGGCAGGTCTGATCGGCAGCGGTCAGTCCAACTGTCACGACTGCCTGCTGCAGCGAGTCGCCCATCTTGTCCACGCACGGCTTGTGCCCGAACGCCTTCTCGGCGGTCAGCGCGAGGCGATCGATCAGCCAGGTCTCGCGGTAGTAGTTGTACATCGCGAACGCCCCACCCGGGTTCAGGTGGTCGCGCGCGGACTCGAATGCCTGCTGGGTAAAGAGGTAGCTCTCCAACCGCAGTGAACTGGCCCCGTTCACCAGCGTCAGCGAATCCGGCAGCGCCAGCATGATCAGGTCGTACTTCTTGTCGGTCCGCGACAAGAACGCCCGCCCGTCGTCGATGTGCGACGACACCCGCGGGTCCTGGTACGGCTTGTCGGGGTGCAGGGCCTTGCCGAGGTCGCGGATCCGCGGGTCGATCTCGACCGCGTCGACGTGGGTCGCGCCCTTCTTCAACGCGATCGCGACATCCGAACCGGATCCCGCCCCGATGATCAGCACGTTCTTCGGCGCCTTGCCGGCGTTCGCCCGCTCGTACGGCAGCCCGTACTGCGGCTCCCACTGCAGCCGGTAGTCAGCCGCGATCGCCTGCTGGTGCGGTACGCCGTTCACCGTGAGGGTCAGCAGCGACTGGCCCCGGTAGGTGTCGTACGCGGTCTGCACCTTGTAGTACGGCGACCAACTGTTCTCCGCCTTCGTCGACTCGTTGAACAGCACGCCGAGCATCGCGAACAGCGGCACGAGCACCAGCGCACCACTCAATACCAGCGCGACCGCCGGTTGCGCACGGCGCGGAATCATCAACCCGGCAAAGACGATCGTGACGATCAGTCCCCACCAGATCGGCGGCGCCCCGAGGAACGACAGCCCCGTGAACGCGATGATCCCGATCAGCGAACCGACCAGATCGAACCGGTACGCCGTCAGTCGCGGCAACTCGCTGAAGCAGCGGCCGACGAGTTCGGCCGGACCGGCGAGCACCACGGCCGCGGCGATGAAGACGATCGGCAGGATCACCCAGACCGGCGGTCCCGTCGTACTCAGACTGGTGAAGTAGATGACGCTGGACGACGAACCGCGATCGACGGTGACGGGTTTCCACGCGATCACCAGGACGAGCAGGCCGAGCATCAGCGGCGAGTAGTAGGGAAGCCACTTGGCGCGGCTGGACCGCAGGATCCCGATCCCGATGCCGAGGAAGGAACCGAGCAGCACGAAGTTGGAGAAGTAGCTGAGGTGGACGACGTTCGAGCCGGTCCAACGGATCAGCGCGAGCTCGGTGAAGAGCATCAGCGCACTGGCCGCGATCAGCCGGGTCCGCACCCCGAATGGGCTCGCCCAGTTCGTCGTGAATGTTGCCTGCAGGGGGGAGTCGACTGCCATGCGCCCGGACGTTACCCGAATCACAGTGTCTTACGTCACCCCATGAGTACGCCCCAAATGAATACGCCCCTGAAGGATGAACCTTCAGGGGCGTACAGAGAGTTACGGCTTCTGGAGCAGGCAGCCGGCCTTGTTCAGGTCGATCGTGCGGCTGGCGGACAGGCAGGTGTAGAACCACCAGGTCTGCTGGCCGTACGCCGCGCCCTTCTGAACCGTGATGTTGCCGTTCGCGTCGACCTCACACGGGTTGTTCAGCGTGCAGCGGGCGCCGTCCTCGTTGCCCGTGTTGTTGACGCCGATGACCTCACCGGTGGAGGTGCTGACGATCGGCGAACCCGAGGTGCCGCCGATGGTCTCGCAGCCCGGCTGGCGGTACTTGATCGAGCTCTTCATCACCCAGCCGGCCTCGCGCAGCTCGGGGATGGTGGCCTGCACCGAGCAGGTGTAGATCCGCTTCCAGTAACCGGAAACGACGGCCATCCCCGCGCCGGCAGCCGGGGCAGACTGGGACAGCGTCAGCGCCGGGATACCCAGCCGGGACTGGATCGCCGCGTAGGTCTCGGTGAGCCGGTACAGCGTGACGTCGGTCTTGGTCATCGTCGAGTACAGGACCCGGTTGGCCCGGACCGTACCGGCGTTGTTCGAGTTCGGCCGCAGCAACGTGAACGACCGGGTGGACGACCGGTCGACCAGTACGACGCCCGGCTGCGGCATGCCGCCTTCGTAGCAGTGACCGTTGGTCAGGATCAGGCCCGGATCGGTCGAGACCGACGAGGCGAACCGGACCAGCGACCCGGAACAGTTACTCAGCGCAGCGATCCCGGTGAAGTCGCCACCGGGCGCCAGCACCTTGGCCGGGGCGGCGGGCGCCGGCGCGGCCTGGGCAGCGCTCAGACCGGTCAGCGTGAGCGCCGCAGCGGCGGCGACGGCAAAAAGCGGACGGAACAGTTTCATGGGGGGCGGTTCCTCACTGTCGATTTGGGCCCTCTCAGGTAACCCGATCTCAACCGCCGAACACCATCACAACCGTGTGAATCTGGCTGATCACAGGGTGTATGCAGGGGTTTTCCTGCACTCCGTGTGCATCCTGCTACTCTTCGTTTTCGGACCCGCTCCGGCTCGAACCATCGCGTCCTCCGGCACGTCGTACCAACTGACCGCCAGGACGACACGGTACGGTCGGCAACAGCCCGCCCGAGCCGAGAACGGAAGGACCTCATGCCGCAGGAGAAAGCAGACCTGCGCAACCTCAGCGAGCCGGTGCGGTTCAAGCGGGCCCTGGCGCTGCTGTTGATGACCCTGATACTGCCGGGGTCGGCGCAGATCGTGGCGGGCAGTAAACGAGCCGGGCGATGGGCCTGGCGAGTCATCGCGGGCCTGCTCGCGATCATCATCTTCATCATCGTCCTGGCGCTGATCTGGCGCGCCGGAGCGATCAACCTGATGGCCCGGCCGGGCACCCTGCGGATCGTCCAGATCCTGCTGATCCTGCTGGCCATCGGTTGGGCCGCCTTGTTCGTCGACGCCTACCGGATCGCCCAGCCGATGATGCTGGAGCGCAACCACCGGCTCGCGACCAGCATCCTGGACGGCGTCCTGGTGTTCGTGGTCGCCGGCGCGCTGATCTGGGCCAGCTCGTTCGTGAACACCCAGCGCGACTTCGTGGCCAGTGTCTTCGGCAACGGCCAGGAGTCGAACGCCGAGCACGGCCGCTACAACGTGCTGCTGATGGGCGGTGACTCCGGCGCCGACCGGATCGGCACCCGGCCGGACAGCATGACGGTGGCGAGCATCGACGCCGACACCGGCCGGACCGTCCTGATCGGCCTGCCGCGCAACCTGGCCAAAGTCCCGTTCCCCGCCGGTACGCCGATGGCCAAGCAGTTCCCGAACGGTTTCCAGTGGAGCAAGTGCGCCGCCGAGTGTCTGCTGAACGCGGTCTACACCTACGCGGCCGGTCACAAGAACCTCTTCCCCGGCGACCCGAATCCCGGTGAGACCGCAACCAGCCAAGCTGTCTCGGCGGTCACCGGGCTGAAGATCAACTACTACGTGCTGATCGACCTGGCCGGCTTCCGCGACCTGCTGAACGCGGTCGGCGGCATCACTCTCGACATCGGCAAGAAGGTCCCGATCGGCGGCGGTAGTTCACCGATCAAGGGCTACATCGAGGCCGGTAAGAACCAGCACCTGGACGGCTACCACGCCCTCTGGTTCGCCCGGTCCCGCGCCGAGTCCTCGGACTACGAGCGGATGACTCGGCAGAAGTGCGTGATGTCTGCGATGCTGAACCAGTTGTCGCCGCAGACCGTGCTCACCAAGTTCCAGGGCATTGCCTCGGCCAGCAAGCAAGTGGTCAAGACGAGCATCCCGGCCGGTGAGCTGGGGACCTTCACCGACCTCGCGCTGGACGCGAAGAAGCTGCCGGTGTCAAGCTTCTCCGCGGTCCCCCCGTTGATCCACACCGGCAACCCGGACTTCGACCTGATCCGTACCAAGGTCGCCCAGGCGATCGAAAAATCAGAAGCGCTGGACAAGGCCGCCGAGTCCGGCGACGGTAAGACCACCGATACTCCTAAGAGCACGACCACGAAGAAGCCGAGTACGTCGACCAGCAAGCCGACGAGCTCACCGACCAAACCCGCCAACGACGTCGATGACGTCGCTTCGATCTGTAAGGCCTGACCTGATATGCCGTTGTCCCAGTGGCCGCCCGTTTCCGTCGTGATGCCCGTGCTGAACGAGGAACGTCATCTCGAAGAGGCAGTAGGGCGGGTTCTCGACCAGAACTACCCCGGTGAGCTCGAGGTCGTGCTCGCCATCGGGCCGAGCAAGGACCGGACCCAGGAGATCGCCGACCGGCTGGCCGGTGAGGATCAGCGGATCAGCATCATCGCGAACCCGACCGGTAAGACCCCGGCCGCGCTGAACGTCGGCATCGCGCACGCGCGGCACGACATCCTGGTCCGGGTCGACGGCCACGGCGCGCTGACCGACGGGTACATCACCCGCGCGGTCGAGGTGCTGGACGAGAGCGGCGCGGACAACGTCGGCGGCGTGATGGCGGCCGAGGGCCGGACCCCGACCGAGATGGCGGTCGCCTGTGCGTACCGCTCGCGGCTGGGCCTGGGCGCCTCGACCTTCCACCAGGGCGGCAAGGCCGGCCCCGCAGACACCGTGTACCTCGGGGTCTTCCGCCGTACGGCGCTGGAGCGGGTCGGTGGCTTCGACGAGACCATGCACCGTGCCCAGGACTGGGAGCTGAACTACCGGATCCGCAAGACCGGTGGCCTGATCTGGTTCACCCCGGATCTGTCGGTGACGTATCGGCCGCGGTCTTCGCTGTCCGCGGTGGCCAAGCAGTTCTTCCACACCGGCCAGTGGCGGCGCGAGGTCATCCGCCGGCACCCCGAGACCGCCAGCAAGCGCTACCTGGCGCCGCCGGTCGCGGTGGTCGGGATCGTCCTCGGCACCATCCTGGGCATCATCGGCCTGGCCACCGGCAACCCGTGGCTCGACCTGGGCTTCCTGGCCCCGCTCGGCTACGGCCTGCTGCTCCTGTTCGGCTCGGCCGTCGAGGGCCGCTACCTGCCTTGGAAGGCCCTGGCCCAGATGCCGCTGATCTGCGCCACCATGCACATGTCCTGGGGCCTGGGCTTCATCGTCGGTCTAAGAGAAAAGCCCCGCACCGTCTAACCCAGCAGCCGCTGGCGAAGTCGATCCAAGTCCTCTGTCGTGAGGCCCCCATGGCGTAGATACGCCTCGGGGCCTCCGTAGGTCTTGTCTACGTGGTCCAGGATCGCGACCAGGGACTCGGCGCGGGTATCGCGGAACTCGATCATCTCCGGGTGCTTCGACGCGTCCGGCTCCTCGGCGAGCTGCTCCTCCAGCCAAGGCGCCAGACGAGACTGGGTGAGGAAGTAGTCGGCCACGATCTCGTCGCGCGGCACTCCCGCGATACTCAGCGCCAGCGCGACAACCATGCCGGTCCGGTCCTTGCCGCCATGGCAGTGCACGACGACCGCACCCTCCGGCTCATCCGCAATCGCCTTCACCGCGGCCGCGAACAACGTCGGCCGCCGATCCAGCATCCACGTGCAGGCCGCAATGATCGTCGGCTGCCCGTGCTCCGGGTCGGCCGGATCCGCGAGCATCTGCCGGACAGCAATCGCCGTACCGGTGAACGGGGTCGGCCAGTCCTGAACCTCGCCGTCGCTGCGCAGATCGAGGATCCGGGTGACCTCAGACCGCCGTACGGCCTCAACGCCCTCGTCCGTCAGATACTGCAAGCTCTCAGAACGAACCAGTACGCCGTACCGAATCGTGCGACCGTCAGTGGTCGGCAAGCCGCCGACATCGCGAACGTTGCGGCAGCCGGGCCAGTTGAGATCCATTCAACGGTCCTGCGGGCGGTCTGGGTTCGGACCGGGCACGTACGGCGGTGGGGCGGGGAAGGTGTTGGCGTTGGGCGGCGC